>JBEEMF010000103.1:0-4357 GCA_041192805.1 Bacteroidota bacterium | reverse complement strand
GCCACCTTCAAAAACAAACCGTAAATTACCAACCTCAACCCATTGCGCACATCCTCCCAACGAGGCGAATATTCCGCAAACAACTGAGAATGCAGCTTGCCAAAGCGCTCGATAGGACCGGCAACCAACTGCGGAAAGAACGACACATACAGCATGAATTTGGGCAAATTGTGCTCCGCTTTCTCCTGTCCGCGATACACATCCACCACATAGCTGATACTCTGAAACGTATAAAATGAAATCCCCGCCGGAATCGTGTATTTCCCCAACTCAACAATCCAGGCCGTTGCGTTGTGATCGCTCATCCATCGCACCATCGCCGAATCGCCCAAGGCAAAGTCCAAGTACTTGAACATAAACAACATGGTGAGGTTGCTACCGATGCTAAACCACAGCCAAAACTTCTTCCAACCCAGCGAACCATCCTGCTCCACACGCATGCCACACCACCAGTCGATCACCGATGTGAGCATCATCAACCCAGCGAACTCAACCTTCCAAAAACCGTAAAAAAAATAACTCGCCAGCAACAACCAAATCCACCGTTGCTTGATGGGCAACACAAAATACGTGAGCCACACCAAAGGCAGGAAAAACCAATATATGACTGAGTTGAACAGCATCCGCGGTCGCGAATATACGCTATTGAATCATCAACTTGGTTGAGTAAACCGCGCCTTGATTTGATGTAAACTGAATCCAATAATGACCTGCAGCCAAATCGACAACGTTCACTGATTCAACTGGCTTGATGGCTTTGCGCAATCCGTTTCTTCAAAAATAGGCGATAAGTGTCGTTCTGAAAATAAATGAAAGGGAAAGCGACCATAATCAAATGAAGGAGAAAAAATCAAATGACAACAAGCGCGAAATAATTACGAACTTTGGGGAGCGTAAGGAATCAGACAACCCAATATGCGTGGTTAATTTTAGGAAGGAATGAATACAGGCTCAGACAATCAGATCGTACATAGAACTTTTCCCGTGGTGGGAATGACATGTGCTGCATGTGCGGTGAGTTTGGAGTCGTATTTGGGCAGTTTAGAAGGTGTAATTTCTGTGGTTGTGAGTTATCCCAACCAGTCGGTTTATATAGAATTTAACGAGGGAGAACTCCAGGAAGGGCGATTGGGGGGGGCGGCGAAGGAGATTGGTTATGAGTTGGTTACGAACGAGGCGGACAGCGGTACTGAGGCGGCCGCGCTTCGCGCGGCCACCCACCTCAACACCCTAAAGCGAAAACTCCGCATCGCCATTCTTTGCACCGCACCCATTTTCCTAATTTCCATGGTCTTCATGAACCAAATACCCCATGAAGGCATCATCCAATTCCTACTTTCCCTCCCCGTTATCCTCTTCAGTGGCCGCGATTTCTATACCAACGCCATCAAAAAAATCAAACATCAACAGACCAACATGGATAGCCTGGTGGCACTATCAACCGCAACCGCATTCCTCTACAGTAGCTATCAAGTCGTATTGTATTACCTGTCTCTTTTCGATGCAAATCCTACCCTTAACCACCACGCAACAGGTCAATCCGCACACCGATACCACCCTCACTTTTATTTCGAGTCCGCCACCGTCATCATTACCCTCATTCTACTGGGAAAATTCCTAGAAGAACGAGCCAAAACCCAAAGTGCAAAGGCCATTCACGACCTACTTTCTTTGCAACCCACTCAAGTAACCGTTCTCAGAAACAACATAGAAATCACCATCCCCACCGCCGAAATAATCCTGGGCGATTTCGTAATTATTAAACCCGGAGAACGCATTCCTGTAGATGGAAAAGTGCGATCCGGATCCTCCTACATCAACGAATCCGCCATCACCGGCGAACCCATCCCCGCGCTCAAAGAAAAAGGCAGTCCTGTTTTCGCTGGGACACTAAATCAGCAAGGAACGCTAAAAATACTCGCTCAAAAAATTGGCAACCAAACCCTTCTCGCCCAAATCATTGCCCGCGTGGAACAAGCCCTAGGATCCAAACCCGAAATTCAAAAACTCGCCGATCGAATCTCATCCATCTTTGTCCCAACCGTCTTCCTCATCGCCGTCATTTCCGCACTGTTTTGGTACTTTTTCCCTTTCAACACACCGCCCCAATTTGCCCTTACCACCTTCATCAACGTACTAATCATCGCATGTCCCTGTGCACTCGGACTCGCTACCCCAACCGCTTTGATGGTAGGCATCGGCAAAGGTGCCAAACATGGAATTCTGATCAAAGATGCGCAAGCGCTGGAATTGGCAAATAAAATTACCGACATCGTGTTCGACAAAACCGGAACCCTTACCCTAGGCAAACCGATGGTGGCCGAAATGCAAATTTTCCAGACCGCCGAACATAGCGAAACACAAATTTTGCAAATCCTAAAAAGTATTGAAAGTAAATCGGAGCACCCACTCGCCCAAGCCATTATCGAACATATTGCTGGACTGTCGCAATCCGTTGCAACTGCCGCAAATTACGAACTCCAATCTTTCACCAATCTGCCTGGCAAAGGTATCACCACCCAAATCAATGATGTTGCTTACAACCTCGGTTCATGGAAATGGATTGCGTCTAAACCAAACCTGAACATCGATCAAAGGGCACAAGAAATTTCGGAACGGCTGCTGAATCAAGCCCAAACGACCATCGCTTTGAGTACAGAAAATCAGATCCTAGCCATCATCGGCATCAAAGATCCCATCAAAGATTCTGCCTCGCAAACATTGCAAGCACTGCGCGACCTTGATATCCAAATTCATATGCTCACCGGCGATAATGCTCAGACAGCAAAGGCCGTTGCCGATCAACTCAACATCAATCACGTGATGGCCGAAACACTGCCAAATCAAAAGTTCGATTATATTCAAATGCTGCAATCTCAGAACCGTGTTGTAGCCATGGTTGGCGATGGAATTAACGATGCGCAAGCACTGGCCAAATCTGATGTCAGTTTCGCAATGGGAACAGGCTCAGCACTGGCCATGGAATCGGCGGCAATCACCCTAACTGGCGGACAAATCACGCAAATTCCCAAAGCCATCGAACTGTCTAAACAAACCCTTAAAACGATACGCATCAACCTGATATGGGCCTTTGGATACAATGTCCTAGCCATCCCACTCGCCATGGGAATTTTCTATCCCCTTTTCGGATATGCACTTAACCCAATGATCGCTGGCGCTGCAATGTCGTTTAGCTCAATCTCCGTCGTACTCAACAGCCTCTGGCTCGCAAAAAAGAAAATAACATGAACCAAATTCAATTCAAAACCAACATCAACTGTGGTGGCTGTATCAAGTCTGTCACGCCGTTCCTCAATGCACTCGACGATATCGACGCGTGGCAAGTGAATACGGAAGTCGCAGAAAAAATTCTAACCGTGGAAACTGAGGTCAGTCCCAATGAAATGGGCCACAAAGTGATAGCCGCTGTTTCGGAAGCGGGTTTTACGATTCAGCTGTTGGCTGGATAAATTAGTCGATCCGACTAAATTCGATACGCTTGGTTTTGTCGGATGGGTTTTCCCACCACATTTCCTTGTTGGTCATGCGCAAAATGCGATACACTTTGGTGCCCAATTTCACACCGGCCCAAGTCTGTTCGATACTAATATTCTCTTTGGTTTCACCCCATACCCAAGCCAAATCAATTGAAGCCGTATTGTAAATACCCGGTGTAATTTGCGTTTTGGTTACTGCGGTGCCAACACCTTCTTTATCAAAAGTATAGATTAGAGAATCTCCTGTTTTGGGTGCAGATTTTGATTCAAGAAAAGTACAATTCCAACTACCATCCAAACGGCCTGCCTTAGAACGGAACGACAAACTTGGACCTTCGGAGTAGGTACATCCTTGCATAGTAGCCAACGCCACAAAAATCACAGCAAATAATCTCATTTTCATAGGTTTGTATAAATATAGTTTTTACGAATTAAATCAATTTTTTAAGGAATCAAAAGAAAAATGACGAAATTTGTGGAACTGTAATGGGGTTGACTGGATTCGACGGGATGATTGGTTGCAGTGTAAGCATGTGGTGCGTGGGAGGTTTGCACCAAAATCTCAGCCTTCAAACTTTTAAGAGGCGAATCTAATTACGCCATGGCTGCCTAATCGGAATGATTAAGTAATTGCCATCTACCCCGAATGTCTCTATCTGAGCCGATGTTCGTCAGGGGTAGTCGACCCGCTCAGGTATGACCCTGAACCATCAACGCAGGGGCTCATTACAAAGTTGGTTAAGGAATCACGTTGGCTAGGGTAGAGCCGGCCGATTCTCGAAAATCAATCTCACCCTAAACATGTAGAAAGCGCTTGCTGTCGCATAGCCGGACGGGGGTTCGACTCCCCCCAATTCCAC
>JBEEMF010000102.1:0-7109 GCA_041192805.1 Bacteroidota bacterium | reverse complement strand
GATTTCATGCCTTGCGATTTCCCGTTGATCCAAACACTGAATTTGCTCGGCAAATCACTCAGTAAAACCGTTTGATTCTGACCTACACAATTGGATGTCCCGTTGGTAGCGATTACGTATTTGACTTCCTTACAAGCATTTGTGTAGGAAGAAAAGGCAGCAATCGGACTCACTCCACAATCGGTATTCACCGTGTATCGAACCCATAATTTGAGCAAAGAATAGGCATTGGCTGCGGAAACGTTGTAAAAAGTGTCCTTTCCACTATTGCTAGTTTTGATCCAGGTTTTTCCGCTGTCTTTGCTGACTTCATACTGAACGGCAGAAGTTTGAGCGTACCACCGGAATGTAACGTCCGTAATGGATAAGTCAAACGGTGCCGCAACCACTTTAGTAGAAGAATCAGCCACAACGTACGACTTCTTTAAAGCAGAACTAACACAGCCATTGGAAGATTTGGAATACACATTTGTAAAAGTGTTACCCGATTTGGCCGACAAAGAAATTAGGGTATCGGTTTTAAATGGCCCTTTGACATTGATTCCAAAGGAATCGGCAAAACTACCTTTGGCTTTCAAGATAATGAGACTTCCCGCGCAATACGCTGATTTTGAAGGGGTGAATTCCGCGCTTATGGTGGGACGTTTTTTGATACTCAACCGAATGGTATCGCTGTAAGTGATACAGCCAATTTTGTTTTTCGACTCGCTGAAATACATGCCAGAGTCCTTTACAAATAGGGATAATTTGGAATTATTGACTGGGAGCCATCGCTGGGTATATCCCAAAGCAGATTGAGAAATCGCGGTGATTTTCAGTGAATCGCCTGAGCAGATATAATTTAATCCCGTAGGCGATACTTTTGATTTTACCGGCGAATCATTTACCGTATATGTTAATTTAACCGTATTAGACTCTCCAAGGGAATTATAGGCCTTGAAGTAAATTACGTTGTTTACACTTCCCGCCAATTGAGAAAGGGTTGGATTTTGCTTGTTAGATAAGAGTTTATACTTCCCGGATGCATCAAAGGTAAACCACTCAAATGACGTTGGGCTATTGGTTGCTGAACCGGCAAAACGAAACGCATTGGCACAAGCGGGAGTATCGACTAACCGTGCTTTTGCAACCGGCAATTTTGAACTCTGAGAAATCTTGAATGACTTGCCATAAATTACATCACCCGAACTAGATCCGTTCCCATCTGCAGCATTTACATTGATATAAAACGTAACACCACCCATGTTCTTGCTAGGCGCCTTCCATTTGAAAACCCAAGAAGTACTATCCGTTCCAACTTTGGTATTTCCGGTGGAGGTATGTTCAATGTAATTGCGAGTTAATCCACTCACCGTACCGGAATTTTTTTGAGTTCTTGCATCGGTGGTAGCAAATGTGCCGGATGCTTTTAAACTATCGGAACTCAACGCTGTGAGTTGGAATCCGAATGTAGAAATCCCTGATTCAGCATACGTAATTGTGACGGTGTAGGTTGAGTCTAATAAATATCCCGTGGAGGGAATATTACTGCTCATTCTAACCCGATTCCATTGGGTTCCGCTTGTAACTACCGAAGAACCAGAGTGGCAACTGGTACAGTTGTTTTCATTGGGAGCACCCGTGTAACCAGAAGATGGTCCTGAAGCATTTGAAACAACATTTCCAATCAAGAATATGGCCAACGAAGCCATGATAATTTTTAACCAGCGCATATTCAAATTTCGTATTTTTTTTCATCCCCACAAATTGCTTTAAGCCATTGTGTTAAATATTATGTTATCCACATAATAATCTCCACAAAACCTACCCTTTGAACGCGTCCAAGGTAGATTTTATTGCAAATTCCCATAACCTCGACCAGATTATTGTCGAATTGACACTTATTAAATTGTGGGATTTTTATCGATTCAAACCTTGATTTAATAGAAAAATAACACAAATAATTTATTAAGGTTGCATTTCAAACCAATCAAACATTATGAAAAGAAAACTTCTAGTAATTGTCGTGATGGGGATTTGTGGCTTTCCGATTGCGAAAGCACAGACCTCGAGTCCCGCTGGACAGCAGGACGGTGACACACTCAATGTTGGAACGGTTACAGTAACTGCAGTGGGAACAACCAATAGTGTTCGCAAAGTGGGTTATGCTGTATCCCAAGTCCAAGGCAAAGGCCTCGTTTCCTCAGGGGAAAGTGGCGTAATCCAAGCCCTCACAGGCAAGGCTTCAAACGTTCAAATCACCAAAAATGCGGGTGATCCGGGATCGGGTGCTTACATTCAGATTCGTGGACAGAACACAATCTCGGGAAGTACACAACCACTGATTATTGTAGACGGTATTCCTGTAAGTAACTCAAGTCGGGGTGGTGGAACAGATGGTGTAGTTCAGCAATCACGTTTGAACGATATTAATCCGGCCGACATCGAATCAATGGAAGTATTAAAAGGTGCAGCGGCCGCCGCAGTTTGGGGTACTCGTGCAGCCAATGGCGTAATCGTAATTACCACGAAAAGAGGTAAGCGCGGAATGAAAGTAGAATTTTCTTCTACTTTAGGCATTGACCAAGTAAACCGCGAATATGAAAAGCAAGGCAAATTTGGCCAAGGATCAAACGGAAAATGGGTTGCCAACACAGGTGGTAGCTTTGGAGATCGTATTGGCTCTCGTTCAGGCTCTGACTCCCTAAATATGTCGGGCCAGCGATTTGAGGCAGAAAGCGGCAACATTTATCGTCCAATCATCAAAAAGGGTGATAAAACCGTTTACAACGATGCCAACCGCGACCAAGTTTTCCGTAACGGAACCACATGGAACAACAACCTTTCGATTTCAAATGCAACGGACAAGAGTTCAGTGTTCTTTAGCGTTGCCGATTGGAATCAGACGGGTGTAATCAACGGTAACTCAAACTACAGAAGGACTTCTGCTCGTTTGAATTTCACACAAAACATGAGTGATAAGCTGTCCATTGGATTCAATTCAACTTTGGCGAAAGTAACATCAAACAGAATTCAGATGGGTTCTAACTTAGATGGACTTTACTTGGGTTATTTGCGTACATCTCCGGATTACGATAACACTGACTATAAGGGAACTTATTACACAGCGGGCGGTGTACCTACATTCAACGCGCACAGAGGTTATCGCAGATACTTAGGAAATGCTGTTCCAACATACAATAACCCAGGTTGGACGATCAACGAACAGAATAACACATCCGATGTAATGCGTGTGATGATCACTCCAGAAGTGGGTTACCAGTGGAAAAAGAACTCTAAGTTCATCGCTCGTGCTGGATATGATATGTCGACCGACCGCAGAATCACTTATTTCCCAGTGAACTCTGCCGGCAGCTATGCCAATGGTGCATTTACGGACAATATGATTCAGGAATCTGAAATGAGCATGCACTTTATCAACCAAAGCAATTTTGCGTTGAATAAGAACATCAAAATGAATACAACTGTGGGTTATTTATATACCAACAACAGTTTCTATAGCATTGGTGGTTCTGCATCGCAGTTCATCATTCGCGACCAAGATCGTTATTCATTCATCAACTCTACCAGCGCAAACATGGATCCGTTCAACTCTTATTCTCAAGTAAAGAACAACCGTGCTTATGCCGTATTGGATTTTGATGTGCAGGACAAGTTATTCTTGCAATTGACTACTGCGTCTGAAGCATCATCAACCTTCAAAAATCGCTTCCTATCTCCTAGTGCGAGTTTGGCCTACGAATTCACAAAAGACTTCTTGAAGAGCGATGCGCTTTCTTATGGAAAATTGCGTGCTTCAGCTGGCCGTGTGGGTGTTGCGCCTCCAGCATATATTTGGAATACAAACTACGTAAATGCTGGTTCTGCGTCAGGTTGGGGCGATTATTTAGATGCGTCTCAATATGGTGGGTCTATTTATCGTAGCTCAACCCAAGGTAATCCTGATATCAAGCCTGAAATGAAAACAGAGATGGAATTGGGTGCTGATTTGAAATTCTTGAAAGACAAAATTTCTTTGGGATTGACCTACTACAGCAACGTGATCGATGGCGCTGTATTGGCTGTTACTGTAGCTAATTCTACGGGTTATTCTAGTCAGTGGAAAAATGCCGCAAACATCTCAAATAAAGGTTTCGAGGCTGATTTGAACATCAACTTGATCAAAAACAAAAATGTCACTTTGAATCTTTACGGCAATTTGGGTCTAAACCGTAACATGGTAAATGATATCGGTGGTGCAAATTCAATATTCTTAGCTGGTTTCACAGGAACTTCTTCTCGTGCTGTTAAAGGCTATGCGATGGGTTCTATGTGGGGTGGAAAGTGGTTGCGTGATGAAAGCGAAAAATTGGTTTTGGATGCCAATGGTTTCCCTCAAGCAGCACCTCAAGAAGGCGTAATTGGTAACCCCAACCCTACTTACCGTGGCTCTGTAGGAGTAAACGGTAACGTGAAGCGCGTTGGATTCAATCTTTTGGTTGAAACTTGCCAAGGCAATCAAATGTGGGGTGGAACGTACGCTGTGTTGAACAATTTCGGTATTACACCGGAATCAGCCAACGAGTTTACAGTATCTGCAGCCGAAGCTGCTACAATTAAGGACTACACCGGTGCTACGATCGCAGCAAGAGCAGCCACTGCGGGTAATGGTTCTGTTCTAACAAATGCAGATGGTACTTACACTTGTCGTGGTAATCTTGAAGATTACGGCAATGGTAAAGTTTGGTTGAACCAATCTTGGTATACTGGCTTAGGCGGTGGATTTGGATCAGTTTCTGAATCTTTCATCAAAGACGCTTCATGGGTTCGTATTCGTGAACTTAGCGCTACCTATGCATTGCCTGATGGCTTGTGCAGAAGTTTGGGCGTACCAGGTGGAATATCTATTGGTGTAACCGGACGTAACTTGGCACTGTGGACCAAATTCGACGGTGTTGATCCTGAAACCAACTTGACAGGTGTTTCTAACGGCCGCGGTTTGGATTACTTCAACAACCCTGGTACCAAATCTTACTTATTTAATATTAAATTCAATCTTTAATAATTACGAAAATGAAAAAAATATCAATCATTTTTTCGGTAGGTGTTGCAGCGATGATGGGTATGTCATCTTGTAAAAAAGACATGACCGAAATCAATAAAACAAACCCAAATCAGTTTAGCGATTCTGATCCTACATTGATGATTACAGGGGCCGAGTTGGCCAACGTAATCGTGAACGAAGGTGAGGCCGCTCGATTGGCTGGAATTTTCGCAGGTCATTTCAATGGCTATGACCGTCAGTTCATCTCATATGCGCAATACAATATGACATCGGGTGATTTCAATTCACCTTGGAGTAACCTTTACACAGAGGGTATCGCACAATGTCGTTTGATTGAAGCCAAAGCCGCCAAAGCCAACAACAAATCTTTGTTAGGCGTTGCGATGATCAACGAAGCGCAATTGTTGCTTGCAGCATCTGGATTGTGGGGTGATATTCCCGATAAAGAGGCTTGTAACGACGCGATTTCAAATCCTAAGTTTGATAAAATGTCGGATGTTACAAAGCATTGTATCGCATTGTTGGATTCGGCTGCAAATCTTACTTCTGGTACTGCTTATAGCGCTGCTTTTGCTGGTTCGTTTGATTGGGCTGAGGTTGCAAATACATTGAAGGCTCGCGCTTATTTGCGTATGGGCGACTATGCGGGTGCCTTGGCTGCTGCCAAAAATGGTGTTAGCGCTGGTGCCGACATGTATGCTAATCACAGCACTGAATCTCCAGGGGCTTGGAACTTGTATTACGACTTCTTGGATTGGAACCGTGGTGGATATATCTCTTGCGATGGCGCACCTATCGTAGGGATGTTAGATACCGCATCTACCTCGAGCAAGAACAATGCAAAAACCGATGAAACTGCGCGCTTTGATTATTATTTCTTAGCGGACAATTACACGCCTTTGGATCCAAACATGTACACTGGTATTTTTGCCCCTACTTCTAACTTCGCGATGGTTTCTTATGTAGAAAACGAATTGATCATGGCTGAATGTTATGTTCGCGGTGGCGACAATGCGAATGCTTTGTTCCATTTGAACAATGTCCGTAAGGAGCATGAAGCAAACTATGGTGGATACAAAGCTTATGTATTGTCTGATTTTGGTCCAACCGCAATGGTAAAAGGCGCAAGTGAAACTTTGGCTTTAGGTCGTGAGATCATGGTTGAGAAATATGTTTCATTGTTCGGCCAATTGGAGCCCTTCTGCGACCTTCGTAGAACCAAAAACGCCATTGGTATTAAGCCATACGCTGGAACTTCTCTACCGGGATGTTTTATGGTTCCTCAAGACGAGATCAATGCAAATACAAATGCACCGAAGGGTGGTAGTTTGTTTGATGTATTGGAATTGTTCAAGTAAGATCAACGATTAAAATATCAAAAGCCCCGGCAACTTCGTTGCCGGGGCTTTTTTGTTTCATAACGACATACCCAGTGAAGAATGTTGACACATGTGTTGACGCATATGTTGGCACAAAACATAAACAGCCAGATAATATCTGGCTGTTTTTCAATTAGTTAAAGAAATTTTTTGTGATCCCGCTGGGACTCGAACCCAGGACCCATACATTAAAAGTGTATTGCTCTACCAACTGAGCTACAAGATCATTTTCTTTTGCTTGTGTTAAAGGAGGTGCAAAAATACCATTATTCCCTCTAAAATAAAATTATTCCAGAAATTTCTTTCCTATATGTGTGATGAACCTTAGTCTTTACTGCCCCCAAGGATTC
This sequence comes from Bacteroidota bacterium, assembly GCA_041192805.1. Lineage (GTDB taxonomy): Bacteria > Bacteroidota > Bacteroidia > NS11-12g > UBA955 > UBA955. The sequence goes on along the minus strand of JBEEMF010000102.1, from coordinate 336 downwards.
CAACATACTGATCATCTTAGGATTAAAATCACCCACCCAAGCCAATTCCATCGTATTCATTCTTTTTTCAATCGCATTGCCTTGATGAAACTTGATAATCAACCCTGTTTCAACCCCTAAATTATGATGACTTGGCACAATACCAAATACGATTCCCTTGGCTTTATCAATCTTTCCACGATTTAACATAAACTGAATCTTTTGCCACCAACCCATCGAACCCTTGAAATCCTTGAGAACTTGATTGATTTCTAATATGGCGACAAAAAAACCAATCGGCTTATCGTTGTCGTAAGCGAAAATCGCAAACTCCTCTGGCATCGCGGGCTTGATTTC
>JBEEMF010000101.1:0-75422 GCA_041192805.1 Bacteroidota bacterium | reverse complement strand
GAAAAACTCCCAGATTTGCCAAAATAACGCCCTGCAAGTCAATAAAATAGGGGGTTTCACATTTTTTTTACTTTTTTTTTGGTTGGTGGTTTTCAAACCGTACTTTTGCCGCGGAGAGATGGCAGAGCGGTCGAATGCGGCGGTCTTGAAAACCGTTGACTGTTACAGGTCCGGGGGTTCGAATCCCTCTCTCTCCGCCCGATTCAATTTCACATTGTTTCAATACCTTCGAAACCGTTGTCCTGCAACGGTTTCTTTGTTTTATAGAACCACCTTGACTACCTTATGCAAAGACAGTTGGTCTGACGCAGTTCCGATCCAAACATCGTACAGTCCAGCCTCCAGCAGGGGCTTGCCAGCTTCATCGAAATACGACAAATCCTTGGCGCCCATCGTGAAAGTAACGGGTTGTTTTGCTGCTGAGAGATTGTTCGTTGTGAATTTGTTCGCGGCAACAGCCCACGCAATCTTCTGGAAGCCTTTCAACTCCTTTAACGGTCTGGTGAATGTTGCGCTGCGCTGATGCGTATAAAGCTGAATTATTTCCGAATGGGCCATCCCAGAAATATTTTCAGCGGAAATAACAAACTGCACCTGGGCATTCGCTTGGGTTGCATCTAAGGTTAATGTATCGTTGTTTTGACTGCCATCACCCCAGCCCAACCCCGTTGTTCCGTAGCTCAATCCATGTCCGAAAGCAAATAATGGAGAATTAGAGATGTCCAAATACTTCGAGGTATACTTTTGCTTTTCGTCGTACGGACGGCCCGTGTTTTTTGCATTATAATAGATAGGAACTTGTCCAACTGACCGCGGAAACGTCATCGTCAATTTTCCACTGGGCGATGTTTCACCAAACAGCACGTCGCGCACAGCCATGCCCGCTTGGGTACCGGGGAACCATGTCAACAAGATGGATGTAGCCAAACCCACTTCCTCACTCAAATCCAAGGGGCGACCGGTCATGACCAACAGCACGATGGGTTTGCCGGTGGCGGCCAGCGCGCGCAACAGGGCTTTCTGGTTTTCGGGCAGTTTGATGTTGCTTCTGCTGGCAGCTTCACCGCTCATGCCGAAGGTTTCACCGAGGTATACCACCGCCACATCGGATTTTTGTGCCAGCGCCACGGCTTCTTGAATTAAGGTTTCGGGCGATTTTTCTGATTTTTCAATCATTCCACCGTGTTCATTCAATCGAGCGATTAAAGCAGGTTCTTCGAGCATGTTGCATCCTATAGCATATTGATTATCGTTTTCGCCAGCCAAATTTCGGTTGTCGATGCTTATTTTGGGTAGATCATCGAGCTGACGTACATTGCTCTGTATGGGTTGACCGTCCCATTTTGCGCCCTTGTGTAAAGCTTCCCACAAACTGATGGCTTTTTGATGATCGCCCGCGCCGCTCCAGTTGCCGATGAGGTTGCGTTTGTCTTTGATGAAAGGGCCAATCCATGCGATTTTTGCGCCTTGGTTCAAGGGCAAAAGGTTTGCGTATGCTTTAGTTTCGAAAGCCGCGCCATCAGACGGTTTGGTGAGTGCTCCTTGGCCGTTCTGAAGCAACACAAATGACTCCACTGCCGCTTGATACGCGACATCACGGTGTGCGTTGGATAGGTGATATTGCGCTGGGCCTTTGTCGTTGAGATTGCGGTATGGGTCTTGGAACAAACCCAAGCGATATTTCGTTTCCAAAATTCTTCGACAGGCCAAATCTACGGTGGATTTGCTCACCTGTCCGCTCTTCACTAATTCGGGCAGTTTGTTGAGGAACAATTCAGAGACCATGTCCATGTCGGATCCGGCGTACAGCGACCTAGCAGCCACCGTAACTTCATCGCCCATGCCGTGATTGATGAGTTCAGCGATGCCTGTATAATCCGTGCTCACCATTCCGTTAAAGCCCCATTCTTTGCGCAACACATCGGTCAAAAGCCAGCGATTGCAGGTGGCGGGGGTGCCGTTGATGTCGTTGAACGATGCCATCGCTGAGCCCACGCCGGCGTCTATGCAAGCCTTATACGGCGGAAAATAGTCGTTGTACATTTTGTAGGTGCTCATGTCCACAGTGTTGTAATCGCGACCCGCTTCGGCGGCGCCATACAATCCGAAATGTTTCACACAGGCCAAGATGTTATTGGGCTGATTGAGTTGGAATTGTTGTTGTCCTTGGTAGCCTTTTACCATGGCTGCACCCACGGCTGAACCCAAATAGGGGTCTTCACCGGCGCCTTCGCTCACCCGTCCCCAACGCGGATCACGGGCGATGTCTACCATCGGCGAAAAAGTCCAATTTAGTCCGTCTGCGGTGGCTTCCACAGCGGCTACTTTGGCGGTTTGTTCCACCAAATTCATGTTCCAGGTACAGCTCAATCCCAAGGGAATGGGGAATATGGTGCGATGTCCGTGTATCACATCAAACCCAAACAACAGCGGTATGCCTAGGCGGGTTTCTTTGATGGCTTTTTGCTGCAGTTTGCGCACGGCTACTGGTGTGAAGGTGTTGAATACACCACCAACCATGCCTTTTTGGATTTTGCCTTCCACGTCTTTCGACAGCACCGGTCCGGTTACATCAAAACCCACCGTGGGTAGGTTCAACTGCCCGATTTTTTCCTCCAAGGTCATTTTGGCCATGAGGTCCGATACGTACTTATGCATACCGATGGTATCTGGAAAGTTCAACCGATTGACGGTCTGAGACGAGGCTGTATTGGCGGTGCTGGCGGTTTTTGCAGGTTTGGTTTTGGTAGACTGCGCTACCGCGAAGGAGGCTGCGCTGAGGGCGATTAGGGATGTGATTATGCGTGACATGTACTGTGTAGCTGAGGGGTTAAGGTTTGATATGGGGCGATGTAAAATCTAGGGTTTTGAGTCCATGTTGGATCTCGGGAATGCTCATAAATAGGTTCCAAAGCAGGCCAGAGCGATAGTTTTCGATCATGACAACGATCGGACCTTGGTCGATGGCGAGGTAGCTGTTGGCGACCCAGTTTTCTTTGGCGCAGAAGGCGTCGCGGAAGCCGTAGGGTCCCCAAATTGGATTTTCATTTGGCTGAGTATTAACGTATCGGTTGGCGCTGCCGCTGACATTGTTCAGGGAGGATACACGGGTTGTGTCACCAGGGGGGAAGAGCGATCGCATCGAATCCACATCAAAGAAATTTCGCAGGGCAGAGAGGCTTTGTTCAGGTAAATAGGGCATGGCGGACAGGGCTGCGGTGGGAGAAATAACCCCTAAATCTTCGGTTGGCGAATGCGCTGCATAGCCCAAATGGTTGTCCGAGGCGGTTAATCCCCAGCATCCAGGGCCGTATCCTTTGAATTTTAGAGTATTTTCTTGACAGTGTTTGTAATTGATGAGGGTATGGGCCACATTTTGCTCGAAATAATTGGCGTATCGGTCTTTGAGTCCGATGGGATTCAAACCCAAAAAGCTATAGTGTGAGAAGAAGAGCGGTCCACCGTAATCGAAGCCCAGCGGGAGAGTGACATCGAGGTAGGTTTTGCCATTTTTGAAGTGGTTGCCGGCGGTCCATCCTTTGTGATAGACTTTGGGGGAGATGGCGAAGCGGGGGTGGGATGCAGCCATGACGTAGGCGATGAGGCATTCATTCCAACCTTGAATTTTGTGCTTCATGCTCCAGCCGTTGTTGGGACTCCAATGCCAATAGAGGGTGTTTTGGTTTTGGGTATACCAGTTCCATTCGCAGTCACTCCAGAGCCACGTAATGCGATTGCGGAGTTCTGTTTCTTGGGCTGATGTTTGATTGAAATAAGCCCGTGCGCAGAGTAATCCTTGGAAGAGGTAGGCTGATTCTACTAAATCCCCGCCATCGTCTTTACGGGAAAAGGGAATAGTATTTCCGGTTTCGCCGTTGAGCCAGTGTGGGAAGATGCCGTGGTAGTGGTCGGCTTTAGCTAAGAATTTCAAGGATTTGAGTAGGTGGGCGACCACTTCTTCGCGCTTTAGCCATCCGCGTTCTACACCCACGATGAGCGCCATAAAGCCCATGCCGGATCCGCCGGTAGTGACTACTTCGTTGCCATAATCGTAGGCGACGTTGCTGCGTTCCCGGGCCAATCCAGAGGTGGGGTGGGCAAATTGCCAGAAGTATTGAATGGTTTGTTTTTGGACAGAATCCATGAGGATGCTATCTTGGATGGGGTTGGGCGGTGTGGTTGAAAACGCTTGAATTTGGCAACAGCTTCCGAACAGCAAAAGGGCTGAGGCGATGGCCCGGAATAATTTGGGTGTAGTCCGCGCCAACGGTTGTTTGGGGGAACCTGGGTGGTTTATTTGTTTATAACGAGTTTGGGCCATGGTGAAATTACAGGTAGGGGGCCGTGAATTGGAGTTTTTTGAGTCCGGCTTTCACTTCAGTGTCTGATGTAAATGTCTTCCAAAGCAGTTGAGAGCGGTGGTTTTCGATCATCACCACAATCGGACCTTGGTCGATGGCCAAGAAGGAGGTGGCGAACCAGCCCACATTGAGATTGAAGGCATCGGTGAAGCCTTGGGTTCTCCATATTTTATCGCCCAGTTTGTAATAGAAAAAGCGGGCGGCTTTCATGGATTCGGTGGGGGTATATGGCATGGAGCTGAGTGCCGCTGTGGGCGATATTACGCCGAGATCGTTGCTGGGAGAATGCGCGCTGTAACCCGAATTGTTGTCGGACGCGGTGAGTCCCCAACACTGATCAGAATAGCCATAATGCTGTCGCGGATTGGCTTTGCAGTAGGCGTGGTTGATTTTACTGTGGTTGGTGGTTTGGGTTTCGTAGTTGGCATAGGCGTCGCTGAGTCCACGAGGGTCTAATCCAAGGAAACTATAGTGTGAGAAGAATAGCGGTCCGCCGAGGTTTTCGCCCAGGGGCAATTGAAATCCATAGAAGCTGCTACCGTTTTTCATGCTACCGTTGTTGGCCCATCCTTTTTGATAGGTGGATAGGTTGATGGGGTGGGTGGGACTGCTTGCTGCGAGTACGTAAGTGATGAGGCATTCGTTCCATCCGCGGATGGTCATGTTCATTTTCCAACCGAGCGATGGGCTCCAGTGCCAGTAGAGCGAACCGCTATTGCTTTTGGTGTACCAATCCCATTCTACGTTTTCCCAAATGGCAGTGATATTGCTGCGAAGTTGGGTTTCATCGGTACTGGATTGATCGAAATAGGCCCTTGCGGTGAGTAGCCCTTGGATGAGGTAGGAGGTTTCTACGAGGTCGCCCCCGTTGTCATCGCTAGAGAAGGGGATGACTTTGCCGTTGTTTCCATCGAGCCAATGGGGGTAGGCGCCGTGGAAGGTTTGGGCGGTGTTTTGGAGGAAGTTGGTCGTTTTTTGGATGCGGGCGAGGCCTTGGGCGCGTGTGATGAATCCGCGGTTGATGCCGGCGATGATGGCCATAATGCCCATACCAGAGCCCCCAGAAGTAACGAGGTCGCCTGAGGTATTTCTTTCACGGGCGAGGCCGCTGTTGGGGTGGGCATAATTCCAGAAGTATTGGAAGGTATTGTATTGGATGCTATCGAGCAGGGCTTCGTCGGAGATGCGGGGAAATTTGTCGGTGGTATCCATCATTGTCCCCACAGAGATGCCCACATAGTAGGCAGGGTTTGTGCCCACTTTGGATTTGAGGGCTGTGTTGATGGCGACTACATATCCGGTGCCGGTTTTTAGGGTGGTTTTGGGGATGAGTTTTACCGCGCTATCGCCTTTGAAGAACTTGTAATTTAGGGCGATGGGGTCGTAGCCTTTTTCTTTCACAGCGATGTGCTCTTTGGCCGAGAGGGTATCGAGGGCGTTGGAGAAGTAGAGGGTAAAGGTTGAGTTGAGGGGGATGCCGTTGGATTTTCCGCTGGTGGGGGCATCGTTGATGTGAAACACGGTGAGCATGATGCCGTTGGGTTTGGCCGCTGGTGGTGGGGTTTCCTTCTCGCAGGAAGCCGTGAATATTGCCATAGATAATGCGAAAAGAAGGGGAGCGAAGCGACGGAAAAATACCATGATGTTTGAAGATTCTAAATTACGAAAACTCCCTTGTTTTATGGCATTCCGGGGCAAATTTTTTCCAAAAAAAAGCGGGCCCATTCAAGGAATGAATGGGCCCGCAAAGCAAAAGGGTTGAGGTATGATTATTTTCCGGCTTTTTCCAAGTCGTACAAGGCTTTTACATCGGCATCGGCCAATGCTTTGCTGTAGATACGGAATTCATCCAAGCCACCATCGTAGTTCTTCATCCAACTATCTGGAGCACCACCTGGCAAGTTTTGTTTGTAGCAGCCAAAAACGAATTTGGTGGCATTCTTGAACGCCAAGTTGCCCAATGGAGCGCCACCTTTGGTGGGGTCGTCTTGGTATTTGTCGGTTACGTTGGCAGGCAAATTGCGCTTGGCGCCATCCACGTAAACAGCCAACTTTGAGGTAGCTGCATCGTAAGAGCAAACCACATGGTGCCATTCATCGTTGCCAATTTTGATGCGGTTTTCACCACCCAATTCGGTCCATTGTTCCTTCCATGCAGTTGCGTTCCAACTATTCATAGTAAATTTGATGCGTATAGAATCACTGCCAGCGGCACCGTTCTCCTGTAAAATGAATAAGTTGCCGATCCAGTTAGAATCGTTCAACAATTGGAACCAAGATTCAGCACCATCGTTATGGGCAGAGGTTTTCACCCAAGAAGAGATGGTTACAGATTGCAAGCCACTGATGGCAGAGCTTACACCGGTATACAACACGTAGCCGTTGGTATTGCCTTTCCAGGCTTGGCCTTTGGCACCGGCGATGAAGCTAGTTCCAGATGATGTACCGCCAGTGATGTTGCCTTTGGTATCATCTACGTTGTTTTCGAATGAAAACTTGGCAACCAAGTTGGTAGAGGCCACTTCGTCAGAGGCTTTGTAGCCGCTGGCATTGTTGTCTTCGTCGTCGTTGTCTTCGTCGCAAGAGGTAAAGGTAAATGTGAGGGCAGAGGCTGCTAACAGCACTGCCAATGGGAATAATTTCATTTTTTTCATTTTGATACAATATTAGGGTTTGTTTTTTTAATATCCGGGGTTTTGCGTCATTTTACCACCACTGAGGTCGATTTGTCGCTGAGGAATGGGATACAAATCATGTACCCCGTCAATGTAGTTTTTACCATGGGTTCTCATCACAGAACCGGCTCTACCTTGTCGGCGCAGATCAAACACGCGATCGTGTTCCATGGCAAACTCTACAAATCGTTCTTTGTAGATGGCCTCGCGAACTTCGGCCTGCGAGGTGGCGGTGGTATTGGGAAGGCCTGCACGGGTGCGCACTAAATTGAGTGATTTAATGGCGTCGGCGGTTTTACCATTTTCGTTGGCGACTTCGGCGTGAATCAATAGCACATCGGCATAGCGTAAAACGCGTAAATTCTTGTTGGCGAGCCAATCGTTGTTTCCCCAACTTTCCATGGTTTGGGATACATAGCTTTTGTAGTTGTAGTATGCATTGGGTGCTGCATTGTTGCAAACATATCCATCCCAAAGCACATCGCCCCGAGAGAAGAAAGTAGACGTTTTCCTTACATCGCCCGTTTCAAATGCCGCAATGAGCGTGGCTGTTGGCGTATTGAATCCCCACCCTAAACCCCCTGTTCCACGGGGTGCTTGAACCACGAAGTAGCCTTCGATGGCCTTGGCGGGTGCTGTGCTTTTGCAATTAATTTCCCAGATGGATTCGCTGCAAAATTCACCCACTTCGCGGAAGAGTTTGCTGTAATCGGCATACAATGAGTAGGTATTTGAAGCGATGATTTCGGCGCAGAGTGATTCTGCCTTGCCATAGCGTTTGCGGTACAGCGACGATTTTGCCAACAGGGCTTTTGCCGCACCGGATGTAACTCGTCCGGTTTGAGCAGATAGCTGTGACGCAGGCAGTGTTGCCGCGGCAAATTCTAGGTCGGCATCAATGAAATCGTAAATTTGGTCCGCAGTAGCCCTATAATTGAGTGCTTCGATTTCTGCTGCGGTCTTTGGCACTTTGGGGATTAGTGGTACCCCGCCGAAACTTCTTACGAGGTTCCAGTAGAAATAGGCTCGCAAAAGGCGAGATTCACCAATGAGTTGATCTCTTTGGGCGGCACCAATGTCGATCGTTGGTAGTAAATCAATGGCTTTGTTTGCCCTGGCGATACCTTCGAAATTGGATTCCCACACTTCGCCAAAGCTGATGGCGGTGGGCGACCAACTGAGGTTGTCCATTTGGTCTTTGTCTGATCCAGTATCACCCGGATCGCTGCCTTTTTCCCCTTCATCTGAGGCGATGGATGTAATGCCTATCCACGAAAATCCGTGTTGCTGCCAATCGTACAGTTTGGAGTAGATGGCGGTAACCAATTCTTGTGCCGCGTTGGTATTGGAATTAAAGTAGTCGTCTGGGGTTTGTACCCTGGGGGTTTCATTGAGGAAGTCTTTCCTGCATCCCATCATGGTCATGCTGAGGGTGCAGATGGCCATTGCGCCCAAGGTGAAGGTTTTCGCCGTGTTGAAATGTTTTTTCATACTTTGTGATTGCTTGGGTTAGAATTGGATAGACAAACCGGTGAGGAAGGTGGATGATGTTGGATAAATATCGAGTTCGATACCTGCATCGGCGGGATTGCCGGGCAGTTCTGCGCTGAATCCGCTGAATTTTTTCCAAGTGAATGCGTTCTGTGCGGTGACAAAGAACCTATAGCCTTGTACTTTGGATTTTTTGGCGATTTTGGCAGGTAGGTTGTACCCTATAGTTAGGTTGTTGAGTCGCACGAAGCTTCCGCTTTCCACGAAATAATCTGTAGGTTTGGGCACGCCGTTGAAGGCGCGGGGTGCGGTGTTGGTTCCGTTAGTGGGGGTCCAACGGGCATCGGCCACGGCTTTTTCGATGTTGTAATTGCCTCCGTATCTCACGGTTTTCTTGCCATTGAAGACTTTGTTTCCAAAGTTCCCCAACAGGTCGATATTTAGATCCCAATTGGAATATTTGAAACTGCCGTTCATTCCCATGAAGCACTTGGGTTGGTAAGATCCTAAGTAAATCCTGTCTAAATCATTGATTTTGCCATCTTTGTTTTGGTCGATGACTTTGAAATCGCCGGGTTGAGTTCCCAAGAAATGCGGCACTGCGTCTACTTCTGCTTGGGTTTGGAAAACGCCTTGGGTTTCGTATACCCAGAAACTTCCGATGGCTTGTCCGGTGGCCACGCGTGTTGCAAATTCTCCGTTTCGCAAGCTGCCAAAATTTGTGGGCAAACCATTGCCGAGTCCCAATACTTCGTTGTGGTTGAAGGTGGCATTCACACCCAAGCTGTAATTGAATTTGCCTTTGCTGTTCTTGTTGTATCGAAGCGAAACTTCAAGACCTCGGTTCAGGATATCGGCGGCATTGGTGAGCATGGAGTTGTTGTTATCGCCCAATCCACCGGGCAGTGGGATGTTGAACAATGCGCCAATGGTTTTTTTGTTGTAAATATCAATTACGCCTGCAATGTGTCCGTTCATCGCCTCGAAATCAATACCCAAATCGATCTCTTCGGTGGTTTCCCATTTGAGGTTGGGGTCTTTGATTTCGGCGATAGTAGATCCAAAAACCACTTGATCGCCAAAAACTGCGCTGAGGCCTGTGCTCAACAACGTTACAAATTCGGAAGGATTGATGCGGTCATTGCCCACTCTGCCCCAACTGCCCCTTACTTTGAGAGAGGTGATGGTGCGAAAATTCTTCATAAAGTTCTCGTTGCTCACCATCCATCCCAAACCCACTGATGGGAAATTGCCCCAGCGATTTTGGATCGGGAATTTGGATGATCCGTCCCTTCTAAAAGAAGCATTAAGCATGTATTTGCTTTGGTAGTTGTAGCTCACACGTCCCAAGTATGATTCTCTTCGGCCGTAGTCGGCGATGGGTCTTTGGTAATTGATGATGCCTTGGATGGGGTCTCTTCCCGTATTTAGGTATCGGTATTGTTTGCCTGAGGGCACGCCGTCTAATCGGAAAGATTGCTCAAAACCGTCATATCGCTCTGCAGTGTGACCCGCCAAAATTTGCATACCGTCTCCTTTTTTGAGGGTGGGTGAATAAGTGAGGGTATTGTCCCAGATCCATCGGTATCGCTCCGTTTCGCTCTGTGTGAGAGTGGTGGTATCGTATTTTTGGGTGGGAGAAACGCGAAATCTCTGTTGGTAGTTGGCGCCCCTACTGTTGTCGTAATCAAGCCCGTAAGAACTTCTAAATTTCAGGTTTTTCTTTAGGTGGATGTCTGTGAAGAAGTTGCCCATGAAGCGATTGCCCCAAGTTTTATCATCGGTATATTCGAGTTTTGCCAGGGGGTTGCCCACATCGCTCAGCGTGGTAAAGCCGTAGGTACCATCTTCATTTTTAGCGTTATATATGGGTGCGGCATTATAGGCGTCTGTGAATAAGCTGAAAGGTTTATTGTTTGAGTTCCAGCGTGAGAGGGAGATGTTGTTTCCGAATTTCAACCGATCGGAGATTCTGTATTCGTTGTTGGAGCGGATTGATACACGTTCGTAGTTATTGTCTTTCAGGATTCCATTTTCATTGAAATAGTTCACCGAGAACAGGTATGAGGTAGATTCTGAGCCGCCGCTCATGCTCAGGTTGTGGTTGTTCATGTTGCCAGGGCGGGTGAGGGTTTCGAACCAATCGGTTTCGCCGTTGATATCAGATTTCAAAATGGCATTGGTGCCGGCGGCTTCGTTGGAGTAATTGGAGAAAGTTCCAGGGCGGGCCATGGCGATTTTGTTGGCCATCATTTTAACGCCTGCGTAACCGTCGTAGGAGAGTTTTGGTTTGCCAGATCCGCCGCGTTTGGTGGTGATGAGGATCACACCGTTAGCTGCACGCACACCGTAAATGGCCGTGGAGGAAGCGTCTTTGAGCACATCAATGGACAAGATGTCTGCCGTATTGATGTTTCGAATGTCGTCTGTGATTACTCCATCCACAACGTAAAGGGGCTCTGCGCCACCGATTACCGAGCCGGTTCCACGAATTCTCACGTTGGGTGAAGAACCGGGTGCGCCCGAGTTGGTGATTTGTACACCGGCCATTTTGGATTGAAGTGCTTGGGTGGCTGTTAGAACGGGTTGTGCAGCGAGTTCACTGCCTTTTATTGACGACATCGCACCGGTAAGGTCTTTCTTTTTTGCTGTGGCATAGCCTATGACCACCACTTCGTCCATCGGTTTTTCGATGGAATCTGATGAGTTAGTATTCACGCTGGGGTTGTTTTGGGATTGCGCTGCGAGGGTAAATGTTGCAAAGAATCCAAACAAAAGGGATGATTTTTTCATAAGGTTGTATTTGTTGCTGGACAAAGAGTTTTTGTGCTGCCCGCAACTTAGGTAATTGTATGTTAAACAACAACTATTTTAATAAGGATTCAAGGAACCCCATTAATACACCACCACCTTCATGGTGGCTTTGGCATCGCCCTGAGTAATTACCACCGTATATATGCCCTTAGCCCAGTCTGAGGTGCTGAAGTCGGCCTGGTTGCCCTGAATCGACACCCGCTTATCCACCACCTTGCCCAACATATCCATCACAACCACACTCGCATTGTTAAGGTTCTCACCCACCAAAATGAACTGCCCGTTCGTAGGATTCGGATAGATTTGGAACTGACTCGATTTACCAAACTCTTTTACAGCCACACCACCAACAAGGGTCTGCAGTACCGCCGTATCTATACATTTATTGGCATTCGTGGCTATTACACTCACGCTCCCGAGACCGTCTCCCGCCCACTGAATGCCTACAGCATTTGTACCCTGGCCTGATACGATGCTGCCATTGCTTACCAACCATGAATAACTCTCACCTGACTTCTGAGTTACTGAATAATTATACGTTGTATTTGGTGCTATTGTTTTTGTAGGACCATACATTGTATCGATTTTAGGTAAGTCGTTCACCAGAATTTCAACAAGCAATGTATCCACGCAACCGATGGCGTTGATGCCGGTCAATTTGTAAATATTCTTACCGCTGCTTGAATAGATATCGAAAGGTACTCCATTTTTTATTCCCGCAGGATGGCGGCCGTCATCATACCAAAAATACGTTTTGGCGCCCATGCCTGTCAATGTAATCATAGCACCCTGGCACACCACACTATCAGTGGCCTTTATAGTAAGCGATCTAGCGGGGCCAAGAAGTTCCACTTTGATTGAATCTTTACAGCCAATGGCGTCTGTGCCCACCACTTTATAGTTACCCGCACTTAAATCTTTGGCAGTAGCAGTGGTTTGTTTCTTTATATCATTCCATTGATACTTATAAGGCCATGACCCACCAGAAATATCCGTTACAATACTGCCATCCGATCCCCCATAGCATTTTACAGTGTCTTTTCTTGAAACTGTGAGCAACATTTCACTGGGGCTTCCGATGTTCTGATTGAGCGTATCTGTACAGCCATAAAAATCCTTCACCACGAGCTTATAATTGCCTCGAGGGATGCCTTCAAGTTTGGTCGTGGTACTTTGTTTTGAATCGTTCCATTGATACGTATATGGCTTAAATCCATCATAGCTCGTTGTATAAATTCGACCATTTGAATCCCTGTAGCAATTCAGGTTAAACACGCTGTCCACACTGGTCCATAATGGGCCCGGATTTAAAAAATAGATTGTATCATAGGCATAGCATCCCAGCGAATCCTTCACCCGAACCCTATATTGATCTGTTGTCTTTAAATAAATCACGCTATCCTTTCTGATACTGTCTTTTTGACTATTTCCCCAACGCACTTCTCGCCATGGTTTGCCGATACTCAAGCGCAGACTATCTTTTATACAAGCAGTGAATAGTAAAGTATCCTTTTTGAAATTGAACTTTGTATTTGTAATCCTTAATGTAGTTGAGTCTTTACAAGTCATTAGGCCGTTGCTTACCGTGATTTTTACTTTTGAAACCCCCAGCGTATTTACAAGTGTGGTTTTACCCGTGTCATTGGTAGACCAGGTATATTTTAACGGATATTTGGCATTTGAGGCACTCGTGCCAGTTTCATTGGCCCGCATGACCACCGATTTACCACTACATTCAAGTGTGTCTTTGGGTGATATTTTACCATTGATGATTGAAACAAAAATGGTATCCAAGGCCTTATCTCCGGCGCTATTGGACCCCTCTAAAATATATGAACCGGTAGATATTACTGTAATCGTTGCAGTGGTTGCACCCGTGCTCCATTTGTACTTGCTAAAGTTTATTGACGACGATAATTTTTTATCGTTTACACCGCAGGATTTGATATCGCTACCCAAAAAATTCTTAGGAATGTAGGTAATCAAATCTAATACGCCACTTCCACCAACACCAAGCACTTTAACAGGGATCGATTTGTTGGTAGTAGTATTATCCCCCAATTGACCAACGCCGTTATCACCCCAAGCGTAAACCGTGCCATCGTCAGCCATAACGGCGATAGAAGTTTCTCCTGAAGAAACGGCAACAATGGGGTTATTCTTATTATCACTCAAATACCTTGTACCATTATAATCTCCTTTTAACACTTTCACTGGCGTTGATTGACTAGTTTTAGTACTATCGCCCAATTGACCATAGCCATTATATCCCCAAGTATATAATGTTCCGTTCACGGCCATGGCGCTACTGTGATATGTCCCTCCGGATACAGAAATAATGGGATTGTTGGTATTATCGCCCAAAGAGGTTGAGCCACTGTAGTCACCTTTTAATACTATCTCTGGAGTTGATTTATCGGTTGTCGTATTATCGCCTAATTGACCATAGGGATTCCAACCCCAAGTAAATACGGTACCATTTGCAGCCAAGGCCATACTGTGATATTTCCCTACCGAAACACCGATCATTGGATTATTGCTATTGTCGCCCAAATAGGAAGTACCGCTATACGCACCATTTAATACTTGAAGTGGAATTTTTCCATCATTGGTTGTGCCATCGCCTAAATTACCCCAACCGTTATAACCCCAAGTGTAGACAGATCCATCCGCAGCCAGGGCTATGTTGTGGTAAACATTTGCACAAACAGCGACGATGGGATTATTCTTATTATCACCCAAATAAGTGGTGCCATTATACGCTCCTGTAAGCGGTTGAATTGGAGTTGATTTATCGATATAAGTATTATCGCCCAACTCATAGTAGCCATTATAGCCCCATGTGAATACTGTTCCATCGGCAGCTACGGCCATGTTATGGAATACACTTCCGAAAATAGTGATAATGGGATTGTTCTTATTATCGCCTAAATAAGTAGTACCGCTGTAAGCGCCTTTTAATACTTGCACTGGGGTCAATGTGGCAGTTTTGGTATTATCGCCCAGTTGACCGTAGGAGTTATCACCCCAAGTAAATACAGATCCATCCGCAGCCAAGGCCATATTTGAATTTGCGCCTGAAGAAACCGCAATGATTGGATTATTCTTGTTGTCACCCAAGTACTTTGTACCACTGTAAGCACCTTTCAATACTTGCACTGGAGTTTTTCTATTCGTTTTAGTACTATCGCCCAATTGACCGTAGGTGTTACTACCGCACGAATACACCAATCCATTATCGCCTACATAAAGAGATTGATTTCCATGGGACGCTTTTGAAAAATTACTACCTGTTACAAATACCCTATCTTTTCCATAGGTTGTGCCATCTTTATTAAATGCTTTTACCCGATAATGATATACACCGCCTGGTATAAGACCTGAAATGTTGATTGATTTAAATAGTGTAACGCTACCAGAAGAGGTACCAGTTATACTAACCGAATTACCATAAGATGTAGTTGTTCCAAACTCAAAACTAATGGTAGTACTCAAACTTTTGGGATTTACTCTGGCGTTCAGCTTCGCTTCAAAATATGTTACCCTTGTTGCTGAAACTGAAGAAGCCTCTGGCGCTGCGGCATTTAGTTGGGAAAATCCTATTAAGGATATGATGGTAATACACAAATGCGAATATTTATTTACTAAGAATTGAGAATTATTCATGAGATTAATTATTTTTATTCCAAATCAAACAATAAATAACCAAATAAAAAACTTTAATCCCAATTCATGCAATTAATCCCATAAATATATAAGATGCCCTTGAAAATCAACAATTTGTGAGTATGAGTAAACCACTTTTGTTAGCTAACTGGTAACCCCTTTTAAAAAATCAATAAAGGGTTACGGGTGTTGGTTGGAACAATCGGACAAATTGACCCTTCAAAATCAGACTGAAATTGATACCGAAAACAGGGGATAACCGAGGAGTTAAAATCGATTAAATTCAGTATTTTTGAAGGGTCAATTTGTGCTGGTTTAGGGTGGTCAGTTTTACCGGTATTTCCACGCAGAGGGCTCACATAACTAATTAAAACATGGTAAAGACTTTTTTGAAGGCACGGTGGGAAAACCTAATCATGGCAAACTACAACATTGATGCGGATATACTTATGCCTTTCCTGCCTCAGGGGGTGGAGTTAGATCTATACGATGGAAAAGCCTACGTGAGTCTTGTGGGATTTATTTTTAAGCGCTGCAGAATATTTAACATTCCCATTCCGCTTATGGGAACCTTTGAAGAGATAAATTTACGATTTTACGTTAGGCGAAAGGTTGGCGATACCTATCGAAGAGGCGTAGTTTTTATCAACGAAACGGTACCTTACAAACCCGTAGCTTGGTTGGCGAATCAATTATACAAAGAACATTACATCGCAATCCCCACGAAGCATCACATAGTTTTGGACAATTCAATTAAGTCCATCCAATACGAATGGAAAGTTGGGACAAGCTGGAATCATATAAAAGTGAATGCGACGATGGATTCGCGTGAAATGGATCGAGGCAGCCTTGAAGAATTCATTTTTGAACATTATTACGGCTATACCAAAATCTCAGAAAATGTCTCTCAGGAGTATAAAATTAATCACCCCAGATGGATGGTGAACGATGTAACTGAGAAATCTGTAGAATGCGATTTTTCCGGAATGTATGGAATTCCATTCAGTCATTTAAGCAATAAAAAACCAGACTCTATCATTATTGCAGAAGGTTCGGACATTAGTGTTGATTGGAAGCGACAGCCATTTTGATTTCAAACAGAACATTACACGACCCAATGATATCCAAGCCAAGTTGTAGTATTTGCCAAAGCGAAAATCATAGTTTCTACATTGAAACTGCAGCGATGATGCACGTTGAAAAATTAGAAATCTACACATTTAATCGTTGCCACCACTGCGAATCTGTATTTCTAACAAATCCAGTCTCCGAAAATCAATTAGACCCGTATTATACCGATGCCTATTTGCCATACAGGGGAGAAAAAGCTTGGGGTAAATATGCCAATTTTGTGGTTTGGGATGATCAAAAATTAAATAAACGCAGGGTTAAATTGGCGTTGGAACATCTGCATAAGCAAACCGAAATGAATGTGCTGGATATTGGCTGTGGAAAGCCTGATTTTTTGGCGCAATTGGCAAAAAGCGAAAATATTAGTACAATAGGTGTTGATTTTACCTCTGCACATTGGGAAGACCCTAAATACAAAAATCTCACTCTCCTTCGAGGTGATTGGCGTAACATTGAACTAAATACGCAGTTTGATCTCGTTACGGCCTGGCACTATTTTGAGCATGATTATGATATTCATCAAACCATTGAAAAATGTCGTCAACTTTTGAAACCCAATGGAGTGCTTCTGATTGAGGTTCCGATGTACCAAGGGATAATCCAAAAATTACAAAGAAGATATTGGCAGGGTTGGCATTCGCCGCGACATATTAGTTTGTTTAGTTTCAAAAGTTGGAGGATGATTTTCCCGGAAAACGATTGGGAAATCGTGAAGCATAACAAATATGGCACCATGTCGGCCTTTACGCTCTGGTGGTTGGGTAATCAAGAAAAGAAAAATATTGATTGGAGTGGGTCGATGGAGAGCCACTTTTGGAATTTGGTCTTTTGGAAAGTACTACTCATGCCGTTATTTGCACTAGAGCGTGTGATTCCTTTGGGTATCCAAACTATTGCACTTAGGAAAAAATAGTAGCCATGACAGAACAAATTACAACCGTTACCATTTTTAAATTGAAGTCGATTTCGTCCAATTTTTGGGCTTTCAAGCAGGTCCCGCTCGCTATTTTTAGATTGAGACATGTTCCGGGCTTGACATTTTTTAAGTCGATGGGTTCTGGGGGAGGAAAGGGGTTTGATTTCATGCCCAGTTTTAGCACCTACGCTTGGTTGCTCGTTTGGGAGTCTCAAAAGCACGCCGATGACTTCTATGCATCGAATCCGTATTTTCTAAAATACCAGAAAAAGTGCCTATCGTTACAAACCTTATACTTAAAGAACATTGTCTCGCACGGCAAATGGTCGGGTATCAGCCCATTTCAACAGGGTGCGATTATGGACGATACAAGCAAGATCGTTGCTCTCACCCGGGCTCGAATCAAATGGAATAGATTGTGGCAATTTTGGACGAAAGTAGGGCGGACGGCCAACGAGTTGTATAAATTCGACGAGCTGGAATATGCCATTGGCATTGGTGAATTGCCTTTCATTCAGCAAGCGACAATAAGTGTTTGGAAGAATTTTGAAGCCATGAAACGCTACGCATATTTGGATGATACGCATAAAAACGTAATCAAACTGACCCAAAAATATAAATGGTACAGCGAAGAACTGTTTGCTCGGTTTGTCCTTGTTTCAACGGAAAATCAAACGTATAGCCACCTGCCTGCACAAAATAGCATTATTTAAGTATTGATAATTCAACAAAAATTCGTCTAAAATTCCGTCATGGACAACGTAATTTGAGCCATAAGTGTAACTTTGTGCAGTTAAGTACATCCATTGCAGATTCCACAAAAGGCAATTACTTAGAGGATCTAGTTATGGAGTTCAAATCTAAAAAACATGAAAAAAATCACACCCATCGAAATTTTAATCTTACTTTCTGTAGTAATATGTATTTTCTACAGTGAATATTTGTTCGTTTATCAAAACGATTATATGAAAGCTATATTTATAGGATTGTGGCCACCTACAATGTTGGGATTATTAAATTTTATTAATAGCAAAAAATAAATAGATATGGATATCATTGTCTTAACAATAATAATTTCATTGTTGTTCTTGGTTTTCGCCTTTGGTCCAATTTTTTTTCAAGAGTTTAATGTTGCGAAAAAAAAATCCCCTGAAATCAATTTTAATCAATTCATGAAGAAATATTTCCTGGAAGGGAAAGACGTTTCGAAGATGGAAGCAAAAGATGCAAAAGTTTTGTACCAAAAGATTTCATCAACTATCGCTGATATGGAGAGTAATGGTGTTTATTTTCCTGACGAGGTGAAGAAAGAGCTCGAAAAAATACAAAAAGAGGGTTAATAGCAATAATCAAACTTAAACTGACCCCTCACACAAGGTGAAATCAAATATGCTTAACTAATGTGTTAAACATCACTCAAATAAATGTTTTTTTGGGTTCAAATTTAAGCGAAGACACTACTTTACATCTAGCTTTATTGAATTAAAAAATCACATTTGGAAACACTTCGTTAACGCAGTACTTTTGAGCGATATACAATATTTATATATCAGAATGACTGTTAAGCTTTCCAAAATCGCTGTTGTAATACTTTTCGTATCATCGTTGATCCCTTTCCGGATTTTTGCCCAGCAACCGGGCGATACCATACGGGTGAAGACATTTCATTATGCCTCAAATACCCGGGACACGATGGCCTATTTTCCCAAGGGCAATCTCACGTTTGAAAAGATCATCCTACGATACAACATGCGTTGTAAAAATGGGTTGATGTCTGATGGGAGCAATCGAAACAAAGGCTGCGGCGAATGGGATTATTCTTGTAACACGTTTTTGGTGGATTCCAGTAAAATTGAAACCTTGGCCCAAACAGCGTCCAAATATGTGATATCGAACTTTGCGGGGACCACTTTCAATTATACCAACAAACCAATTTGCGATTACTACGATTATAACCTCAAAAAAGTAACGGTCAATTCTGTTTCAAACGAGACCAAATACTCCGTAGGCAAAGGGAATTTGAGTATTTATAAAGCCTTAAATACCGCCAAGCAATCGGGTAAAACACAGGTTTTATACCGAGCCGAAGAATTGTTAGCTGCTGGCTTTTCTGCCGGCGATATTCAAGGTTTTATTCTCAAAGCCCTCAGCGCAGGGGATGCCAATTTCCTTAAAATACAAATACAGCACACGGCACTAACCAAGTTGGATGCCAATGCTCCGGTGTTAACAGCCTTTACCGAGACCTATAGCAATTCTTTCAATTTTGTTACCGGTGAAAATAAAATCGTATTTCATACCCCGTTCACTTGGGATGGGAAAAGCAATGTGCTGATCGAATTTTCATTCACCAACTCAGTGGGTACTAATCCTGTTGTTTTGGAAGGATATGCCGATACTACCACTTGCTTACTGGCGGCCAATAACAATTACGCGGTTGATTTTTCTTCCAACGGCCATATCGTAATTGAAGCATCAAAATTATCATCTATCAAAAATGAAATTTCCATCGCATTCTGGTCGTTGGGTGATAACAAGGCTTTGCCAACCAATACCTCTGTGATTTACGGATGGGCGGCTGATCCAAATCAACGTCAGCTGAATATTCACTTCCCATGGTCCGATGCCAACGTATATTTTGATTGCGGATTTGCATCGGGTGGTTTTGATCGAATCAATAAAGCGGCAACGGCCTCCGAATACAAAGGACAATGGAATCATTGGGTATTTACCAAAAATGCAACCACCGGCAATATGTCGGTCTATGTCAATGGAACCCTTTGGCTATCTGGCACTGCCAAAACCAAAGCCATTTCAATCATGAATATGATTTTAGGGAAAGATCAGAACTTGCAAAACAACTACAAAGGAAAAATCAATGAATTGAGCCTATGGAACAAAGCGCTGACGGCGTCTGAGGTGAAAGACTGGATGAATCGTTCCATCGATAATACCCATCCCCAATATGCGAGTTTGGTGGCGTATTACCCGATGAATGAAGGCAAAGGGAAATCTTTTTACGATGATGCTTTAGGCAAAGTATCGAACGGTGTCAATACGCAATGGACCTACGATCGCGGTGATGCGTTGAGTAGGATGTTCCAAGCCTATCTCGAAAAGCCAAATATCACCTTGCTTTCAGGTACTTATAACAAAACGGTGAGCAACATTTTGCAGCGAGATTCGATTGTAAGAAACCCCAATGGTATCGATCGTTATATGGTTGTTGACAATTCTAAATCTAAAATTGTGACGCATGATTTGTTGAAAATCGATTCGAGTTTTTCTTTGTTTGAAGCGCGGAAATCGTGGGTTTATAATGGCGATAATGGGGCTTTGACAGACTCTGTTTATAATAAGACTCAGGGGACGATTGATATTTCTAAGTTGAATTATTCCTTGCGATTCCCATGGTTTAATGAATTGGTGTCGTTTGTTACTCCCTACGGAATCAATTTGGATTTGGGGATGACGGGTAAAAGTTGGTACCTCGATATGACGGATTATTCGCCGTTGCTTAAGGACAATAAGCGACTTGTTGTGGCCATGGGCGGACAGAATCAGGAACAAATGGAGATGGAATTCTTGTTCATTGTGGGGACTCCAGCTCGACCTGTTTTGGAGTTTAATCAGTTGTGGCAAGGTGGTGCGCGTTTGGGTGGCCCTGGCATAAACAGTATTTTGAATAATTCTGTATTTGCTCCAATGAGCGTCCCTTTGTTATCTAATGCAAAGTCGTTCAAGTTGCGCTCAACGATCACAGGCCACGGTTCTTATGGCGAGTTTGAGCAAAATGGAGGTGTAATTACCCATACTTTGAATGTGGCAGGCAATGCGATGAGTTGGAATTCTGTTGTTGATTGTTCTGTAAATCCGATGATTGCCCAAGGCGGTACTTGGTTGATTCCTCGTCAGGGCTGGTGTCCGGGGCAGCGATCAAAGCTCATCGAACATGAAATTACAAAGTGGGTGACCCCTGGGAAAACCGAAACCATAGATTATGAAATTTCGCAGCCCACGAAATCGGGTGATTACAGGTATATCGTTGCGCATCAGTTAGTTAGTTATGGAGATTTGAGTTTTAATAACGATGCAAAAATTATTCAAGTGGTAAAGCCGACAAAGGATTACGAGTATTCCAAAACCAATCCAATCTGTTCTCAGCCAGTGATTTTGGTGCAGAATACGGGTAAAACAGAAGTCAAGACCTTGCAATTTACTTATTGCGCGAATAACGCTTCGGTGAAGCAGGTTTGGCATTGGGCAGGAAAATTGACGTCGTTGGACACGGTGAGCATTACACTGCCTACTTGGAGTTTGTGGGATAACGGGATGTTGCCAGCGAACAATGTGTTTCATTGCGAGATATCAGAGGTGAATGGCCAGTTGGATGAATATCCTTTGAATAGTAAAGTCTCGATTCCGGTTGCGATGCCCGATGTTTTGCCAGCCAATTTTAAGATTGAGTTTAGAACCAATAATTACCCGAAGGAAAATGCAATTACTTTGTTGGATGTTGATGGGAAAGTGGTGCTTCGCGATTCATTTACTGTTGCCAATAAAACCACAGTTTACCCTTTAAACCTGAATGGTTGCTACAAGTTAATTGTAAACGATTATGGTTTGGATGGTTTGTATTGGTGGGCAAATACGGCTCAGGGGACTGGTTTTGCGCGTTTGAGAAATGGCAATACCAATGCTTTGATTAAAACGTTTAATGCCGATTTTGGTAGCTTTTTTGAATATAATTTCACTACCAATTATGCGCTGAAAAACTCAGAATTGGATTTTGGGAATACGATTAATGTCTATCCAAACCCAGCGACAAATAAATTCAGTTTGCAAGGGGAAGGACTTGAGAATGCTATGGTAGAGGTGTTTGATGTAATAGGGACTAAGGTTGATTCTAGGAGGGTGTTGAATCAGCAATTCATAGATTTCAATACAGAAAACTGGAACGCGGGTGTTTATTTGGTCGTTGTGACCCAAGGCAACAAGAAAGCTACCAAAAAGGTTGTGGTTAACTCGCAAGTTCAATATTGATTTGAACGTCTTGTTCGATTTCTGGATGTAGACTTTTGGAAACGGGACAAGTATGAGCCACACGTTTTAAACCTTCTTGCATTCTGTCGGTTGCGGTAGAGGGCAATGTGATGTTGATGATGGCGCTGATTTTACCAATTCTTCGTGGGTCCGACATCATATGTTTAGTTGTTTCGGCTTCGATGCTGATGATTTCGAATTCTTTGAAATCTGCATAGATCGCCATGGTGGTGATGATACAAGTGGTTAAGCTCAATGCACATAAATCGGTGGGTGAAAATGCCGATGCCAATCCTTTGTTATCAAGGGGTGCATCTGTGAAAATTTCAGTGCCGCTATGGGTGTGGATATTGCTGCATCGCAGTTTTCCTAAGTATTTCGTTGTTGCCGTTGCCATGATACAAAATTAGGGATTCTGTACGTTCAGAATATGACGGATGTCGTTTAAATGCCAAACGCTCCGAAGGAGCGTTTGGTTGAAGAGGTCGGAAGCGGATTCGAACCGCTGTAAAGGGTTTTGCAGACCCGTGCCTAGCCGCTCGGCCATCCGACCTTTTAAAGGAGTGCAAATATAGCAAAAAAAGTGATTTTTTGGGCCAATTCTAAAAATCCTTTGGCTTCATCGACCATGATAATTCTCGGTTCATTCATCGAGTATAAACGTTTTCACCGTTAAGGTATGTCGCCTTTACTTTGGTTTTCAAAATCTTACTCGGCTCGGCTGTCATGATGTCGGTATTTAAAACAACAAAATCAGCCAATTTTCCAGTTTCGAGCGAGCCCGTTCTGGTTTCATCAAAATTGGCATAGGCGGCCCACAATGTCATTCCCCAAAGGGCTTGTTTCCTCGATAATGCTTGTTCTCCGATAAACGGTTTTTCCAATTTTCCTCCCGCATCCATTCGCTGCGTAGCAGAATAGAAAGTATGAATTGGCGAAATGCCTTCAACGGGAAAATCTGTTCCCAATGCGATGATTTTGGATTGACGTAGTAGGTTTTGATAGGCGTAGCCCCCTTTATTTATCGTATTGCATAATCTACTGTCGGCCCAAGCTGCATCGGATGTGGCATGGGTTGGCTGAACACTTGGAATGATGCTGCGTTTGGAAAATAACTTTTGATCCTTGCCACTCACAATTTGCGCATGTTCAATTCTCCATCGAGCATCGTAGCCTTCAGGGATATACTTATTAAATGTATTTAATGCGATAGTATTTGCGCTGTCCCCGATGGCATGTACGCACACTTGAAAGCCCTTGTTGAGTAAATAGACTTGGTACATTTCAAACTTGGGGATTGTCATCAATTGCAAACCCTTATGACCTAGTTGGTCGCAGTAATCGCCTTTCAATAATGCTCCGCGAGATCCTAGCGCGCCATCTAAATAGAATTTCATTGACCGAACCGTTAGCATGTCGTCTAATATCATTCCGTTGCGAGAAACGTAACTCAGATTTTCTTCACTGCAAGCCAGCATCGCATAGATTCGCATCGACAATTCTTTTTTGGATTGAAGATCTTGAATCATAGTAATATCCTCTACTTTAATTCCTGCTTCCACCAATTGCGTTAACCCTTGAGAATGACAGTTTTTGAGCCCTGTTTTGAGGTAGGGTTGCCAAACGGAATAGGGGACGTCGGGAATTTGATTTTTTACAATTTCGGCGGCATTGTCGATGCAGATACCGGCAAATGTTCCCGGATTTGGGTTTTTTGCTGAATTCATGAGATCAGCCGTTGGAATGGGTTTGCTGAAGATAAACTCTCCACCTTCCACAAGCGTATCGGGGTTAAGGCGAAGTGTATTTATAGCAGCTTGGTTGATCCAAACGGCATGACCGTCTATTCTACTTAAACAAACGGGTAAGTTGGGGAAGGCTTTGTTAAGCGCATCCATGTTTGGAAATTCTTTATTTTCCCAGTCATTTTGATCCCAGCCTCTACCAACGACCCAAGGTTTAGGATTGGAGTCAATGGTACGAAATCTCGCTTTGTTCTTTTTGACGTACTTCTTAAGGTGTTTGATGACTTCTTGTTCCGATTTTGTGCCAACCAAATCGGCTTGCGACAGTCCTTTGGTGTAGGCAAGGAAATGACAGTGCGCATCGATAAAGCCAGGGTAGATGATGTTGTTGCCATAATTGATTGTGCGAGCCTTTGGAAAAAGCGAATCGGCCGTTTTGTCGGACCCGATGTACAGAATCACACCATTAGAAATAACCATTGAGGTAGCGACAGAAAAACCAGTGTCGGCCGTGTAGATTTTTTCAGCCCTGTAAATAAGGGGATCTGCTTGATTCTGAGCGATTAATCCGAGAATCGATAATAGGCTTACTGAGAAAAATGAAATTAGTTGCTTCATCATTTAGGGGTTCATGGCACATTTGTTGTTACAAGATTCGCAAATCAACATTTGTTATTTGCAAAAATCACCAATTCTATGAACAAACGGAACATCATTCTAACACTTTTGGCGATTTTCATCGCGGGTATCTCAATTGGATACTATTTATACACCAAGCCTGCGGAGACCAAATCTACCGGGAATCCTGATTTTGAGAAGGATATCAATCAATGGGTGAAGGAGTTAGATGCGGATACGGGTGCGGCGAATACTTTTTCTTCATTTGTTGGTAAGTCGGTTAAATTGACCGCCGAAGTAGGTGATGTTGTGGGTGATTCTAGTGTTACTTTACAATTGAAATCTGGTATAGAAGGGTTTTTTGTCAATGCCAATTTCCACGTTTCCATGAATAACGTTGTAAGTGG
Source organism: Bacteroidota bacterium (assembly GCA_041192805.1). Taxonomy (GTDB): domain Bacteria; phylum Bacteroidota; class Bacteroidia; order NS11-12g; family UBA955; genus UBA955. Next base: position 50,555 of record JBEEMF010000101.1, on the reverse strand, counting down.
AGTTGTTGCTGGAGACATTGTTACGGTGCAGTGTATTTGTGATGGCTTGGTAGTTCCTATGTCGGCCGATGATTTGTTCGCAGAGAAGAAAATCGATTTATCGCATTGCGATTTATTAAAGCATGAAAAAAACCAAAGCGATGTTAGTCGTTCTGTTGATCATGAAAATTCAGATTCAATCAAATAAAAAAAACATATGAAAAAGTCCCTCTTAATTTTAGCGTTTACGGCCATTACTGGATTTGCGCACGCGCAATTATTTAAAACTTCTGCTGGTAATATCTCTTTTAAAAGCAAAACTGCTATCGAAGAATTTAGTGCAACAAATGCGCAGGTTGAGGCGGCAATTGCCCCAGCTAAAAATCAAATGCAGTTCCGTGTCCCTGTAAATGGATTTCAGTTTAAATCTGGTTTAATGCAGAAGCATTTTCAAGAGAATTACATGGAAACATCGCGCTTTCAATACAGTAATTTTGTTGGAAAAATTTCAAACATTGCCGCTGTGAATTTTGCCAAAGATGGCGAATACGCAGTTGAATCAAATGGGAAATTTACGATGCATGGTGTCACAAAGGATATTACTGTCCCTGGAAAGTTGATTGTGAAAGGCGATAATGTTATATTGAAAGCCAACTTCAAAATCAAATGTTCAGATTATCAGATCAAAATACCCGCTGCGAGTTCGGCATCAGTATCAGACGATATTGATATCGCAGTGGATTGCGTTTTGGCTAAGTGATTTAATAACTGACGAATAATTCATCCTAATAATATGCAATTCAAACACTTTGCCGTGATTGCAGCCTTGTCCATAACCCTGATTTGGGGTATGCAATCTTGTCAACACGAATCCATGGGTGACCCCAATGCGGCTATTTGTTTTGAGCGCGATATTCTTCCCATTTTTAATTCGAAATGTGCCATGAGTGGCTGTCACGACGCGGGGACATCAGCGGAAGGGTATACATTGGACAACTATAAAAATATTTTGAGCGATGGTATCGTAAAGGGCAAACCCAATAAATCTGAAATATATGAGTCTATTGCCGATGGTGAAATGCCACCAAAAAATAGTACCAAACTATCGGAGACTGAAAAGCAATTGATTTATGATTGGATCGTTGGTGGTGCAAAAAACGGAATCAACTGTGCTAGTGTTTGTGATTCTGCAGTTTCGGGATTTGCAAGCACCATTCAACCAATGATGAATAAATATTGTGTGGGCTGTCATAGTACTAGCAATCCTTCTGCGGGCGTGGATGTTTCTAACTATGTTGGTGTGAAAGCGTCGGTTTCAAAAGGCTTGATGAACTCATTGGAGCACAATGGATATTACCCAATGCCAAAGGGTGGGAGTAAATTGAGCGCCTGTGAAATCAATCAAGTGAAAAACTGGATTCAACGTGGAACTCCCAATGATTAATGGTCAAATGAAAAATTTACAAAGTGCTTTTTTGATAATGTTTGTGGGTTTCACATTCGCCATCAGTGGTTGTTATTACGATAACAAAACCGAAATGTATGGCAATACGGTGTGCGATACCGCCAATCCAACGTACACAGCGACAATTCAACCTATGATCAACCAGAATTGCATCGGTTGTCATGGCAGCAGCAGCCCTTCGGGTGGGGTCGCTTTGACAAGCTACGACCAAGTAAAGGCGGTGGCAACGAAAGGCAGTTTGGAAGGGACGATGAATCAAAGCGGCGGTTATGCCGTAATGCCTCCCGGTGGTAAACTCGTCACATGCAAACTCAATCAAGTCGCCAAGTGGATTCGCAATGGAGCGCCTCAATAAAGTATGATGAAAAGTAAAATCAATGCGTGGATAATTGGTGTGTTATTGGCATTGGTTGCCAGTCCACTCAAAGCCCAATACTTTCCTCCAGATGTGAGTTTGGGAAGAAAGAGTTTGAGAATCATCAATATGCATGGCGCTGCAGGGTTGCCCAAAGGACAATCAGAAATGTTCATTCAGCATCGCTTTGGAAATTTTGGATCAGGTGCCTACAACTGGTATGGTCTGGATCAAAGCTATATGCGTTTGGGTTTTGATTTTGGTTTGAGTAATCGACTGACCACCGGTGTTTCGCGCAGTAGCATGAACAAAATCGCCGATGCGTATTTTAAATATCAATTCAAAGGCAAGGCCACAGATACCACCAATACTGAAAATGTGATGGCCAGTTGGTATTCCAATATCAGCGTGAATACCCAGGCAAAGGCCAGCATTTCATCGGAACCATTCTATTTTTCAAACCGATTGAGGTTTATTAATACTTTGATCATTAGTAAAAATGTGAATGATCGATTGTTGTTGGCAGTTACGCCGAGTTTGGTACACGTGAACTTAGTTGAAGCCGCCAATGAGTCGAACGATATCGCTGTGATGGGTGCCTACGGCAGAATGAAATTGTCTAATCGATATGCCGTAACCGCGGAAATTCAAAAGCCGTTTTTGCAAAGAATGCCATCGCCCTCTGGTGCGTTGAAAGATGTTTCTGTGCCCCAAGATCCCTATTTGGGGTTAGGATTTGAGATTTTTACAGCCAAACACATGTTTCAGTTGAGTGTGAGTAACGCTCAGTCCATGAATGAGGCATTTTTTACCACCCAAAGTAATGGTTCTTTTGAATTGAAAAATCTGCGTTTCGGTTTTAATATAGTGAGGAGATGGTGATCATGAAATACAAAATAATGACTGAAATGATCAAAAAAATGGGTTTGATGTGCATCGCCGGACTAATGTCGTCGTCCATTTTCGCACAAGAAGATAGTAGTTTTTCTCTGTTCGATGAACCCAAGGCCCCAATCGCTGAAAAGGTTCAATTTGCTTTTAAGACCACGAAAGTCGTGAATCTTCAGAGCTTGGAACTGGTTGATGCGGGTGTTTTTGATTTCAAAATGAGTCATCGCTTTGGTGCTTTAAATAGTGGCGCAGCGAAATTCAACTCTGAGGATGCAGTGAATGCCTTTGGGCTGGATGTGGCCACGATTCGATTGGGTGGTGAATATGGAGTGAATGAAAACCTCATGGTGGGGTTGGGACGCTACAACGTGAAATCAGAGAAAGGCGTAGATGCCTATGTTAAGTATCGCCTGATGCATCAGACATCGGATAATAAAAAGCCGCTTTCGATCCTGCTATTGGGCGCGGTGGATTACAAGAATACCCAGTATAATCAGACAGTTATCGGTATTGCTGGCCCTGCGACAATGCATTTGGGTGTTGCAGGTAAAAATCGCTTGTCGTATGTAGGACAGGTGATCATCGGAAAAAAAGTGAACGACGATTTTTCTTGGGTGATTTCGCCCACAGTGGTTAGATCCGGCATGAATCAAGTGTACAGTGCCGCCAATGAATCATTTGTGTCAACTGGAACCTCGCAAACGCAATTTGCTTTAGGCATGGGCTTTAGGAATAAATTGAGCGCTCGTACATCGCTGAATATGGAATACATTCCCATTTTGAATGGCAATGGCGATTTCTATAACAGCTTTTCTGTGGGATTCGATATTGAAACTGGCGGACACGTATTTCAGGTTGATTTCACAAACAGTTTGGGCTTGAACGAATCGATGTTTATTTCTAGAAATACAGAACGATGGGGCGCTGCAGGGGTGAGATTGGGATTCAATCTACACCGGGTATTTACGGTGGTAGATCCATCACACTTTCAATAGGTTGATTTTTGCCTTCGCCAATGGCGCAAGGAGAATTTTAAAGGCCTGGGAATTTCTCGGGGATTTTTTATGGCTGAACGCCATATAAATTAGGGTTTCCTTTGTAAAGTCCGATCATGCATTGGCTTGCACGGGTGATTTGGATTCGCAACGCGGTATAGTTCTCCCAACCGGGGATATCGGCGAGTTTGATGGCGTGCAAGGCGTATTTGAAGCCCGCTTTTTGGTAATCTGCAATTTTGGTGCTGCGCCAATCGATCTGATGGGTATTTTGGAGAAATTTATCAGGATAGTTATCTTTTTCGGGTTCTTTCGGATTCCAAAGCGATGTTTGGATTTCTCCTTGGGCGTCTGCGACTTTCACCACAATCAGGATCACATCATTGGGTGATGGCTCAAATTCGTAGAGTACTATCGTGGTTGATAGAAGGGTGGTGTCAGCCGTGTTATGAATGAACTTTGCGTTAAGCAGGTGTAAATCTTTCGCGGTAAACTGAGGCTCGCGGGGCTCGGCTAGGGTTGACCATTCGCCACCGATGAGGGATTCGTGGGGAATTGAATTTGCCCCAATGGGCTCTTGGATTTTTAGTCGTTGCGGTTGGGTCAGTGGGACCGAGTGATTTTCCTTTGGATTAGAGGTATTGGGATTTTGAATTCTATATCGCGAAGTGTAATTGAAATGCGATTCGATCAGGGGCAAAAGCCAAGGTTGACTGCCTGATTGAATACCTAGGAACACTTGAGAATTGGGCTTTAGCGACTTGAGTTTCTCAGCGATGAAGGGAAGGGTTGGTCCGTGCGATTCAAAATATTCCGCAGGGGGTATGTTTGAGAAATTGTGTTTATATAAGATTTGGCTTCTGTGGAATTGGTAGTTGTCGGCCGGTCCATCAAGCCAAATGTGTAGGTCACTTTTTACTGGGATCGCCCTCAGAAGTTTCGATTGTTGCTGGGCAAAGGCGATGGATTGCTCTACGATGCGGTGATGGGTTCCTTTTCGTTCTAGGGTGAGGAACTGTTTTTGGTAGAGGGTATTGAACAGAAACAGGGCTGGAATGAGCAGCGCCAAAGGTTGGGTGAGCTTTTCAAACCGGTTGTTGCCGTTTGTTGTTTGCCCCAATTGATTTCTGAGTGTTGCGATGCCGGATGACGCAACGAGGATGAGCAAGGGGAAGGCAAAGTACAGCGCGTTGTTTTGCAGGATTGGGGCGCGAACAACGGAATAGAAATAGCCGAAGCCGAATACTAAGAAGAAGCCCAGGGTGAGTAATGTTGAGGGCTGACGAAAGATGCGTTTTATCGATGCGGGTTTTGGCAAATAGGCGATGCGAATCTGGTATTGTAGCACATAAATGATGCTACCCACGAAGATTATTAGTACGGGCAGGGAATAACCGGTGGCGAATTTTAAGAATTGCCAAAGGAATTGCGGTTTAGGTTGATTAAGCCATCCGAGTCCACCGAGTTGAAATTGGGCGAAGGTGAGGGGCAGGTGGGGCAGATAGAATAGGATGGCAAATGTGACTGGCAGGAATAAAATGTACGATGGGTGAAGTCCTTGCGTGTGATTGGAAGGGTTGGTTTGAATTTTGGGTTGGATGAGTAGCAATGCGATGAAGGATGCGCCGGCCGTTAGGCCGGCGAAATAATGGAAGTAGGCGGCGCCCGCCAGGGTGCCGCCTAACTTCACCGCGAACCAGCCCATCTGATTGGGGAGCAAAACATCGCCATTCGAATCCCTGTTTTTTAATAAGCCCAATACCAAATTCCACGACCCCAATACAAATGGCAAAGCAAAAATGTAAGGTCGGATCCAAATGCCCATATTCACCTGCCACCACATCAATCCCATCATCGCAACCGCCCAAAACGCCGCTTCAAATCCAAACAATGTTTTGGCCATGCGATGAAATTGCCACAATACACCAATAGAAAATAGGGCTGTGAAAATTCGCGGCCACAAAACATCACTGCCCGCTAAAGAAATCCACCACCATAAAATTGTTTGTAGTCCAGCAGGATGTCCGTCTACCGCAACGCCTTTTTCTAAATGAGCATGCCAATTGTGAGAGGTCGACATAGCGCGGAAAACAGCACTCAACTCATCGTATCCCCAGGCCCGACCATCGATCCCCACAAATCGGAGTGCGAGGCTGCCAATAACCACCAAAATCCATCCCAACTGAAAATAACGAGGCGTTTTCCCAAAGGATTCTTTGATTTGCTGAAAGAACATGGCTTAGGTTTTTTGCTTCGATTTTTGTGCCGAAGGAAATAGGATGTTGTTCAATATCAATCGATACCCAGGACTATTTGGGTGTAAGTTTAAGTCGGTGGGAGCCTCACCCACAAAATGCTGATAATCTTCAGGATCATGCCCGCCAAAAAACGTCCAAGTGCCCTTGCCGAATTCTCCGTGCAGATATCGAGCTTCGTTTAGCAAAGCGTTTTCGCCCATCACCAAGACATCGCTTCTAACCAAATGACTTCGGTAAGCAGTGGTTTGGCCCATAAATCCTTTGATGGTTTTGGTGTGGTTCTGACAAAGTATGCTGGGGATCAAATCCCATTTTGCGGAATAGTCGAATAGGGTGAATAAGTCGTTTTCTTCTGAAACAGCTCTAGTTCGTGGGTCGACATCGATGTTAGAAAACTCATAAAAATAGGGGTCCATGTTTAACGCGAAGTCCTTAAAGGCGATGCAGTTGTCGAAGTTTAACTTGCTTTGCGCATTTTGATCCGCTGGCGTTCCATCGAACATACTTTCACAGATATCGGTGGATTCGGCAGCCATCGCTATGTCGTAGGAGTCGGTTGCACTGCACATTGCAAATAGAAAACCACCACCAAGCATGAAATCTCGGATTTTTTTGACAACCGCTAATTTGAGTTCTCTGTTTGATTCAAATCCGTGTTTGGCGGCCATGGATTCGGATTCGGCGACTTCGGCTTGGTACCATGGGGCCGAGGCGTAGCTTGAGTAAAATTTACCATATTGGCCTGTGAAGTCTTCGTGGTGAAGGTGTAGCCAATCGTATTCAAGGATTTTGCCGCTAAGGACTTCATCATCGAATATCACATCGTAAGGAATTTCGGCGTAGGAGAGGACTAGGGTCACTGCATCGTCCCAAGGTTGTTTGGTTTTGGGAGAGTAGACGGCGATTTTAGGGGCATTTAGCAATTTTACCGCGTTCAGGTTGGCGGCGGGGTCTTGGATTTGGGTGATGATGGCGTTGGCAGCGGCATCGGAAATGGTCTCATAGGATACGCCTCTAACTTTGCATTCGCGTTCGGCCTCTTGAGAATACTGAAACATGAATGAGCCACCATTGTAATTGAGGAGCCATTGAACTTCTTGTTTTTGTTTGAGTAGCCAAAATGCAATTCCATACGACTTTAGATGATTTTTTTGTGATTCATCCATGGAAATAAGAATTTGCATGGCTTGGGCCGCGCTGCTGAAGGCAAATAGTAATAGGAGTGTAAGTTTGAGCCTCGACATGCCGTTAAAAAGCCAAAGATAATTGAAGAAAATGCGGTTTTGTTTTTATTGGAACGAATTTTCACCTATAATTGCAATGTAGTTCTGAATTGCGCGTCTGCAATCCAACAAAATCTAAGTATTATTTATTCCTTAAAATTCTTGTATACTATTATTATTTATGGCCGATAGACCAGATTTCTCTAAAATGAGTGTGGGTGATTTGCGTACCCTTGCCGAATCCCTAAGTGTTGAAAACACTGCTAAAATGAAAAAGGGCGAGTTGATTGCGAGTATTGAAATGAAGGCAACGATGGTTGCTGGCGTTAAGGATACTTCTGCGACTTCCGAAAAGCCCGTGGTGAGTGAAACCCCCATTGAAAACGTTGGAAACGATGCGAATGAAACCGCTGAAAATTTCGATGAGGTTGATGGAGGTCGGCGCGGCCGCAGGCCGCGCAAAACAGCCGAAGAACTGCAAGCCGAAAAATTGGCTTCAGTAACCCCCGATGGTGAAGCGGTCCTCAGACATCCTGTCAATCCAAGGCCAGCAAACCAAACCAATGCCAATCCATTCAAGCGTAACCAACAGCCCAAGCCGTTTCAACGACATAGGGAAGTAGGTGCGGAAGCAGATAGAACGGCCATCGAAACTGAAAACTCAGAAGTTCGCGAAACGGGTACAGCGCTAGTTGTGAACAATACTGAAAATAAAGAAGTTAGAGAGCCTAGGCAAAATCGTGAGCCTCGTGGCCCCCGCGAAAATACCCCTCGCAATGAAAATCGCGAGAATACACCGCCACGGAATGAAAATCGTGAGCCAAGAGTAGAAAATCGTGAGCCGCGTACTGAGAATTCGGAAAATACCGTTTCAACGCCTACACCAAGACAGGAGCCCCAACTTACTCCCGATGAAAAGCGTAGGAGAGAGGCATTGGCCCTGTTTACTGATATGGATGGTGTGGTCTCTACCCAAGGTGTGCTGGAAACTGTGCCCGATGGTTACGGCTTTTTAAGATCCCCAGATTACAATTACGTTGCATCACCCGATGATGTATATATCCCTGGTTTTATGATCAAACAAAATGGTCTCAAAACAGGCGATACCGTTCGCGGTAGCATTCGTCCGCCAAAAGAAAATGAAAAATATTTCTGCTTGGTGAAAATCGAAAGCGTAAACGGACGTACCCCAGAAGAAGTGAGAGATCGCGTTGCTTTTGAACACCTTACGCCCTTATTTCCGGATGAGAAATTGAATTTGTGCGATAGCGCAAGCAATTACCCCAATCGAATCATCGATTTGATATCGCCAATCGGAAAAGGACAGCGCGGATTAATTGTCGCCCAGCCTAAAACCGGTAAAACGTGGTTGCTGAAAGGCATCGCAAACGCCATCGCCAAAAATCACCCAGAAGTGTATATGATCATTTTGTTGATCGATGAACGTCCGGAGGAAGTAACCGACATGGCTCGCAGCGTTCGTGCGGAAGTAGTAGCATCAACGTTTGATGAACCTGCCGATAAACACGTAAAACTGACCAACATCGTACTTGAAAAAGCGAAAAGATTGGTAGAATGCGGACATGATGTTGTCATTCTGTTGGATTCTATTACTCGATTGGCCCGTGCTTATAATACCGTTCAACCTGCATCAGGCAAGATTCTTTCGGGTGGAGTTGATGCAAATGCGCTTCACAAGCCAAAACGTTTCTTTGGTGCTGCCAGAAATATCGAAGGCGGTGGATCATTAACCATTATCGCAACAGCATTAACAGATACTGGATCGAAAATGGACGAAGTGATTTTTGAAGAATTCAAGGGTACCGGTAACATGGAATTGCAGCTGGATCGCAAGCTTTCTAACAAGCGAATTTTCCCTGCGATTGATATACTTTCTTCTAGTACTCGACGTGATGACCTCCTTGTTGATAAAGTAACCAACCAAAGAATGTGGGTATTAAGGAATCATTTGGCCGATATGAACAGCGAAGAAGCCATGAATACCTTCCTCAAATACATGCAGAATACAAAGGATAACAACGAGTTCCTTATTAGCATGAATAGATAATCCTACACTGCGAAAAAAATGTGCAAAACCCGTGTAATAGAAGGCAAATTGTGTTGTTTTTTTGAAAAATATATTTGAAGAGATGGACAAGCCTAAAGTTGTTATTGAGTACGCCAAATTGTCGCCCGAATTACTTGACTTATTCGACGAGACGTTCCCAACCGGCGTAACGGGAAAAACGGTTCGATATCCCAATTCAAAAGGGGAGATTGTGACGGCCGTTAGATTAGAAACGGAGTCAACCAGTTATTTGGTTAAGTTGAGTACACGCGCCAAAGAAGTCCTTTCAGACGAGGATTTAGATGCGTTGATACGTTCTTCTACCAAATCAAAAGGCGATGATGAAGAAGAGGAAGCAGAAGAAGAGGAGGAAGAAGCCGAAGACGATCCACGCAAGGCTAGCACGGATGATGAAGACTAATTTATGAATTTCAATGCCGTAGTAACAGGGGCTAGTAAGGGAATAGGATTTTCCGTGGCCAAGAGATTGGCGGAAGCTGGATTCTCCCTGTTTATCGTCGGTAGAGACAATGTTCGCTTGTTAGATGCGAAATCTCAGTTGCTATTAGCCGGTGCTCCTGAGGTACATACTTTCGCTGGCGACCTTTCTCAGTCTGATGTTGCTAAACGATGCACCGCTACGATTTGTGAAACCTGGTCGTCGCTTACGGTTTTGGTGAACAATGCGGGTGTTTTCTTGCCCGGTACGATGATGGGGGAAGAGGAAGGTCAATTCGAAACCTTGATGACAACCAACATGAATTCAGCCTATCACATCACCAAAGGTTTGTGGCCCTTATTGAAATTATCCCATAGGTCACACGTTTTTAATATGTGCAGTATCGCAAGTATCACAGCCTATGCCGCTGGGGGAAGTTATTCTGTTTCCAAGTTCGCAATGCTAGGGTTTAGTAAGTCGCTCCGATTGGAAGGGATGCCGCATGATATCCGCGTAACCGCTATTTTGCCTGGCGCTACACTCACGGATAGTTGGGCTGGTGTTGATTTGCCCTCCACGAGGTTTATCAAGCCCGAGGATGTTGCAAATGCTTTGTATTCAGCGTTCTTGATAAATGAAAATACCGTAATGGAAGAGGTGCTGCTAAGGCCCATTCTTGGCGATATTTAAGTTTTATTGTTGAATATTAAGACCAATTATTTTCTTTAGTCGTGCAATTTTTATGTCATCCCGCGATGTTGGATTAAGGATTGATACTTTTTTATTATATTTGCACTAAACACTAAATACAGATGAAAAAATTAGTACTTTCATTCGCCGCGTTGATCGGATTAACCACCGGGGCGATTGCTCAAACTGCAGAGCTTAAAATTTCTGACGCTCAGAAAAACATTTCAATTAACAAGACTTCTTACGTCCTTAAGGATAAAAAACTAGTGCCAAGCCGTCGTGCTGATGTTTACAGCGACTGGTACAATTTTACTGGATCTTACGAAGAAGGTACTTTGTTGGGTCAGAAGTTGGATCGTTTTGTAAACTTTATCCAACCGGATACTAACCTATACACTGTTTACACAGATGGTACAAAATCAAAAACAGGTTTTCACGTAATTGGTTCTACTTTTGATCCAAAAGATAGTAACTACTTGGCTTCAGGTAAAAGCGTATTAACTCGTTTTAATCCTTACACCGTTGATTCATTGGCGTTTACTCAATTTTACATCCGTCAGGCAGACAAAATGACAGTGAATGGCAATTTGGTAGATATCGTTGATACAGTTTACATTCAGTATTTCAATATTGGTGGAATCAAAGTAGGTGGATATTCTTACCAGGCCAACCCTGGCGTAACTTATCGTTATGCGACTCCGGCGGTTGACAATTTTTCTACCAAATCTTTGTTGAATAGTACTGCACTCAAAACAGATACGCTATTATTGACAAAAGCATATGCTGATAGTTTGATTTTAGAAAATGATAAACCCAAATCTTTTATCGGTCGCGGAATTCAAATCCCGATAAATGTAAAATCACAATCTACCAACGGTGCAAATAACTCTGCTAACCTGTTTGCTTTTAGTATTGTTTACAAGCCAATGCAAAAAGCCAAATTGGGTGATGTAGGTATTGCTTATGATGGTTCTGCGTGGATGAAATACAACTTGTACGGATTGAGCTTGGCTTCTTTGACTGGCCACTCTCAAGAAATTTTGTCTACCAACAAAATTAACAACATGTTCGTTTGTAACTTCCAAGTGCGTTATGGTCAAACCTTATTTGGTTTCTTGAAGTCTTACTTGCCAGGTACTATTTGGACAAATTCTTTGTTCTTCCCTAACTTCGTTCACATCACAACCCCGAACTTATCAACCAATAAAATCAACTCTGGTATCACTGGTATCCAAGTTTATCCTAACCCAGCTGCTAGCAATGCACAAGTTGATGTTGTTTTCAACTTGAGCGCAAATGCAATGGTTAAAACTGTAGTTACTGATATGAACGGTCGTGTTGTATTGAGCAACGAAGCCAAGCAATATGTAACTGGTCAAAACGCTGTTGTTGTTAACACCAACGGTTTGTCAAACGGTATCTACATGGTGACATTGGAAAGTGCTGCGGGTCGTATGAGCAGTAAATTGACAGTAAACTAATCACTTATTATATCTGTTGAAAAGAGCCGGGCTTGCCCGGCTCTTTTTTATTTGTAAACATCGATTTTTGTTCTATATGTTAGACCAAAAAGTTAATCGATGTTTGAATGGCGTTGTCTTTTGGATCGTATTTGGGGTTTTTAACTTTTGGTCGGGGTCAACAGCCGTCCTAAATGCTCAAACATTTGAAGGAATTCAAAATAGCAACTTCGCGGGCGTTCATTCAGTGTATTCAAATCCCGCCTTGCTAACATCTATGGCTTATAAGCGGCATGCGAATATTTCAACCTTGGGGTTTGAAGTCAATAATAACATGTTCGTTATCACCGCGCCCTTTACACTTTGGCAAGCAATAACAGGAAATGTTCCAGCGCAATTTCAAAACGCCAACGGCAAAGTTCATTGGCAAAAAGACTTTCTAAAACAACAGCCCATTGGCACTTCTGGATGGGGTAGCGTTTCGGCAGAATACAGAGGTCCATCGTACGCCAATCGCATTGGAAAGCGATTTGTATGGTCAACGCACAGTAGAACTCGAACTCAGGTTTCTGTAAGAAATGTCTCTGCCGGGTTATTGGATTACGGAAGGGTTTTGTTTGATACTTCTATGCGAGGCAAAAACGGAAATTTGGATCAACGTTCATCGTTGCCATTTTCATTTCAAGCGAATGCCTATCAAGAATTGGGTGCTTCATTGGCCGCCGCCATCATAGATTCAAAGAAGTTGAAAATTTCCATCGGTGGAACTGCTAAATATTTAATGGGGTTGGGGCATTTTTCTATCGTTTCTGAGGGACTTCAGCTGCGAACTTATGGACGTGATTCAATGCAGTTTATGCAGAGCAATGTGCAAGTATCGTATTCTGAAACCCAGGTTTTTAAAAAGATAATGAGCGGAATGATCGGTGGTTTGCCATCATTTAGAAATATTATGGGACATGGCATCGGCTTTGACCTGGGATTTACGGTGGAAGGGGGGAAAGGTGGTGCGAGTGCTCAAATGAAAGAACGATGGTTGGGAGACCCCACTGCGCGCAATTATCATTGGCGATTGGCAGCATCTGTTAGCGATTTTGGTAAGCTCAATTACGGCAGTCAAATCAATACGTTCTCTTTTAGCAATGCATCGCCGGTAACACTTAAAACTGATTCTGCATTCTTTGGGGCCTTTCAACAAGGGGGTAGCGGTGGCTATACCTATTTGGAGGAATTTGCAAAAAAGAACATGAATTACAAGCAAGAAACAGGTACAGTCCGTTTTTTTCTACCAACGCAATTGCATGTTCAAGGCGATCTGAGAATTATGGCGGGGTTTTATGCCGCTTTTCATTGGCAACAGTCTTTGTTGTCGCTTAAATCTATTGGGTTTAGGCAGCCGTCGTCTTTGGTGATTATCCCGCGTGTAGAAACCAAATGGATAGAGGTGTCGATGCCTGTCGGTTTGACCAACGATTATCGAAAAGGGAATATCGGCGCTTGTGTTAGGGTAGGTCCAATATTTATAGGGTCCGACAATTTTCTTTCCAATATGATGTCGAACAATATCAAAGGCATGAATGTCTACTTCGGCCTAAGCTCATCCATCGGAAAAATCAAGAAGTAAAGGTCTGATTTAGTGATTTCAGGAGTTGGAATGCAAGTTGACAATCGACAAAATGACTATCTTTAATCGATGCGGGTAATCTTCGCACCCAAAGCATTCAGTCTTTCTTCGATGCGCTCATAACCACGATCAATCTGTTCGATGTTTTTAATCGTGCTCTTGCCTTTTGCGCTCATCGCAGCGATAAGTAGAGCCACACCCGCTCTAATGTCGGGAGAACTCATCGTAATGCCTTTGAGCTGGGTTCTGCGGTCCAAACCAATTACAGTGCAACGGTGAGGGTCGCAAAGAATGATTTGAGCGCCCATATCGATTAGATTGTCGACGAAAAACAAACGACTTTCAAACATCTTTTGATGAATCAAAACAGTACCTCGCGCTTGCGTTGCCGTAACCAAGGCAATTGAAATCAAATCGGGGGTAAAACCTGGCCAAATTTGGTCAGAAACGGTGAGTATTGAGCCATCAATAAAAGTATCAATTTCGTAATGGTCCATGGCAGGGATATAAATATCGTCGCCGCGGATTTCCAATTTCACCCCCAATCGTTGGAACATTTTGGGGATGATGCCTAGCATATCAATCCGACAGCCCTTTAAAGTGATTTCACTCTGCGTGATAGCCGCCATGCCAATGAAACTGCCGATTTCGATCATATCCGGCAAGCAACGGTGTTCGCATCCATTGAGTGTGGTAACCCCTTCGATGGTGAGTTGATTTGAGCCGATGCCGGTGATTTTGGCGCCCATGCGATTTAGCATCAAACAAAGTTGTTGCAGGTAAGGCTCGCAAGCGGCATTGTAAATGGTGGTGATTCCTTCAGCCAAGACAGCTGCCATCAAAATGTTAGCAGTTCCCGTAACCGAAGCCTCATCCAACAGCATATAACAACCTTTTAACTTTTCGGCGGATACTTTGTAGAAATTATTGTCTGCTTGGAATTCGAATTTTGCACCCAAATTGATAAATCCTTCAAAATGGGTGTCTAAGCGTCTACGACCTATTTTGTCGCCCCCGGGCGATGGAATATAACCACGTCCAAAGCGCGATAACAATGGGCCAACGATCATGATGGAGCCGCGAAGTGCGGCGCCCTGTTTCTTGAAATCTTCACTATTGAGGAATTCTAGATCGATGTCCTTGGCAACAAAAGTAAAAGACCCTCTTTCATTTCGGGTTACTTTCACACCTAGACTCTGCAGCAGCTCAATGAGTTTAAGTACGTCCCTGATTTCGGGGATGTTGGTAATTGTAATGGGTTCTGGAGTAAGCAATACTGCGCAAACCACCTGAAGCGCTTCGTTTTTTGCACCCTGTGGGATGATTTCGCCTTTGAGTTTGTGACCGCCCTCGATTTCAAAAATTGCCATAGTGAGTTATTAGAATCTTCGGAAGTTTTTTCCGCGGGTTTTATTGTTTTTATTCTTGTTGTTATTGTTGTTATTGCGCCCGAAGTTGTTGGTTTTCTGGGGCATAGGACGACGAACATTTACTGTAGTATCAGCACTTACAACCAATTCCGATCCATCGATCTTTAACTGACCCTTGGATAAGGTTGTTAAATGTTCCGCAATGACTTCATTACTAAGGTTTTCGTTGTTCCAAGCTTTGCAAGAATTGTACATGAACGACGCAATCATATTGACTAAATCCTGCTTCAATTCACCATCCTCCATTTCACCGGCCTTGTCGATCATCATCTGAAGGTTTCTACCGTAAAATCTAAAGCGAATGCCACTCACATTGTAGCCCAAGTGCTGAGGTTTTTTAAATTCCTGCTTTACTTGTACGATTTCGTAGGGGCAATCGACATCCAATTCATAGTCGGCCATCTGAAAAATATGACCCCACAAAATTTCTTTGTAATTGACTTGCAGTTTGATGTCAGGGTTTAGCGTGGCCATGATGCCGGCCAAATTATGTACCCAAGAGGTGCGTTCTTCCTTGCTAGGTAAGGATTTTATGTGTTCGATGTACTCTTGCACATGACGGCCATATTCGGAAATTCCCAATAAGGGCCTTTGGGTATTATAATCGTCTTGAAGGATTGTCATGAACATGCAAAATAACACAGAACCAATCAAATAAAAACCAAAACTTTCAAGCAGTTATCTTGTTTGTTATACAAGTAAGACACATGAAAAATCAAATTGTTTCCGAGTATGTAAAATACTGCCTTAAAATGGGGCATGCACCGGCCAATGTATTTCAGTTATGCGAGCATTTAGAAATTGCAGAAACTGAATTTTATCATCATTTTGGTAGTTTAGAAAAGGTTGAGGAGTCTGTCCTAGTGATTCGTTGGCAAGAGGTTGCTGAGAAGTTTGCTCAAGATGAACAGTTCGAAACTTATGGTATCACCGAAAAGATGTTGACCTTGCATTTTGCTTTTATTGAAAGCTTGCGCGATATCAGAAGTTATTTGCTTTGGAAATTTAAAGATTGGAAGAACCCTATGGACCATATGAAAGGACTTATGGCTCTTAGAGAGGCTTTCCAGAATACAGTTTCTCCGATGCTGAACGCAGCGAGTAATTTGGGGGAAATCCCAGATCGGAAAGTGATATCAAAGTTGAATGTGGAGGCAATAGGGATGAATTTGGCCTTTGTGTTACATTTTTGGCTAAAAGATGATTCTACAGATTTTGAGCGAACCGATGCGTGTATTGAGAAATCCGTTCAATTGACGATGGATTTTGTAGGCAGGAATGCAGTCGACAAATTATTTGATTTTGGCAAATTCTTGATTCAAGGATTTCAACGATGATAGAAACCCAAGACAATATCCCCACCTCCAAAATGGGGCGGGCAATGAAATTAGTGGGGGCAGGTGCAAAGGTTGGTGGGAATTATCTTAAGTATTACGCCAAGAAGACCATCAATTCAGATACCACAAAGGAAGAATTACATACAGACAATGCGAATGATATTTATCAATCGCTGAGTCAGCTCAAAGGCAGTGCGCTCAAAGTAGCTCAAATGCTGAGCATGGATAAAAATCTATTGCCAAGAGCTTATACCGACAAATTTGCTATGTCGCAGTATTCTGCACCACCAATGTCTGGTCCGCTAGTTGTTAGAACTTTTCAAAAATCAGTGGGCAAATCGCCCTTCGATGTCTTTGATCAGTTTGAAACGCAATGTACAGCTGCAGCAAGTATCGGTCAGGTACACAAAGCACAAAAAGATGGCAAAACATTGGCCGTAAAGGTTCAATATCCTGGTATCTCAAATAGTATTCAAAGTGATTTGCGGATGGTGAAACCCGTAGCCAATGCAATGTTCGGGTTGCCAGAAAAGGAGATGAAGAAGTATTTCCAAGAAGTGGAAGATAAACTTTTGGAAGAGACCAATTATACCCTTGAATTGCAGCGATCTCAAGAAATATCAACCACTTGTACGAATATTCCTGACATATTTTTCCCTGTATACTATCCAGAATATAGCAGTCCAAAGGTATTGGTGATGGATTGGCTGGAAGGTGATCACCTCAAAGAGTTTTTGGATAAAAAGCCTTCTCAAGAGGTAAAGAATCGCATAGCACAAGCACTTTGGGATTTCTACAACCATCAATTACATACTGCCCTGGCAATTCACGCTGATCCGCATCCCGGAAACTTTCTTTTGCAGAAAGATGGGAGAGTAGGAGTGATAGATTTTGGTTGTGTGAAAGTGGTGCCTGAGGATTTCTATTACCACTATTTCCCTTTGTTGGTGCCCGAAATTAGAAATAATCAAGCGGTGGTAGATCAGTTGTTAAGCCACATTGAGATTATTTTCCCCCAGGATTCTCCTGCGGTAAAGGTTGAATTGCAAACGGCATTTTTAGAAATGACAGCTTTGTTGAGTAGGCCATTTGAAACAGAGAACTTCCAATTCACCCATGAATTTATTGATGAAATATATGCCAAGGGTGAGGAAATCTATCAAATTCCAGAAGTGAAACGCCCAACTCAACCCAGAGGCAGTAAACACGCTTTGTATGTTAATCGTACGTATTTTGGAATTTACAGTATGATGGCAGATTTGCAAGCTAATATTTCTACCCATGCCGATTTGTGGTCGGATAAATTGAAATCTCATTGGGGTCTAGAAAAGGCGTAACGGGTTCTTGCTGGTAATTTACTGCAGTGATCAACGCAATTTGGAAAACGGATTAAAGCGCGATATTTACACTGCACAAGATGCTCCGTCCATCAGATGGGAGTAGTCCTGGACCTGGATATCCTCCGGAACGACGGGTGAAATAGCTTCTATTCATCAAGTTGTTGATGCTGAACTTAATCTGAATCTTTTGATTCACCGATAGGGTAGTATTCCAATCAAAAATGTGGTATTCGGGGATGTAGCCGTTCACGCCAGTTGATAATGGTATTATGGTGTTGTTCGCATCTGAATAGCAACCCGAAACATAGCTCCACTGAATTTGATTTAGGATTTGGCGCGCGGGATTAGATTTTGATTTGAGTTGGAATCCCATCCCCGCGCGCAAAATGTGTCGAGGTGCATTTTCAACCCAATTCCCCTTTAAATTCGAGGTCTCATATTTCCCAGATGTGTTTTTTACCGTGATGTTGTAATCCCCGTATTTGGCATTGGTTAGCGCATACGAAACATAAATCGGCAAACCCCAATTGCCATTTGGTTTGAGTTTTTTCACCCAATCAATATCAAGAATCCCTTCGATGCCAGTGCTAATACTGTTGCCGACATTCGTTTTTACCGTCACCGCATTTCCTAGTTCGTTGATTCTGGTAATTCTGCCAATTCGGTTGTTGTACTGAAGCACGAATAAACTCCCATCAAAATACAACCAATTGCCTCGTCTACCTCGAATACCAAGGTCGTTGTTGCTGCCCGTAGCATCCTTTAAATTCGGGTCGATTTGCTCCGTGCTAGGCATCGCTTGTAGGTCGGTGAATAGAGCTGGCCTGTAATTTTGGGTTAAGTTCCCATAAATTTCAATTCCATTTTTTAAATGATATTCGGCCGACATACCACCGAGGAGGAATTTCCTACCAAATGGACTCGCTTGCACAGGGATTACCTCGCCGGAACTGGCAAATCCAAGACGGCCCGCAACCGTTGATTGAATCGACTCCAATCGGATGCCGGGGATGATGATTAACCTAGAATTTACCCTTACGATTTGTTCGGCAAACCACGCGATGTTTAATGTGTTGAATTTAAGTTCGACAGGGAAAGGAAGTGCAGTACTGTAATTTGCATCAACTCCAGTACTTCCGATGCCTTTTTGAAAGCGTTCGGTTTGGCCACGAAAAACCCGCATCCCAGTACTTATCGTTTGTCTTACTCCCAAAATACGGTAATGTTTCAAATAAGATATTTCAGCCCCTACGTTTTTATACTTGTCTGTCGATAAATCGCGCTCTGAATATTGTCCTGTGAGCTTATTGATGGTGTCGGGAATCAAAATGCCAGCGATGTTGCCAACGCTGTGCCTAATGGCCGACATGCCAAAAATGAGCAATTGAATTCTGCTTGATTGTGATAATTCGTGATTGATTTTCACATTTACGGTATTCCAAGGCGTTGAAAACCAGTTTCTACTGCGATGACTTACTGTTGCGCCAATACCATTATATAGTTCCTTGTCCGTGATGCCTCCGGGTTGCTGACTTTCCATGTTGTATCGCATGTAGTCGGCCGTAAGTGTTGTTTTCTTACTGAGAAGATAGGTTGCTGAGCCATACATCGTTTGGGTTTGATACTGACTATTACTTCTGTAGCCATCGGCACTCCTGCGATCAAAAAACGTATAGTAGTAGCCCTTTTTTCTTTTTCCACCGATGCCAACAAATGAATTCATTAACCCAAAACTGCCAACGGTTTGATTGCATTCTAATTGCAATGGTTTGCTGAAATTGCTGCCATCTTTCATGATGTAATTTATCATGCCGCCAAATTGAGGTCCGTATTGCAGCGCTCCCGCCCCACGAATGATCTGGATTCTCTGCACCGCTTGCATTTGAGGATTGTAATATGCCTCAGGGTAACCAAAGGGATCGGCTGAAATATCAGCGCCATTCTGTCGGATGTTGAATTCCCAGCTTCTGTTTGGGCTCAAACCCCGGTTAGCAATACCAATTTGAATGCCTGAACCATCGCTTTCCCAAATCTGAATTCCGGGCACTTTTGCCAGGATCTGTCGCATCGAATTATTGACAACCACATTATTGACTTGATCTAATACAACCAAACTATTTTTCTTGCCCGCATTGATTTTAGTGCCAACAATTTCGGGTAACATCATTACATCGCGTTGCTGACCCTTACCAACGAGATTGATTTCGGATAGATATTCAATGTGTTGGTTGGTATCCATCTGAGCCTGAACATGCGTCGGGAAAATCGAAGCAATAAGAAATATCAGACAGTAGAAAGCGCGGCGAGATGGAGTAATTCGATTCATTTGGATGTAATGATTCTAAATGTTACGCAAAACTATGCTTATTTAGAAAGATTACAAATATAATGTAGAAAGATTTCAAATAATATGATAAATGTCAGTATTTGCGACCTTTCCAAACGGTTTATTTTGAATCGTAGGCCGCCCCAATCAAAAATGAATGGGGGTGTAAAACGTATAACCATTGCCAAATCCTGGTCATTGTAATTATAGAGTTTCAAAGGTAAAACCTTCCGCCAACATGGCTTCCAAATAACTTGGGAGTATTTGTTTTAATTGATGCTCGGCCTTTTCACTGTCGTGGAATACCACAATGCTGCCGGGTTTTGCATTTTTTACCAGGGCCGATAAGCTCTTTTCATAATTCAAATGCTTGTCGTAGTCGCAACTTAAATCACTCCATTGGATGATTTCGTAGCCTCTTTCTCGTAAGAGTTTGATCTGCGATGGCTTGATTTGACCGTAGGGCGGACGGAATAATCGGGGTTGAGCTGTTTTATTTTCAAATTGCTCTTGAATTTTGCGAATTTCCTTCTCACAATTTTCAACATCCTCTAGGTAATCGTCGTTGTTGTACTTCCATCCTTTAATATGATGCATCGTGTGATTCCCAATTTGATGCCCTTCCGTCAATAATCTCTTTGCAATCTCTGGGAACTTTCTCAAATTGTCGCCAACGCAGAAAAAGGTCGCTTTGATTTGATGTTTTTTTAATTCATCCATCACCCAGGCCGTGATTTCGGGGTTTGGGCCATCGTCGAAGGTCAAATAAATAACTTTTCCTTGTCCTTCTTTCCGCCAAGTACAGGAGGGAATGAGCCATTGAATTGTGGAAGGAACCGTAAAAAAGTGCATCGCGAAGCAAAGTTGTGACTTTTGACATGTTTTCACAACCCAACATGGATTAAATTTGTAGCATATGACAGAAAAAGTAACTCTCGTGGGTGGTGGATTGGCTGGAAGTCTTATGTCGATCTATTTGGCCAAGCGGGGCTATGACGTATACATCTACGAACGTCGCGGCGATATGCGCGCTGGAAATTACCAAGGCGGAAGAAGTATCAACTTGGCGCTTTCTACCCGTGGTTTGCGTGGTTTGGCCAAGGTGGGGCTGGATCAAGATGTGTTGGATATTTCTATTCCAATGACCGGTCGCATGATGCATTCGGTGGATGGTGCTTTGAAATATCAACCCTATGGAAAGGACGGCCAAGCAATTTACAGCGTTTCTAGAGGTCAATTAAATATCAAATTGCTTCAATTGGCGGATCAATATCCCAATATTCACATGTTTTTCAATTGCAAATGCGTGTCAACCAATTTGGAAACTTGCGAAACGACGTATGTTAATGAGCACGGGGAGACCATCGTAGACAAGGCAGATGTAGTTTTGGGTACCGACGGTGCCTTTAGTGCCTTGCGCGATGCGATGCAGCGGACTTCGAGATTCAATTTTTCTCAAACCTATGAGAATTATGGATACAAAGAATTGGAAATCGTTCCCAATGCCAATGGTGATTTTCAGTTGGATAAAAATTGCTTGCATATTTGGCCTCGTCAGAGCTTCATGATGATTGCTTTACCTAATCCAGGCGGCAATTTTACTTGCACTTTGTTCATGCCGTTCGATGGAAATCCGGGAATCGATCAGTTAACTACCCCTGAGGAAATTACCGCGTTTTTTCAATTACACTTCCCCGATGCAATGTCGATGATGCCAGGTTTAGTAGACGATTATATGAATAACCCCACGGGTGTTTTGGCCACGATGCGCTGTTATCCTTGGGTTAGGGGCAACAATGCATTGATGGGCGATAGCGCTCACGCTGTTGTGCCATTTTACGGACAAGGGATGAATTGTTCTTTTGAAGATTGCGTTGTGTTGGATGAGTGCATTGAAGAATTGGGTGGCGAATGGGGTTCGGTGTTGGATGCATATCAGAAGTTGCGTAAACCGAATGCGGATGCCATCGCTAATTTGGCGTTACAGAATTTTGTTGAGATGCGCGATTTGGTGGGTAGCGATGCGTTTTTACACAAAAAGAAGGTAGAGCATATGTTATCGGAAAAACACCCAGACCTGTTTGTTTCGCAATATGAGCGAGTGACGTTTTCAACCCGTGATTATGCGGAAGCTCTGGCTTATGGTGAATTGAACGATCGCGTTTTAGAGTCGATTATTCAGAACAAGTGGGAAGAGAAACTCGATGATCGCGCTTTCGTGGAAACGTTATTCGCCGACCATCAATAATATCAGCAATTTGCGTAAAGGCTATTTTGCAGGCTCCTGCTTGTATCGAGCTTTTGTTTTGGTTTCGATACTATCCATGATGTCGGGGTTGTACTGGGTTTTGTACTTTCCCTTTAACGTAAATTTCCCCGTCCGTTCGCTGCGTGTATCGCGAATGGGCTTTAAGATTTTGATGTAGGCAACGATACTCATTCCGGTGATGAGCATAAAAAAGGCAATCGCTACGGTAAGTTTGATTTTTTGCTGCTTATTCATTTTAGGGGTTGAAGGGGTGTTGTAATTGTTTGCCGACATTAATAAGGTCTTGAACTACAGCATCGACCAAGGGGATTCCATTGATTTTTCTGTATTCGGATTGATGATGTTCGGGTTCTCCGGGAATCATCACACGTTCTACGCCCTGGGCAGGTTGAGTGGCTTTGAATCGTTGAATCCAAAGATCCATATCGTTTTGAAACTCTTGAAGGTCTCTGAATCCGTCTACGTCCCAGCAGCCGACAAAATGACCCAATCCTTTTCCGGGTTGATCGGCTCGGGGTTGAAGGAAACTAACGAATGGGGGAACCCATGGACCAAAATTGGCGCCATTGAGTACGCCAGAGAAAATATCTACCCAAGCGCCCAATCCATATCCTTTGTGATAGCCGTGGTCGGCATCGGAACCTAAGGGCAGAAGTAAGCCACCTTGTTTTAGGGCTGCCGCATCTTGGGTATTTTTGCCATCTTTGGTGAGCGCCCATCCTTTTGGAATGGGTTTATTTACGCGTTCCGCGATTTCTAATTTGCCGTTGGCTGCGGCTGAGGTGGCCATGTCCATGACGAAGGGGAGTTCTTTTCCGGCTGGGATGGCAACGCAAATGGGGTTAGTTCCAAGCATACGTTCAGCGCCACCGGCTGGAGTAACGAGGGGAGAGGCGTTGGTGGTTGAGAAGCCAATATAACTGTGTGGCAGTGCCATCATGGCGTGATAGGCTGCGATTCCGAAGTGGTTAGAATTTGATATTCCCACCCAACCAGAACCACATTCGTGGGTCATTTCCAGCGCCTTTTGCATGGCAAAAGGCGCGGAAATCAGGCCTATTGCGGCATCGGCATCGAGATGACCGGTGGCCCGTTTGCGCTGTGTGAATTGTAAATTAGGGGTGGGGTTGATTCTACCTGCCTCAATCAATCGGATGTAACCGCTCAAACGGGCCACGCCATGACTGTCGATGCCGCGCAAATCCGCCATGAGTAATACATCCGTGGCTAAATGAGCATGCTCTTCCGAGAATTTTAATCTCAGAAAGATGTCGGCCAGCCAAGCGCGCAGCGCTTGGCTGGCAATGATAGAATGATTATTGTCATTCCCCATATTTTTATCCACCCCCATATTGTTTCTTTCTTGATGTTTTAGAATTTCGTACCTCGATGTTATATCGCTTTGGTTTTCTATGAAATTTCTTTATTTCACGGATGCCTGCTTCAATAGCGTCTGCAAACCATCCGATTGTAACCAAAAGTCCGCAGATTTGGAAGCCTCAGGCATAGCTATTTCATATTTCACCTCCGGAAACTTCGTGAATTCTCCAAATAGTGTGCGGGTAATTCCACCGCGAGAAACCACCAATGAAACTTCCTTCGGAGCGCCCATTTTTATATAAAGCTCGTCAATATTATTGTCGACCCTAAACCCGTTCAAAACCAGCAATTCGTCGTTCACATTCACCTTTAGCCTGAATCCCATAGCCATCGGATGCGCATGAATCCCCTTTACAATCGTCTTTCCACCAACCAATTCACAAGTCAGTCCGAATTTCAATGCATCCGTTTGAACCACTTTGGTTTCAATGCCCAGCGACAGAAAAATACCCTTATAATCGGGAATCTCCGTCGTGTGTAACAATTGCTTTGCCAAATCATCAAATGAAATAGACAGTTTATTGGCAAATCCCGAACTACTAACCACCGTTTTTACAGCGGTAATAAAATCCTTTTCTGTGATTCCGGCACCCTCTGGCCCCAATGCCTTATTCGCATAAAAATTGCGCCACAAATATTGCATCACATCGTCCAAGTGCTTACTTCCGCCTGTGTTCGCCGAAATCCAAGCATCAAACAGAAATCCAACAATCACACCCTTTGAATAATAACTATAAGTGCTATTTTTTGAATTCTCACTGGGTCGGTATTCCTTAATCCAAGCGTCATGACTCATCTCGGTAATCGTTGCAACACGAGCCCCCATACGGTTTTCGTGGGCGTTGATATAGCCTGCCATCGACCCTAAAAATTCTTTGCGCGATACGATGCCTGCTCTCAAAAGCGCAAGTTCGTCGTAGTAGCTCGTTATCCCCTCCGCAAGCCATAACATGCTGGTATAGTTCTCTTCGCCGTATTTGAAGGGTCCCAATTCGATCGGACGGATGCGCTTCACATTCCACAAATGGAAATATTCGTGGGCAACCAATCCCAAGAATCCTTTGTAACGATTGGGGTCGGTGTAGGCCCAACGACTCATCATCAGAACCGTACTGTTTTTATGCTCCAAACCGCCGCCACCTGATTCAACATTTTGAACTATAAATGTATAGCGTTTGCAAGGGTGTTCCTTAATGATGTTTTTCATCGTGGTACACATCAATTGCATGTCTTTTGCGAGTTTTTCCTTGTTGGCGTTGTTTACACCCACCAGGGCGACCTCATGCGGAATTCCATCCACGTCAAATCTTAATTTTTCGAAATTCCCCAATTGAACGGGCGCATCAACCAAATCATCAAAATTGGGGTAGGTAAAGTCGGTATGCGATGTGCCAAATTCCAATTCTAATTCCGTGGACTTTTTGACGTTGTTCGCGTGAAGATCCATATTGGTCGACATTGGATGCACATCGGCTGAGGGTTCGTTGATTAGGTCTAGCGCTGTGGCAATACTAAACCATCGAAGTGGGTAGTCGATGCCTAAATCACCGCCCAAATGCTCACTGCCCCGAACGGTCATCAATACCGAAGCCATATTTAACAAAGCCTGGTCATCGTCGATAAAGCTGGTGCGTACACTCAACTCAAAACAATAAACAGAATAAGTGAATTCCACACTCTGAACCCCCTTGGGGACCATAATGCGCCATGTGTTTTTATTCGTTTTGGTAAATTCAACGGTTTTGCCAAAGTTGATAGGCTTTTCAATAAATACCATTTTCGATTCATCTGCAGTGAGTCCAATGGCATTCACCGATTCCACGTTTTTTGCAAATTCACGGGCCAAATAACTACCAGGTGTCCAAATGGGCATATAGATATCCATCGCGCCGGGTTGAACATCCTCAATGCGCAGCGTGACCTTTGCGTAATGGCTGTGTGGCGATTCTATTTTGATGTTGTAATGAACGCGAGGTGCGCTGTTAGTTTTGGCTGAAACTGTCATGGTTGAGATGGAAACTAGTACAAGTCCCAAGGTGAAAATCATCCTTAGCATTCTACAAAAATCCACTATTTTATTGATGTTTTCACTATGATTTCACAGTGAAATTACTTGTTTAAATCACTTTTGATTTAAACACAGGCACGGTAGAGCAAGGTTCGCCGTACATGATACTTTTTACCATCGGCGCTAGCAATCGAGTGATTTCTGAATAGGCGGCCGCCGTTACGGGCAAATCGCCGCAGCCTTTCACTACAATTTTGCCCTCTACAAACGGAGTCAAATCCACTTTGCTCAACGCATTTCGCCATAAAACGGCTTCTAGGGATTGCAAATCGCCAAAGACTACTTCATTGGCAATGCCAGATAACTTAGCTGTCATGAGCATGTACGCCCATGTAGGAACGATGGCATCGGCGCTGCAACCAATAGCAATAAAGCAATTTTGATATTCGGACCATTCATGAGTTTTTACCCAATCCCTGAAGTCCTTTTCTTTCAACACCATTCCCATGAAAAGAATGTCCTTTATGTCGATGTATTTTCTCTCACCCACCGGAAAATACTCCTCCAAATTGAAAGTGATTAATCCGCTGTTAGCGACCTTATTGACGAATACTTCTTCCATTAATTGGGTTTACAGATACAAATATACACGGGAATGAATATCCCTGGTTTAATCAACCAAAGTTACTTTGATCGTGTTGGTGCGCTGTTTTTTATGAATTGGCATGCTGGCGCAATTGATTACATACTGACCTGATTGTACCATGTTTTCCTCTTTGAGCATATCAATGATGTCCTGAAACGTATCGTCGGTGCTCACGAATTTATCGTAATAAAACCCACGCACACCCCAAACTAAGTTCAGCGTTGCAAGCAATCGTTTGTTGTCGGTGAAAATGTAAACATTGGCTTCCGGACGATAACTAGCCACCCGAAAACCGGTAAATCCAGATTTTGTCATCGCAACAATCGCCGAAGCATGCAAGTGATCGCTCATTCTAACGGCAGTAAAACAAATTTCATCACTCGCAAAAGTGGGAGAGTCATTGGTTGGTTTTACCCCCTTGTAATAGGTTCTACGATCGCTTTCCACATCGGTAATGATACTACTCATAATTTCGATAACACGAAGAGGATGTTTTCCAACACTGGTTTCAGCAGACAGCATCAATGCATCGGCGCCATCAAGGACAGCATTCGCGACATCGTTGATTTCAGCACGGGTTGGCATACTGTCTACAATCATAGATTCCATCATTTGCGTGGCGATGATACAAGGCTTCGCCGCCGCCAAACACTTTTCTACGATGGTTTTTTGGATCAACGGAACTCGCTGCATCGGAACTTCTACCCCCAAATCTCCGCGTGCAACCATAATGCCATCAGAGACTTTGATTATTTCATCAATATTGGCAACCGCTTCAGGTTTTTCGATTTTTGCAATCACTTTGGTGTGCGTACCTTTTAAAGCAATCAATCGTTTAAGCTCGATAATATCATCGGCGGATCTAACAAAACTCAATGCCACCCAATCCATTTCCTGAGATAATCCGTAATCTAAGTCGGCTAAATCCTTCTTAGTCAACGATGGGACAGTTAGGTTGGAATCAGGCAGGTTAAAGCCTTTGTTCGATGACAATGGGCCACCGGCTATGACCTTGGCTTTCAAAGTTGTGTCGTTGATTTTCTCAACAAACTCAAGAGAGACCTTGCCATCATTCAATAAAATTCGCTCACCGGGTTTGCAATCTTTTACTAAGCGTTTATAACTCACAAAAAGTATTTCTGATGTAGAAATTTGCTCCTCGGTAGTCACTAGGATAAATTGATCTTCTATTAAGTGAATTTCTCCATCCACCTTGCCAATACGCAATTTCGGCCCTTGTAAATCTTGTAATATGGCGATGTTAGCACCCAATTTTTCATTTACCGTGCGGATGTTATTGATGACTTCCTGATGTTGCTCGTAGGTGCCATGAGAGAAGTTGAGACGACAGACATCAACACCGGCGAGAATGATTTTTTCCAACATTTCAACGCTGCTGGTTGCAGGTCCGATGGTGGCGACAATTTTTGTTTTGTTAAATTTACCTTGGTACATGGTGCTTTTATTCCATTACAGATGACTCAAAGCCCTCAACCATGTCAGTTTCGCATGTTTCTCGATCGGGAAAATGTAGCTCATTTGGATGGATTGTATCGTTTTTAGTCCGTCAATCCATTCATCTGTGCCCCCCAATTCATCTGCTGCACGCAAAAGCAACCAATAATCAGGTGTAGGTTTACCACTATAAAGCACTCCGCCGCTTCCTTTATTCTCCACAAGCCACATTTCACAGACGGATTCACTGCCTTCAAAGTAGTATTCTACATGCTTTGATTCTGTAATCTTCGACAAAAATACTGAAAAGGTATCGTCTTGCCGTTGAAATTTTGAAGAAAAAGTGTCATCTAGACACCAAGCCATGTAATGTGGCGGTATTTGGGCGTGGATGGCAAAGATATCGAGGTCGATTTCTGCCCCCAACTGGGTCGATTTGATGCGTTTTGCTGACAAAGTGTGCCACAAAAATAATTTTAATGTTGTATGTCATGAAAAAAATGTTTCTTTGCAACTCAAATCAAAAATAAAATCATGTCAGAAATTGCAGAAAAAGTAAAAGCCATTATCGTTGATAAGCTCAGCGTTGAGGAAAGTGAAGTAGTAACTGATGCTAGCTTCACCAACGACTTGGGTGCCGATTCATTAGACACCGTAGAGTTGATTATGGAATTTGAAAAAGAGTTCGACATCAGCATCCCAGATGATCAGGCTGAGAAAATTCAGACGGTAGGCGAAGCCATTCGTTACATCGAAGAAAACAAGAAATAATCTATGCAACTCCGGAGAGTTGTCGTTACTGGCCTTGGTGCCATTACGCCGTTGGGGAATGATGTAAATTCGTTCTTCCATGGCTTGCGCACTGGTGTCAGCGGAGCTGGGCTAATTACCCACTTCGATACTGAAAAGTTCAAGGTGAAATTTGCCTGTGAGGTAAAAAACTTCAATACTGAAGATTTTTTCGATCGCAAGGAGGCGAGAAAAATGGATCCTTTTACCCAGTATGCCATGGTGGCCGCCGACGAGGCGATTCATCACAGTGGTATATTGCAGCAAACGTATAATCCGGATCGCATTGGTGTGGTTTGGGGCGCCGGAATCGGTGGTCTCTCCACGTTCTTCGCTGAAATTGTAGACTATGCAAGGGGCGACGGGACTCCGCGTTTCTCGCCCTTTTTTATTCCTAAAATGATTGTTGATATCGCCCCAGGTTATATCAGCATCAAACATGGATTCAGAGGCCCCAATTATTGTACGGTCTCTGCTTGTGCATCCTCAACCCACTCGTTGATTGATGCCTTTAATCTCATTCGTTTGGGCAAAGCCGATGCTATCGTTTCTGGTGGTTCAGAAGCCAGTGTGAATGAACCTTCAGTTGGAGGTTTTACAAACATGAAAGCGTTGAGTGAAAGAAATGATGATTTCATGACCGCCAGTCGCCCTTTTGATAATAATCGGGATGGTTTTGTCATGGGAGAAGGCGCTGCGGCAATAATTCTAGAGGATTATGAACACGCCAAAGCCCGTGGAGCAAAAATTTATGCGGAAATTGTTGGTGGTGGAATGACCGCTGATGCTTACCACTTGACAGCTCCTCACCCCGAGGGATTGGGCGCTTGCAATGTGATGAAAGTGGCCTTGGAAGATGCCGGTATGGTGCCTTCAGACATCGATTACATCAACGTGCATGGTACAAGTACCCCATTAGGTGATATCGCTGAAAGTAAGGCTATCCTTTCGGTTTTTGGAGAAAATACATACAATCTGAACATCAGTAGTACAAAGAGTATGACAGGTCATTTGTTGGGTGGTGCAGGTGCCATCGAAGCATTGGCTTGTATCCTCGCTGTTAGTGAAGATATTATTCCTCCAACGATCAATCACTTTATGGATGACCCAGAATTCGACCCCAATTTGAATTTTACTTTCAATGTCGCTCAGAAACGCACAGTTAGAGCCGCTTTGAGTAACACTTTTGGATTTGGCGGACACAATGGATCTGTGATTTTCAAAAAATTCGAGGACTAATCCTTACACATTGAAGGGTTTGCTATCACAATTTCTCGGAAACAACCCACTTTCCAATAAAATTTACCGAGTTACGGGAATTAAACCGGGTAAACTTCGCATCTATCAGGAGGCACTTAGGCATAGTTCTATGTCGGACCCCCGCAGTGTAGATCAAATAAAGAACAACGAACGCCTCGAATTTCTTGGCGATGCGATTTTAGATGCCGTTGTTGCAGAGGTTCTTTTTAAACAATTTCCCAATAAAAACGAGGGCTTTTTAACAGAAATGCGCACCCGAATTGTAAACCGGGAGCAGTTGGGTTATTTGGCAAGTAAACTCGGTTTGGTGGAGATTATGGACATCAAACGGGATTTGCATTCTAACAAAATTGCCATGAAAACCATCGGGGGCAATGCATTGGAAGCCTTGATCGGAGCAATTTATTTGGACAAAGGCTTTTTGGCCGCCAGAGACTTTGTAAGTCAGCGTTTGGTAGGCCAGTATTTGGACATGGAAAAACTCATGGCCACAGCCGTTTCACACAAGGCCTTGGTGATGAAATGGGCGCAGCAAAACCATAAGTTATTGAGGTTTGATAGTGAGTTGCAAGTGGAAAATCGGAATGATTTACATTCGGTGAGTTTGGTGATAGACGAAGAAATATGGTTCACCGAAGTTAACCACAGTCGTAAGAAAGCAGAGGAGTTGTGCTCTGAAAAAGCGTGTCGGAAATTGGGACTTTAATCCGTTTCTGAATTGTTTCCTTCCTCGTGGTCGGCTTCCCGTGGCATCAATATTACCTGTTCCGTTTGTCTTGCAAAATTGCACCAATAGCATTCTGCTTTTCCGCAACCATTCATAAATTCCAAGGTTTGTAGTTGATGGTTGGCTTGGGCAATCCATTCTCGGAGCAATTTATTTTGATCGTCATCATAGTGTAGCTTGATGAGCGGAAATTCCCCCTTCTCATCTTTTTCGATGCAATCAATGAGGGCCATATTGCACTGCCAAGATTTGCCGGGCTGTAAATTGCTCATGAGTTGGTAGATACCCAATTGGAACCAGTAGGGGTTTGGTAGTTTTCCTTGGCTTCTCGGCCCCGGAGGGGCCGCCTTCTTCGCGGAATTTTCTGGTTTCCCAGTTTTGTAATCTACCACAGTAACCCGATTACCATCAAAAATCATTTTATCCAAAAAGCCTGAAATATTCACCCCGTCAATTACCGCGTTGATCATCCTCTCCGTTTGAACCAAACTGTATTGCTTGAATTCGTCTTTCCTCGCCTGATAATAGGCCGGCAGTACATCATGCCCTTGCTGCATCCTTAACTTGAATTGCTTCTCGTTAAATGCATGCCTTTCCTTGTACATCTCTTTGTCGAACTGCACTTTCAAATCCGCTTCACTCATCCAAACCTTGTCTTTCGTCCATCGATCTACCCATTTGTGCATAGCCCCGTGCATCGCTGTTCCAAATGCCGCAGCAGGAGAGGGCGCATCGGGTACTCGAACAATCCGCGTGAAATAGAATTTCAATCCACACTCCAAAATGCTATACAAAGTGGATGGTGAGAACTTGAAATTGGCAGTCCTGCTTGCTATCCACTCCATTTTGTCGGATTTCAACTTCGGTTTCGACGTCCGCAATAACATGGCCTGATTGGTGAAAATCAATCGTTCACTAGGTATCGTTGTGCATTCGCCCGCCTCTGATTCCAACGCTTCCGAAACAAAAGTTGAAGCAATCGCATCGCTCACCTTTGTAGCCGTAATACGTTTCTGATTGTAGCTGATATGTAAGGTTTTCTTTGCTCTGGTAATGGCGACATAAAACAACCTACGTCGTTCTTCACTGCTTTCCTCATCGCTCGTCGCATTTTTTAGTTGGATGCTTTTCCCATGTATCAATGATAAGATTCGATATGGCATCCTCCCTGTATCGCTTTTTTCCCATTCTGTTTGATTGGCGCGGACTACAAAAACATGCTCAAACTCTAAGCCCTTACTGCTGTGCGCTGTAATGAACTGAACCCCTTCCGCCGTTCCAATGCGCTTTTCTAAAGGAACCGTAATGTCGTTGTTGATCATCTTTTTCACCGTCGCAATAAATTCGTGGGGCTTCATAAATGGGGTTTTCTCACTCATTCTGATGGCAAATGCCATGAATGTCTGTAACACTTCTAATGTCCATTCCTGATCATGCGACTTCAATGCGTATGCCAAATAACCCCCTTTGCTGTATATGTCGCGAATCAACTCCGGAACAGTGAGCCAACTGGCTTCTTTAATCCATACTTCGATGTTGTTCCAAAGTTCTTTTAACGCCTCAGACGGTGAACTTGTGAACATATCGCCCTGGGTAGGCGACTTGATGATTTTTTGAATATGCTCGCGCCAGGTGTATTTTTCTTTGCCGTCTTTTCTGCTGCTTGATCGGTCGGCATAGATGCTAACCGACATTTGATTTACCTCAAAACTGCTGATATCATAAAGCGGGCTGACCAATAATTTGTAGATCAAATGTTCCCCGCTGTTAGGCATTTCTAATTCTAGCGACAGGTATTCCAACCAATTGATTAAATGTTGGATCAATGTTTCATTCAGGATATTCACCGGTCTGTGAATCACAAAAGGAACCTCTACGGCGTTAAATGCATCGGCCAAAACCAAGGCGTGCTTGTTCTGAGGAAACAATACTGCGATTTCATTGGGTGTCTCACCTTCGGCGATAAGTTTTTTGATAGTTTCGGCCACACCAACCGCTTCGTGAAATTCATTGTTGAATAGGTTATTGCTTGGCACCAACTGAGGGTATTTCAAGTTCTCACCGCTGGCAACTAAATCCTTACTTAACCCCTTCATCTGATTCACCAAGCGCAATGTGTTTTTATCGATCAATCGTTTTGCGCTGTCTAAGATGGGCTGCGTACTGCGATAATTTTTCACCAAAACCACTGTCTTTAAATGGGTTTCGTATTTCTCAGCAAATTTGAGCATGTTACTCACTTTCGCTCCTTGGAAAGCATAAACGCTCTGGTCGTCATCGCCCACCACAAAGCAATTTGGTTCGTCTTGCCAATAATCAATAAGCTTATAGAGGATGTGATTTTGGATTCCACTTGTATCTTGGTATTCGTCCACCAGAATATATTGAAATTGCTCTTGGTAGGTGATCAGTAGTTCCTCGTCTGTATCAAAGGCATTGGCCACCCATTCCAACATATCAGAAAATTCATACAAGCCTTCCGCCGCTTTCGCTTCTTTGTAATTCTCGTAAAGGTCCGCCGCCGCTTTTGCCTTTTTCCACGATGTCATCGCCTGGTCGTAATCCTTCATTTTTAGATCACCAGCCATGTTGGGCGCACGGTTCACTTTATATGTGTGGTTCGGGAATGCTAGCTTATAATTGTCGTGATCGCTAAGAAAAGTAATCCAATCATTGATTTGCGACGCATCGATTTCTTCCGATTGCATTAGCGCCCATAACTTGGTTAAATCCTTACGGATCTGTTGCGCATCTTCATTGTACGATTTCAGGATCGATTGGGCGGGGAGCTTTTCGATGAGTCCTTGCACCAAATCAATTTTATCCAATTCGTCCATCACACGCAGCTCGCGCCTAGAGAATTTTTCAGGATAGTCTTGAATGATTTTATTGCAAAGCCCATGGAATGTGTAAATGGGGACTTTGTAAGCATCCGGACCCATAAATTGGCTGAGTCGTTTTTGCATCGCAGTGGAACCCGCTTCGGTGTAGGTGAGGCAAAGTATATTTTGCGGCTGCGTATCTGTTTTTTTCAGAATATTCAGAATCCGTGTGGCCAAGATTTGAGTCTTCCCGGTCCCAGGACCCGCGATAACCATGACAGGTCCTTCAATGGCATCAACGGCAAGTTGCTGTTCTGTATTGAGTTTTTGATAGAGTTCTTCGAACGTCTGCATAATTGCAATATAGCCATTATCTTCGCATTTTTATGAGCAACACCAAGCAAGAATATACCCATGTTTTGAACGCCTGTAGGGAAGTGTTTTTGAAGAAAAATCAAGATTATGGCACCTCTTGGCGGTTGTTTCGTCCTTCCAGTCTCACAGATCAGATTTATATCAAGGCGCAGCGGATTCGCAACATCGAAGAGACTGGTAGAAATGCCGTGGGCGATGATGTGCGCGGCGAATTTATGGGCATCGTGAATTACAGTTTGATTGCCCTGATTCAGTTGCATTACATTGGATTGCAAAAGGATCCTGAAGGGATTGACGAAATTGCCAAGGTATACGAAGAATGGGCGGAGAAAACCCGCGATTTGATGCTTTTGAAGAATACAGATTATAGTGAGGTTTGGCGCGAGATGAGAATCAGCAGCTTCACCGATATGATTTTGGTGAAAATTGCACGCATCAAACAGATAGAGGACAACGCCGGAAAAACTTCCGTGAGCGAAGGCTCCGATGCCAATTATCAAGATATTATTAATTATGCGATATTTGCCTTAATACGATTATAAAAACAAGATGCGGATACCTTACTTGATTGCCAGATTTTTAACCGGTGCACTGTTTGTGTTTTCTGGGATAGTAAAATTGAACGATCCTAGTGGTTTTGGGATCAAACTCAACGAATATTTTGACGTCTTTGCGCAAGATTTAGCTACTTCCCAAGACTCGATGCGGTTGGTGGTGTTTTCTCAAGGGAAGAAAATCATCGACCAAAAAACGGTGTTGTATAGCTTTGATACCGAGAAAGAGATGGTTTTGGAAGCTCAAGGTGTTGTTGATGGGGGAGATGGGACAGCCGGTATTCAAAAAATCAATGTTCGATGCAGTTGGGGTGGATCGTCCGTTGCGGAAACTACTTTGGATGTGCTTTTGCCAATGCCTAAATCGTATGATTTTGAATTTGTGGCTCTTACACCCGGACAAGAACTGCCGCCGGATGGCAAGCTTAGTGCGCTTAAAAATGTTGGACATTTATCGTTCCCAGCCCCTATGGTTGGGATGCCTGATGGCGACATCAAAGTTCTCATTCAAACCATTCCAAGTGGCGACTCATCTAATGCGGAACCCCTGAAATGGGAAGATATCTCCGTTTCTGAAAGTGCGGCGGTAAATGTTGCCGCTTTCGCCAAGCCAAACGGTTCACTATTTGATTTCTTTAAATGGTCTAAAGACTACAGTTTGTATTTAAGCGTTTTCTTCTGTGCGTTGGAAGTATTGTTGGGTCTTGCGATGTTGATTGGCTGGAATATGCGCCTTACAATTGCCATTACTGCGGTTTTGATACTATTCTTTACTTTCTTAACTGGCTATAGTGCCTACTTCAACAAAGTGACAGACTGCGGATGTTTTGGTGATTTCTTGAAATTGAAGCCTTGGCACTCCTTCTATAAGGATTTGGTATTGAGCGGATTGATTTTGATTATGATTGCAGGGGTTAAACTCAATATCCCTTGGTTCTCTAAGCCATTTGGTGTGAAATTGATGGGGGTGTTGAGCGTTCTGACATTGGCCTTTGGAGTTTACTGTTACATGTATCTGCCCGTTTGGGATTTCTTGCCGTATAAAATTGGAAACAACATCAAAACAGTAATGACCTTTGTTCCAGAGGGTGAAAGAAGCAGCGATAGCATCGAAATTACCTGGGTATTGTATAAGTCAAATAAACAGGGTGGTACCGATTCAATTACTTGCACCACCGCCGAATTTGAAGCCAAAATGGGAGAGGGGTATCAATTTGATGCCGCAAAATCTCAACGCAAGAAATTGGTAATCGAAGGGTATAAGTCGCCTATTCACGATTTTGCCATCAATAACAATCAGACCGGGGCCGACATGAAAGATTCGTTCTTAAATGCCGAAGGGTATCAACTAGTGTACGTCGCTCCGTACATCGACCAAGCCTACACTGGAGGAATGGATGATTTGCGTGCCTTGTTTACTTGGGGAAATGCGCATGGGGTTAGGATTTATCCGTTAACCGCATCATCGGATCAGCCGGCTGGCGAGTTTGCAAAAGCAAATAAGTTGCCTGTGACGTTTTATTCTGCCGATCAAAAGATGTTAATGACGATGGCTAGGTATAATCCAACGGTCTTCTTCCTAAAAGGCGCGGAAATCCTAGGGAAATGGAGCGGACGGGATTTGCCAGAAGTTGAGGATATCGAGGAGTTGATGCAAGCGGCGGAAAAACTAAAAGACCAGAAATAGAACCTTCTATCATTCTAACCCACAGATGGGATTGAACGTAGGATGTTTTTTTGGATTGGGCTAAAATCGGACACACATGAAATCTATCGCTAAGAAAATTGCTTTTTTGTTTTCAGTGCTGTTGGGATTGGTCTTGTTCATTTTTGTGTTGTTCCAAGCGATGCCAAACGCCGAAGAGATGCTTACTTCTCAACGGGCAGACGCAAAGACGAAAGCCGCCATCGTTGCCGAATTGGGTTTGGATGAACCTTTGAGTAAACAAGCGCTTTATTATATCAACGATTTATCGCCCCTTTCTTTTTACGATAGTAGCTCCAAGAAATTGTCGTTGCTTACCGGTTTTGGTTTGAGCAAGGGCAAAACACAGTGTTGGATAAAATTGCCCTACCTGCGTACATCCTTTCAGAGCAAGCAGCCGGTGGGTGGGATGTTGTTTCAGGCTTTTATAGGGACAATGGTATTAGCGATAGCTGCCATGTTGCTCGCTTTGGCCATAGGGATTTCTTTGGGGGTTTGGGCGGCGATGCGACAAGGGAAATGGGTGGATCACATAATTGTAGGATCATCCGCTATTGGAATTTCGATGCCTAGCTTTTTCTCTGCGATGTTATTTTCGTGGCTGTTTGGATTTGTGTGGCATGAATATACGGGCTTGCCTATGACGGGTAGTTTGTGGGAAATCGATGAAATGGGTGAAAGTCGAACCTTGATGTGGTCTAATATGATTTTGCCTGCCTTGGCTTTGGGGATTAGGCCGTTGGCGGTTTTTATCCAGCTGACAAGAAATACCATGGTTGAGATGCTTGCCCAAGATTTTGTACGGTCGGCCAAAGCAAAAGGACTATCCACCTGGCAAGCAACATGGAAGCATGCTTTGCCAAATGCGTTGAATCCGCTAATTACGAGTGTGGGCGGGTGGTTTAGTAGTTTATTGGCGGGTTCGTTTTTTACAGAATATATTTTCCAATGGAGGGGTTTGGGTAAGGTGACGATCGAAGCATTGCAACAATCCGACTTTCCGGTGGTGATGGGGGCGGTTTTATTCACAGCGTGTGTGTTCTTTATTCTGCATACGATTACAGAACTGTTGTATGTTTGGATTGACCCTCGCGTGAGATATGAATAAACTTTACTTAGTTGGATTGCCGGCATCAGGAAAAACGACAACCGCAAAATGGTTGGCCAATAAATTGGGTTGGACCTTTGTGGATTTGGATCAGATGATTGAATCTCAGTTGGGGATGACGGTTTCGGTGATTTTTGAAACCCATGGTGAGGAGTTTTTTAGGGAAACAGAGGCAAAGTGTTTGCGTGATACCCTTCGCATGGAGAATGTGGTTATTGGCTGTGGAGGGGGTGCCGCGGCGTATCACGGCAACATGGATTGGATGAAAATTCATGGCCTTACACTCTTTTTGAACACTTCTCTTGAGGTTTTAGTGGGTCGCATCGGTGCTGAATTGTCCCAACGCCCTATGTTTTTTGGGAAAAACGAGTCGGAAATACTTAATAAATTATCACAAATCGCAGAAAATCGCAGTATTTACTACAGTTCTGCTAAAATAGTGTGGAATAGAAGTGAGCCAAACGACATGTTGTATCGTGTTGTTAATCAGTTAATTGCGTAAAAACGGACTCCATTTTTTTTCAAATTGTTAATTTCTCGTGTAAAAGTTCATTGTACATGTGTATTCACTGCACTTGACAAACTAAATCCCTTGTTTACTTTTGGAACTTTAACAAAAACTAAAATCATATAAAATGAACAAATCAGATTTAATTGGAAGAATTGCTGGCGACGCTGGCATTACCAAAGCTCAAGCTGCTTCTGCATTGAACAGCTTCACATCTGCCACTGCTGAAGCCTTGAAAAAAGGTGACAAAGTTATCTTGGTAGGATTCGGAACATTTTCTGTAAGCAGCCGTAACGCTCGTACAGGACGTAACCCACAAACTGGTGCTGAAATTAAAATCGCTGCTAAGAAAGTTGCGAAATTTAAAGCAGGTGCTGATTTGAACGCAAACATCTAATTAGAATTACTTTCAAAAAAGAAAGCCCCTCGTTCTAAACGAGGGGCTTTCTTTTTTTATAAACCATCGTACCAACAAAACTGATTTAACTTTGTAGCATGCATATTCATCCGCGAAAAGCATTTTTACAACACCTGGCACAAACTAGCCCTAATCCGATGGCCTTACATGTCGTTAAAGCGGAAGGCAATTACTTGTTTGATGAAAACGGCAAACGATATCTGGATTTAATTGCGGGCATTTCGGTTTGCAATGTGGGTCATCAACACCCTTCTGTTGTAAGTGCAGTGATTGAACAAGCCAAAGCCTATATGCATGTGATGGTATATGGGGAAACAGTACAAACACCCCAAAGTATGTATGCTGCGGCATTGGCATCGCACTTACCTGAATCGCTTTCTTGCTGCTATTTTGTGAACTCGGGCGCCGAAGCCATCGACGGGGCGATGAAACTAGCAAAGCGCGTAACCGGTAGAACGGATTTTGTTGCTCAAAAAGATGCCTACCACGGAAGTTCGCAGGGTCCTTTGAGTTTGATGAGCAACGAATATTATTCTCAAGCCTTTAGGCCCTTATTGCCATCGGTTCATTTCATCGGACAAAACGATATTGAGGCATTGGATTCATTGCCTTGGGATAAAATTGCGGGGGTTGTGGTGGAAACAATTCAAGCGGAACGGGGCGCTCAAATTGGCGATGTTCATTATTTGAAGGCGCTGAGACAAAAGTGTACAGAGCATTGTGCTTTGCTAATATTTGATGAAATCCAAACGGGGATGGGTAGGACAGGGTCGTTATTTTCATTTGAGCAATTCGATGTTATTCCTGATGTCTTGGTTTTAGGGAAGGCGCTCGGCGGAGGAATGCCCATGGGGGCATTCCTCGCCTCGCGCCCACTAATGAATACCCTATCCAATAATCCAATACTAGGTCATATCACAACCTTTGGCGGTCATCCAGTGGCCTGCGCAGCAGGCCACGCCGCATTCAATGTCCTGCTTGAAGAAAAATTGATGGATACAGTGTCGTCAAAATCCAACCTCTTTAAGGAATTGCTCATTCATCCCAAGATCAAGCAAGTTCATGGCATGGGTTTGCTGCTGGCGGTAGAACTTGAATCATTCGATATCGTAAATGCATGTATACAACAAATGCTGGATCAGAATCTCTTCGCAGATTGGTTTTTATATGCACCCCATTGCCTTAGAATTTGCCCTCCATTAACCGTAACTAATCAAGA
This sequence comes from Bacteroidota bacterium, assembly GCA_041192805.1. GTDB lineage: Bacteria > Bacteroidota > Bacteroidia > NS11-12g > UBA955 > UBA955. The sequence goes on along the minus strand of JBEEMF010000101.1, from coordinate 11,432 downwards.
AATCGAGTTGGCTTGTACGTCAATTTTGCAAATATTGAATAAAATGTAAGCCTTGATTGGGGGTAATCGATACTATATTTGTTTCATGAAAGTGGTTTTTGCGATTTTTGCAACAACCCAATAATATTTTCTTATGATTCGCAAATACCTTCATCACGCACTGCTAGCCCTGGTTTTTATGCTTGGCTTGATTTCTATGCAGTCCTGTGAGAGAATCAACGAAAACAAAGAAAATGGATTGCAATTGGCCACAAATTTTTGTGTGATGCAATCCGAACTTGCTTCAATCATCGAAGTTGCTGATGAAATGGGTGATCAAACAACGGGAAAAGGAACACCGTCAAAATTCATCCTTGGAGCATTCGGAAAAGCTGCTTCAGTTAAAATTTTAGATTCAACTTTTTTTGATGGAGATGGAATTGAATTCGAAATCAATTTTGGATCCAATAAACTGCCACTTTCCGAGAATCAACGTGGATATGATGGAAAGTATCGCGCGGGCAAAATGCACGTTAAAATTCAGTCGCATTACATAGAAAATTCTTCGAAACTTGAACTCGAAATTGATAAGTCGGACAATTTCTGGGTGGGTGCCAATCCAAACCAACCCAAAAATATGGCAATTTCCTGCTCTACCATCCGCCAAGATTCAAAAACCCATAGCTTAGCCATTGAATCGTTGGATTTTTTTGGTCAGAAAACAATCTCAATAGAAGGAACTGTTCAATTGTTGAAATTAAACAATTCCAACCCTGGTGTAATTGGAAATAAATACCAAATTTTGGGCAAAGGCGTAATAAAAGAATCAGATGATGAACAAAACTGGGAAATTATGCAACCATTAATTAAAAATGTGGTTCCTGGATGTTCTGGAGAATACATCAATGGCATGTTGGAATTGAAGGATTCTGATAAATCTAGCACTACCATTTTAGATTATGATCCCTTCGAAAATGAATCTTGCGATCGGATTGTCCGCGTCACTATCGCCGGCAAAATCACAGATATTACTCTAGATTAATTTTTCTGGCGCCGCTACCAATTGCGTTTTGCCATTTTTCCTTTCAAACCAAGCATGCTGAATCCCATTGGTAATCCACATCCAAGGACTGTCTAATTTATTGTTATATGTGGCAACTTGAATCAGTGTTTCTTGGGTCAGTTCTACTGAAGTGGCTTTACATTCAATCAATATTAACGGGCTGCCAGAATTCGCAAATCCTACAATATCAAAGCGTTTGCGCAGTCCGTGTACCTGAATTTCTCTTTCTACCGCAATCAGCCCAATTGGGAGATTGAATCGTTGGACTAAATGACAAATACAGTGCTGCCTTACCCATTCTTCAGGAGTTAGGGGGATAAATTTTTTGCGAATCGGATCAAAAATGACTTTTTTTTGTTCCTGTTCTTGAATGTGAAATTCGTATTCGGGGAAATTTAACACTTGCACCGCTGTAAAAATACAAACCCATGGCCAAATTGAGCGACACCATTGCCAATTATTTGGATCTTCGACGTAAGATTCAAGGCAAACAATACGCGCCGGTTTATCTGTTGCATGGGGAAGAAGTATATTTTATTGATGCCATCACCGATTTGATTGAAGAATCCGTCCTGCCAGAATCGGAAAGAAGCTTTAACCAAACAATCTTGTATGGAAAGGAAGTGAAAATTCACGACCTGATTTCAATGGCGCGTCGTTATCCCATGATGAGTCAACATCAAGTGATCATCGTAAAAGACGCTCAAGACATCAAAGAATTTGATAAGTTGATGTCGTATCTGGAAAATCCTTTGCCATCCACCGTCCTAGTTTGCGCTTTCCGGGGGAATAAAATGGACATGCGGACAAAAATTGGTAAGCAAGCCGATAAGTTTGGAGGTGCCTATTACGCGGCCAAACTGCGCGATTATCAAATCAAAGATTGGTTGCCCGAATATCTCAGACAAAAAGGCCGCAGTATTGATGGCGCCGCAATTCAAATGTTAGTGGAGTTATTAGGTGCCGATCTCCCGCTGATTCACAACGAATTGGATAAACTCATGATCAATGTAAAAGATGAGTTTATTAGACCCGTTCACGTAGAGGCCAACGTAGGATTTAACCGTGAATACAATGTTTTTGAATTGCAGTCGGCCTTGGGCCTAAAGAATTTCAATAAAGCCATCCAAATCGCACATCATATGTCGGCCCGGGCCGAAAAAGGTGAAATTCTACGCATGGTGAGCAACCTACATGGATACTTTGGTAAGATTTTATTGGTGCAACAAATGCCCGGTGCCTCCAAAGGCGAAGTGGCGTCTACATTGGGTGTGAATCCCTTTTTTGTGGAAGAATATATGATTGCTGCAAAGAATTATTTACCGGGTGATATGGAGCGTGCATTCAATCAAATCAAACTACTCGACCTTAAATTAAAGGGAGTACACAGGGGAGGGGCCTCGGACGGAGAGATATTAATTGAAACTGTATTAGGAATTCTTCGCGCCCCGCAACGCGTTTAATGTGTTTTTTCATATTATTTTTCCTTTATTTGTAATTCTTAAATTTAGATTATGAAAAAATTATACGTATTAGCTATTTCTGTCTTTGCCGCTGGTCTGGCAACTGCACAGGTGAGTTTGTCTACTGTAACCGCCAATCAGGGCAATCCAGTATTGACCTCACAATCCAAAGTGCTCATCGATAAAGCCGATAATGGTGGATTCGGTGTTGCTCCTAAAACTAAAAAAACCGTTACGGCTCGTGGTCTAAACCAAAAAGCTTTTATCCGAATCGGTTCAACTTACTACGATTTGCAAACCAACTATGCAATGCCTCACCGTTTGGCGATGCATACCGATGGTGCAATTTCTGCTGCTTGGACAACCTCTACCTCTGATGCCGTGGGTTTCCCAGGCCGTGGAAGTGGGTATAATTTCCGCAGTGCAGCCGGAAAGTGGCAGCCTTCCGATAGTAACCGCGTTGAAAACGTAAGAACGGGTTGGGCCAACGTAGGCGTTTTGTCTAACGGAAGCGTATTTACCATCGGTCACGACGCAACCAGTGGTGGTTTCTACATGACAACCAGTAGTTCAGCTTCTTCACGCCCAACTACAGTTACAAATATCCTGAAAGAGCCTCCTTACAAGCCAATTTGGGCTAGAACTGCAAACAATGGTGATGCTATTCACTTGATCTGTTCTTATACAGATTCTGCAGCCCCGGGCGAAGCGCGTGCTCCAAAGAGAAACGGTGTATTTGCTCCTATGGTTTACAGCCGTTCTAAAAATGGCGGTGTGACTTGGGATAAGCAACACACTTCATTGCCTGGTTTTGATAGTACATTGACAAACAGTGGTGGTGCGGATCAGTATACAATTGATGTAAAAGGAAATACCGTTGCGATTGTGAATGCCGATATGATGCAAGGTGTAATCGCTTGGAAGAGCTCAGACGGAGGCAATACATTTACTCGTATCATCGTTGATACTTTCAAATACGCCCCTTGGACTGGTAATCAGTTGATGAACGATACTCCATTTACCAATGATGGTACTTGTGATGTGATCATCGATAAAAACAATAAACTTCATGTATTTTGGGGCTTATCACGTGTTTTGGATACTGATACTACCGATGAGAGCTACAGTTTTTATCCATCTTACCAATATATGATGCATTGGTCTGAAGCAACGGATAAAACTTCTATAATTGCCTCAGGTGCTTCTTTTGATTCTGATGGAGACGGTGTAAATAAAATGGAACAATCTACCTACGCAGCACTCTCAAGTGGTGCCGTTCCGTCGGGACTGAGTACAGTAGCCCGCTTGGGAAATACATCTTGTATGCGTCAACCATCATCAGCGATGGATGCCAATGGAAATATCTTCTGTTTATATAGCATTCCAGTAGAATTGGATATCTCTGATTTGGGTGCAAACTTCCGCGATATCGGTATCGTTTATTCAACCGATGGTGGTGCTACTTGGAGTGAGTCTCAAAACGTGACTCAGGTAATTGGAAAAGAAGACGATTTCGCTTCAACTTGTCGTGTAGCTGATGGTTTCGTTCACATGCATTGGCAGCAAGATGAAATTGCAGGTACAAACTTGCAAAACAACAGCGCTAACTTCGGTAACCACCCTGTAGTATTGAACTTGATTAATTATCAAGCCATCCCAGTTTCTGAAATCTTGGCAGGTACAATTGGTATCGCTTCTGTTGATCAACCCAATATTGGTGAGGTGATGGTAGTGAATCAAAACTATCCAAACCCTTTCAGTAGCAATACCAAAGTGTTGATCTACTTGACAACTCCTGGTGATGTTACCTTGGAAGTTCGCAATGCCATGGGTGCTTTGGTTCAAACCCAAAAACACAACGGATTGTACAAAGGAAACCATGAATTGGTAATCAATGCGGATGCTTTGTCTAGTGGCGTCTACACTTACACCCTGATTGCAGGTGGTAGCAGTGTGAGCAAAACGATGATGGTTAAATAAGATTTTAATTAATACGCCCAAATTTTTTGGGAATAAAGGGGCCTACAAAACATTGTGGGCCCCTTTTCGTTTATTTTTGTAGTATGTTAAAAACCAACCACTGGTATCATTGGATTAGTGCAATTGCATTTTGGTCGTTTGCTGTAGTTTTTTTTCAGAAAGACAACATTGATATTTGGGGGTATGGCACCTGGCCCATCGTGGGTTTTTTATTTTTGTGGGGATTATTTAGGGCAGTAAATGGGTATTTGCTCTTAAAAAAGGGACAACATGCATCGAAAGATTAAACAAATCCTATTTTTTGTTTTTGCGACCGCTGCGTTTTCAGCTTGCTTGGATATGGAGCACAAGGGAAAGCGAAACGATATTCCAACCAAGGGGGAATTGGAAATCGCGGTGGATTTGAACGACAGCCTGTTGTTTGTCCAGTTGATTGATAGATTTCATGATTTGTATCCAAAAGCCCATATCACAGCCAAATTTATGGCTCCCATCGCATTGCTTGAAGGGGTGAGGGACAAAAAGATTACGGCCTTATATATCAATCACACCTTTGATTCTGCAATGATTGATGCCTTAGAATCGCGACAAATCAAAGTTAGATCTCACGATATCGGAATGGGCGCAACGGCATTTATTGTCAATCGAAGCAATCCCAATGGTCGGATTTCGGTAGATTCACTTTGCTTGATGATGTCTGGCAAATGCTCGGCATGGGGTAGGAGTAATGAAAAATTGGTATTTGCGATGTTGAAAAACGACTTGATTTACAATGATTTAGAGGAGTTTTATAAAAAGAATGCCGCGCAGCCAAACGGGAAACTGTCGTTGCCAAAGGTGGTGCAATTTGCATCGCCACAAGCTGTTTTTGACTATGTCAAAAAGACCCCCGGAGCGCTAGGTTTTGTGGGTTCCAACTGGATTGCGGATCGCGGAGATACTTTGGCTAGGTTCAATCGCAAGCAGGTTAAAGTTTTGGAAGTTCAACATCCTGTTTCTAGAGAGTTCCATTTGCCATACCAATCCCAAGTTTTCGCCAAGCAATACCCATTTATACGAATAATAATGGGCTACGATCTTCAAGGGTATTCTGGATTGGCGCAAGGTTTTTTGGCCTTTTGTTGTGATCAAAGCGGACAAGTAATTTTGAAGAAAAGTGGATTATCACCCGCTTTGCCCCCTGCGCGAACCATACAATTAGAAAATTAATAATATTTGGAATAATTTTTGAAAGTCTTAACACATATATAACAATTACATAGTTTTTTTGCACCCGATGAAAAAGATAAGTATTTCTCTCATTTTAAGTGTCTTGGTTGGTCTATCAACCGCCACTGCACAAACAATTGCTGATGGTCAGCGTTACACCCGAAACGAAGAATTTGAAAAGGCAGAACAGGTTTACAAAGATCTGATCGTCAAAAAGCCAAAAGTTGGCGATAATTACTACTGGGCTGGATTGAATTACTTGGCTAAAGGTGATTCAATGAGCGCCGTAAAAATGTTTAATGATGGTTTAGGTATTGCTCCAACCAACCCTTACAATTTAATCGGGAAGGGTCATATGGAGTTGCGTAAGTTCAATACGCAAGGCGCTGAAGTGTTTTTTGCTCAAGCATCGGCCGCCAAAAAGAAATTGAGACCTGTTCTCAATAAAGAAATCGCTCGTGTTTATTTGATGGTGGAATTTGGAACGAGTGAGCAGTTGAAAGCATATGCTGCCCGCGCCATCGATTACCTAAAGAATAGTAACCAGGATTTTGAAGCCAAAATTCTATTGGGCGATGCGATGTTGGTGCAAAATCCTACCAACTCATCAGATGCAATTCAGCAGTACATCGTAGCGAGTTATGATGCACCGGCCGATCCTAGACCGATTTTGCGTCAAGCCAAAGTATATGCCCGCGCAAGTGCCTATCCGTTGTCGATTGCCAAATTGGACGAAGCCTTGGCTTTAGATGTAAACTTTGCCCCCGCTTACCGTCAAAAGGCAGAAGTATTTTCTTTGATGAAAGAGCGCGATTCTGCGGTGTATTTCTACGAAGAGTATCTGCGCAGAAACGATAATATTACGGCTCGTAAATTCTACGTGCAAACTTTGTATTTGGGCGGTGATTTTGATCGTTGTATTTCAGAAGGAAACAAATTGCTCGCAGTGAAGAGCATTCCAAATATTTATGGTGTAATCGCTTATGCCATCGCTGAAAAAGACAAAGCAAAGCGCCGTTTGATTGATTCTGCTTTGAATTACTATTTTTACAATTACGAACAACAATATATCAAGCCTCAGGGACGCGAATTGCAGAGCAGTGAGAATTTCATTAAAGCCATTTTGATGTATCGCTCAGGTTTGGCTTCTGGAAACGATACCACCAAGCAAATGATGGCCGCTTCGAGTTATTCGATTTTGTCTATGGTATTGTCTGATACTGGCAAAACCAGCATCAAGTCGTACCAACGTATCCAAGATTTGTATTTCAATGGTAAGAGCTATGAGCAAGCCTACGGCGTCTTGGAATTAAAGAGAAAGAAATTGGCCGGTGTCCTCAATTCTAGAGATCTCTATTTTGAAGGTCGCTGTTTGGCCGCCACAGGCAGAAATGCGGATGCATTGAAGATTTATCAAGAGTTGATCACAAACGACACCAACTACCTAACCGGTTACTATTTGATTGCAACAACCTGGGCTGGCTTGGATGCCAATGATTCTACTGGGAATGTGACCGCCGCCTTTGAACGTTGGATGGGCAAATTGGATTCTACGCAGCGAGTAAAATTTGTAAACGATCGCGAGAATGCATATCGTAATATGGCCTTCTTTGCTCAAAAGCGTAAGGATTATGAAAAGGCGAGTTATTATTATGGGAAAGTGATTGAAATCCGTCCGGAAGACGAGGCTACGATTGCTGTGAAGAAACGCATCGACGATTATATTGTTAAAGTGAAAGCCAAAGCGAATAAGCCAAAGCCTTCAGCTACTCCCGCAGCCACCGATACTACTGGTGCAGCAACGAGCGGTGCTACAAGTTCTGCACCTGCAAGCAATGGTACTGCAACACCTGCAACTACCAGCCCTAGCGGTGGTAACTAAACTTTTACGAAACTATTTCAAAAATAAAGCCCCGATCTGCGATCGGGGCTTTATTTTTGAAATATGCTGGGAAGTGATAAAGCCATTCGTCGTGTGATTTTTGTCGCCAGTTTCCTGATGATCTGGAGTTTGTCAGTAAATCTGATTCAAGCGCAGTCTTTGCCCACAACCGCAATCGTATCAAACGTAATTCCCAATACCTACATGGTGCGTGTTTCATCTGCGTGGATCAAATCCATTCTGAAGGAGCCATCGTCAGTCTATCTATCAAACAAGCTCAAATGTCAGGATGAATCATTTGGATTGTATCGATTCGTGGGCAATGAATCCGTTCTACTAGAACTGAAAGCCAAAGCCAATTTGGCTGGAGTTTCATTTATCTTCCAACCTGAACATTATATCCAACGCAGGTCGCTTACTCCCAATGATCCGTTGCTTCCTCAACAACGTTATTTAGATGTTATTCAAATGCCCCTGGCCTGGGAACAAGGAATGGCGGGTGTAAATCGCTATGGCGATACGCTTGTTGTTGCGGTGGTCGACGATGGAATGGATACCTCACATCCCGATTTGCGCGAGAATATTTGGGTGAATCGAAAAGAAATTCCTTGGAACGGAAAAGACGACGATAACAATGGTTACACCGATGATTATTGGGGTTGGAATGGCGGTGATAGTACGCCCATAGTCTTTAATTCAGAATCCATTTTTTATGGCCATGGCACATCAGTCGCTGGCGTTTTGGGCGCAAGAGGAAACAATGGAATTGGCGTTTCCGGTGTGATTTGGCAAGTGAAAATGATGCCGCTGCTTTGTTACTCAACCAAGGGAGCCGATGGAGAAGTGGGGGTGGTGCGGAGTATGTTGTATGCGTATCGACAAAAAAAGAGATGGATTAATTCACAGGGCAAGGAGGGAGCAAACGTAGTAGCCTTGAATATGTCGGTTGGACTCGATAAAGCCTTTGCCAACGAAGCGCCCATTTGGTGTGCGATGTTTGATTCTTTGGCTTCGGTTGGGATCATAAGTGCAGGTGCAACAACCAATAGTAATATCGACGTGGAAAAAGAAGGCGATATTCCTAGCTTATGTCTTTCTGATGGTTTGATAGTGACCTCTAGCACGCGTTTAAATAAACAATTTGATCAGGCTGGGCATGGAACGACTTCGGTGGATATTGCTGCGCCTGGGGGCGATGTATATACCGCTATACCGCTTCAAATCAATCCGGCGTCTCCATATAAGGGAGAACAGGGTACCTCGTTTGCTGCACCGATGATAGCTGGGACCGTGGCGTGGCTCAATTCTGTAGTATGTAAACACTACCTGGATTTGATGTCGGTTAACTCCGATAGCGCAATCGGTTTGATGCGAAATTGGATTTTAACTTCTGTGGAGCCCAATAAGTCATTGGACACGGTTTGCGTTACCGGCGGCGTGCTTCAGTGTTTCAATGCTTGGAAGAAAATGGACGCGTGGTGTATGTTGCATGAACCTACCTACGGCACTGAAGATATTGTTTCGGCCAAACCCATATTGTTCCCCAATCCAAGTCTAGATCAATCGTTTGAACTGGCTTTTCCGATGTCGATGCCTCTTGCCGTTTCGATTTACGATGCCAGCGGAAGGGTGGTTTGGACTGGCGTAGCGAATACAAACGAGAAAATCGAAATGAACCGAAAGTTGGCCTCAGGGTTGTACTGCGTTGATGCGAAAGTGGGGGGTAATTCTACCCAAATTACTTGGATCGTGAATTAATCGTTACGAAACGGGTTTAAACGCTTCAAATGCATTCAGGCAGTTTTTGCAATAGTGCATGCTGCGGCACAGGGTAGGGCCAAAAGGGGTTTGCATTTCGGTGTTGCGCGAGTTGCAGTAAGGACAGGGGGTGTCGCTCAGCACATCCAATTCAATATACCCATCGTGTTTGGGTGGCGGTGCCAGTCCGTGTTGTTTCAGGGCGATGAGTCCTTTTTCGGTAATCATGTTGGTGTTCCACTGCTTGTTGAATGTGGTTTTCACCTCGATGTGCGTATAGCCCGATTCGGCGAGTTTGTCGTGCACCATCTGCTCCATGATCCTCAGGGCCGGACAGCCGCTAAAAGTGGGGGTGAGTTCGATGATGGCGTGGCCGGGTTCAGGCGATTCGATACCCGTAACGATGCCCAAATCCACAATGGAAATGGTTGGTATTTCTGGATCCATAACGGTTTCCAGAAGGGCTTTGATGGAGTTGGGCATGGTTGGGTTTTTCTATGCGATAAAATAAGGTTTACCAATCGGCACCTGGATCGATGCTGAAGACTTCCGTCATCTCGTCGAGCAGTGGCTGCAAATGGCTTGTATGGACTCCGTGGCGCCCGCCTAAGGCGGGCTCAGTGCTTTCCACTTTGGGCACTAAGTACCCAAAAGATTCCAACAAAGGCACTACTTTATCCAACCAGCGCTGCTGCAATTCAGCCTCTCCGCCGAAAATTCCGGCCTCGATCAATTCCGCTTCGTATTTGCCAGGTTCAAACATACCCAATGCCAATCCAAACGTTTCGTTGATAGAATTTTGCATCCGTGAGAAACTATCCTCACCGCCAGTAGCCAATTTCTTCATGAAAATATCCGCATGCATCGTGTGATACTTGATTTCGCCCTTGAATTTTCTGGCTACCATCGAAAGTGGCTCAAAAACGCTATTGGCCAACATCTCAAATCGAATCGCCTCGGCGTGATCAAAAAAGAAATGACGAACCATCGAAAAATCATACTCCCCAATCGGTAGTTCTACCAACTGCGAGCAATGAAACTGGGGTGCGTTGCGCGTAAATGCCACCGTATCAGGATCGCTCTCGCCCAATTCGTGCAACAATTCAAACAAGGCCAACGACTGACCAATTTTGTCCTGTGCCATGCTGCTGAAAGCGATATCCTCTTCCAACATCGGACCCAAACCGGTCCATTCGCTATTGCGATGTCCGATAATCAATAAATCATCGGCCATTTTGTATAAAAGCTCTTTCAAGCCCTCAACGTGTTTTTCTGTGAATTCCATAATGTAATGGTTTACTGTTTGTTAGCGTATCGATAATTAGACTTTGCTCGTCCTGGCTTTGAACGCATTGATGCGATCCATCACCTTGTAACTGTTGGGGTCGCGATACAATTTGTCTTCCGTGGTCTCAAAAATATCCGCATCCACATACTCGGTAACGAATACGTTGGAAGTGGCAACAACCCATAGGTTCACTGCTGCACCGCGACGGCAATATTGCTCTTTAGCAAACAGCATCGCCATTTCTGCGTTGGGTGCATGCACGTTGCCCACGTGTTGGTGGTGTGTGCCGCGCTTCACTTGCTGAAACACCTCATAAGTCTCAAAATGCTCATGCACGTTGAGTTCCCCAATTTTTGATTCGTCATCCAGTGCAGCGCGCTCGATGCGAGGGTCTAAAGATTTTACAATCATGATCGTCTCGTTGTTTCGGTTACCAATTATGCCAAAGGTGTTGCGTATACCGCGTCTTTGTTCATCAACGCTTTGCGTACCCAACGACCGTTTTCCTCAGCCATTCTGCGAACCGCCAAGCGCTCTTTGTTGCAAGGTCCGTTGCCGTTGATGACCTGTTTGAAGGTTTCCCAGTTGGGTTCGGTGTATTCCCACTGTCCGGTTTCTTCGTTTTTGCGCAAGTTGGTATCGGGGAGGGTTAATCCCAAATCCCAAATCTTGGGGACGTACATGTTCAAGAAGGTCTGACGCATAGAATCGTTTGATCCCATTTTTACTTTCCAACGCATCAAGATTTCAGAGTGTTGTGAAGCTTTGTCTGGCGGACCAAAGAAGTGCATGATGGGTTCCCACCAGCGG
>JBEEMF010000100.1:0-7250 GCA_041192805.1 Bacteroidota bacterium | reverse complement strand
TTACTCAATCACAAAAGCCAAGAAATATACAAATACGCAGCAACAGCTCAGAACAAAATGGGATTTTTTCACTGCAACAATGATGTTTGTATCCTTGTAAGAAACTCAAAGTTAATTCGATTAACCGATCAGTATCAAATAGATTCTACATCTTTCGCAAACAATGGATATATCCCATTTTATTCAATTTCATATTTTAATGACAGTGCAATAACTGGTTACAAATATGTAAATAACCAATATTATAATTTCTCACTGAAACTTACCCCTCCATTTACCTACGACAGTGTCCCCCCTTCAAAATTTGTTCAATCAATGGGTAAATACGTTTTGGATGTAACCAACAGGCAATTTATGTCGATTTGGAGTATGAAAAATGGTGTTGAAATGGCTTTTTCCCCGAGATTTGATAGTTTAAGATTTGTCAAAGATTTATATCCTGGGCCCAATTCTGGGATTTTTAACATTAAGCTTCCAGGGGACATGATAGAAGCCGAAAACATAGCGTACTTCTTCGGCAGAAATGGTTCAGACAAAAAGTATTATTTGTATTCGTGCGATGGCAAATCAATGAAAAGTCATTTTCCCGTTGATGTATCACGGAATTTTACTAAGTTGGTTTGCAAGAATGATAGTTTTATCTATTGGAGTTACTTTATAAAAGACACATTGTTCATTGAAAATAGAAATTTATTTCAAATTGATTCTCAACCACCTTTTAAATATTTTAAAAATGACAATCATGCAAAGAACGGAGAATGGTTGAGAACAGTGGCAAGGGTTTCATCCTATTCTAAATTGGTCGATTATAATAAAACCGTATATAGCAATGCGGTAAAAAGTGATAAAAATGGAAATGTATTTTCAAGTGGCAGTTTAAGTGAACCTGGAAATGGCAACTATTATCAGTGTTATTCAGATACAAATTTATTTCAAAAGATTAAGGGCGATAAATTCATTGTGAAGTATGATTCCCTTGGAAATCTTTTATGGAATTTTTCATTTGGTAATTATAAGGCATTCAACCAACAGAATTTTGCATTCGATATAGATTATCAAGGAGACGTAGTTGTTTCCAGCAAATATTCAACCGAACTTTTTCTGGATACACTGGTGTTAAAAAACACCCAATCTGTTTCGTATGCGTTTAAATTGGACGGTCAAACGGGACGGATAAAATGGCTGAATCAATTTATGATAAATGGGTCATTTAATTCGAATCCTGATCAAAAACTCACAATAGACAATGAAAACAATATATATGTGAGTTTCAATTTTTACGGGGGCATTGCCAATGTTGGATCATTTCAAATTAATTCGACAATGAGTCCAGCAAATGCCATTTTGAAATTAGATAAAGATGGTAAGAGTCTTTGGGCGAAGTGCACAGAAACACCTTGGACCGACAAGTACGGTTTAAGCAGATCTCTAACGTTTGATTCCGTAAATCAATGCGTTTATAATTTGATTGGTCAAGGTGCATACAATTGGTGGTCTTCATGTAAATATTCGAATTTCAGAAGCATCGTTCATAAGATAAACATAAACGGTGAATTCAATGAAGTTCAACAAATAGAAGGAGACGATTTGAATGGATCGAGAGTCATGACCATGACAAAAAACAACTCAGTTTTTGTAAGTGGATTTTACAGGGGTGATTTGTCAATTGCTCAATTGTCAATAAAAAGTTTGCTTGTTAAAAAATCAGAATGCAATAATTGGGAGCAATTTTATGGAACTATCAATACTAAAAATGAAGAACCTGGAAGTTTGCGCGGCACCCCTAATTACGAGTTCTTTCCTTTAGATATTTGTTCTGATTCCCGATATATTTACGTTTTAGGGGCCAGTGGAATTCCGAATGAAAAAATGTATTCATTGAGTATCCAACGCTTTACACATTTGGGACGATTGGCTGGAAAACGATTGTTAAATCAATGTCTTGTTGAATCACCTTTTGATTTTAACGATGATTATAATATCGAACTTAACGGAAATTCTCATTTTGTTATTTCGATGAATGCGTTTTCCCGAATTTCGCCGTTTGATAATTTTGTTGACAATTGCCAGGGACTTTCCGTTTATAGATTACTGAAAGAGGCGGATTGGATTGATGAGCCAATAAAAACGGAAAAAGAAGTGCTTTCAGGTATTGTTGTGGCACCAAACCCAGCTGATGATTATATTGGCTTGCAATTTAATAACCCTGTAGATTATTCCAAGTTGGTCATTTACAGTTCGCTGGGTCAATTGGTACAAACCAATTTGTTGAATGGCGAAATTTACCAATCAATTTCCATTGAAAACCTAAGTTCAGGGATTTACACACTTCAATTTCAAGGGCAGCAGATTCAATCCATGAAGTTGGTTGTGAACTAGGTTTGATTGCGAATTTTTTACCAAGCTGGCAATTACAGTTGTCTCCTTTATTGGTTTGTGTGAAATTCTGGCAATTCATTTAAAGATGACTAGATTTTTCGAAATGTAAAGTATATTTGTCCAAAAGGAAAGCTATCTTGTCAAAATGGAAAATGAAAAATTCAATAAACAACCAAAGTTACTGGGTGTAAAGTTTAAGAAAATAGGAATTGGGGTGATTTTGTTGTCCATTCTACCCGGACTCATCATTAAATCAATGCACATCTTACTCATGCAGAGTCAACGAGAACTATTTAAATCTCTCTCATACAGCGGTTTTTTAATCGGATTGCTATTCATTGTGTTGTCACGCGACAAAGAAGAAGACGAATTGACTATTTATCTCAGATTGACGGCCATGCTTGATATGTTCGTCTTTGCGGTGATTTATGTGATTATTAAACCGTTGATTGTTTTAATGTTTCAAACAACATTCATTGATATTACTGGTCAACAATTGGTTACGCTAATGCTAGTAGGATATTTGGTTAGTTATTATTTGAAGAAGTATAATCGTTAATGAAAAATACAATCAAGGTTGAGAGAGCAAAGTTGAATCTCACGCAGCAGCAATTGGCTGACAAAGTGGGTGTGTCACGACAGACAATCAATTCCATTGAAGCAGAACGCTACATTCCATCAACATCCCTAGCTATTAAAATTTCGAATGTTTTTGATACAAGCGTTAATGAAATTTTTACACTAGAGGAAGGTGATTAATTCTACCCTCAAATTGCCGTATCAAATCACCCACTGTGTAGGGGTATAGCCCCAATTGAGTTTCATCCTGTTCTTCGAACTTATTTTTTTGGCCGTTTGGGTTGTTTTTTCTCTTTGGAGAGATTGATTTTCGACAATAAAGCCTGGGTTTCAGCGGTATTCGCGTCTGCGACTTTACCCAATTTGATGGCAGTGTTGGCATCATTTTGTGCCTCATTCAATCGACACAGTTTGTACAAAAGGTTTGCCCGGGTATCGTAATAGTTCCAATCAGGGCTTTTGGTGATGCTCATTGAGGAATATTCAACGGCCTTTGTCAAAATGGTCGCATCGCTGCAAGATTGAAAGAGTTCCCAAGCAACGCTGTTTAGACCTACTGCGTTAGTGTTCTTCGCAACTTCATCGAACGTAGTTACATAGTTGCTCCATTCGCCGCGTTTTTTATACCATTCCATGTATTGATTGGGCTTGTCCCATTCTGGATATTGGGATCGCTTCAATAATTCACCCATCGCCCAAAGAAATTGTGTTTCGTTTAATGAATTGATGGCGTTTCTTACTTGATTGCTCAAGACTTTGTATCCTGTGCTATTCGACCAATCCTTTCCGAATAAAGAATCGTATATCGCTTCGTTTGAAATCCATCGTTGAACGAGTTCGTTATCGCAATGGTATGAGGCCACGCTGTATAGGGCGAACTGTTGGAATGGGTCAGTGGTGGCTTTGAAGCGCTTCACAAAGCCTTGCGGGGTGGTGTCTTCGAAAATGGAATAATCGCGTTTGAAAATGAATCCGTGAAACCAAGATGGGATGTTGTTGGCATTGAGCGAGGGAACGCCGGGACGAGAATATTTCCCTTGGTTGGCGGTTGATTCCTTCAGGGTTTGCATGGAGTCTAAGTAGTGCATCCAAACGGCTTTTTCAGAGTATCCGGCATAACTTCCTATAAAATTTCCATCGCCATTGAAAATCAAAAAAGTGGGGAAGCCGTTCACGCCATAGTGGAATCGCAACAATTTTCCGATGGAGTCTTTTTCCATTTCCAGCGAATAGCTGTTTAGGAATCCATTCATTTTTCGCTGTACTTGGGTGTCTGAAAAGTTCTTTTGGTCCATCACTTTACACCAACCACACCAGTCGGTGTAGCAATCGATCATCACCCATTTGTTTTTTTGTTTGGCTTGGGACAATGCGGTTTCCCATTGCGTAACTTTTCCAAAAGCAGGCGAGGGGAATTTGGGTTCCTTTTGGGGCGATGATTGGGCTGCTGCGGACAAGGTTGTAAATAAGGCAATCAAGGCACAGCAGAGGTTTTTTAGGTTTTTCATTGGTTGATGGATTGAATTGAGTAACATTGGGATGTTGAAATCTGTTGTTAAAAACAAAGGGGTGACTAGGATTGTATGCGCTGCGCCGAGTAGATGATTCAATCTTGAATTTGAATCATCCATATGAGAATTTTATTTTTTAATAATTTTAATTGGTATTAAAAATTACAGCGTTGTTGACCGCGAGCTTCTCGATGTTTTTACTACCATTGTTGAATGGGTCAAGGATGGTCCAGCAGTCTGAATAATAAATTGTTACGGTTTTTCCAATGAGTGTTTTTAATTCAACGGCATTAGATGCTTCAAAGCCTCTGTTGATGTAAAAAGTGTTTTTGCTATTCCCGATTTTAAATACTGCGTCCTTTATCCCACCTTCTTCTATATTCAAAACTTTGCCGCTATATTTTTTTATATTTCGGGAGTTTGAGTCCTGAAAAATGGAATTGATTACAAATAGGCTCAAGGCTGCTATTGCTGCGATTAAAAGATGTTTTTTCATGCTGTTGTTGTTTTGTTATGTCATGGAAAAGGTTGTCAGTATCAGGAATTGTGTTTCACAAGTTCCCCATTTTATTTGATTTCAACATAAATCGCATAGTAATGTTTCACCTTGAACTTGCTGTACCAATCGTGAATGTTTTCCTCGCCCAACAAACAATAGGATTGTATGTTTGAACCAGTATCGAATGGGGGAGAATAGGCCAGAATGGGATATGCCTGGTTAATTGGGACCTTTATTTTGTTGTCAGAACAGGAATTCGCCAATCGCAAAGAATAATTACTTTTTCCTTTTAATTCTTTAATGATTTTCATTCCTGGGAAGCCGATTGTCAATTTGAATTTGTCGTTTTTAAGTATACCGGCAAATGTTATTGTCATAGATTTTGTTGAGTCCCCAAAGCCTGTGTTATCAGTGAAGTCGATCTCGTAAAACATAGTATCTCCATTCATGACAAAAGGAAATCGTTGTTTTTTTGCACTGATGTTTAAATTTATCGTGGAGTTTATTTTTCCTTTTTTGAATTCCTTAATAATGAAATTAAAAACCCGTCCCTTTAATAAAGTGTCTTCACAATAGATTTTTTGAATTTGAATATCTGATAACTCACAAATGTTAATCAAGTCTTTGTCTTCAATATACTTGTAATGAAGAATAGTACTGTCGGTTTGTGAGTATCCGTTCAACGCCGCACTCAATATCGTGAGAAATAGAAATAGCTTTTTCATTGTTGTTAATCTTTTAAAATAATTGGATAAATTTGGTATCACCCCCTAATTTCAGGACAAAAAGCGTAAAACAGTTTGACTGATTAGTGATCAAAAATAGCATTTTTTAGGTTATTTCCATCATCTTTTGATCGGCGAAGTTTGCCACGCCAATTTGATAGTCAAGGTTATATGGAATTTTCTCAAAACAATTTTTGTTTTTCCTGTTAGATACTGGCAAAAATTCTTTTTCAAAAAACCTTGCCTTATCAAATGGCTTTGCGGCAATTTGTGGCCTATCAAAATCCAATGGCAGAGCGCATTCTTTGTAATAGTTGGCCAACTTCTGCGCCGGCGTTTGGTGCTTGATTTTGCCGTGTCTTCTCACGTGGTTGTAAAAGTGCATCCACTGCGCCATTTTAATTTCTGCATGGCCGAAGGAATCGAATTCATAGCGTGACACCAGCTCTCTTTCCATGATGCTATGAAAGGCCTCTATGTAGCTATTTTCTTCCGGTGTGGCAATATGAGTAAACTCCTGGTTGATTCCCATTTCGTTCAAATATATCCGCACTTTATTGGCTAAAAATTGGGATCCGTTATCGTTTCGGATACTGATTCCTTGTGTCTTTTCATTGCCAACGATGCTGCTCATTAGCCAAATTACATCGTGTTGTTTGATGGAGTTTTTAAAGACGTAATTCAACACTACCCTCGAGTAAACATCGATCACCGTTAGCACATAAGAGAATTTCCCTGTGGCGTCAATTCGGATAAATTTGATATCCATACTCAGATATTGCAGTGGGTATTCAGCAACGATTTTTCTGAATTGAACAAATGATCGTTTACCGGCCGAAGTGCTGATGATTTGACCACACAACAGTCTTTCATCCCGCATAATTCGATATACCTTTTTGTGGTTTATCAAATAGCCAAGTCCATTCAACTCTCTGGTCATGGGCAAATATCCGTAGCAAACAAACTCGATTTGCAAAGTCCGTTTGATGTCGTTTATCACCTCTTCATTCGCAACCACAGTGCCATCCTCTTTCAATGTATACATCGTGGGTTTACGGCCTGGCCGGTTGGCTTTATGCCGATAATAATAAGCGCTATTACTCACCTCAGCCCACTGAATTACATTACTCACAGATGTCCGATGACTAAACTGCCTGCAAACACTCATTTTAAGTGGTTTGCTCAAGGATTTTTTTTTAGCAATTCATTCTTGAATTCCAGTTCCAAACTCAATTTCCCAACCAGTTGTCGCAGTTGCTTGATTTCTGTTTCTAGGCTTCGTTTTTCAGGATCAATGCGCTTGTAATTGTCGTTCAAGCCGGCAAGGCCGTTCAAATCAAACTGCTTTTTCCATTTGTGGAACAAAGACTGAGATACATTGTGTTTACGAATCACTGGTGTGACACCTTCAGTCACCGATTCTTGGATCATTTGAAGCTTCTGCTCAACGCTCCATTTTCTTCTTGTTTGTTTCATTTATAGTTCAAATTAATTGGTTTTTCAATTAAGTCAAACTGATTTTACTTTTTTCTCCAGTCTATTAAGGGGCTAGTACAA
>JBEEMF010000099.1:0-5019 GCA_041192805.1 Bacteroidota bacterium | reverse complement strand
CGCTCGATGGTGGGGGAATTGATCGTTTGTGGCGATTACAATATTTGTCATAGAGCCATCGACATTCACGATCCGGTTGGGAATAAGAACAGCACAGGATTTTTACCCGAGGAGAGGGCATGGATGGACCAGTGGTTTGAATCGGGATTTACGGATACGTTGCGAGCTTTGAGGCCTGAGCCTCATCAATACACTTGGTGGAGTTTTAGGGCCAATGCGAGGGCGAACAACAAGGGCTGGCGCATCGACTATGTAAGTGCATCGCCCAAACTAGCAGGACAATTATCGTCGGCCGGCATTGATGATTTTGCCAAACATTCCGATCACTGTCCTACTTGGGCGGAGTTTACAATTACTTCGTAATTTCTTTGATCGTTCCCTGCCAAGAATTAGTTAGAATGTTTGTTTTTCATAAGATTCGGGGCATTAATACAGTAAATGCCGAAAAGGTAAACCCTATGGATATTGAAGTGTGCCGAAATCCCCTGAAATGGTCAGTTTGTTCGACGAACTTGCTTCAACCCTCCCAACGATTTGCGCATCGATGTTGAACGATTTTGCAATTTCAATCATTTGCTCTGCCGCTGCCTCATCGGTATAGATTTCTAGTCGATGTCCCATGTTAAACACCTGAAACATTTCCTTCCAATCGGTGCCGCTTTCGTCTTTGATCAGCTGAAATAAAGGAGGCATTGGCAACAAATTATCCTTGATGACGTGAACATTTTCAGTGAAATGCAACACTTTGGTTTGACCGCCGCCGCTGCAATGCACCATCCCTTTAACAGCGGGTTTGCAAGCATCGAAAATCGCTTTAACCAATGGAGCATAGGTCCTTGTGGCTGATAAAACCAATTTCCCCGCATCCAAAGGTGAGCCTACTACTGAATCAGTTAAACGTTTACTTCCGCAATACACCACATCGCTAGGCAAATTGTGGTCGTAACTTTCGGGATATTGTTCGCGGTAATGGCTAGAGAAAACATCGTGGCGTGCACTAGTGAGGCCGTTGGAACCCATTCCGCCATTGTATTGGCTTTCGTAGGTGGCCTGTCCGTAACTCGCAAAACCCAAGATTACTTGGCCTGCGGCGATATTTGCATTGTCGATGATGTCGCTGCGCTTTGCTTTGGCAATCAACGTTGAATCTACAATCACTGTGCGCACTAAGTCGCCAACATCAGCCGTTTCGCCACCGGTGGTATGAATTTCGATACCGTGTTCACGCATCGTTTCGCAAAATTTTTCTGTGCCTTCGATGAGGGCTTTGATGACTTCGCCAGGGATAAGATTTTTGTTTCTTCCGATGGTAGACGACAGCATGAATGGACCGGTGACGCCCGCGCAGAGCAGATCGTCGGTGTTCATCACAATCGCATCTTGGGCAATTCCTTCCCAAACTGAGAGGTCGCCTGTTTCGCGCCAGTAGAGGTATGCGAGGCTGCTTTTGGTGCCTGCGCCATCGGCGTGCATGATGTAACAATCGTCGGGGTTATTGCTCAACACATCGGGTACCACTTTGCAGAAAGCTTTTGGAAATAATCCTTTGCTAACTTGGCTGATGGCATTGTGAACGTCTTCTTTTTGTGAGGAGACCCCGCGTTGGGCATATTTGTTAACCATAATGCAAAGGTACATCGAAAAAACAGGGATAAAAAAGTGCTAGGTTTGTAGTAGAAATGGAAAACAGCAGACCTTTGATTTTGATCAGCAACGACGATGGCATTACGGCCCCTGGAATTGCGGCGTTGATAGATGTGGCCAAGCAGTTGGGCGATGTAATTGTGGTGGCACCGGATAAGCCGCAGAGTGCGATGGGACATGCGATTACGATTAATCAGCCGATTCGGATTACCGAAGTGGATATTCATGCTGGGGTGAAGGCCTATCAGTGTACGGGCACTCCGGTGGATTGTGTGAAAATTGCGATCGACAAGTTGCTGCCTCGCAAGCCCGATTTGATGGTTTCGGGGGTGAATCACGGGAGCAATTCTAGCATCAATGTGATTTATTCGGGGACGATGAGTGCCGCGGTGGAAGCGTCGATTGATGGGATGAAGGCGATTGGTTTTTCTCTTTGCGATTACAGTTGGAAAGCCAATTTTGAGGTGGTGAAGCCTTATATCAAACAGTTGATGAGTTCGGTTTTGGCGAATGATTTGCCATACGGTACGCTGTTAAATGTCAATTTGCCGGTGCCAGAGGATGGACAGATTAAGGGCATCAAAATTTGCAGGCAAGCCCAGGCGAAATGGAAGGAATCGTTTGATCAACGGAAGGATCCATTTGGTCGTGATTATTACTGGATGACGGGCAATTTTGTGAATATGGATCACGGCCAGGACACTGATGAATGGGCGTTAAAAAACGATTATGTTTCGGTGGTTCCTACGATGTTTGATTTAACGGATCATCAGCGGATTGCGCAGTTGAATCAATGGGGCTTGGATGAATTTTCTGTTTAAGTTGTATTTTTGATTGGAACGATATGAAAGTTAACTGGTTACATATGTTTTTGGGTTTTGTTGCGGGAGCATCACTGCCATTGATTTTGGGGATGTTGATTGCGATGCCTCAGGGCGTTCAGCCGGAGACGTTTTTATGGGCGATTACGCACTTTGAATGGTATTATAACAGCATTTTTCAGTTGGGTGTTGCGGCGAATATTGGTGTATTCTTCCTGCTGATAAAAAAGGATTCATTGATTTACTTCAATCGTGGGTGGTTGTTAGGTACCATTTTAATGACGATTTGGGCTGTGATGATTGAGTTGGCTCGGATATAAAATAGTTAGGCGTAAGCGTTTTTTGAAGGACAGGATGACGGTAGAATCGCGCAAAAAGAAGGTGTTTGTGTTGGCTGGTGAGGCCAGTGGCGATTTGCATGGGAGTCATGTTGTGCGGAAGTTGGTTTTGGGGAATGAAGGGTTTGCTGCTTGTGAGGTAGTTTGTTGGGGTGGGGATATGATGGCCGCCGCAGGCGGCCGATTACTGAGTCATTACAAAGAGCGAGCAATCATGGGGTTGTGGGAGGTGATTCGGAATTTGAAGAAGATTTCGGGTTTTTTGGATCAGGCGAAGGTGGATATTTTGGCGGAAAAGCCGGATTTGTTGTTGTTAATCGACAATCCTGGGTTCAACTTGCGCATCGCCAAGTGGGCTAAGAGTCAAGGGATTGCAGTGCATTATTATATCGCGCCGAAGGCTTGGGCTTGGAATACGGGTCGGATCAAAACGATGCGACGTGTAATCGACAAACTCTATGTGATTTTTCCGTTCGAGGTTTCTTTTTTTGCCAAACATCAGATGTCGGCGGAATATGTCGGAAATCCAATTTTAGAGGAGATTGATCGGAGTTTGCAGCGATTTCACGATCAAAAGTGTTGGGATGTTGATTTAACGGATGAGCTGGGTGCGCCGTTGGGGGTTGGGGAGTTAGCTGATTCCTCCCATGTAGTTTTGTTGATGCCGGGTTCTCGAAAGAACGAGGTCCGATCGTTGTTACCCAATTTTGTGGCGGCGGCGAGGAAATTTGATGCGCAGTCAATGTGTGTAGTTGCTGGAGCGCCGGGATTAGATGCTGCATATTATCAGGAAATATTGGCTGAGGCAGTATTGGCTGGAAGACTTTCGCAGGGGGATGTTGATTCAGTCAAAGTATATTTCGGGGCTACCTATCATTTGTTGATGCAATTGGGCGGTGGGGAATTAATCGGGCCGATTAAATCTCGTTTGCAAAACCGGGGATTGGCATTGGTTGCTAGTGGAACGGCTACGTTGGAAACGGCGTTGTTGGGCGTGCCTCAGGTGGTGGCTTATCGGGTGAATGGCTTTACTTATTTTATGGCCAAGAGATTGGTGAATTTACGCTGGGTTTCGTTGGTCAATATTTTGCTCAACCGTGGTTTGTTGGAAGAGCATTTGCAGGATATATCGCCAGAGGGATTGTCGATTGCGCTGACCCAGTTAAGCAACAATAAATCGAACATCAAAGCGGGTTATCAAGAACTCCGAGATTTACTGGTTATGCCTAATGGCTCAAGTGCCAGTGACGGTGTTGTTCGGGGGATTTTGCGACAAATGAGCTAAAAATTCTGTTGGTGTCATCACTATCTTTGTAGATTATGAAAAGGAAAATCATCTGGGGTAGTTTTATTGCGATCTTGGTTACTTTATTGGCAATTCAACGGGTTGAGGTAACGCCAAATAATAGCGGTATCGATTCACTGGATGTAATGAAAGGATTTCCCACATCGCACCGTGTGAAAACGCTGTTGCAAACGGCTTGTTACGATTGTCATAGCAATACAACAACGTACCCTTGGTATGCTAAATATCAGCCCGTGGGCATGTGGTTGGAAGACCATGTTGAGGAGGGCAAAAAGCATTTGAATTTCAACGAGTTTTTGGGCTATCGTCCTTGGCGTCAGTTTGACAAAATGGAAGAGACGGTAGAAATGGTTGAGGAGGAAGAAATGCCGATGAATAGTTATACTTGGATGCACGAAGGCGCACGCTTTGAAAAAGAAGATCGCCAGAGTTTGGTCTTATGGGCAAAGGGTGTCATGGACAGTTTAACACACCTATATCCTAAGGATAGCTTGGTCAATCCAAGGTCAAAAAATTAATAATTTCTACTTATCTTTGCAGTCCCATTGGGGGATTAGCTCAGCTGGCTAGAGCGCTTGCATGGCATGCAAGAGGTCGCCGGTTCGACTCCGGCATTCTCCACCCAATGAAATCAAGGCCTCAGAGAAATCTGGGGCCTTGCTATTTTTGCCCGGTTCAAACATGGTTCAAACAGTTGTCTGAACTTTTGTAGTGTGTTTCAATTCTAAAAAATCTAAGTAATTGATTTAAAACGATTTACCCCCCCCTTGTAAATTGGGGCTACCGAATGGTTTGAGGATTTGATTTTTCACCCCATTCTGGTTCAAAATGGAGTTCTTATCATCGAGTTGTTTGATCTGAATACTCGCGTGGTATTCCTTCTGATCGTTGAAACCATAAGTAAATAACG
>JBEEMF010000098.1:0-3941 GCA_041192805.1 Bacteroidota bacterium | reverse complement strand
TCGGTGGAATGGTTAAACCGGTTTGCGGTGAAGCAAGATTCAGAAACGCCTTGGTTGCGGCTGTCGGCGAGTGATATCGCCAAAGCGGTGAATGATACTTTTGTGCAGTTTCCGCAGCGATTTGATTTCAATGGGTTTAATCCGTTTGGTGATGATCCCCAGCAATCGCCCATATGGATTCGCCCGTGGGCACTTGAAATCGCGAACATTGGCAGGTTGGATGCGCGTTTGATACAAGTATTTGGTCATACCGTGTCCAAGGATCCTGAGGCAGTATTTCAGAAATCGTTGGAAAGTGAGGGCCACAAGTATTTCCATGCCGATATGCTGTCTGATCGCAAGTTTTTGGTGTTGGATGGCGATTCGTTCCACCTTCGGAATGTTTGAGGACAAAATTCATTTTTTGTATCGGTACTTGAGGACCTCAAATACTGGCCGGCTGTTTCTACCCGTATTATTTTAAATTTCTATTCAATACACTAATTAATAATCGTTTCACGGTTTCCATTTCTTCCGCTTTACTTGCTGCTACGAATATGGTTAGACTAGCAAGGGCTTCATTGCTGATAATAAGCTGTCCTGAATCTTTAAATAGCAGACCATTTTTATCCAAAAACAAAAGGAAGCAAGCAGCAGCAATGCGTTTGTTGCCATCTACAAATGCATGATTCTTTACCACCAAGTATAGCAACATAGCAGCCTTTTCTTCAATGGATGGATAAGCCTCTTGTTCACCAAAACCTTGTCTGATTTGATTCACAGCGCTATCAAAACCACCGTCTTTTTCTCTACCAAAAACATTGGAGTTAAAATCAGCGCGCATTTTTTCTAGAAGATCCAAGTATTCAGCCATGGAAGGGTATTCCGCTTTCTTGGTGTGTTTTCCTTTTTCATCTAAGGACTCATGGTCGTAGTCGTCCAGAAGTTGTAAGCCCAAACTAAATTGTTGCAACCAGGCATAATTTTCATTATTTATGGCCTGATCTTCTATCGCCCTGCTAAGAATGCGAATTCCATCATGAAGTACTTGTATTTCCTTGTTCTTTTGTGCTAGGCGTTTTTCATTGATTGCAACCCCTTCAATCAGATATTCTTTCAATCTTTTCGTTGCCCATTGGCGGAATTGGGTGCCTCTTATCGATTTTACTCTATACCCAACAGAAATGATGACATCCAAACTGTATAATGTAACTGGCTTATCTGAATTAGCAATATGCATTTTTTGCATATTGCTTTCCTTAGTCAATTCTCCCTCTTTGAATACGTTAGACAAGTGCCTGGAAATAACAGATTGATCTCTCTCAAACAACACGGTTAATTGATCCTGACTTAACCAAACCGTTTCATTTGAAAGTTGTACATTTAATACAATGCCATCTTGACTTTGATATATTTCTATCTGATTTTCCATCATTACAATACTCCCTATTGTTGGGGCAAAAGGTAAGTGATGCTAAGTTAATATTTTGCGCTGAATTATGCAGTTAACTAAAAAACAAATAATTGCAAGAATTAGGGCTCACGGAAGAGATTTTGTAGCGGTTAAATCGCAACGAACAAATCACCCCTGCACCCTCGGATTGAAGTACACAATCGTTGCGCCTTTGTGAGCGGAGTACATTTAGGAATATAAATTAAATTTTTCAATGTTAAATTCTAGGCTGTAATCTTCATTAAGATTCTCAGCATCTAGCAACGCTAATTTCAGTGTCCGATAAAACTTTCTCTCCGGATTTATACCCAATGTGAATGTTTCGTTTTTTATTAATTTGTTCAATTGAAAAACCGGTTGGACTTGGTAAGGGTCAACCAGTAAATGTATAGGGAACTGGTTTTTTCTTTCATCAATGAAGCATCCTTGTTGGTCGTCAAAAACAACATATTTCAGCTCAGCGGTTAGTTTGATCTGTGATATGAAATTAGTCCATTCGTTTTGAAAATTCTTTTGGGATGTTACGGAAACACTATGAATCATTAAATAGCTGTCTTCAGAATTCAATTTGAATTCTATTTCAGGGTTTGACTTATTTAGGTTTATCTGTTCCAATTTGGTATCGTGTTTTTGTATTCTCGCTAACTCGATTATTTACGAAACTAAGTCAAACGCACTTCAATAACAAAAATACCTAGACGCTCGTATTGACGTGGTTTTACAGGAATGGTGAATTGCGTTTTTGCGATAGTGAAATTTAGGCACTGGGTACGGATATTATCTCACGTTAAGGATAGAATCACCCCTGCACCCTCGGATTGAAATACACAATCGTTGCGCCTTTGGTGGCAGCGTAAGGTTTGCCGCTTTTGAAGGATAGGGTTTGTATCGCGCGGTGTAAAATCATCTTCTTCTTTTTGAATTTGTCCAAGTAATCCGTCGCCAGTTCAAAATTCTGTTGCGCCACGCAAGCATCGCGCTTCGACTTGTAATAGTTCATGTCGTTCAGCATCGTCAAATACGTCCGATAGGCCGCATCGGACTGAAAAAGCAGCTCGTCGTTGAGCAGTTCGTCTTCCGGGGTGATCTCGCGGATGAACAAAATTTTGTTGATGCCCGGCGCCAGCGCGTACATGGCTGCCGGTACCATCAAGCATTGCTCATCGAGGTTGGGCGTCGCATTCAACATCTTACCAATTCAAAACCGTGGGCGTGAAATTGAACAACTCTTCCCAGTCGCGGTTTTTGAGTTGCTTGCGAACCTGGTATTTGCGCGATTGGACCTCCAACTGTGTCATCAACCGTCCGGCCTGAATCATACGGCGCTCGCGGAATTTTTCCATCGCATCGAAACGCTGAGCAGGGGTGAGGTCGCGGTGAATCTCGGGCTCAATGTGTGAGGCGAAAAACGTGGCGGCTTGCAACATCGCATACTCCGTTTCACCGTATCGCTCCAAATGGTGTTCGATGATCCGATCCAATTCCATTGCATATCGCTCGTCTTGAGAGCCAAAATTGCGCAAATCTGATTTGATCTCGGCCTTGCCAATCCTGAAAACGCGCATCAATCGGTCCGAAATCTGCCTGCGGGTCATCGTCCGCTCGCGCATCACCGCCAACGCATCGTCGAAGGCATAGAAAAGGGCGTTGTAGAAACAGGGCGACCACTGATGATGGATGTGGTTGATGTTTTCGATGGGGACTTTTTCGTTGATGAAACCATCGAAGTGGACCATTTGTCCGTTCGAACACTGAATCCGGTACATGAGCAGTGAGAATTTCGCGTATTTGGGCGTTTTGAGGTTGTATTGGATCCAGATGGCGGGGACCAGGGTGTCGGGTTTGAGGACGGCGCCTCTGCCGAGGATGAGTTCAACGCTTAGGATGCCGAGGGTGGGGTTGGGCTGTACCACGCGCACGGCGAAATCGCTGGGCATTTTCTGGGTGAGTTTACAGATGCGGTTGATTCCGGCGTACAAGACGTTGCCCATGTTGGTGAATTTGGGTCGTTTGGTGAATCTACCATACTCGGCGTGGTTGAGGTTGTGATCGCCCACCATGTGATAGTATTTGCCTTCTTTTACTAGGCGGATATCGCCGAAAAAGGGCTTGAGGGCGTTGATGTCTTCGAGGTGATTGAGGTTGAGGATTTTTTCCATGGTGGGGGTGTGTTGGTTGAACAAACTAACTGATAAATTTCTGATTACGCATTTACATTTTCTGACATATTATTGCACAAGCCATGAAACCCCAACATCGCCCCAAAAACCTGTTGATCGCCCTGCTTTGTATGATGACGCTGGCCTTGTCTACATCCTGCCAAAACATCGCCCAGAAAACCGCCAACAACCAAGCCCCTTGGCCCCCCGATAGTTCCGCCATTACCCGCATTCCCATCCAAACGCCGGTGGGAGAGTTTAAGGTGTGGACGCAGAGATTTGGGCAGAACGATAAAATCAAAATCCTTTTGTTGCACGGCGGTCCGGCCATGACCCACGAGTATATGCAA
>JBEEMF010000097.1:0-4727 GCA_041192805.1 Bacteroidota bacterium | reverse complement strand
GCGGTTGGGAGAATTGTGTAAAGGTGTAGGTTCAAGATTGAGTGGTTCCGATAATGCCGAAAGAGGAATTGTGTGGGCTGTTTCCATGTTGAAATCCTATCAATTTGATACTGTGTTTACGCAGCCTGTGATGGTGCCTCGATGGGAAAGGGGAGAAATCGAATCGGTAAAGTTGTACTCCAAAGTTCTAACGAATCATCTGAAGTCGGGGAAGTCCAGCGACGATTATAATTGTGAGGCCTTTGTAGAAGCCAATCCCAAACCCCAGAAATTTTATCCCTTAAACGCTTGTGCCTTGGGTGGTTCTGTGGGCGGATATGTTGCGGGGACCGTGATTGTGGTGAATAGCAATCGTGCGTTGGATAGTTTGGGGAAAGCGGGGCTATTGCGCGGAAAAATCGTATTGCTAAATCGGGCGTTTGATGAAACACTGTTGAATACCTTTCAGGCCTATGGTGGTTGCGTAAGTCAGCGTGTCAATGGCGCAGTCCCGTGCTCAAAATATGGCGCTTTGGCCGTTTTGGTGAGAAGTATGAGCAATCGTTGTGATTTGCATCCGCATACCGGGGTGACGCATTACGAGGACTCGGTGACAAAAATTCCGATGGTGGCGGTGGCAACTGCAGTGGCGGATTTATTGGAGGATATTTGCGCGATCGACCCAAATCATCGTGTTGAAATTGAGTTGAATTGTAGAACGCTGCCGGATCGTTTAAGTGCCAATGTGATTGCGAGTTCGGTGGGTTCACAGTATCCGGAAAAAATCATCGACTTTGGTGGACATTTTGATAGTTGGGATGAGGGTGAAGGGGCTCACGATGATGGGGCGGGTTGTATGCATGCCTTTGAAGCGCTGCGATTGCTGAAGGCTTTGGGCTATACGCCACGTCATACTTTGCGATGCGTATTTTGGATCAACGAAGAAAACGGATTGCGCGGTGGAACGGAATATGCGCGTTTGGCAGCGGAGAGAGGCGAAAATCATATTGCAGCTTTAGAAAGCGACCGCGGTGGATTTGTTCCAAGGGGTTTTGGGGTGGATTCTGCGATTATGCCGGGGGTGAAAATGTATCAAAAACTATTGGATGCCTATGGAATCGGTACGATAGAAAAAGGCGGTGGCGGGGCAGACATCGGACCCTTAAAGAAGGTGAATCCCAATACCGCATTTGTGAGTTTTATTCCAGATTCTCAGCGCTACTTTGATGTGCATCACGCCGAAACTGACGTGTTTGAAAATGTCAATAAGAGGGAATTACACTTGGGTGCGGCCGCAGTGGCGGCAATGATTTATATACTAGATCAGCAATTTGATTAAGGCTTTATCTGCCTTAGTTGGGGATTGTGTTGCGATTTTCCGTAAAAAACTACGGCGTAGTTGCGTTTTTCCGTAATGATTTCCCTGTCATAATTTAGAATTTCGAATCTCAGGATTTTATAATAACTGAGATGAAATTTGATTTGTATAGCTTGTTTATGTATGCCGGGTTTTTGGGTATAATATGTATTTTGATAGCTGAAATATGGATGCAGCGAAAACAAAAAATCGCATTGTACAACGTGGCTGATACAATAACAAATGTGAGCTGTGGCATGAGTGATCGTTTGTTTAGTTTGTTTTTTGATGGCGCGCAATATGTGATTTGGTCGGCCATTGGCAATCGATTTGGGATTTTTGCAATGCCCCAGGGATGGTTGGGTGTGATTTTATGTTTGTTGGTAACGGATTTTGTTTGGTATTGGTATCATAGGCTTGGACATGAAGTGAGGTTTTTGTGGGCCGTTCATAGTTTGCATCATCAAAGTGAGCATTACAATATTTCCGTGGGTTTTCGGATTTCAATTTTTCAGTATATCGTTAGGACGTGCTTTTGGGTTGCCCTTCCTATTTTGGGATTTTCTGCCGACGTGATTGTGCTGGTTCTAGTAGGCCATGCTTTGTATCAACTCCTATTGCATACTCAAGTGGTGCCTAAGTTAGGGTTCATTGAGAAAATCCTTGTCACACCGAGTACACACCGAGTTCATCACGGGGTGAATGACATTTATTTGGATAAGAATTACGGGGGAATGTTTGTGATTTGGGATCGTCTTTTTGGAACTTACGCGCCGGAAACCGAAGTTGTGAAATATGGCATTACCGATCAAACAGGCAATATGACCATTTTGGCCGCGCACACATATGGATTTAAGCAGTTGATGTTGCCATTAAAGTTGGGACAACGGATTGAAGATGCATTTGCCTTTTTCTTTAGCAAGCCAAAAGATGTCCCAGATTATATGGTGGGAAAGACCAAAATACCAGCGAAGCAATTTCAACCCATTGATGATCAAAAAAGCTATGTCTTGGCCCAGATTATTTTGTGCGCCTTGGGCCTGTTCTATATGATTTTTTGGTCGAGAGGATGGGACATGTCGCTAAAATCCACCTGTGCCATTTTTATTTGCTGGGGGATTCTCAGCGCCAGTGTCCGTTGGCATAAATATTTAGGGATATATTTTTGTCAGGAGGGCTTTAGAATCTTCCTTTGGGGTTTCCTTTTTTTTACGTTGGGTAAGGCCGGCGATATCCCGATTTTTTCCTCTTATATAATGATTGGGCTTACGGTGTTGTTTGGGCTATTGTACATTGGAAAGTTAAAAAATCAACTTCAGTAGTTTCCATTTTTCTCCAGAATTGGCGGGGGGTAGCGCTTCGAGTGAAATAGGGTCAAAAAAAAGGGCCTCGTCTAAGACGAGGCCCTTTAAAGAAATGAAGATGATGGATTATCCTGCGTTACTTACGTCTACTGCATTTAAACCTTTCTTACCGTCTTTCAGTTCGAAATTAACGGTATCGCCTTCGCGAATTTCGTCTTTCAAACCGGTTACGTGTACGAAATACTCTTGACCGTCTTCGTTGTCGATGATGAAACCATAGCCTTTGCTGTGGTTGAAGAATTTAACAGAACCTGTTTTCATGAATTGATAATTAGTATTTTTATTATAAAATTGAGCGGGAAAGATAAGTCCCTTTTTTGTAAAAACAACTTTTTTATCAGTAAAATGTATAATTATTACTGATTAAGCCGCTTCGCCTAAAGATTTCATGTATCTGATGTGCGAACCAACAGCATATGTGAATGTTGGCATCTCGTTATACTTTACATTATACTTGGCACACAACGGTACTAAAATCTCATTCAATGCTGGGTAATGGACGTGGCTGATATTTGGGAACAAGTGGTGTTCGGTTTGGAAATTCAATCCACCCATGAACCATGTCGCAAAAGGAGATTTCGTCGCAAAGTTGTTGGTTGTCATCACCTGGTGAACTGCCCATTCATTTGGAAGACGCTCGGTAGGGATATCATACTGAGTTGCATCTTCAAAGTGTACGTCTTCAACCGCGTGGGCCAACTGGAATACCAAGCTCAATACAATGCCCATAGAAAATTGCATCATCATATAGCATAAGAATCCATAGCCAATACCCAAGAAATATAATGGAGCAATGACATATAGTCCAGTGTAAACAATTTTGGCTGACCAGAAAATCAAGTGTTCGCTCAAGGACATTTTTGGCATAGGCTGCTCGTTTACAGCTTTGTTGAAATACTTCATAAAGTCGTTGGCGTACATCCAAAAAATGATCGAAATTCCATACAAGAAGAACATGTACAAATGTTGGTTCTTATGGTAGGGTTTAAAAGGCTGTGATTCACAATGGCGGAGGATAGGTGCTTTGGCGATATCATCGTCTAATCCGTCTACGTTGGTCCAAGTGTGATGCAAAGTGTTGTGTTTGAATTTCCAGATAAAGGCATGACTTCCCATTAAGCTCAATGAGTTTCCGAACAATTTGTTTACCCAACCTTTAGATGAAAATGCGCCGTGACAAGCATCATGCATGACATTGAATCCAGTGAAGGTGTGCATTTGACCGATCAAGACAAACAAAATAACGCTGCCCCACATCGGCATAGGAATGCCAACTGCTGGAATATTTAATGCAAGAATTAAGAGTATTGGTGTAGTGATAAGAGCGAATGCGGTCTTCATCCATAAGCGGATGTCGCCGTTCTTTGAAAGTTTTCTAGAAGTGAAGTACTCGTCAACTTGAGTCCTAAGTTCATTGAAAAAATCATTGCCGTTGTTAGAAAATCCTATGGGTTTGGTTGCCATGACGCAAAATTAGGTGAAATTTATTTGTCTAAGTTCAAGATCAAATTAAATGTCTGATTTCTTAAACAAAGAGAATGAGTGGATTGACTAAAAAACGATACCAAATCGTATTCCCGCATTGAAATTTAAATTGAGCTGGCTGTTGCTTCCCATGGGGACAATACGCGTATCGCTGAAGGTGGCGTCAGAGGTTGTAATGTTACTATTTCCGTACTTTTGATGCATAAACCCATATCCGATTTCTGTACCAATAAAAACACCTTTTGCCACATAGAAATCGATGCCATAGAGCAGGTTGATTCCTACAGTATTGGCTTTTGTTACTTTATTGTTAAATGTGCCACCGGAATAATAATTCTGACCATCTTTAGAATTTGTGAGGTTGTATTCGTAGTTGCGTTTTCCAATGGGTAATTCAACGCCCCAATAGGGAGAAAGGCGATGCGTATGTTTGCCATTCATCCCTTGGTGTTTTTCGAATCCCGGAGCAATAAGGCCTACGAACTCTGTAATGCTGCGCTCCATCAAACCAGAACCTTGGTTGATGATCGTGACTTCCTTAC
>JBEEMF010000096.1:0-33908 GCA_041192805.1 Bacteroidota bacterium | reverse complement strand
TTGATGTCATTGATAAAACATGCACAGCGATGGGCGCCAGAATGCTCCGAAACTGGCTGGTATTTCCGCTGCTTAATCGCAAGGCAATTGAAAACAGACATCAGCGAGTTGAAGTCTTCATTAACAACCCATCGGAAACATCGGCATTTCGCGATACAATGAAACAAATTGGCGACCTACAACGCTTGGTTTCC
This sequence comes from Bacteroidota bacterium, assembly GCA_041192805.1. Lineage (GTDB taxonomy): Bacteria > Bacteroidota > Bacteroidia > NS11-12g > UBA955 > UBA955. The sequence goes on along the minus strand of JBEEMF010000096.1, from coordinate 33,714 downwards.
AAAGTAGCACTTAGAAAAATTGGTCCGCGCGAATGTCTCACACTGGGATATGGCCTCGATAATTTAGCCGATTGTAAAACCCTTTTCGAAAATAGCTCAGATCCACAGCTACAGGCGTTGGCACAAAAAATCGATTCGCTGCCCAAACTACAGTCGCTTATTTCCGACCGTATGTTAGCCGATGCGCCTGCCGTAGCTGCCAAAGGGAACATTTTCAAATCGCATGTACATCCCGAATTACAAGATCTTCGCGACCTTACCACATCAGGCAAAGACAAACTCATAGAAATTCAACAAGCTGAAATTCAGCGCAGTGGCATCACATCATTAAAAATTGGATTTAACAACGTTTTTGGATACTATCTAGAGGTCACCAACTCCCATAAAGACAAGGCTCCCGAAGATTGGATTAGAAAACAAACGCTTACAAATGCGGAGCGATACATCACACCAGAGCTCAAAATATATGAGGAAAAAATCCTCAATGCGGAAGATCTAATCCTAACGTTGGAGGCACAACTTTGGGAATCGCTACTCAACGACATGAGCGAATTTGTCCCCCTGCTGCAGCAACAAGCCACCATTTTGGCGGAATTGGACGTACTGGCGGGATTTGCTCAGTTGGCCATGGACTGCAACTACTGCAAGCCAACCTTGAACGATGGTTACGATTTGCTCCTAAAGGACTGCCGACACCCTGTCATTGAATTTCAACTACCCGCCGGTGAGTCATACATCCCCAATACCATTCAACTAAATAAAGACGATCAGCGCATCATAATTCTTACCGGTCCTAACATGAGTGGAAAGAGCGCGATATTACGACAAACCGCATTGGCTGTCATCCTGGCCCAAATTGGCTGTTATGTCCCTTGCAGCGAGGCTCATATTGGCATTACCGATAAGATTTACACCCGCGTGGGCGCATCGGACAATATTTCGGTTGGAGAAAGTACGTTCATGGTGGAAATGTCGGAAACGGCCTCTATTCTTAACAACTTGAGCGATCGCAGCTTGGTATTGTTGGATGAAATCGGTCGTGGCACAAGCACCTACGATGGCGTCTCGCTTGCCTGGAGCATCGCAGAGTACATACACTCCCACCCTTCGGCTCCCAAAACCCTTTTTGCAACCCACTATCATGAACTCAATGAATTGGAAAGCAAATGCCCAGGAATCGTCAATTTTCATATTTCCATCAAAGAACAAGGGGCTCAAATTGTCTTTTTGCGCAAACTAACCCGCGGTGGCAGCGAACATAGTTTCGGTATCCATGTCGCCCAGCTCGCCGGAATCCCCAACGCTGTATTAATTAGAGCCACCGAGATATTGAATATACTGGAAGAAGATCGGTCTAACTTATCGCCCCAAAAAACACTGAAAAATACGAGTACCAAGCCCGTTTATCAGATGAATATGTTTCAAACGGAGGACCCAAAACTCATTCAGGTAAAGAAATTGCTAGCAAGCATCGACATTAACACCCTCACCCCCATCGAAGCCTTGCTAAAACTGCAAGCCGTGCAGGGAATTCTCAACGAGAAAATCAATTAAAAACTGTAGTTACAACCCAATGCGGGGAGTATCGGCAACTGGTCTACTCGCTTTCCTTTTACCCTGTCGTAATAGAATATGTTATTTCTATTGTAAACGTTGGTCACACTGAAAAGCAAGTTAAACTCACTGCCCTCGCGGAAAGCCCACTTGCGTTTTATCGAAAAGTCTAAACGATGATAATATGGCAAACGTCCGCGATTGATTTGGGCGTATACAATGCCTAACTGACCATTGGCTGCCGTATAATCGGTCCCGATCCCTTGCTGGAAATTGTACTTTTCGTAATAACCTTGAGTTTGGGTAAAAGGAAATCCAGATCCAAAGTTCCATCGCAAAGAAACCTCAGACGGATGCTTTTTGTCAAATTCGTAGTTCAGTAGAATGTTGGCGTTATGACGTCGGTCGAAATTGGGCTGATAATGCGAAATTCCATCAAAACGATTGACATACGTTAAGGAGTAAACCGCCCACAAATACCAATGTTTATCAGAATATTTATACGAAATATCGCCGCCATAAGCATTTCCATTTTCAATGATAAAATCCTGTCTCAAACGCTGGGGCTTATCCAAATTAAATTCATCGTCTGAAAACAGCTTATCCCTGTTGATATTGGTGATCTGATCAAATATCTTCACAAACGATTCAATATTGATCGTCTGCTTTTTGTCGATGCGATAATCAAACCCAGCAACTGCGTGCCTAGCCTTCTGCAAACGCGTAGTTACGGGCTTACCATTGAATGAATCTGGAAGATTATCCGGACCCGATAAGAATCCGTAGAATAAATTCACCACGTCTCTATCGCTCATTGCCGATAATAAATTCTGAGAATAAATCCCAACGGCAAATTTGATTCCTATTGACTTCAACGGCATGTAACGCAATTGAAATCTAGGCTCCAAACTACCATTGCTTAACGACGCATAATATTGATTACGCAATCCAATGTTACAAATCAACTTCTTACGAACCACACGATAATTACCAAAAGAGTTGATCTCTGTTGTGCTCTCTAACTGATTGATTTTTCGATCGTTGGAATTATACAATTGAAAATTGGTTTGAAATCCATTTAACTCAAGACCCCATTTAAAATCATCCCGTTTAAAGTTATAGGAGAAATTCATCCCTAAGTTAAAACCGCCAATGGAGCTATTTCTTGGCTTCGCATCTTGCTCTTTCTGTTCGATGCTATACTGACTCCATAAAAAGAAACCATCAACACGCGTCTTCGCCTGCTCGGGAACCACCAAGAACTTGCCACCCAAGCCTGTCGACGTCCAACCGTAGCGCGTAGACCCCGGAAAAGCCACATTGTCGGAAAATCTAAACCCATACAATTTGGTATACCCACCATTGGCCGAGTTGAAACTCATTTTCACAAACAAATCGCCAAAATTGTAAGGCAACTTATCGGGATTGGCATAATTATAGAGCAATCGCGACGATTCACGCAAGAATGAATTCTTGTAGGATACGGCAATGGAGCTGTTATTTTTTCCTTGTTGATACTTTCGCAAGGGCGATTCCAATAGCAATTTTGATGTAAATGTGGTCAAACCCACCTTTCCCACCATCCGCTTTCGGTTGCCATCGCGGGTTTTAATATCAACCACTGCAGAAACCCTACCTCCATATTCTGAGCCAAACCCGGCACTATAAACATCTGCGGTTTGAATCAAATCGGTCTCAAAGACAGAGAAAAGTCCAATAGAGTGAAAAGGATTGTAAATAGTAAGTCCATCCATCATCACCTTATTCATAATTGGCGAACCACCTCTGATGTACAATTGTCCGCCTTGGTCTCCACTAAACACCACGCCTGGCAAAATCTGTAAGTACTGTAAGATATCGGGTTCGGCGCCCACCGCAGGCATTTTATAAATCGCACGTGCTTCGATATTTGTCACACCCACTTGCGCATCCCTAGCCTTTCCCTTTACAGAAATTTCTACCGCCTCCATGGACGAAATGTGTTGCAAATAAAAATCTTTCTTGGTGTTGATATCTGCGAACACCTTCACCTTTTCATAAAGCGTATCAAAACCACCGTGGGAAACCCGCACCCAATAATCGCCGGGAGTTAAACCCGTTAATGCATAATAACCGTCGTTGTCTGAAAGGATGGAGCGAACCACCGTACCATCAGACTTGTCCTTTACCGCTGTGATTACCGACGCAACGGAGCGATCACCATTGTCGCCGTCGTAAACAAACCCCCGAATATCACTTTTAGTTGATTGCCCCTGCCCCATAATTGGTGACAAAGCCAATACACAAATTAAAAATCGCCACATCAATGCTTCAAAAATACACCGAAAATTATTAAGTCACATTTTTTTCATCGATAAGCAAACATTGAGAACTATTTTTGCATTCTACATGGTTTACCGTTTTAAAGTTTGGTTCGACGACATGGACGATATTGTTCGATGGATTGAAATTAGGCCCTCGCATACTTTCATGGACTTCCACAACATCATTCAAGAAGCAATTGGCTTTGATAACAAGGAGGCAGCCAGTTTTTTTGTAAGCGATGATCGTTGGCGTAAAATTTCTGAAATCAAAAAAGAGAAGCCAGCGCATGCCGAAGGCGACCTCACCGGCAATCTAGATGCGCCGTTGATGGCTGATGTCAAAATACGAACATGCGTAAACGATCCCCACCAGCATTTTATTTACATCTTCGATTATAATGTCCAATGGACTTTGATGTGCGAGTTGATTAGCATCGAAGCCAGCAACGATAAACAAGTGTATCCAAGGGTATATCGTACAGAAGGAAAGCCACCTAGACAGCACAACGATAGTAAGTTTAAGATGCTAGACGATAATGAATTTGATACTTTGGCAGAAAAAATCTTGGCTGCAAAAGGTATCAAGAGTTTATTGGTTGAACATGAAGAGGAATTGCTCGCGGCGGAAGTTGACGATGACGATTTAGATAATGATTTAGACAATGACGAGGATGGAGATGGAGATGAGGAGGATCATGATGAATTTGGATTCAGCGGTCTCAGCGATGGCATCGATGCGGATGATTTAAAATAATTCAAATTGATGAACAAACCCACCATTATCGTAGTGGGAGGCCCCACCGCTTCTGGCAAAACCCCAGCTGCCATTGATTTGGCATTGAAACTCAATACCGAAATCATCAACGTTGATAGTCGACAAGTATACAAGGAACTTCAGATTGGCGTAGCCAAACCCAGCGAGGAAGAATTATTGAAAGTAACGCATCATGGTGTCTCTACCGTTGGAATCCATGAGCATTACAATGCGGGTATGCATTCAGAACATTTCGAATCAACCATCCAAAATCTGATTTCATCAAACGGATCTGCAATACTTTGCGGTGGCACTGGCTTATATATTGAGGCGCTCATCAAAAGATTGGATGATATGCCAGAGATCGACCCTGATTTGCGTTCTGAGATTCTAGATGAATTTGTGGCACATGGATTAGACCGACTTGTTCAGGTTCTATACCAACTTGATCCGAATGCCGGGACATTGGTAGCGCTTGATAATCCTCAAAGGGTAATGCGTGCAATAGAATTATGCATTCAGACACAAAAATCACTGTCGGAGATATACTCACAAAAGCCCAATCCGAGATTCCCCGAGGCTCATGTTATTTATTTAGGTATCCAATATGAACGTGAGAAGTTGTATCAAAGAATCAACCAGCGCGTAGATAAGATGATTGCCGATGGATTGATAGCTGAAGTAGAATCCCTATTACCTCACCAATCTCTCAAATCCTTACAAACGGTGGGATATAGTGAGTTATTTAGACATTTCGCTGGAGAAATTGGCAAAACAGAAGCTATCGACTCAATAAAACAGCATACTCGGAATTATGCGAAACGACAAATCACCTATTTCACCAATCGGTTTCCAACAAGATGGGTCGCCGCTGCCGAATGGCCGAAATATCTTCGTAATTTTGAACTCTAATTTTAAAAACCTTAATGTTTAGTCAAGAAATCCTCATCAGCTTGGTAGCCCTTACCCTTTTAGAAATCGTTCTGGGCATCGACAATATAATTTTTATTAGCATTTTGGCCAACAAAGCACCCAAAGGCAAAGAAAAGCAGGCACGTCAGTATGGCCTTCTTTTGGGAATGGTGGTGCGAATCATCATGTTACTAGGAATCAATTGGATTCAAAAGCAGGAGCATCCTTTATTTACTATCGTTGATCATCCTATTTCAGGAAAGGACATCCTTTTAATATTGGGAGGATTGTTCCTTTTGTACCAAAGTGTGCATGAAATTCACTTGAAAATGAAAGGCTTAGAGGAAGAGATTAAGGAAAGAACTGATGCCAAAGGCTGGACTGCGATATTGTTCCAAATGGTTTTGATCAACGTGGTTTTCAGTTTGGATTCTGTAATTACGGCAGTGGGCATGGCCAACGAGGTTTGGGTAATGATTGTGGCCGTGATTATCTCGATGTTGGTAATGTTATGGGCCAGTGAACCAATCGCGAATTTTGTCAATCAGAATCCAAGTATCAAAATCTTGGCCTTATCATTCCTCGTACTTATTGGAGTAAGTCTATTGGGTGAAGGATTCGGGCAACACATCAACAAAGGGTATATCTACTTTGCGATGGCATTTTCATTTACCATCGAATTGATCAATTTGAGATTGGATAAGCACAAATAATCTATTCCTCGCGGAATTCATACATCGGATCAATGGAGGCACCCGGTTCAACATCAATTACCGTTCTCAGCAATCCCGTTTCCATTTCATAAACCCAACCGTGTACATGGGGTCTTTTGTGTTGCTTCCAGGCTTTCTGCACGATGCTGGTTTTCACAACATTCCCTACTTGTTCGATGAGGTTCATCTCAACCAATTTATTGACTTTATCGTCGATATTCGTTTCTGCCTCTACTTCATCCTTGTGAAGGCGATAAACATCTTTTAAATTCCGCAACCATTTGTTTAACAGGCCGTAATCCTTATTGGTAAGCGATGCTTTTACCCCACCACAACCAGTATGACCACAAACGATGATATGTTTGACCTCCAAAAATTCCACCGCGTATTGCAAAACGCTCAACAGATTCAAATCTGTATGAACTACCATGTTAGCAACGTTTCGGTGTACGAACAATTCACCAGGCTCCGCTCCAATAATTTCATTGGCTGGCACGCGTGAGTCGGAGCAACCAATCCAAAGGTATTCTGGCCTTTGATCCTTGGCGAGGTTTTCAAAATAACTAGCGTCTTCCGACAACTTCTCTGCGGCCCATGCCCTATTGCTCAAAAATAGCTTGATTTGATCTTCCATTGAATTTATTATTAATATTTTACGGCTTTATTGTATTAAACAGCATTGATTCCCTTGAACCAAGTAACTTTCGCTTTTGCTCTGCATTGACAAAGGAATATTCAATTCGAATCTCTTTGGATTTCGCTCTAATTTGATAGTCTTCTACAACATCCAAAATATCTTGATCTATAAAATTACAGTGGGTAAAATCCAAAATCACATCGGCATTTTGGGGAATCCCATGCAATACTGATTTCAAGAGTGATTTATTCATAAAACTCGACTGCTGCTGAAACCTCACCAAATAATTGGAATCAATTTTCACCAAGGTTACCGAGCGGTGAAAATTCGATTTAATGATGAAGAAAAATGCAACCACCATTCCAAGGATTATCCCAATAAGTAAGTCCGTGAATAGAATGGCAAGGACAGTAACAATGAAAGGCACAAACGACATCTTACCCTTCTTCCATTCATCGGTAAACAAGGAAGGTTTCGCCAATTTATAACCCATAAAGATCAAAATCGCCGCCAACGCTGCATTGGGAATCAAGGATATCACACTCGGAATAAACAACACAGCCAATGCCAACCATATGCCATGAAAAACGGCACTCCACTGTGTTGCATTGCCAGCATTGATGTTGGCAGAACTCCTAACAACAACTGCGGTCAAAGGCATTCCTCCCAATACTCCACTCACAACATTTCCAAGTCCTTGTGCTAACAACTCTCTGTTGGGCGGCGAAACTCGTTTTAGTGGATCTATTTTATCAGAGGCTTCAATACTAAGCAACGATTCAATAGAAGCAACAACCGCAATCTTAATGGCCAAAATCCATATCAAAAGATTACCGAGAAGTCCAAAACTTGAAATGCTAAGTCCAAAATCAAACTGAGTTGAAGCAAGATTCTTGGGCAATTGAACTAGGTGAGACGACTCGATAGCTTCTTTGGGTAAATATATCAGACTCAGTTGATTTAGACCCACACCAATTAACACGACAAGCAATGATGATGGAAAAATGCGAGTCCAGGCAATCTTTTTCAACCTCGGATGATCCCATATAAACTGAATTGCTAACCCAAAAAAACCAATAAATAGAGCCAATGGCGTTAAGTGTTCAAAGGCTATACTAATTTCCGAAAAAGTGGTCTGTCCATCTAACTGAAAAAACTCTTCATCACCAAAATCATCGGCATCCCAGCCCACCAAGTGCGGTACTTGCTTTAATATCAACAACAAACCTATTGCGGCAAGCATGCCTTTGATTACAGAAACAGGAATATAATCAGCGAGTTTGCCCAATTTTACCACTCCTAGAACGAGCTGAAACAACCCAGCCAACACAACAACCAAAGCAAAAATCTCTAACAACGGAACAGAGTTGTGATTGGCTAAAGAATTTTGTGAGATATCGTGTAATGCAGATTCGACAATAACGACCAGACCCGCAGCCGGTCCACTCACAGAGACCTTTGAACCGCTCGCCAAACCTATAACTACGCCACCCACCATACCAGCAATCAAACCCTGAATTACTGGCAGTCCGCATGCATGCGCAATACCAATACATAAAGGCAATGCCACCAAGAACAAGGCAATGGAAGCTGGGATATCTTTTTGTAAATCTTTCACTGCTGCAAATATAATCAAGGTCGGCAATCCAATTGCTAAATACCGAAATTCAAATCAAACCGAACCCTCAATATGGCAAATTCCCATACTATCACAAATCAATTATCCAAAAAGCGCTCTCTGAGTCATAAGTTTGACCAATACAAATATCTGTCAGCCAATGATATTGCCCGCTCAACAAGTATTGCAAAAAGAATAATCGTCGCTCCTGAGGATTTGTCAAACAGAACGTATCATTTTGCATTCCAATGACAGAATTCCATAATTCATCAGAAAGTTTCGATGCCAAAAATTTAGAAATGGCTTCGTCCGTTGTTTTTCGCTGCACTTTCAAAAATGCATCTAACTGCTTTTTGGTATCGCCCAACAAATCGCTTTTCCATTGATAGAGGATTTGCAAGTATTCTTGCATCCCCGATTCAATCTTGTCGTTCACAATGTTCAAAGCACTATTACCGGACAATCTCTCAACCAACATCGACTTAAGATCCGACAAATCCAGAAACAATTCCTGGGGAGTTAAACCCATTTGATTGAGCTTTTTATTTTGCGATTCAGAAACCACAACCCCACCCATCCGGTGAATCAACGCAGGAGTTGGCGTTTTTAAATGAGCAAATGCCTTGCTTGTCTGCAACCAGTAAATATACTCTGTGGGGCCTGCGACATAAGCCACGGACGGCAATATGGCTTGTTGATACAATGGCCTAAGCAGCACATTGGGCGACAGTCTCTCTGGCTGATTGGCCAAAACGTCCCTCATGGCATCATTATCGAGTTTCTCCCCTGAATCAACCAACAAAAATCCATCAACATCCTTCGCGATTCTCTCTCTTCGATGCGTATCGATCCAAAATAAATTACACTCCCTATAATGAGCCGGCGCTGTAATCTTATGACTTTTCAGTTCCGCAGATTGCTCGGCGAAAGCGTCAAAAATAGAAGTATCGAATAAATCTGCTTCAAATATTTTGATTGCTCGGCGTTTTAAAGCAGCGACATTTGGATCCAATACCAAAAGCCCAAAATCGGCAAATAATTCAGAAACCCACTGCGCTGTTGCCTTTGAAAGTGTCTGATTTTTAGGCTGATACAATCTCGCCAAATTCTCAATTCTCTCCAGCGCCGCAGGATCTCTTTGAAACTTCTGCCTCATCCAATCCCATAAGCCGCCTAAATTTTGCGTAGGAATGCCACCAACCCCAGTTTTCCAATCAATATCACAAGTATATCGATCGCCAAATAAATCCACGTGATTGATTTCCGCCACATCGTGATCCTCCGTAGCCATCCAAAACAATGGAACAAAGTGCTTATCTGAAAAACGATGATTGAGATCATTGCACAAAACAATAGCCGAAGCAATTTTATAAATCACATACATCGGGCCCAATCCAAGATGGATTTGCTGACCCGTTACAACCACAAACGTATTTTCTTGCTTTAGTCGTTGTAAATTTTCTCTTTGCGATGCAGATCCGCCCTCGCCCAGCTGAGAATTTAAAATCCCCACCAATTCCTCGCGTTGTTCGGCACCAAAATGATGGGCTACATCACTGATAATTGCCTGCCAGTCGCTATGAATCCCCTCATGAGGATACAAACCCAACGGTTCTCTACCCCAAGCACTTTTTCTCAGTGTTTCAGAGATATGATCTTTGGGATATGGTTGGCCTACGACATTCACGATTTTACAACTTCACCAAATAAATCGTAGGTAGAAGCATCGGTAATTTTCACATTGGCGAAATCACCCATGCGCACGTAATTGTCTTTTGCTGGAACTCTGACTTCGTTGTCGACTTCGGGACTATCATATTCGGTACGACCCACGAATTCATCGCCTTCCAAGCGATCAAACAACACTTTTAATGTCTGACCCTTTAAGGATTGATTAAACACTTCCGAAATGCTCATTTGAGATTCCATCACGGCATCGGAACGACGTTGTTTTTCTTCTTGAGAGATATCGTCGGCTAAGCTATAAGCATGGGTATTTTCCTCATGGGAATAAGTAAACACACCCAATCGTTCGAACTTAATCTCCTCTATTGCATCAATCAAGTCCTTGACATCCGCTTCGGTTTCGCCAGGATGACCTACCAGCAGAGTAGTCCTTAATGCAATGCCTGGAACTCGGTCGCGAATCGCATTCAATACTTCATAGGTCCTGCGCTTGGTAATCCCACGTCGCATCGACTTAAGCATATTGTCCGATATATGCTGAATCGGAATATCCAAATAGTTACAAATATTACTTCGCTCGGCCATTACCTCCAACACATCCAATGGAAACTGCGATGGGTAGGCATAATGTAAACGCAGCCACTCCAACCCTTCCACATCAGAAAGATGCTTCATTAGATCGGCCAACTTGCGATCGCCATAAATATCCAAACCATAACTGGTGGAATCCTGAGCAATCAGCATCACTTCTTTCACGCCATTCTTCACCAACCCTTGAATTTCCTTTTTGATGATCTCTATGGGCCTAGAAACGTGCTTACCACGCATCAAAGGGATGGCACAGAACGAACAAGGTCGATCACAACCCTCCGAAATCTTGGTATAGGCATAATGCTTCGGCGTAGTTTGCAAACGCTCCCCTACCAACTCATGTTTATAGTCGGCGCCAACCGTCCTCAACAAATGAGGCATGTCCAACGTTCCAAACCAAGCATCAACTTCAGGAATCTCAGATTGCAGTTCATCTTTGTATCGATGCGACAAACAACCTGTTACATATAGCTTTTCGATGTTGCCTTTTGCTTTTTCATCCGCATATGCGAGGATAGTGTCGATGCTTTCTTGTTTTGCATTTTCTATGAATCCACACGTATTAACAATGATAATATCCGCATCGTCTTTTGTGCTTTCATGGGACACATCAAACTGCGATGCTTTCAGCTGACCCATGAGGACTTCACTATCCACTAGGTTTTTACTACAGCCTAGCGTTATGACATTAATTTTGGTTTCTTTATTCGATTTGGTTTTCACGATACAAAAATCGATTTGATAAAATCGTACTTGTTAAACAGCTTTAGATCTTCGGCTTTTTCGCCCAGACCGATATATTTCACAGGCAGGTTGTAGGCATGACTCACGCCAATCACTACACCGCCTTTGGCCGTACCATCTAATTTGGTAACTGCAAGCGTATTCACTTGGGTGGCAGCGGTAAATTGCTTGGCCTGTTCAAATGCGTTTTGTCCGGTTGTGGCATCAATCACCAACAATACTTCGTGGGGTGCATCGGGCTTAAATTTCTCAATAACACGACGAATTTTAGACAACTCATTCATCAAGCCAACCTTGTTGTGTAAACGTCCGGCTGTATCAATGATGACCACATCTGCATTCTCTTCTACGGCCTTCTTAACTGCATCAAACGCCACCGAAGCAGGGTCTGTATTCATGCCATGGGATACAATAGAAACCCCAGCGCGATTTTGCCAAATGGTCAATTGCTCCACTGCGGCCGCACGAAATGTATCGCCCGCACCCAAAATAACCTTTTTGCCTAACTGGGCATAGTGATGTGCCAACTTTCCGATGGTGGTTGTTTTACCTACACCATTGACACCAACCACCAAGACAACGTAGGGGGTTGATGCGCCATTGAGTGACAAATCTTGTGCTACTGGGTTGGTGATATCAGGCATCAATTTGGCAATCTCATCCGCCAGCAATTCATGCAACGCATCCTGAGAAACATAGGTTTCTTTAGAAACCCGCTTCTCTAGATTCTCAATAATTTGAACGGTTGTTTCTACGCCAACGTCAGATGTAAGTAAAACTTCCTCTAGTTCATCCAAAAAAGCAGCATCGATTTGTCGCTTCCCAGTGAATAATCGGCTCAATTTCGACAAAAAACCCGTACGAGTTTTTTCCAATGCCTGCTGTGTTTTAACAGCCTCGGGGGTTACTTCCTCGGGTTTAGCTTTGTTTTTTGAGAACCAATTAAACATTGACATGGGTTTTGGTGATGTGAAGGTAAAAAAAAAGCCCCATGAAGGGGCTGTAATATCTTAGAAATAACGAATTATTTCGCGAAGAATGCCTTTACCTTATCGGCTGGCAAAATTTCTTCTTTGAAAGAATACGCACCACTCTTTGGTGATTTAACGACTCTAATTGCTTTCACGTACTCGCTACCGGCATCTGCTCTTTTAAGCGTTGCTACTACCTTCTTTGCCATTATTTGATCTCCTTATGCATTGTTACTTTGCGCATGTATGGGTTGTATTTCTTCAACTCAATACGCTCAGCAGTGTTTTTCTTATTTTTAGTCGTGATGTAACGACTCATGCCAGCTACACCCGATCCTTTTTGTTCTGTGCATTCAAGAATCACTTGAACGCGGTTTCCTTTTTTTGCCATGATTAAATCTTTCCTTTCTTAAACAAATTGTTGATGCAAGAAGAAATTCCTTTCTTATCGATGGTTTTGATGGTAGACGCAGCTACTTTCAAAGTAATCCACTCCCCAGTTTCGGGGATATAGAACTTCTTGGTTTGAAGGTTTGGGTAAAAACGACGCTTCGTCTTCTTGTTAGAATGAGAAACATTGTTGCCCTTCAAGGCCTTTTTTCCGGTTAAATCACAAACTCGAGACATAATTTTTGGGGTTGCAAAGATAAGAAAAATGTTTAAATATTCAAAGTATTCACATCTTTTATTTGAGAATTATTGGTGATTTTAGTTCCTAGCATCACTTGCCAGGCCACAATTGCGATCAGAACACCGGCTTGTCGCTCCAAAAGGCTCTCAAACATCATTGCCGCAACGATTGCCAACCAAATCTGCTGATTACTATTCAAGGCATTCCCACCCATAGTTCTCAATCCAATAAATACGAAAATAAAAAACAAGACAGCTACGATCCAACCCGACTGCAGCGACATCTCCAACCATTGATTGTGCACCCCTATCCTATGTCGTTCCGCCAAAGAAACATCCAATCGCGAATATTCCATCTGCAATCGATCGTCCGTCCACACACCCGCTCCAATCACTGCGGAACTCGGTGTTGACCCCAATACACTCATGGAAGCTTTCCAAGCAACCCATCGCTGCCCAAAACTCTTGTGTGTTACATCGCCCCCTTTTAAAGTTGTTGAGAAATCATCCCATGTATTTGTCAAGCGATTTTTCGCACTCGGCAACAAAATCATCGACAGGATCAAAAGCGGCAAAACAACCAAAATACTACGTCGGATCGCCGGCCTACTATACGCCCATTTACCAACCATCAATGCGCCGCCGATATAAACCAATATCAATCCGGTTCGTGAACCCAAAACATGCATACAGAGCACAAGCACTGCAACCGAGGCTATCGCCAAATAGTTTTCCCGAAAATCCTTTTGAATCAAACCTCTGATTAGCAATAACACCATCACCCCCATCATCGTCGCGAATTCAATATGATACACGCCCGAATACAGCGGAATCGGCTTGCTTTCGAGTACCATTTGATCGTAAAATGTTCGATGCTGGAAATAATGAATCACACTACTTACGCCCACCCAAATCAAAGGAAGCACCCCCACAAACCAACCCCCACAAAATATCGTCCGTAACCGCCGCCCCCAACCATAAGCCATCGCAACGAATAATAGAGGAAGTTTAATTAATACCTTATTCAATGCCATCCGGCCCATCTCATTCTCCTTCTCCAACAACCCGCCCGCAACATCTAATGTCACCCCGGAAACCCCTCCAACCCCCACAGACCATGGCCAATAACCACTCATCCAAATCACACACATATTCCATCCCATACACAACGCTACCCCCCACCAAAACCATCGAATCAAACCCCTCTCCTCAACCCTTTCGCCCCAAACCCACAATTGGAATACGTAGGCAATCAATCCCATCGACGCCAATGCGGGCGAAAAATGGATACACCCCAACGATACCCACAAGAGCACATCGGTATTCAACCAAAACTTGACATCCAACGCCTTAAGGGGCCACATAACGAATCTGCAAGGTAGCGTTCTGCTGCGCAATACCCAAACGGTCCGCCACAGACTGACTGATCGCAATTTGCTTATTCCCCTTCTCCGGCAAAGAACCAATCACCGTGCAATACACCATTTTCTTGTTCGATGTATTAATCACAGCAATCACCTCGCCCTTTTTATGGTTATTCATCATCACCCATGAACGATCCGGCTGAATCCCCTCATATCCAATCTGAGCCGTTACCATTTTTTCATATTCCCTCATCGCCGACTTCACTTTTACTGCCTGCACCTGCTCTGGCATTCCACCCTGATTGTCGGTACCGACCAATGTTTTATCCGTTGGGACCACAGCAAGCCCCGACACCTTTTGCGTATTTGGCACTTCCGCTTCCCTAACAATCACTGGGGTTATCGATGTTTTTGCAATCGTTACCGAATCTATTTTTACGGGTTCAAGCGCCGCCAGCGACTTCTCGGTTTTGGGTATCCACAATTTCTGATTGATCGACAATTGCTCCGATGTCAGCTGATTGATCGACTTAATATCCGCCACCGAAACACCATATTTCTTCGAAATACTGAACAAACTCTGTCCTTTCTCTACCACATGGTCGAATGTATTTTCCGGAGCCATTTGCACATCTAACATCGCCACCGGTTTTTTCAACAACGCAGAATCCACACCCACCGCAACAGACTTCACTTCCGTTGCCGGTTTCACTTCCGTAGCCGTCTTTATTGCTGATTCTGGGGGTTTTTCATCCACGCCCTTTACCACAGACCCAGAAGTTTCCTCCACCGGATTCAAGCGAGGCGCAGCAATCGGCTCGGACTTAACAGGCTTCTTAGTCTTCTGCTTCACTTTCACGCGCATACCTGGCTTCAACATGCCAATGTCAGGATTCAACGCCTTCAATTCCTCAATGCTACAATGGTATTTCTTGCCGATGGCATATAGGGTTTCCCCCTTTTTTACTTTGTGCTCAATTTCGATTACTATCTCCGATGGATTGGTCTGACCTAGCGATGGATTGCTGTAAATCAAACTCATCAGCGCCATCACACTACCTTTCACTGCATACTTTTTCCAATTGATCATAGATACAATAATAATGTATGGAGATCTTTGATTTAAAAGCGACTATGCACAACGCAGCAGTTGTTTAATAAATCAAACACTCAACCAATCAGAAGGCAATGCTTGCTG
Organism: Bacteroidota bacterium; assembly: GCA_041192805.1. GTDB lineage: Bacteria > Bacteroidota > Bacteroidia > NS11-12g > UBA955 > UBA955. The sequence goes on along the minus strand of JBEEMF010000096.1, from coordinate 18,039 downwards.
CTCTCCTTTTTCCAAAAACACGATACGATGCGCTATCGCCCGAGCGACTTCCAAGTTGTGCGTAATGAAAATATAAGCCAATCCACGATCTCGCTGTAACCCCAGCAATAAATCCAATACTTGCTTCTGAACCAAAGGATCCAACGCCGCCACCGCCTCATCTAAGATCAACACCTTTGGGTCCGATGCCAAGGCCCGCGCGATGCACAATCGCTGTCGCTGCCCCCCACTCATTTCATGCGGATATGCACCTGCCAATCGCAAGTCAAAGCCCACTTCCGAAAGCAACTCCTTGCTGCGAATTTCTGCCTCTTCTCGACTACAATTTTTAACAAATCTCACCACCTCAGACACCGCGTCGATGGACTTATCGTTGGGATTTAAGGAAGAATATGGATCCTGAAACACCATCTGAATTCCGGTGGGTGGTTTCCGTTTCAACGACTCCGAATTCAACAGCACTGATCCCCCCGTGGGCAATTCCAAAGCCACCAACAATTTAGCCAATGTACTTTTCCCAGAGCCCGACAAACCCACAATGGCCAACGTTTCCCCGCGATGCAAAATATCGGTAAACCCCCGCAGCGCCTTTACCTCATATCCCTTTTGTTGATACGTCTTCCCCAAGTCGAGGATTTGCAACACCGGAACATATTCATCCAAAGGCTTCACCCAAACACCACTCGGCATCGCCTCAATCAACTCTTTTACATATTGATGTGCATTTGCCCCAAACACCTCATCCCTTGAGCCCTGAGCCATGCAAACACCCTTTCGCAATACCGTTACTCCTTCCGCATATTGCTTTACCAAATCCAATTCATGACTCACCCAGAGCAATGCACTGCCCTGATCCTTGCAAATACGCTCCAAATCACGCATCACCTGCTGCCTAGCAACACTATCTAACGCCGTTGTGGGTTCGTCTGCCAATATCAATGATGGCTCGTGGACACAAGCCATGGCAATCATCACTCTCTGTCGTTGTCCGCCACTAAGCTGATGCGGATACGCACTCAAAATCCTATCTAAAATCTCCCCCAAACCCAATTGCGTTAACTTTCGATCCACTTTCTGCTTGGCCAGATCCAAGTTTGGCTCATGTATCATTGCCGACTCCATCAGTTGTTTTCCGCAGCGCATCTGGGGATTCAAAGCCGTCATTGGCTCCTGAAATATCATCCCGATTTCTTTGCCTCGAATACCTCGCCATGTTGTTTCCGATAAATCCGTTAATTCGATCTCATTCAATTGTACCGAGCCTGCCACAGTAAGCGCGGGCGACAACAAACCCATCACGCCAAACAATGTTAACGACTTACCACTACCGCTCTCCCCAATAATTCCATGAATTTCGCCGGGATTTACATCCAAAGCGTCCAATGTGAGCAAGGAATTCCCATTGATAGAAATCTTCAAATTTCGAATACTCAACAAGGGTCCGGTCACTGTCATCCAAACAAAGGTAATCACCATTGCTTTCAATTCACAAGGTCCAATATCGATAAAAAAAGAAAGCGGGCCGCATTCGGCCCGCTTTCACTATGGATTTCGGCAAAAAACTGAACGCAAAAGCGCCCCTTTAATCAACCGACAGCTTAATAGGAATTTCTCTCCAAGATTTTAAGAAGTTTCCGTTGTTCTGACCAGGCACCCAGCGGGGCGACTTTTTCAAAACACGAATGGCCTCAGTAGTAAATTCTGGACAACTTTTGGTATCTTCAATGGCCTGAACACGTGAAATTCTTCCGGCTTCATCCACCACAAAACGCAGCATTACAGAACCATTGATTCCTTCATCCTGACAGCGTTGAGGATAAATAAATTCGCCTGCAACGTAGTCTCTGAAAGCGGCTTCACCACCAGGATAATTGGCTTTAATCTGAACGTTCGTTGCAATATTATCACCTCCGCCAGTTGGACCACCGCCTTCATTAAAGTCTGGCGCTTCAAACTCATCGCCCCCTTCCTTAGTATCCTTACCGGTAGTTTTAATCTCATCTGGAGGAATAATCACATCTTCCGTAGTTGCATCTGGATTGATTTTTGGAACAACGTATTGCTGGGTAGCAACTTGAGGCTCTGGCTCTTCAATCTTCGGCTTTTCTGGCTCTTTCTCCTCTTCTTCAGGTGCTTTAACATCGTCGATATTGGTTACTTTTAATACCGTCTTGTGTTCCACTTCCTTTGGAAAGAAAAAATCATAAATAATCGGTGCGGCTGAAAACAAGCCCGTAATCGATAGCGCAATGATAGTTGCCATCGTTTGGTTCTTATTAAAGCTCTTGCGAATCTGATACGCACCGTACTCCTTAAATCGATCGGCAAACACCAGTTCGTTACGCGCTGGCGATTGCACTTGGTCCCATTTGTTCATCAAACTTTCTGACATAGCGATTAGGATTTAGTTTTTAGATCAATAAGCTTCTTTTCAAGCGGAGCCATTCCCTCGTCCACAGCAAAATACTTGGCGATCTGGCAAATCATAAATTCGTCCATCACGTCAATCACATTGCGATACGATGCTTTGTCGTCGTTCTTCAACAACACCACCAACTTCGAATCTCTTTGTGCTTGTTTTACTTTGGCATCGATGGCATTGCGCTTGGCAGTATCTTTCTCATCGATCTTGTTCAATTGTTTTTCAAAATCACGCAATTGTGTCAATAGCGTTAAATTGCTCTCAACCAATATTTTACGCAATCCATTTTTGGTGTAATCGGTCTCTTCCAAAACAGCTTTGTCGTTCAAAGCGCCACGATACCAATACACTTTATCACCCCCGGTTAAAAGTATGGTGATACCATCCTTTACCTCGGGCTGCTTCATATTTTTTAAATCCTTTTCATCCAGTTTTTCTGGAAAGATCATTCTCAACACCTTGGGCTGAGAGAACGTTGAGGTAAGTACGAAGAAGGTCAACAACAAAAACGCCAAATCCACCAAGGGGGTCATATCCACCCGGGTGCTCTGTTTTTTGGCTCTTTTTTTGCCACCGCCGCCTCCGCCACCATTACTTTGTATTTCTGCCATGGTTCTACTCTCCTATCTTTAGTCTTTAGGTTTGGCTTCCAAACCAGTGATCATCTGAAAATTCTTTACTTTGGCTTCTCTAAATACTTGGATAACGTTTTTCAAGACGTTGTATTTTGTGTTACCGTCGGCTTTTACCGCAAACTGAATGTAATTATCCTTATCAAAAGGCAACCCACGCTTGGTGGCTTCAGCTTCGCGGTCTTTAAAATCGTCGTGTGCTCTCAAACGGGCATTGTAGGCCCAGTGATAAAGCTGACTCTTTTTTATGTTTAACGTATCGTAGGGAACGCCAGCTTGCTGCACTTTCGCACGGGCATTGACTTCCAATTCTAGATACGAACTGATGGATTCCATTTTTAGTCCGATTGGACCAGCACCAGCAAATTTCTTTACTTCCTCTGCGCTCATTTGCACCTTGAAATCGCGCATCATATCTTTCAAAACCAGCTCTTTCACTGCCGGATTTGTGATTTCAATGAATACCCTTCCATCGGCATCTACGGTCACCAAAAACACCTGTTTAGGTATTTGCGCTTCGGTGGTAGAGGACGGAGGATCTACGAATACGGGCTCTGGAGCACGGAAACTTGAGGTCAACATAAAGAACGTTACCAGAAGGAATGCCAAATCCACCATTGGAGTCATATCCAATGAAGGGGTGGAACGGGGCATACTTACTTTAGGCATGTTCGTAAATTTAGGGCATTAATCCGGGTTTAAACCAAAAGGTAAATAACCGAATTAACCGTGGTTGGCCTGGAAGTTAGAAATAATAGAATAACCCGCCTCGTCCATGCTATGTGTCATAGTGTCAATGCGGTTCGAGAAATAGTTATAACTGATGATCGCCAAAGTTGATCCAATGATACCGAAAGCTGTATTAATCAATGCTTCAGAGATACCTGTTGCCAAGGCAGCAGTATCGGGAGTACCAGAGTTAGCCAACGCAGCAAACGCACGAATCATACCAAATACTGTTCCGATCAAACCGATCAAAGTACCAATAGATGCACAAGTTGTGATGATTACCAAATTCTTAGAAAGCATAGGCAATTCCAAGCTAGTTGCTTCTTCCAATTCCTTTTCGATAGCAGCTTTCTTCTCATCGCGATTCAAATCTGTTTTCGCAGCAACCACTTGGTAGCGAGTTAAACCAGAACGAACCACATTGGCCAAAGAACCACGCTGTTGATCACAAGCAGCAATCGCATCATCCAAATTGTTTTGCTCCAACATTGCACGCATTTTGTGTACAAATGCAGTTGCATTTCCACGACCTGAAGCGGCAGACAAAGTGATGAAACGCTCAATTGATACCAAAATTACAGTGATGTTAACCGCAATCAACAAAGGTACGATGGCGATACCACCGCGATAGATAATACCCAAAAGTCCCAATGGGTGACCTTTTGCGACGTCTCCATCTTCAAAGTTTGCAGGATTTCCTAAAAAGAAAATGTAAATTGAATACCCAGCGGCAATTGCAAACAAAATGGCAAGGCCAGAGAAATACGCCATCCAGGCATTATTTCCCGATTCGTTGTTGTTATTTGTCATAATAATTCTAAGTTTTTAATTTTTTAAAGTGCAATAATACGGCCGACCACAGTTAAAAGCAAGTAAAGAAAATGTTAAATCTGCTGAGAATTGAATGAAAATAAGGGCTTTTTTGTGTACTCAAAATTTAGGCGAATGGGCGCGGTAATTTTCTGCAAATTGTACGCCAGATAAAATTGCTGCATTTAATGAAGGGTTTGCGATTGATTGACCTGCCAGAAATTGATTCTGTTGAATGTTGGCATTAGTTGCGCTGCTTGGCAAATCATAGGAATACGGGGAATTCATAGGCAGCGCAGATTTCACTTCAAATGATTGTAAAAATTGGGCGTTGATGGGCCTCTGCAGTAAGTTCTCTACTTCCGTTAAAATTTCATTATTTGCCGCATGGGCATCCACATAGCCAGAAAAAGAGGGCTTCAACGATACCGACAACAAGTGCTTACCGTTGGGAGCATAATTGGATTGAACCATGGAGGGAACCGCAATAAGATTTACGCGTCCCATCCGGCTTGCGTTGAGCGCCAAAAATTTCCCCAAACCCGCATCGTGATCCAGGGAATAATACAAGGTTGTAGTTGAGCGATACGGGATTTCCGCCTGGTGATTTTCACCCACTGTAGAATTGAGGAAAATCTGACTGGGATTGAGTTTCGCGGCGATTCTATTGGGGAGTGTTTGGACTCCATTGGGCATAAGAAGTGCATCGCCTTTGGCTAGAGCCCAAAAGATAAAATCAAAAAGGGAGTATGGGGTTTGGAGGGCTTCTTCGAGAAAAATGCCTGTAAAAAAAGGTCGAAAAAATGATTCGATGATGGTTTCAGAAAACCCAAGTGAAAGTAGGTATTCTTGGGTTGTTTGAACGGGTTTGGTTGATTGAAAAAAATCGCTCGGTTTTTGGGATAATAATTTCTTACGAAGGGCGACAATTTTAATCACATCGGTGAGTTTAATATCGGGATGTAGTAGCGCTCCGATGCCTTTGATGCCGTGTTTGATAGGATCGGCGATGAGGGTTTTCCCGGTGGCTGTGAGCAGCCACGCGCCCGAGCCGAAGGCGAGGGCGCCATCCAAGAACCCACCCCGCTTGTAATCGTCTAACGCTGGATAAGCACTTTGAATCACTTGAAATCCATGATCCAATGAAAAACCGTCAATAAGTGTGGTTCGCAACTTCCCACCCCACCCATTACTTTCTTCATGCAATTCGTAAGGAATACCTAATTGTTGCAGTTTGTATGCAGCAGAAAGACCCGACATGCCCCCACCAACGACGGTAACAGGCCTGTTTATTGATGTCATTGATTAATTCCCAATGGGTTCACCCTCTGGCGCACGACGGCGAGGCCTATCCCCACCCGCACGATCTTCGACCCCTTCCGCGGGCTTCTTCTTTTTCCGCATTGAACGCGCCTTTGCAATCATTTCTTTCTTTATCTCTCGTTCGATACGTGGCAACTGAACCGCACGCTTCATACCAATCACCGGTTTTAATTTGATGGTATAGGTTTCCAACAATTGCACTTCCAATTTGCGCAGGGCGACAGCATCCTTAAAATACTGATCCGCTTCGGTTTCAGACAATTCGGAAGGACGTTTATCGTTCCATTTGTCTCTAAATCCGTGTTTTGAATCGCGCAACTTCAACTGATATTCGTCGTAAATAGGAAAAAACTTCACTTTCTCCGCATCAGTTAATGTGAGTTGTTCCACAAACAAAGTCTCACGAAACTTTCTTAACTCCTCTACTTTAGAGGCCCTAAGGCTATCTTTTTTGGCTTCATTTTGTGCCTTTGCCTTCACAGCAAATAACATCAACAAGCACAGGGTTATATATTTCATAAATTTCATAATGATTCAAAATCTAATTCTTCAAACATTTCATCTTCCATATCAAAGGTTGCTAATCCATTGTCCTCCAAGTCCTCTAGGGCTCGTTTGGTGCGGGGTGGCATTTCTTTGGCATCGATGATGGTATAAACATTGGGCTCTTTGTACTTAGGCATTTCACCCGTAAGCAAGGGCTCTACCAACTGCAATCCATCGGGAATCGTATCCTTGGGCGAAATGGGCTCATCCAATGGAGATTCTATCAGCGTGGGTTCATCTTGCTGCAATTCGGTAGCCATAGCCTCTTCCGCTTTGGGTGGCTGAATCGCATTCCATATAAAATATGCAGCAACAATGGCCGCCAATGAAGCTGCAATCCCTAACCAACCTGGGGTTGCCGATTCTTTCTGTCGTCCGGCAATGGGCGCAAAAGCCGTTGGCGGTGCATCTAGATTGATAGTTTGGGGCTCTTCTTCTACTATGATTTCCTCAACCATCGGAGCCTTTTGGGCATTGATTGGCGCGATATACGATTCTAATTCATCCAATCCCACAGATTCTGGGACTTCGTGGATAATAATTGACTCTGGCGTTTTTGATTCATCTTCGATAATCGACTCGACAACAAATTCCTCCTGCGGTTCGGAAACTTCTGTTTCTAACACAACCTCCTCAATTGTTTCAATCTTTGCGATTTCAGACTCAACTGATTCAATTTGAATCGATTCAGCCACCGGATTCAGTAAATCACCGTAGGTTACTTTGGTGATATTTAACGAACCACTCAAACCAGTAGTCTCTTCAGAAATGGCAGAAAAATTGACCCATTCTGGATTTTCATTGGTGGTAAACGTTAATGGTGCGATTTCAACCTTGCCAACAGAATCGACGTCTTTGTCTACACCAACTGATTTAGACGTTAGAGGATCTTGTTTTCTCGCCCGCTTTTGAATGCCTGAAGTATCAACCTTCATTAGTACTTCAACTGGCTTAATGGCTTCAATCTTGGGAGCCGCAGCTTCCGGAGAATTGATATCAATTCCCAATCTCTGCAACAAACGGGATTCTGATTCCTTAAAATAGGAATCCGGCGCGTTGTAGGCAGGTCCGATTTTTTCGTTTTCTAAGTCCATGTTGTCGCTTGTGCTGTTGATTAGATGTATAAATTCCGATTTGGTTTAACGCAGTACACTTAAATAAATTTCTAATTTTTTCACGGCGTGGTGATACGATGCTTTCAATGCCCCCTCAGACGTAGAGGTCAACACTGCAATTTCTGAATAACTCAAGTCCTCAAAATACCTCAACGTAAACACCAACTTCTGCTTAAATGGCAAATAGCAAAGGGCTTTCTGTAACTTTAAGGCAATATCGTCGCCAGACAAATACAAATCCTCCGTGATCATATCGGCCATTTCCGGCTGCGCCTCATCAAAGTCGATCGTGGGCTTCCTTTTGCGAATCAAATTGATAGATTCATTTGTTGCGATGCGATAAACCCATGTCCTAAGTCGACTTTCCCCTTTAAACTGATTTGCATTCTGCCAAACTTTGATAAAAGTATTCTGTGCCGCGTCGTCCGCATCATCATGACTTAATAATAAATTTCTACAGTGGTAATAGATTTGTTGCTGATAACGACGTGAAATCTCAACAAACAAAAATGCAGTTATGTCAGAGCTCACCAACTCTACCGAAAGCTCGTCTTCCGATAAATTCTGTAAACGTTGGGATTCACTCATATTTTTTGCATTTGCTTTATCTACACTCATTCACGATTCATTATTAATGTCACAATGATTTCCAATGTGCGAAGTAGATAAAATTCAATGACAAGACATAGACAATGGCCGAAAAGTTTAACACAAGTTATTCCACATTGTTAAAATTCCTGTTTGATGGGGAAATTTGCAGAAATTCATTGTAACAAAAGAAATAATTCGTATTTTTGCAGCCCAATTAGGATTAAAACCCATGAATTCAATCGTTAATAGCATCGCATCTGAGTATTTGAGAACAGACTTACCCGCTTTCAAGGCTGGTGATCGTGTCACTGTTCACTATAAAATTAAAGAAGGCGCCAAAGAGCGTATTCAGTTATTCCAAGGTGATGTTCTCCAACGTCGTAACGGAGGAATTGATGAAACTTTCACTGTACGCAAAATTTCTAACGGAATTGGCGTAGAGCGTATCTTCCCATTGCACTCTCCTTTCATCGATAAGATCGAAGTGAATAGAAAAGGTCGTGTTCGTCGCGCCCGTATCTTCTATCTACGCACTCAAATCGGTAAAGCAGCTCGTATCAAAGAGCTTCGTACTCGATAAGATAAAAAATTTCTTTTCAAAAAAAGCCCAACGAGTTGGGCTTTTTTTATTTATTCACTGCACAAATTCAGAATACCAATCAATTATCAAACCGAATCAAAGCGGTGAGACCTACTCCGTTGTGATAAACCCCAGTTGGGTAAAACAGATTATACGATGCGGATTGAGACAATGCCGACAAGACACTATAATCCCAATTCAGTCTTAAATCCAACACTTTAGAAACTCTAGAACCTACAGCAAATTGCAAAATCAATCCATTTTGGGAAAAATCACTCGCAATTCCAGGATTATAACCTTCACTTTCTTCAATTTTCAACAATCGGGTGAAACGAATACCTCCCAACAAATCAATTGCGCCTAATCTTCCCGCGCTCACCTTTCTAATACCCGCCACCTGCAATTCAATCTGCCTCGCCTTGATGTGAAAAGCATTTACCATCGTTAATGGATCAAATGCACGACGGCTTCCCCGCTGAACCATGCAAAATTGCATTTCAATTGCATCAAACTTTTTCTTCTCAGACAACCTATATCCCGTTGCCATACCAACTTGATATCCAAATTTATTGTACCCACTGGCTTGATCCCCATCCATTTGAGAGGCCAAAATGCCCATCAATGGTCGACCATAAAAACTGTGTATTTTCTCTTCAACTACCTGACCCTGCAAACAGCTCACAGCAAAAAATGTTAAAGTACCGATCAATCGAATCCCTGCTTTCCGTCTCATGTTGTAATTTGCAGCAATTTATTGCAAAAGCACGTGGGTAACAAGCCAAAACACATATTGATTATAGGCTCTGGCTTGGCTGGCAGCACATTGGCGTTGGAATTAAGCCAGCGCGGGCACTTCATTCAGGTAATAGACAATCTTGCACCCAACACAAGTTCACGCGTTGCTGCGGGCATAATCAACCCTGTTGTACCCAAAGGCGTAAAGAAAACCTGGCAATACCAAGAAATTTTCCCTGCCGTTTTTGATTATTATCGCAATTTCGAATCACTTTTAGGAGCCGAATTTGTTTTTGAATACCCAATGATGCAAATTCATGCCAACGATAATGAAAGATATGAATGGCGGAAACGTGGCGCAGTTTCTGAAATGGCGGACCTATTGACACCCCGCGGCGACAATACTATAGTTAACAACTGCGGTCGTCTGGATGTCTTACAATTTTTACATGCTGCCCAAATCGAATTGGAGAAAAAAAATCAGTTTAGAAATGAGCAATTTTTACATGCAGATTTGATATTCCACGAATCTGGCAAAGCGGAATATCATGGAATTGTATTTGATGAAGTCATATTCTGCGAAGGCATTGGCATCATGCAAAACCCTTGGTTCAATTATCTATTTTTTGATCCTACCGGAGGCGATATATTAACGGTTCGAATTCCCGATTTACCGCAGGATAAAATCATCAAACAAAAACAGTGGATTGTCCCTACAAAAGAGAAAGACATCTTTCTATTAGGAAGTACTTTCCATAAACAATCACTCTCTGAGGTTCAAGACCCTGCAGATGCCCAATTTCTGATCGAACGGGCAGAACTCATTACAGGAAAAACGGTTACTTTAATCAAACATCAGCGGGCGGTTCGACCTACGGTGCAGAATAGAAGACCTTATCTTGGTCGACATAACACATTCAAGAATTTGAGTGTCTACAACGGACTAGGTGCAAAAGGAAGTGCCCTCTGCAGTTGGTTATCCCCAATGATGGCTGATTTCATTAGCAACGATACACCCTTGAATGAAGAGGTTGATATTTCAAGGACTCGATAAATCCGAATGGGTTTTGATTAATTATTGACGATAAAATCCAAGAAACCCGAGGGGTCCGACATCACTTTACAGTTTTCAGGGATTTTCAAATCGCGACGTTTCACAACCTGAGAGCCTGTAACGATAATTTGCGTATTGGGCCAACTACGAGAGAGCGTATTCAAATAAACTTGAACCGGAATCGCTGCATTGGAATTGGTTAATGCGCAAAAAACAAAATCGGGATTGTGAATTTTGTGAATTTTATTCAAATCATCGAGCGGCGTAGATGTACCCAAATAAATCACATGTTGTCCATTGGCGCGCAACAAGTATGAAGCGAATAATAGGCTTAATTCGTGATTTTCACCATTTGGCAAAAACAACAAATACTTTTTCGCATCACTGTTAGGAACAACATTCACCTGATCGATAGCCACAAACATGCGTTGCTTAATTAAATTGGTAATGAAATGCTCGTGCGCAATATGTATGCTCCCACCCAACCAAAGAATTCCAACATGCTGTAAAAATGGAAAAATGATTTGGGTAGTTGTTTGCTCCATCCCCAATTGCAAAATATTGATCGACAAAGTCTTATTAAATTCTTTCTCGTCAAAATCAAACATCGCCGTTGTTAACGTTGAGATTTGGGATTGCTGACCAGAATTGTTTTCAGAAATGCTTAAGGTTTTTCTCTGTACCTCATCCCTGTCCATTTGGGCAATCCTACTGATCTTAATACCATTGGCATTGAGAATGGCAATGTTCATCATGTATTTGAGATCGTCTTGCTCATAATACCGAATATTCGTCTCTGTACGCCTGGGAACCAACATACCATATCGTTGCTCCCAAATTCTTAAGGTGTAAGCCTTAATCCCTGTGATATTCTCGATATCTTTGATAAAATACTTGTCCCGATAGTCTTTTTTCGACTTTTTCGGTTCACGTTTGTTATCTATTAATACCTTATCTACCACATTTAACATATAATGAAAATTATTATCACAGGCGCTTCAGGACTCATTGGCAAACGACTCTGCAAAGTTTTGAAGCAGGATGGTTTTGACATTGAATTTTTGAAACGACATGATTATAACAATACAATCGAGGAAAAAGATTGGTTATCGAGAAAAAATATTTTTTGGTCGAATCCTGAAATTCTCGAAAATGCAGATGCTGTGGTTCATTTGGCGGGGGCAAACGTGGGCAGTTCATGGACCAGAAAATATAAAAAAGAAATTCTCAACAGCAGAAAATTGGGGACCGAAGCGTTAATGAAGGCCTGCGCGGATTGTCAAACACCACCCAAACATATAATATCAGCCAGTGGAATTGGCTTTTACCACGAAAACACCAATCAATTATTAAATGAAACCAGTGAATCGGGAAATACATTTCTAGCGGAGGTCTGTAAAATTTGGGAACAAGGAATATTTGAGCATAAAATTCCAGGTGCAGTTGCGAGCTGCCTCCGGACAGGCATTGTCATTTCAAACCATAGTAAAGTATTTGGCGTATCAAAACTTCAATTTCAACTATTCGGCATGGTTGGCAGTGTTGGAAGTCCAAATAATTTGTGGAGTTGGATTCATATTGATGATTTATGTTCGACGTATCTTGCTCTAATTAAAGGCACAATGTCGCCCGGCATTTACAATGCCGTGGCGCCCCACCCATGCACCCAGAAAGCAGCGGGGATAGCATTTGAAAAATTCGCACCGCATCGAGAACTCAAAAAATCGAATATCACAGCATTGCTTTGGCTTATCCCCTGCGCAATCAACAAAATGCTACAAGCACTGCGTATCACCGCTCGACCTGTTTTGCCCGCATTTCTAATCAAACTAGCCTGGGGGGAGCGATCCGCAATTGCACTAACCAACCAAAATGTGAGTGCCAAAAAAACATTAGATACCGGATTTTGTTATCAATATCCAACCATCGAATCCGCGATGAATCATTTGCACACACACACCGATTGTTAATGTCAAACCCTATCTATTTCTGGTTTCGTCGCGATTTGCGTCTCAACGACAACCACGGCCTATATCAAGCCCTTCAATTGGCTGCATCACAGCAACTACGGGTACAATGCGTATTCATATTTGATACCAATATACTTAGTCGTTTATCCAATACCCAAGATGCTCGCGTTCAATTTTTGCATCGTGAAATTTCCTCATTAAAAAAAGAATTACGCAGCCATGGAAGTGATTTAGAGGTGTGGCACGGAAACCCCATCGCGTTATGGGAAAACGCCATCGTCCAAAATACGCCCTACGCCATTTTTTGCAATTCCGATTACGAACCCTCCGCGATAAAGCGCGATCATGCCATTGCCGAAATCTGCAACACACATAATGTATCGTTTCAAAGCTATAAGGACATTTGCATCTTCGAGAAATCAGAAGTCGTAAAGGACGATTCAAAACCATATACTGTCTACACCCCTTACAGTAAAAAGTGGAAGGCCAAATTGGCTATCGAACCCCTTACATTTTATCCTTCCGAAACCAAGCTCGCTCAGTTATCGCAGCAAAAAGAAACTGAAAACTTCCCAATACCAACATTGGCTGAATTGGGATTTGAGTCGTTTGATTTTGAATACCCAGAAAAAACGGTAACTCAATCGCTGATAAAGGAATACACCGACAAACGAAATTTCCCTGCAATCCGCGGAACGAGTAAGTTGGGATTACATTTCAGGTTCGGCACGATCAGTATTCGCGAAAAGTTGCAAAAAGCACTTTCACTGAATGAGACATTTGTCAATGAGCTTATTTGGAGAGACTTCTACCTTCAGATACTCTGGCATTTCCCTCAGGTAGTTGGCAATGCTTTTAAAATCCAGTACGATAGGATTCAATGGTTAAACGACGAAGGTGACTTTGAACTTTGGAAGTCTGGCAACACGGGCTACCCAATTGTGGATGCTGGAATGAGGGAATTAAATACCACCGGCTTCATGCATAACCGAGTGCGCATGATCGTAGCGAGTTTCCTTACAAAACATTTACTCATCGATTGGCGATTGGGCGAAGCCTATTTTGCAGAAAAACTCTTGGATTTCGAATTGGCTAGCAACAATGGAGGATGGCAATGGGCTGCGGGTTGTGGTGTAGATGCTGCGCCTTACTTTAGGGTTTTCAATCCCACGCTTCAAACTGAAAAGTTCGACAAACACTACGAATACATAAAAAAATGGGTCCCAGAATTTGGAACCCATCAATATGCAAAACCCATGGTTGACCATGCCTTCGCTAGAAATCGTTGTTTAGAAATGTATAAATCCGCCCTAAAAGAGTAGTTATTTTTTTAGTTCACCACCGCTAGCGGCCAATAAGTAACTCTTGATAAAAGGCCAAATATCGCCGTCCATCACGTTATTTACGTTGCTCGTTTCTTCACCGGTTCGGACATCTTTCACCAATTTATAGGGGTGGAAAACATAGTTGCGAATTTGCGACCCCCACTCGATTTTCATCTTTCCATCTTCAATTTCTGCACGGGCAGCATTTCGTTTGGCGATTTCCAATTCGTATAAGCGTGATTTCAGCATTTGCATCGCACGCTCGCGGTTTCCTAACTGACTACGATCAACCTGACAAACCACAACAATACCTGTGGGTGTGTGCGTTAACTGCACCTTGGTTTCTACCTTGTTTACGTTCTGTCCACCAGCACCACCAGATCTACTTGTATGTAATTCAACGTCTTGTGGCCTAATTTCAATTTCGATGGTATCATCCACCAATGGATATACATAAATGCTCACAAAGGAAGTATGTCGGCGAGCATTAGAATCAAAAGGCGAAATTCTCACCATCCGATGCACCCCATTTTCACCTTTTAAATACCCAAAAGCAAAATCTCCTTTGATCTCCAAGGAGACACTCTTCACCCCCGCAACATCACCATCCTGTCTATCTAGTTCTGTGATTGAAAATTTGTTTTTTTCTGCCCACATCAAATACATGCGCATCAACATTTGAGCCCAATCGCAACTCTCTGTTCCACCAGCACCCGCATTGATTTCTATAACACAACCCAAATGATCTTCTTCACTTTGGAGCATGTTTTTAAACTCCAAATCCTCAACCATTTGCATTAGTTCGAGGTATTGAGCATGCACTTCGTCGGCCGTGGCTTCTCCAATTTCTTGGAATTCAACCAACACTTCTAAATCTTCAATAACAACTATGATTTTACCATAGGCATCGGTCCAGATTTTCTTATCCTTGATTTTTTTGAGATGTAGCTCAGCTTTTTTTGAATCGTCCCAAAACTTTGGGTCTAATGTTTGTTCTTCTTCGTCGGCGATTTCCGCAAGTTTCCTATCGACGTCAAAGATACCTCCTCAAAGCCTCTGCACGGCCTTTTAAATCCTTAAATTGCTCTGTATTCACGGGGCAAAGATAGGTGCAAATCACAAGACCATGAAGTTAATTATGCAGGCAGTAACACCCTAAATATGGTGGGGTAAATCTTTTGGGGATCATCCGCGAACAATCTTTATTATCAAAATCCGTCCGCATCTCCCAAAAAAGGAAACCGATCTCGAAACTGTGATAATGGCGATTTTTCAATTACAACATGGGCAATTGCCTCTCTTTGATGTGGCTCTAACAAATATTCCCCATCGTACTTTAACACTTGTGAATGGCCGTTGTGAGCAATTCCTTTTTCATCATTTCCCACCCGATTCACACCAATTACATAAGATTGATTTTCGATGGCTCGGGCTTTCAAAAGGGCGTCCCAAGCTGCAATTCTAGCGCTAGGCCAATTGGCAACAAACAACAATACATCCGGATAAATGGGGGCACTTTGAAGCATTGTCTTTCTTATCCATGCCGGAAATCTTAAGTCGTAACAAACAAAAGGAGCGAATGAGAATCCTTGAAATGTAAAAACGCAAGTCTGATTACCAGCCTGATAGACCTCATGCTCACCGCCGAAAGAAAACAGATGTCGCTTATCGTACTGAGCCACCTTTTCGCCCTGGTAAAAAGCCAAAAAGCGATTGTAAAATAAACCATTTTCTTGGATCGACAAACTGCCGCAGATCATGCGGTCTTGACTCATCTGAGACATCCATTGCACCGTTTCGCCATCCATTGTCTCAGCCACTTTCTCGGGATTCATGGAAAAGCCTGTAGAAAACATCTCAGGGAAAACCACCAACGAGTTTGGCATGGTTTGCGACAAATGCCATTGCAATCGGGCACGATTTGCCACCGGATTCTCCCAAATGAGGGGTGTTTGGATTAAGAAAACGTTTAAAGTCGACATAATATATCTAGGCTTTTTTGAAGCGTATCGTTGTTTTTGGCAAAACAGAATCGCAATAAACGTTGATCTGGATTGGGATTTTGATAAAATGCACTTACCGGAATTCCCGCTACTTTATGCTCTGTGGTCAACAAATTGGCAAAATCAGTATCGGCCAGATCCGAAATATTTGAATAATCTACAATCTGAAAATAGGCGCCCTCGCAGGGAAGTAATTGAAACCGAGATTGGGATAATCCATCGGCAAAAAAGTTGCGTTTAGATTGCATGATCTCGGAAACGGAGGTTTCATATTCAGGGTTTTGCATTAAAAACTCTGCAGCGGCAAACTGCATGGGTGTATTGGCAGCAAATGCCAGAAACTGATACACTTTTCTAATCTCTGCGCTCAATTCGGCCTTGGCCGTAACATAGCCCAACTTCCAACCGGTTGCATGAAAGGTTTTACCAAACGATGAAATTGAAACAGCCCGATTCGCCAATGCAGGAATTTGCAAAACTGAAACATGTTGTTTCTCATCAAAAACCATGTGTTCATATACTTCATCGCTCAAAACAAGGATATCGGTATTTTGAATAATTAGCGCCAATTCTAACCAATCCGCCTGAGAGAAAACCAATCCCAACGGATTATGCGGCGTATTGACCACGATTATTGCTGTTCGATTTGATAGCTTAGATTTCAGTTGTTCCCAAGGCATAGAAAAATCTTGATTCAGCGGAATTCGGATGGGAATGCCACCGGCCAAAACAATAGCTGGCGCATAACTATCGTAAGAGGGATCAAAAATTATCACCTCCTCACCTTGCTGCACTAAGGCTTGAAACGTGGCAAACAAGCCCGCTGTTGCGCCGGGCACAATCGTAATATCAGTATCTGGGTTGATTTCAAAACTCCTACCCCATGCATTTTGTCGTTCTGCAATTACCTCACGTAAACTCAATTGTCCGGCCATCGGGGAATATTGATTTCGCCCACTCAATAAGGATTCATTTACTTTACGGATTAAATCATCTGGCGGATTAAATTCTGGAAAGCCTTGAGAAAGGTTGATGGCATTGTGTTTTGCGGCCAGGGCAGACATCACAGTAAATATCGACAGACCTTGATTGGGTAATTTAGAGGCTCGCACATTGCGAAAATACAATTCGAAAAGTAACTATTCGGAACCCCAGAAAATAATATTTAAGCGCAGTTGAGGACGCTGAAGAAATTTTGCTAAATTTGCCCCCCGCAAAACCCTAGTAAAACAAGGATTTGGGCCTATAGCTCATTCGGTTAGAGCAACTGACTCATAATCAGTAGGTGCTTGGTTCGATTCCAAGTGGGCCCACAAGAAGCCTCTCAGCAATGAGGGGCTTTTTTATTGGGTAAGCCTGTGTCTAAGCCCCCCTATTGTTTGATCCAACGCAAAACCTGTTTTTGTGTATTGGTTGTTACTTCCACAAAATACAACCCAGCAGTAAGGTTTGATACGTTCAGGGTTGAGCTTGTTCCGAGAAGCACCAACGAGCCCAATTCGTTGAATATTTTCACACCAACGATGGCTTCTTTGGTCACTACTTCGATTTGGGAAGAAGCGGGATTGGGGTAAATGAGCATTCTCTCAGTGGGCATCACGTGGGTGTTGACTGCGCCACCCCGAATGAATTGGAATTGCCAGTATCCGGCGCCATAGTTAATGCCTGCGGTTAATCGCGTTGCGGTTAAGGAGATTTGATAATTTCTTTGATTGGGCACTGTGCTTCCACTGCTCAATTCACCATTGTTTGTGGCTTTGGGTAATCCAAGATAATTTCCTTTGCCATCGATCACTAGAAGGCCTGTGATGCTGTCTATATACCATTTGCCAATGCTCGTTCCATCATGGGGCGATACGGGTACGCCACAAAGATCCTTTCCAGCATTCTGCCATCCTTCGAGCCAAGTTTGGGTTCCAAGTGCGTTTTTGAATTCTCCATTTTTTGAGATTTGATATACATCATCGAACAAACAAGATCGCAGCGATACGTCGGCCGAAGAATTGCTCCACCAGTTTAAACTGCTTGGCGAAGGTCCCACTGCCATGGCGTTGGCAACGGGCTCCAGTATCCAATTTCCGGCCAATGAAAAGGTATTGAATGTTGCTGTGCTGCTTTGCTGACGTCCTTTGTTATTGTCTGTTGCCACAGCATATACTTGGTGTTTTCCTTCGGGCAATTTCGAACTGAACGCATGGGGTGCC
>JBEEMF010000095.1:0-3052 GCA_041192805.1 Bacteroidota bacterium | reverse complement strand
GTGTGCAGAAAGTGCAAACGCTGTCTCAATTAGAGACATTGGATGGATTGATATGGATCGACCTACAGAATCCTTCCGCGGCTGAAATCGCCGATGTAGAAGCAAATTTCGAATTCAAATTCCAGTCGCGTCAACAACAGTTAGAGATTGAAAGTTCATCTCGTTACTTTGAAACGGACGACGAAATCATCGCCAACAATAACTTCCTACACTTTGATCAGGAATCGGGATTGTTTCATTCCAATGCCGTTTCATTCATCCTTCAGGATGATATCCTCTTTACCTACCGCGATGCCGATTTAAGCGCATTTTCTGATTGCGTAAAGAAAATCAAAGCCACTGGGCGATTGTTCCACACCGGCAAACAAATCATGGCTACATTGTTGGAAATGGGTGTCGATAACGACGCTGATTTATTGGAGGGCTTGGCAAAACAGGTTGCTGGATTATCCAAGGAGCTGTCGCTAACGCAAAACCCCAATGAAACCATCATCTTGGAAATCAACCGGATGCAGGAATTGACGATGGAATTGCGACAGAATGCAGTGGATAAACAGCGGGTATTGAGCGCCATCCTAAAGAGCCGCGAATTCGAGGGTGAGGATTATGAACGATTGCGCATTGTGATCAAGGATATCAATTCATTGATCGATCACACCAATTTCAATTTCGAGCGTTTGGAGTATTTGCAAAACACCTTTTTGGGTTTGATTAACATTGAACAGAACAAAATCATCAAGATCTTTACGGTTGCCTCGGTGATTTTCATGCCTCCAACATTGATCGCGAGTATTTATGGCATGAACTTCGAGTTCATTGATGCATTCAAGTGGGAATATGGCTTCGCCTTTTCTGTGGCTCTGATGGCTTTGTCCTCCCTCGGCACCTTGTATTTCTTCCGCCGCCGCAAGTGGTTGTAAAAGATAAATACCAGAGTATTTTATTCAAACAACTACGATGTGTGGCTCCCGGTTACTTGGTGACCGGATCAACCAGACTTATTGGGTGAGGGGGTGAATTTTATCCAATGTTTCTTTTTGAATTTCGTTTTCCAGCTCGATGTCATAATCAATCTGTAATTGAATCCAGAACTGAGCCGAATTCCCAAAAAATTTTGCGAATCTCAGGGCGGTATCGACAGAAATTCGACGCTTACCCGCTAAAATCAATCCAATTCTAGTCTGTGGAATAAATGTTTCCTTCGCCAATCTGTAGGCGGATATCGACATTGCTTCTAAAAATTCAATTTTCAGAATCTCTCCCGGATGAATATTTTTTAATCTTTCCATATCAATGATAATCGACTATTTCAACGTCACAAGCGTTATTATTCTCCCAATAGAATAAAATCCGCCATTGGGAATTGATACGAATACTATGATATCCCTCCAAATTACCTGACAATTTCTCCAAGTGATTGCCCGGAGGAACTCTCAAATCATTGATATCTGCTGCCGCATTCATCATTCGGAGTTTTCGTCTTGCAACTGACTGAATACCAAATGGGATTTTTTTGGATTGACTACCATTCCATATCAATTCCGTTTCGTGGCAGGAAAAATTTGCAATCATATTTTTCAAATACTAACCTTACACGATACTATCGTCAAAGGTAATAAAATAATTCAACATCACAAATCTATCAGAGCACAATTTAGCCACCAAAAAATGTGAGTTTTTTGCAAATCTCCAATCAAGAATGGTGATTTTTGCAAAATCAAAACGAAACAACCAAAACCGATTTTGTTCGCAATTGTTACAATCAGCAGATGAAAACATTGATGCGTACTTTGTTGCTGATTACCGTGGCTTTCACCACCGTTCGCATGTCGACCAGTGCCATATCGCCCAGCGCACCCCAATGGATTCAGATCAGGACCGCATACAGGACAGCCCTGAACAACAACGACCACGTAAATACTTTTGAAAGCACGTGTAAATCACATAGCCAAACGGACGCTTTAGCCAAAGCCTATTACGGCACAGCCCTCGCCCTCCGGGCTCGGGCCTCCATCGCTCCAACAACAAAACTCTCCCTGGCAAACCAAGCCGAGACCCATCTGAACGCAGCCGCAACCAGCCAACCCAAAAACCTTGAAATACGCTTCCTGAGATATTCCTTCGAATACGGAACCCCCTCATTCCTCAATATGAAGAAAAACATGTTGGCCGACAAACCCCTAGCCGTTCAATTCGCCAAAAACCCATCGCCCATCAAAGACATCGCAGTGAATTTCTTTCAAAAATGCACCGATCTCTCGGACGTAGAAAAACGCGACATCAAATAAATCGCATCGAGAAACCCCAACGCGCTCAAAAACAAATCAACCCTCAATCGCAGCGATACCCGGCAATACCTTGCCCTCAAAGTACTCCAACAAAGCGCCGCCACCGGTACTCACGTAGCTCACTTTATCGTCGAACCCGAACTGATACACCGCCGCCGCACTGTCGCCGCCGCCTATCAAACTGAAAGCACCCGAAACCGTAGCATCCGCCACCGACTGAGCCACCGTTTTGGTACCACGCTCAAAAGCAGGCATCTCAAAAACGCCCATCGGACCGTTCCACAAAATCGTTTTGCTGTTCAATAACACATCCCTGAAAGCCCCACAAGCCTTCTCACCAATATCCAACCCCATCCAACCGCTTGGAATCTGATCGCTCGCGCAATTCTGTGTATTGGCATCCGCCGCAAACTTATCAGCAATGGTAGAATCCACCGGCAAATGAATCTTCACTCCCTTGGCTTCAGCCTTTTTCATGATATCCAAGCAAGTCTCCAAACGCTCCATCTCACACAAACTGTTGCCAATCTCTCCGCCCTTCGCCTTGAAAAACGTATAAGCCATCCCGCCACCAATGATGATGTGGTCGGCCGTACTCAATAAATTCTCAACAATCAAAATCTTATCGCTCACCTTCGCACCGCCCACAATGGCTGTAAACGGACGCTTTGGCGCCTTCATCACCTGATCCGCATTCGCAACTTCCTTGGCCATCAACAAACCAAACGCCTTGCGTCCAGCAAAGAAATCAGCAATGATCGCCG
>JBEEMF010000094.1:0-7837 GCA_041192805.1 Bacteroidota bacterium | reverse complement strand
AAGGCTGATGGTACATTATGGGGTTGGGGATACAATGGTTGGGGCAACCTTGGTGATGGCACATTTACAAATCGATTAAAACCAACACAAATTGGAAGTGAGAAAGATTGGAAAGCTGTGTCAGTGACAATGCACTCCACCTTGGCATTGAAAACAGATGGGACAATTTGGAGTTGGGGGCATAATGGATCGGGGCGACTAGGTAGGGGGTTTGACGGAGGGGATTACTCGGATAGGAAACAAATCGGGGTTTCCAAGAACTGGGAGTCAATTTCTTGCGGATCACATTTTTGTTTGGCTTTACAAAAAGACGGAAGTGTTTATGCCTGGGGAACAAACGGAAGTGGACAGCTTGGTGACAGTACAAGTAACAGTTTGTTTTCACCGAAGAAAGTGGCTGGCGGATTCAAACAGGTTTATGCCGGAGACCAAACTTCAATAGGAGTAAAAAATGATAGTACCATTTGGGCTTGGGGTAGAAATGACCAAGGGCTTTACGGCGATGGTACCACCAATGCATATAAGTACCCAGTTCAAACTGTGTCTTCAAAGAAGTGGAAATTTGTCTCGCTCGGTTACATTCATGTGATTGCTATACAGCATGATGGGACTGTTTGGGCATGGGGTAATGGTACAAATGGTGCTGTTGGGGATAGTACATGGAATCACAGGTATTCGCCAACTTCGGTATATTCTTTGAAAAAGGCAAAAATGGTGTCTGGCGGCGGCGGGCATAGCTTGGTTTTAAATGATTCGGGTTCATTATTTGGTTTTGGCGGGAATACCTATTATCAGTTAGGAATAGGGAATACGAATTCTTATAATTATCCGCAAGCAATTCAGCGTAATTTTCAACTAAAGAATTTTGCGATATACAGGTCGAGTAATCCCATATCTGACACTGCAACAATTGGGTTAGTTACCAATGGTGTTAGGAATACGCAAAGAATGTACCTTGACACGGGTTTGACAAACCTGAAGCGATATTACTACCGGATTAAGGCAATTGACAGTGCTGGGAATTATTCGAAATTCAGCAACCAGGTCAGAGTTGCCGTAAACCAACCACCATCTTCAATTGATTTTGCGAAGGTAGAATCTGGACCTCGTCGAGTATACATGACTTGGAATAAAAGTTCTGTGGCAAATGTAAAATATAGAATCTACCGCGGAACTTCTTCGATAAATTTAAAAGCAATCAACGACACAACATCTCTATTGAATTTTATTGATAGTGGTCTTACAGTAGGTAATACCTATCACTACGCGATCAGGGTTGTCGATACAATGGGAGTTCAAAGCGGATTTTCAAAAGTTGTGAAAATCAATGTTTCTGGACGTTGTTATGTGTCAACGTCGGGATCAGATAATTATATCGGTTCCCCCAGTTATCCAATAAGTACAATACCGCTGGCGCTAAGTCGCTGTTTGACAGGTGATACGGTAATTGTGAAGGATGGCGTTTATGAGGACCAGATATATTTTGGTGGTAAAGGTTTAGTCATTGCCTCTGAGTTTATTCTAGATGGTGATACGTCTCACATCCGTAAAACGAGATTAGATGGACACAATCATTTTGGTAATACCTATTTCATTACTTCGCCTACGAATCAAAATGCAAAATTCCAAATTGTTGGATTGACTGTCGAAAATGTTTCAGGATATGCGATGTCAATTAGTAACTTCTCAAATTCCGTAGTTAGAGATGTTTATTTTGAAAATTTAGGAAATAGCGGAGGTAGTGTTTGGGCTTGTATTTATGTTTACGGGAATGCTTTGTTTGATAAATGTGTTTTTCGCAATAACCCAGCTGGTTCTTTTGTGATTCAAATGCAATCTGCAAACGGATATGCAATCATGGATCGTTGTGTTTGGTATGATAACGGAGGGACTGCAAGCCGAACTTCACGCGGACTCATTTGGACAAATAAAATGATCCTAAGAAACTCCTTTTTCTATCATAACTATTGCGGGGCAATTAACGGAGGTTGTAATCAGGGGATGGATAGTTGTTTGGTGGTTAACAATGCATTTGTAGAAAACTATTCTCATGCATTCCGATTGGAGAATTGCGGCGGCGGACTTACCTATTTTTTCATCAACAATATTTTTGAAAATAATAAATATACATTTGGATGGGAAAATAGTGGATTTTCTGTTGTCAACTTGAGAAATAATTTAATTAAAGATTTATACAAGAAATCGAATGGGTATCCAAATAAATCATACTACAGGGTCAATCTCAGCGACAATGATACTGTGAGCGAATCAGGAATCAAGTACCCTATAAATGGTATCGATGACATAAAATTACCGGCATATTCCAAGTTTATTGGATATGGCATATCAAATAGTTTTGCTGCTTTAGATTACAATAAAAATAATAGACCCAATCCATCGGGAACAGCACCTGATTTAGGTCCAGTAGAATCCTCAGCGTTTTTTGCATCACCTCAACTCATTGCTGCGGATGGGGGAAATAAAAAGGTGACAGTGTTTTGGAGTCAATCTTCATTCACAGGCCTAAACAAATACAAATTATACAGAAGTACAAAGCCAATTAGCGATACGGCTACTGTTGGATTAGTAACTGATACCTTGAGCGCCAAGACTCTGTCCTACAAGGATAGTGGCCTTACCAACCTGACGAGATATTACTATCGCATCAAGAGTGTAAACTCATCGGGTGTTGAAAGTGGATTTAGCAATGAATTGTCGGCACGACCCAATACTCCGCCATCAGCGGTTGACTCTGTGTTGGTACAAAACGGACCGAGATTAAACTACATTAGTTGGTCAGCGAGCAAGTCTTCACCTGTGAAATACAGAGTATATCGCGGAACAACCAAAAACAACCTTCAAGTAATTAGAGACACAACCTCGAAATTGAACTACTTGGATACCGGATTGACGGCATGGAAGACATATTACTATGCAATCCGAGCAATTGATACTGTTGGTGTTCCAAGTGCATATAGTTCGATTAAATTGGGTGTTCCTAATAATATTTGGTGGGTTGATACAGCGGGCAAAAACAGTAATCTAGGTTCGTTGTCATCGCCTTTTGCGACAATAGAGTTTGCGATTAATAAAGCTAAATCGTCCTCTCGAGATACCGTTTATATCAATAGGGGCTTGCACAAAGCCAATATAAACCCTAATGGTAAGAACATAGTAATAGAGGGTGTACAAGGTGCAGAAATGACATTTATTGAACCCAAGATCTCCAATAACTATTTGATATATATATCAAATGGTGAGCCAAGGACGATGGTTATCAAAGGGTTGACATTCAGAAATTCATTATACACACTCAGGACTGCGCCGGATAGAGGACATTCGTTCGCAAATATTCAGAATTGTATTTTTACAAAATGTGGTTCACCGAACAGTGGAACGGCAGTCATTCATACCCATTATGGAGGGTTGAGGTTTGATAACTGTATTTTCCACAATAATTTAGGAAGAGTATTTGATTTCGACTATAAAGATACCTCAATAAACCTAGGTAACTTCTTTGTCAATAGCACATTCGTCAATAACTATTCGTACGCTGGAGGTGGGCTTAATGGTCCAGGGCGTATATATTTTTCAAATTGTATTTTCTGGGAGACCTCAAAGGATACACTGCCAGAGTTATCAAAGCAAGCGGGAGCTTACATTTTCCAAAATTCAATCATCAAGGATAATTATTTTTCAAAAACAGCCTCCAATTTTAACCTAGACCCTGAATTCAAAAATGTATCTACCGGTGATTTTAGACTAAATAATAGTTCTAAAGCAATTGGAATGGGGCAAACCACCTTTACGCAGTACGGATATAGGAAAATTACGATTAATGGGATTGACTTTGTGGGTGCAAAAAGACAAATACCATCAGGTTCAAACCCTGACCTTGGCGCACATGAAAACTCCGCGGCTTTCGCTAGTCCAGTTTTACTGAGTACTGAGGGTGGAAATGAAAAGATCACAGTGACATGGAGTCAATCATCCTTTACGGGTTTAAACAAATACAAGTTATATAGAAGTACAAAGTCAATTAGCGATACTGCTACTGTTGGCTTAGTAACTGATACCTTAAGCGCCAAGACTCTATCATACAAGGATAGTGGCCTTACTAACCTGACAAGATATTACTATCGCATCAAGAGTGTAAACTCATCAGGTGTTGAAAGTGGATTTAGTAATGAATTATCGGCACGGCCCAATACACCACCATCTGCAGTTGACTCTGTGATGGTACAAAACGGACCGAGATTGAACTACATTAGTTGGTCTGCAAGTAAGTCTTCACCTGTGAAATACAGAGTATATCGCGGAACAACTAAAAACAACCTTCAAGTAATTAGAGACACAACCTCGAAATTGAACTACTTGGACACCGGATTAACGGCATGGAAGACTTATTATTATGCAATTCGAGCAATTGATACTGTTGGTGTTCCAAGTGCGTATAGTTCAATAAAACTGGGTGTCCCTAATAATATTTGGTGGGTTGATACTGGAGGCCTTTCAACTGCACTCGGTACATCATGGAGTATGGTGAAATCACCTAACGATGTCATGAAAAATGCAAAGGACGGCGATACAATTTTATTGAAAAAGGGTGTTTTCTTCAGCGCAATTAATATCACCAAGGGTATCACACTTTCGTCCAGTTGGATATTGAATAAATCGGATTTATCAAGAATTGAATATACAGTTTTAGACGGGTCAAAAATTACTTCACCAATTATTACGGTAAGCGCAAATATTAGTGCTAAATATCAGATAATTGGTTTTAGCTTTTCAAATTGTAGTTACGGTGCGATAAAAACCAATGGGAACTACTTTAAATCAGTAATTTATAGAAATATATTTAGGGGGAATTTTTCTAACGGAAGATGGCTGGTCGATTTGTATGGTAATGAAACAGTAGACAGTTGTGTTTTTGAAAATAATGAAGCTAATGGGTTGGTTTTCATGGCGCCAAATTCAAAAGGTTACGGGCTTCCTACCATACAGCGGTGCTTGTTTTTGAAAAATGGTTCAGACTATTCAAATAGTAGTAATTACTACAATGGCTGTATATACGTGGGTAGAAGTTGTGGTATTGTTAGGAATTGTATTTTAATTGATAATAAATACATTACTCCAATTTATATTGGTGTAAATAATTTTTCTAGTATGGATACTGTCTATATTAATTCTAACTCCATTATTAATAATAAACAGAACGGTATTCATGTGACGAACAATATAAATGCATCATATAGTACAGTAAACATTAGAAACAATATCATTGATGGTAACGTGAATAATATTACTTTTATGCCAAATTCTGGACAATACTGCTATGTTAACTTTTATAATAATTTTATTTACAGGCCATACAGCAAAGGATTTCTGGTTTACAACAATATATCTGGATTTAATAGTGCTTTTAAAGTTTCATGGTTTAACAATGATACTGTAAATCAAAATCATGGAATTGATTTGACAAAAATTAGTTCAGTTTATTCTCCGAACCTTTATGGTCGTTTTTTGGGATTTGGCAGCTTAGGTAAGTATTTATCTAATGTCGATTTTTATGGCAATCCAACCCCGAACCCTTCAAATTCGAATCCAGATGTTGGTGCCATTGAAAGTAAGTTCTATTTTCCCGCACCACGACTAGAGAGTATTCAACCTGACTTCCAAAAAATCACTGTAACATGGAGTCAATCAACCTTCACAGGCTTAAACAAGTACAAATTATATAGAAGTGCAAAGCCAATCAGCGATACTGCTACTGTTGGATTAGTGACTGATACCTTGAGCGCCAAAACTCTATCCTACAAGGATAGTGGCCTTACGAACTTGACAAGATATTACTATCGCATCAAGAGTGTGAACTCATCGGGTGTTGAAAGTGGATTCAGTAATGAATTGTCGGCACGACCCAATACACCTCCAAGTGCGCCGGATAGTATAAATGTGATAAATGGCCCTCATAGAGTGTCTCTGACTTGGCCAAAATCGAAATCGTCTGATGTAACTTACAGTATTGTAAGAACGTCGGTAAATAATACCAATTACATCTTCAGTAGAATTAATGCACTGAATTTTGAGGATACTACCGTTGAAGATGGAGTCGTGTATCATTATAAAGTATGCGCTGTAGACACGGTTGGTGTGAGCAGCGTATTTGCTAAGTCGAAAAAAGGTCGATCATATAGACTATTTTTTGTTTCCCAAAAGGGCAGGGATAGTATAGGTTATGGCTATGAAAGCAAACCGATGAGAACGATTCAATATGCCATTGATAGATCACGAAATGGAGATACAGTTTTAGTTGAAAAAGGCACCTACAAAGAGAATGTAATATTTCGGGGCAAAGAAATTATTCTAGCTTCTAGATTTGTGTTAGGTGGAAATAAACAGTTCATTGACAGTACGATAATTGATGGAAATACAGCTGGCTGTGTTGTACGTATTTTAAATAGTGAAGGTAATGGTACCGAAGTTTCTGGACTAGTAATTCAAAATGGATATGCTAGCCAAGGGGCGGGCTTTTATGTGTCGGCTAAGAAGTTGAAAATCAATAATGTCATTGTGAGAAATAATCTTGCAGCCGGAGATATTGATGGTGGTGGTGGATTCTTTTGGGTTAATACACTGAATATAAACAATTCAGTTTTCCACAATAATAAGGGACGCAAAGGCGGTGCTATAGCGTTGGTAGGAGGTGATAGTGCCTGGTTTGTGAATAATGAGTTTTACGATAATAATGGCTGGGAATGTGGTAGTTCGATAATTTTCGTAGGAGGACAATCCCAAAAGGTTTTTGTAAATAACTGTTTAATACATGACGAAGATGGCGCCAATGCATTGTGGTGTCAGAATCCAACAGTTTTTGTTAATAATTCTACTATTGTTAACAATACGCCCAATAGTTCAGGGCCTGTTGTCTATATGAATAGTGGTGCAATTAATTTTAATAATTGTATCATTAGGAATGCTTCTGGAAAGGAATTTCAAAGTTTGGTGAGTGCAACTCCGGGAAGTATAAAACTTACAAATTGTAACATTAGAGGAGGATATACTGGAACTGGAAACTTTGACGAAGATCCATCATTCCTACCCAATTCATATAGGTTGAGTAATTCATCAACATCCATTGGAAAAGGTAATTCAACAAGCCTTATCAAGCTGGATCGCGACGGACTGACTAGACCTCGTCCATCTGGTTCAGCCCCTGATTTGGGCGCCTACGAAAACTCGGCGGCATTCCCTAGCCCGGTTTTATTGAGTTCTGAGGGTGGAAATGAAAAAATCACTCTCACATGGAGTCAATCTTCATTTACGGGCTTAAACAAATACAAATTGTACAGAAGTACAAAGCCAATTAGCGATACGGCTACTGTTGGATTAGTAACTGATACCTTGAGCGCCAAGACGCTGTCCTACAAGGATAGTGGCCTTGCCAACCTGACAAGATATTACTATCGCATCAAGAGTGTAAACTCTTCGGGTGTTGAAAGTGGATTCAGTAATGAATTGTCGGCACGACCCAATACTCCGCCATCAGCGGTTGACTCTGTGTTGGTACAAAACGGACCGAGATTAAACTACATTAGTTGGTCAGCGAGCAAGTCTTCACCAGTGAAATACAGAGTATATCGCGGAACAACCAAAAACAACCTTCTAGTAATTAGAGACACAACCTCGAAATTGAACTACTTGGATACCGGATTGACGGCATGGAAGACATATTACTATGCAATCCGAGCAATTGATACTGTTGGTGTTCCAAGTGCGTATAGTTCAATCAAATTGGGTGTTCCCAACAATATTTGGTGGGTTGACACGGCTGGTA
>JBEEMF010000093.1:0-23027 GCA_041192805.1 Bacteroidota bacterium | reverse complement strand
CGCCGATAATGGGGATGGCGAGTTGGGTATACAAGAACACTTTCCACCATGATCCTGGACGAGGCACGTAACCAAGTCGCATCGTTGCGTAAACCGAACCCAAAATGATGATCCCATGGGAAATGCTGTATTCTATATGGTTGTATACGGATGGGCCGTTGGTGATTTCAGGCGTTAAAAAGGCATGGATGGCGCCTGCACCCCAGTAAACCAAGAATTCGTAGCTGATTTGTGAGCCGCGAATTAGGAGGAAGGCAGCGATGAAGGCCGACATGCCGCAAAGGTGAAGGGGCAAGCTGTTTTCGATGTGCCAACTGTTTTCGATGACCATTTTGATGTTGCTGGCAGCGAAGTTGAGCAACGATAACGCACCCAATCCCCAACCCAATTTTTTCCTGGCCGATTCGCCTAGGTTTTTCGAAAATATCAGAGTGAAAAATAAAATGCTCAAGAAGAGACCATTCATAATCATCCAGCCGCTTGAACCCGTTTGGACAACGTGGTGAATTTCGTTTAGATTGGGAGTGATATAAGCTTTGTGGGAGGTATCTAGGGCGCTGAGTGTATCCATGATCTCGCAAGATATAGATTACTCACGGAATAAAAAATCCGTGGAAATTGCCATCTCCCTTTTTGATCATCAATACAATAAGTCCCAACCCAATTAAAAAACTCATAACCCATGAGAAGAAATAATGCGCTTTGCCTCCGCAGCATAGGAATACAACAAAACCGACCGACATGATGGCTGCAGTGATGATGGCTAAGGTGTTTGACCAAAAAATTAGGGCTAAAATGCCCACTAGCAATCCTATGGCGTAAATTACAATGGCTGCCGTCTCTAATTTTTTTAATTGGTCTGGGTCGCCTTCGTTTGCTCTTTTGTCGCCTTCGTTTGCACCAATGCCAACTTTGTTTTGTCGCGGATTCTTGTTTGATCTTGTCGCGGCCGAAAGTGGGGCTTTTGCATTTTTGACATTTGTGAAATTCGCAAATTGGGTGGTTTGATCTTCGATACTAATTCCACTAGCAGTTTCGACCTCATTCAGGGTAACAACTCGACTCTTCAATGGGTCATTCTCGATATTCGTTGGGTGAGTATTCTGACTTACCGCGGTTGGTTGTTCGGAAAAGCGATTTTCAGCCTGTTGATCTGTCTGTTGATTTGCCTTTTGAGCTGATTTGCGAGCTGGTTTATCCTGATGATTTTTGTCCGACGATTCCTGATGCCCGAAGGTGTGCCAATCTATATGAATCCCACCCTGATGGTATCTGCGTTGTGTCGTGCAGCCCGACAAAACAATCACTAAAGCAATGAAAATGAATCTCTTGTAGTGTCGCATCATACTGCGAATCTAATAAACACAAAAGTTAACGAGTTGCGATAATCCGTAAATTAGATTTCATGTTTTGCGATAATCCGTAATCCCTGCATCTCTTGGTTTTACCTTCTAATTATTTGTTTAACCAATTGTTTCAATCTATTTCACTTTGCTATGAACTTCTAACGCCTAGATTTGTTACCTAAAACGATGTTAGAGGGTATTGAATTCAATCAGGGCAAAGGGTTTATCATCAGTAAACACATCCCGAAGGACATCGAGCCGTTTGACAGGGTATTTGAAATTTTTAAAGAGCTCTTGACCCATACTTCGGGCGATTTGGATGAGGCCTTTGATTGGCTTGATTCGCTCGATAAAGAATACAACATTTTCACCGCCGAGTATACGATTCACGATTTTGAGGAAGACCTCAGAAAACGGGGCTATATCAAAGAAGGAATCGAACTCACCGACGATGGCGATGGCGATAAAAATGGCAAAGGAAAAAATCTGCTTACAGCCAAGCTAGAAGCGGCGTTGAGAGAGCATGCCCTCGATCAGATTTTTGGCAAACTCAAGAAAAGTGGCGCAGGAAATCATCGAACCACCAAACTCGGTGTTGGCGATGAACGCGATGGCGAAATTCGCAACTTCCAATTTGGCGATGAAATGTCGCAAATTAATATGTCGGAAAGCCTCAAAAACGCCCAAATCAACCATGGCATTTCCGACCTAAAACTCACCGAAGACGATTTGATTATCGACGAAACCAAGCACAAAGCCCAAATGAGCACAGTGCTGATGATCGATATCAGTCATTCGATGATTTTGTATGGCGAAGACCGCATCACCCCCGCCAAAAAAGTGGCCATGGCCCTAGTGGAACTCATCCGACGAAAATACCCGAAAGACGCTATCGATATTATCGTTTTTGGCAACGAATCCTGGTCGATTAAAGTGAAAGACCTGCCCTATCTACAAGTGGGTCCTTACCATACCAATACGGTTGCAGGATTGGAGTTGGCGATGGACATTCTTCGACGCAAACGCAATACCAATAAGCAAATTTTCATGATCACCGATGGCAAGCCCAGCTGCGTGAAACTGCCCAATGGCGAACTATACAAAAACAGCAATGGATTGGACGAATACATCGTTTCCAAATGCCTAAATATGGCGGCCCAGGCGCGAAAATTGAAAATTTCTATTACCACTTTTATGATTGCTCAAGATCCATATTTGCGTCAATTTGTGGAACGATTCACCGCCCAAAATCAAGGCAAAGCATTCCTTACCGGCCTATCAGATTTGGGTCAAATGATATTTGAAGATTACGAAAAAAACAGAATCAAACGGATTTAATTACAGATGAAACAAGAAACCACATTCAAAGCATTAAAAGCATCTGGCTATGCCCACAAAACCATAAATCAAGAGATTCAAGCGAACCTAATTTCTCGCATCAAAGCCAAACAGCCGGTTTTTGAAGGACTCTTGGGCTATGAGGATACTGTTGTTCCGCAATTAAAAAAGGCAATTTTAGCTGGTCACCACATCAATTTGTTGGGATTGCGCGGACAGGCAAAGACCCGCATCGCTCGCAGCATGGTTGACTTGCTGGATGAATATATGCCGATTGTACAGGGTTCGGAAATCAACGACAGTCCCTTTGCGCCGATTTCCAGATTTGCCGTGGATTTGATGGCTGAACTAGGCGATAAAACACCAATTGCGTGGGTGCATCGCTCGGCTCGTTTCTTTGAAAAATTGGCTACGCCGGACGTGAATATTTCTGATTTGATTGGCGATATCGATCCGATTAAGGCGGCTACTTTGAAACTGCCTTATTCCGATGAGCGTGTGCTTCATTACGGGATGATTCCCCGTGCCAATCGCTGCATTTTTGTGTTGAACGAACTTCCGGATTTGCAAGCGCGTATCCAGGTTTCGTTGTTCAATATTTTGCAAGAGGGCGATATCCAGATTCGCGGATTTCAATTGCGGATGCCGCTCGATATTCAATTTGTGTTTACTGCAAATCCTGAGGATTATACCAACCGCGGAAGCATCGTTACGCCACTCAAGGATCGTATCGGGTCACAGATTTTTACGCATTACCCCAAGAATATTGCTCTAGCGCGTGCCATTACTGAGCAAGAAGCCAAGATTTCGGCTGAGGATTTGGCTGCGGTTTTCATTCCGGATATGGCCAAAAACCTGTTGGAGGAAGTGTCGTTTACGGCCCGCGACAGTGAATATGTAGATGCCAAAAGTGGCGTCAGCGCTCGTTTGTCGATTAGTGCGATGGAAAACCTTATCGCCGCCGGCAAACTTCGCTTGATCGAAACCGAGAGCGAAAAAACCACCATTAGATTGGTTGATTTTATGTCGATTATCCCATCCATCACCGGAAAAATCGAACTGGTGTATGAGGGTGAGCAGGAGGGAGCCGACGAGGTCGCTCGGATACTAATCGATGCTGCCATTATGGTTCAGTTCAACCAGATTTTCCCACGCATTGCCAAGTTGGAAAAGGCAGGAACCAAAACCCCTTACAGCGATTTGGTGCATTGGTTTGAGAAGAACATCGTGGAGCTAAATTATACGGATACGGATAAGGTATTTTTCAAGAGTCTGAAGGCGATCAAGCCGCTTACGGAATTGATTGAAAAGCACGCTTCGCATTTGAGTGACGCCGACAAAGATTTCTGTATGGAATTGGTACTTTGGGCGTTATCTATTAGCGACAAATTGGGCAAAACTGCCAGCGACGCGATGTATAAGTTTGATTCGCGTTAATGCTGTGAAAAGTGTTTTCAACTGAGTAGAAACTGTTGCTAGGCTTTTATTTTTCTGGCTGATTTTTTAAAAAAAGACCCCCCCCTTGAGCAACTCAAGGGGGGGGTCTTTTTTTAAAGTATTTTGAAGCTTACTTCACTACAAATTTGCAAGTTCTACCGTAGTTGTCACGGATGAAATATACACCTGTAGCTAAGTTGTCGACCTTGATACCATCGGCCTGATTCTGACCTTGGTAAACAACCTTGCCCACCATATTTGTAATGGTCATGAAATCTACATTTTTTACAAATATGTGATCCGTTGCAGGGTTGGGGTAGGCTAGGATATTTTGATTTGTATTGATTGTTTCAACGGCACTAACCAAAGTATTGTTGATTATTTCAAATACTGTGATCGTACCACTGATTTCGTTGGCTACAATTACATAAGGCTTTCCAGTGGGTGAGTTGGCATTGCTGATGTATTGAATGCCTTCAGGTCCTAAATCGCCAGTGAGTGCAGTGTTGCTACGTGTGTTTTGATAATCTTCAAAAACGGGTGCTGTTGGATTTGTGACATCGTAAACCATTACTCCACCGGTTCTTTCCAAGGCAACAAAGGCAAATGAACGACCATTGATTTCAGCAACGGTAACGCCTTCTGGCTCAGGTCCTTTGGCGCGACTTCTACCTTTTAGAGCAATACCCTCATTGTCGGCATTGAATATTCTACCTACCGCTGGGTGCTTTGATGTGATCCACTCTAATTGATCGCCTGCATCCCAAACTAAACTCTTGCTTGTGGCATCCCAAATACTGAATGAACGAGAACCTACAGAGTAAAGGGCATCGTAATCGCCATCGCCGTCTGTATCACCTTGTGTGTTGGTAATTCGGAATCTGCCCAAGGCATGGGTTTCTTTCAACATATCGCCCTGAGGGAACTTTGTGGCATCCAATGTTACTGCGGATACGGTTGTTCTCTCGTTTAATGGGGTGTATTCTTTTTCGTCGCCTTCATTGGCAGTGATTAAATAGTTTTTGTTGTTTACACTGTAGTTGGCCATTCCATCGGGAAGGTAAAACGATTGAACAGGCCAGTTGGCTATTAGAATTGAGCCACTTACGTCACTGGCATCAAATCCATTTCCGCTGGCATTCATATTTTTGGTGCCCATTGCCCAAATGTCGGTGACAGTGCTGTTCGATAAATTCAATTCGGCAATGGCGTTGTTTTCTTGCAACGTAACCCATGCTTTTGAGTTATCTGCAGCTACAGTGATGTATTCTGGTTCAAAATCTTGTGCCATTGTGCTGGGGGCATAAAGTTTTCTCACGCCTTTTGCCTTTAAATCGGCTTCGCCTGCATTCCAAGATTTGAAATCGATTGTCTTTACTTGAGCCTGAGTTAGGTTGGCCGCACCACCAGAAATATCGATAACACTGATGCTTCCCTCCGGATCAACTGAATAGTCTAAGTTAGGCTGACCTTCGTTGGCTGTAAGTACTTTTTTGCCATCGGGCGTAAATGTGATCATATCAGGTAATGCACCAACAGTCACTTTGCTGATGTAATCGCCATTGGTACTAAAGAAAACCACTTGGCCATCGAGTTGCTCGTTTACATTGGGCGATGCAACAGCAACAACATCGTTCTTCACGGCAACACTTGTGATTCCGCCGTAAGGTGTCATGTCGATTGATTTAATCAACTTGATATTTTTTGGATCGCTAAAATCTGCGATATCCATACGATCTTGAATGGCACTGGTCATGAACAATCGCTGCGACTTAGCATCGTGCACCACAATTTCTGTAGTACTTCCCACGGCTGGGTTGGGGTCGAAACTTGCGATGTGATTCAATTCGATATTTTTTGCTGGTGCAATCACGGCTCTGTCATCGTCTTGAATGTAAACGGTGAAGAAAGGGAGACCAGTGATAACGCCACCCGTTGGGCTTTCCATCAAAATATTGAGGTATTCGTCTTGTTCTGATACTTTATCGTTAAAAATGGGTATCGTAACATCTACAAAGGGGGTGCTGCTGCTGAAAGTAACAGTGCTCGATGTAAATGTGTGGTCGGCCGACAAAGCGGTGCTAAATGGCCCAAAGCGCGGGGTTAATTTCACTGTGGCTGTCCCTGGGAATTTCATGTTTATTCTGAGGATGGCTTGACCCGCAGATTCTTTAACAACTACAAATCGTGTGGCAAAAGCGAATTCAGCATTGAAAGTGAATTTGAATGTATAAGGGTTAAACAATTTTCTTGCTTCGGCGTCCTTCACGTTGGTAACCAATAAGCTGTATGATTGGCCAGAAGTAAATGGAGTTGAATAGCTTAAGGTTACGGTATCGATGCTGGCAGCGTTGTTCGACATCGTAGCTGTTTGCAAGTTGGCGATGCCGGTGTAGTTGGCTAAGTCAGTGGCAGTGGTTTTATCCATGTCGGCGCTAAAAATCACTCGCAATGTAGTGGCGTTGATCAATTCCGCTTTTGTTACCGATGGTGAACCTGGGAATGTCCAAGTAGGCCATGTTTGTGCAGCCGAACCCGATGGTGCGCCATTCCAATTGGCAGTATCGTGAATCAAGACTTTTAATTGGGCGATGCTGCCTTTCATAGAACCTGTATATACGGCGTTGGCAGTGTTTAGAGCAGAAGCCCCTTTTGTTAACGCGTGCTGAATGGCGTTGGTTGCATTGGTAAGGCTGCTAGGCAACATCGAAGTGCTTCCAGAACAAACAGTATTGGCGGTTAGCCACTGGTTTGAGCTAAGTGCCGTGATGTGTTTTGGGCTTGCGTTCGTACCAGTATAAACGATTACCTGGTCGCCACCGCTGCTCAATCCAAATTTGGCGCCAGTTAAGCTACCAATATTAACCGATGGAAGGTCGTTCTTTATCGCAATTACTGAACCCGAAGCTACACCAGCAGCAGGGGCCGTCCATGTTAATCCACCTGAACACTGCTCGGGAGAGTTGGTAGTGAATTTGGCGTCGGTAAACTGAATTCTTGTACCTGGTAAAATGTCGACAAATGTTAGGATTGCAAATTCATCGTCCGTTGTTAGGGCGTTCATGCGATATGCCACAAATGCCAAATCACCCGCTTTGAACTGGGTTTGCTCTGTTAGGGTTCTGAATGAAATAGAACCGTTGTTTTTGGTTTTATTGCCAGTACTGTCTGATGTGGCAGCGGCATTGAAAGCGAAATAATATTTCTGATTGCTCTTTAATAAGGCAGAAGGTGTGATTGTGATGGTGTTTCCAGAGATTGTAGCATCAAATGAAACACTGGCACCGCTTGCGTCTGTTTCTTTTAGTGTAAACATCGTGTCGATGTTGTTGTTGTCGCAACTTGCTCCCGCACTGAGGCGAATTTTTTCGCTAAACAACAATTGTATTTTGCTTTCTATCAATACGGTGGTGTCGTTGTTGGCGATCGAAACGACATAAGTAGGCTGGGTGGTGTCTTTTGCGCCAGCAAATTTGATGTCAGACGTGCCATCGGTGGCCGATGTGCTTGTAGAGGTATGGGTTCTTTTTGAAGAGAATTTGCCTGAAACTGTGCTGAATGTTCCTGAGGCAACGATGTAATTTGCACCTGGATCGGCCACAAGGGTTGATGTAGATGATAATTTTCCACCTGCAAATAGGTCGTTATTTGGCAATTGGTATCCTGCGGCACCCGCTGAATTGATCGCGGTTCCAAAAGCACTACCATAAAATAGGGCATCGATAGGAGCAGTAGTAGAGTCGATTTTTGACAGTCCAAGATCAAAAACAGCGACACCATCTGCAGAGGTTCCGCCATTTCCAAATACGCCAGAAGCGTTAGATTGGCCAATGCTACCATCGCCACCTGTGGTCATGTTGTTGATGGTCCTTAATTTGGTTCCATTGATTTTCATACAGGATCCGCCTACATAGACTATATCGCCTTGTTTCACAGTACCTGAAGTGATTTCAAAGGCATAGGTAATGGCTTTGCCTTCTTTCCAACCTCTAACCGTGGCAGTTCCGTTATTACAAACGATTACTGAGTAGGGGGTGTTGGCGAAGTTGATAGATTTCGTAGCTACGAGTTCAACAAATTCTTTGCATGAATCTGTGCCAGCGGGGTTAACAAAGATTTCGGATATTACCAGAGATTGGCTTTTTGCCGTGTGGGTTGAAGCGGGTCCGGCCAAGAAAAATAAGGCGACGATACCCAACAGTTTGAATAGATTTTTCATAGTTTCTCAATCACGAAACTATCCACCCTTTGTGATGTTAATGTAAATTTTAATTTATGATTGCGTGAACCAATCGTTACTTTAAGCGCCTGTTATCCCTAGTTTGATAATGATACCTGGAACGGTTCTGACTCTTGATGGCGTTTTTTCAGCGCCATGAACTCAGTGGGAATCTATTGAATTGCGCTAATCCGTAAAACTATCTTATCCGACTTGCGGTATTCCGTAAAGTTGTAATGAAAAAGGGTGTAAGTTCGTCTAATGAGAACCAAAATAATGATTATCACTTTGTTGGTGATAGATGACATCAATACGTAGTTTCTTATTTTCCTTTAAATTTCACGAGCCATGGCTATTACTATTGCACCCATCGAATTAACGAATTTTTTTATCGCTCTATTGCTTTTGGTGTTATTTGCGCATGTGTTTGGGTTCATCTTTAGTAAATTAAAAATGCCAAATGTTGTGGGAGAAATTTTCGGTGGACTTTTGTTGGGGCCCACGTTCTTTGGACATTTTGCACCTAAGTTATATCAAGATATCTTTTTGGCACAAGGCGATTTATTGGCGATGATTTATTGGCTTGGACTCGTATTATTGATGTTTTGTTCGGGGTTTGAGATTCAGAGAAAGTTTGAGAAGCGCGACGAGAAAGTGATTTTAGCGCTAGTCATTGGCACCACTGTAGTACCATTATTTTTGGTTGGATTTCGACTTACTTTTTTGACCTAGAAAATATAATAGGGCCGGCAAATAATATTTTATCTTTAAAGCTCGTGATTACTGTCGCCCTTGCGATAACATCAATTCCGGTTATTTCAAAAATCTTTATGG
The DNA here is from genome assembly GCA_041192805.1 of Bacteroidota bacterium. Classification (GTDB taxonomy): domain Bacteria; phylum Bacteroidota; class Bacteroidia; order NS11-12g; family UBA955; genus UBA955. Next base: position 13,853 of record JBEEMF010000093.1, on the reverse strand, counting down.
ATCTGGGCATAATGCAGACAGCTTTCGCTAAAATTACTTTAGCAATTGCAACTATACACGATATAATTCTTTGGGTCTTTGTTTCTATTGCAACGGGATTAGTATCCAGCCAAACGTTGTCATTAACTGATATCTCTCTTCACGTTTTAATTTCTATATTATTTTTCGTTATTGCCTTAAAAGCGATTCCCAAAGCGATAAAGTTACTTGATGGAAAGACGAAAGGATATTTGGTTCCTGAAGGGACAGAAACACCGATTATCGCGTTAATATTACTTATATTCATAGTTGTAGCAAGCCTTTTAAATGTCAATTTGGTCTTTGGAGCATTCTTGGCTGGCATTGTTGTTAACTATATAAAAACCCCAAGATTTCAAGAGTCCAAACTTCACGTTAAAAGGTTTTCCATGGCGTTATTTATACCCGTTTATTTTGCAGTAGTTGGGATCAAACTTGATTTGATTCATCATTTTGATTGGATGTTTTTTACCGTCTTTGTAATCTTTGCAATAAGTGTTCAAACGATTGCTGTTTTATCAACTGCGCGCTTTCTAAAATACGATTGGCTCTCTGGTATTAATCTCGCTGTGGTTCTGAATGATAGGGGCGGTCCTTGTATTGTCCTTGCTACATTGGCATTGGATTTAGGAATAATCAATGAAAATTTCTTTGTCACACTGGTGCTTTTGGCGATCCTGACATCGCTAACTGCAGGTGCTTGGCTCAAATATGTCTTGAACAGAGGGTGGAAACTTCTCAACGAAGAGGTGTAGTTGCTCAAGGCTTTTGAAAAATCACTCAATTGAGTGAAATCCCAAATTGTTTATTCACGCAGATTCAACGACGGATTTTGTGTTTTATCACTTTGTACAGCGCAAAAATTGCAACAAAGATGGTCCATCCTGGTATCGGGAATAGAATGGTTAATAGCCATTTTTCTCTTTTCGATAAATTAATTCCTGAGACTAGACTTTTCAAGTTCAACATATACAACGATGATTGATTTGCTTTTCAAAAGTTCGATTTCATTGTTTTTTTACTAACTGCCGCCTGTGAATTTTCATTTATTTTTTAGGTATGTTTTTGCATGGAATTAATATTTAATTAATACAAGGGCTCTTACTTGCGCTAGATGGCAAAGAAAAATAAAGTGTTAAACCCGGTTCAAATTAGGAAGATTTTCATTTTAGATACCTCCGTTATCTTACACGATCACCAAGCGGTGAATCAATTTGAGGAACATGATGTTGCCATTCCCATTAGCGTGTTAGAAGAACTAGATTCTTTCAAGAAAGGGAACGATACGATCAATTTTGAGGCAAGACAATTTATTCGTTTTGTAGACAAACTTTCTGAGGGCAACTCACTCAATCAATGGATTCAATTGTCGCCAGAAACGCCCAGTTGCTTTACCGTGGTTATGCAGGAATCTGGAACCGAGGAGCAAAATGCAGTTAAAATATTTGGAGATAGAAAGGCAGATCACTTAATCCTGAATGCCGCCCTATTTATCAAACAAGAGTACTCAGACAGGCCCGTGATTCTAGTTACCAAGGATGTCAATCTGCGACTTAAAGCAAGGTCGTTGAACCTTCAAGCTGAGGATTATGAAACGGGGAAAATTCAAAATTTAGAGGGGTTGTATCGCGGTATTACTCAGCTAGATCTAGAGGAATCTGAAATGATAGATAAAATTCATCAAATGGAATCGGTTCACTATTCCGAGGTGATGAAATCATCGCCATATAACAATCATTATTTTATCATCAAAAATCATCGCAGTAGTACTTTGGCCTATTTCAATCCGGAAACAAAAAATTTAGAAAGGGTAGAGAAGCGACATGCATATGGTATCAAGCCCAGGAATGCCGAGCAAACTTTTGCAATGCATGCGCTATTTAATAACAATATCAAATTGGTCACCATTCAAGGCGTTGCAGGTACGGGGAAAACGCTGATTGCTTTGGCGGCGGCACTTGAGCAGAGAAGCAATTTTCGACAGATTTACCTAGCTAGACCCATCGTTCCATTGAATAATAAGGATATCGGATTTCTTCCGGGCGATATTAAAGCGAAGATCAACCCTTACATGGAGCCGCTTTGGGATAATTTAAAAGTGATTCAGAATCAATACTCAGAAAATTCAAAAGAATATCAAAAAGTCAAGGAACTCGTAGATAATGAAAAGCTAATGGTGACTCCTTTGGCATATATCAGGGGCAGAAGTTTGGCGAATATTATTTTTATTGTCGACGAGGCTCAAAACCTCACACCGTTAGAAGTAAAAACGATTATTACCCGCGCTGGGGAAGGGACGAAAATCATTTTCACGGGTGACATTAATCAAATCGATACGCCATATTTAGATTCGCAATCCAATGGACTTTCGTTCATGATTGATCGATTAAAGGGTCAGCCGCTGTATGCGCACATCACTTTAGAAAAAGGCGAACGCAGTGAGTTGGCGAATTTGGCCAATGAATTATTGTGATTGCATTATGGGCGTTGAAATCGGTTGAATTTTGTGTTTTTGAGGGGTCAATTTACGATTGTTCTAGTCCGTGTAACAAAATTATAATTTAAATATTTAACTTTGAGTTTACCTTCGGGAGCCATTGATTTTGCTCGTTTTGAGAAAATTTAATTTTTCGTTTGTGTTTGGATACTCGTGGAGAACTTTTAGAAATTATTTTTTCTGGTCACAAAAATTATTTCTCGGTCACAAGCATAAGTTCGATTCCAAACAGGAATCGAACTATTGAAATACGGTGAAACACCATGAATTGCATTAAAGGAATTACGGGGTAAGTGCCTTTAATAAATCTTCCATGTCGTAATAATGAAAATTATGTTGTTTATCGTTCATCATAAAAATAGTTCCCCGAGAATTCATAAATAAAGGCAATTCAGCAAAATCAATACCATCTGTTTCTGTTGCCGTTACCTTAATTTTACCCAAATATTCCCGTGTTTTTCGGTCAAATAAATTAAGCGATTGCCTTTGTTGATCGGAAACCCAAATTAATCCATTTTTATAATTTTCGATGGGAGGACTTAGTGCGATTCCCTCGATATCTCTTTTAAATTTTCCCAGTCCAATAGTGCCCTTATCATTGGAATCTAGTAGGGTAGAAACATATCTAAGGCTATAATTTTCATCGCTGTATAAAATTCGGTTATAAAGGGTATCTACTGCTAAAGATTCAATTTCTTTGATTCCACTGAATTCTCCGATTAGTCGTACCAATTTAATTTTAGGCATATTAGATTTTGGGTAGGGGAAATACGCATAATGAGCGATATAACCGATTTTAGGTCCATTTTTTCTACTCACATAAATGTTGATACTATCGATTCGATCCCGTTTATCAATTGCAATACCCATTGGGGATTTAAAATCTATATTTTCCGTGGTATCGAAGTCAAAGAGTTTAAAAGAATCGATTTTATTGAACTGGTAATGGTTAAACGATGCAACAATCAAATTTTGTGTAGTTCTTTCTGTTATAAATATATAGCTCGGGATGTTAGACGACTTTGATTGCCAAATATCTACATTGTTAGGTTTTTTTAATAATATTGGTTTTATGGAATCGATTAGTTTTCCATTCAAATTAAATGCATATAACCCACCATTTTCATTTTTATCATTGATAAATACAATGCTTGATGGCTTGTCTGTTTTGTTTACCCATATAGCAACATCATCTGGATCATTCGGTAGAGATTCTGTTTTAATTATGGGTTTTACAGTGGCACAACTACAGATGGTAATAGCTGTGATAAAATATAGAATTGAATTTTTCATTATTTAAGAGTTACCATTGGTGTCTGATACCGAACCGGAACCACCAGCTGTAGTATTCTTTCTGTTTTAGTAAGTCAGGAGATCCAAGATACATAGTTAAAGGGGTATTGGTAAGGTTATTCGCCTGAAGAAACATATTCCAGCCTTGTTTAAAACGGTAGTCTGCTGTTAGATCGATTCGGGTTGCAGCTCCGTAATAGGTATCAAATGTGTTTTCTTGTCCGAGTTCATTAAGAAAATCGTCGTGATAATTTAAAATTGCTTGGATAAAAAGTTTTTTAGAATCATAGAACAAACCTAAGTTAACAGAATGTTTAGCTTGGCCGGGTAGTGTAAGTTTTTCCTGATTGTTGTTTGTGTAAACAAATCCATTACCACTGCTACCGTAAATAAACACTTCATCTAATTTTTCCACGGTTACCCTTTCGTTAATAAAGGCTTCAGAGGCAGTGTATGTATAGTTTGAATAAATACCTAAGTTTCGCCATATACCCGGTAGGAAATGGAATTTATTATTGTACGTGATTTCAGCACCATAAACATGAGCAAAAAGTCCGTTCTGTGCCATGGTAACTTCTTTTAGTCCGGCTGTACTGAAGTTGGAGTCGAGATGCACGAATCGTTTATACAGAAAAACGAATTGATCGATATATTTGTAAAAAATGCCACCTTGTAATAATCCTTTTTGTGGCATATAATGTTCAAAAAGTAAATCGAAATTTAGCGCATCAGGGAATCTCAGATTCGGATTTCCAAATTTAATTTCATCACCGAGTCCACCTTCTTGTTCCTTTTTATAAGGTAATATATCTTCAAAATTGGGTCTTGAATAGGTTTTTGTAAAGGCAAAACGTAAGTTGGTTTGTCGGTTCAAAGTATATTTCAAATGCATCATGGGTAGCAATTTGAAGTAATTCCTCGATGAATTCAGTTTTTCTAAGGTATCAAAGAATCGTCCTTTATAGGTTTTGAAGAAATAACCATTATAATCTACGTCAGTAAATTCTGATCTTAAACCTAGTTGAACAGACCAATTTCTTTTTTGGTGTTTGAACATAAGGTAACCTGCATAGATATCTTCTGTGGCAGAATAGTCGCTAGAATACAATTCATCTTTGGTATCTGATTCGTTGAGTTTGAAGTTTTGGTAATAGAATTTGAAAAATTCACTCGATTTTTCTACGGATGGTGAATTTCCCATATCATAACCGCGATTCAATAAGTTGGTTACAGTTAAATCATCCCCCACGGTAGCCAAACTCAGTTTGGGACCAATTTGTGTGTAAATCTGTCTTGTGCCAGGGGCAAATTGACTCCAATAAACATCATATGAGTAGCCATTTACATCGCGACTTTTGGTTTTATGTCGCCATTTTGCCCCAGTTTTGAAGTAAGTTTCTTCATTACGTTTCTCGTTTTTATTCAAATAGTGAGTTACATTGAACTTTATTACTCGATTATTTGAAGTTGTTATCGAATTACTGGTCTGAAGTCCGTCGAATTTATAAAGTTGATAATCCAAACTATAACTAGAATCTCTGGAGGAGGCAAATTTGAATTTGGGCCAATTAGGTTCTGAACGATCTATAGAAAATGAAAGGTTAGGACTGGTAAAGCCGATTTCAAATTGATTGGGTACATCTTCTGTAGCGTGAGATAGAGCTATGCCGTAATCGATTTTCCATCTTTCCCAATTATGTTTTCCATCTAAATTGATGGTGTTAATTTCTTGAGTTTTGGTTCGATTTCTGAGATCCCGCAATAGAGTTGCTTCCCTTGTTTTGGTTGGATTAATAATAGTGCCACCACCAAATTCATAAACCAATCGGTGGCGTTGTTCATCATCGGTAAAAGAGTTGAACATGGCGCGAATTGAAATTTCCGAATTTTCACGAATATAATAGGTATAGGATGCATTTAAGCCGGTTCGATCTCTCTGAATTTCGTAGTATCGTAATTCGATATCATTATATACAGGTTGAAAAACGTTATCTTGTTGGGTAGGACGTTTGGTATAGTTAAACTCCATATTGTGGGATCCTTGGATATTTTGGTAGCGATTGGCGCCAAATACAAATCCGTGATTTCCTATTCTTTGGGAGAAAGAGAACATTCCCATAAAGTTATTACGGTTATTTCTGATGTTATTATATCCACCGTTTACCGCAATGGAAATTTTCGGCGTGGTTTCTTTGGCTGTTTTGGTAACGACATTTACTGTTCCTCCAATTCCATCTCCATCCATATCCGCGGTGAGTGCTTTGGTAACTTCAATTCTTTCAATCTGATCGGCTGCTATAACATCTAAGCCAACGAAGCGGACATCGCCTTCTGGCGAAGGAATTTGTTCCCCATTAATATTAAAATTCGTCAATTGAGGGGGTGTGCCTCTAAGTTGTACGAATCTGCCTTCTCCATGGTCTCGTTGAAGTGTAATTCCAGAAATTCTTTGAATGGCTTCTGCAGCGTTTATATCTGGAAACAGTTTAATTTGTTGACTTGAGATTACATTCAGAATATTATCGGCATTCTTCATGTATTCCAGGGCTTTTTGTTGTTCTTCAAATCGTCCTAAAATAGTAACTGATTTCATCCTTCCCGTATCATTTTGCGCATTTAGTTTGATGGGAAAGTATAAAATAGAGATTGTCATTAATAAAGAAGTGACCAGATTTTGGCCTCTTTTCACCATTTTGGTGGTAATCATTTTGGTAAATTTATTGGATAATGATTTTTTGTGAGGATGTAAATCCATTTTTAGTTGCTTCCACAGTGTAGAAACCTGCTGGTAAATGATGTACATCAAATGAAGTGTTGGAAGAAGCAAATTCCGATACAACTACGCCCGTGTAATTGTAAATCTTTACGGTTGTGTTTTCATCCATTTGACGGGTAATTGAAAAAGAAGCATCCATTGGATTGGGATAAACGTGGAATCCAACTTCTTTATGGCCTTCCGTTTTATTTGTAGCTGCGGTATAATAAACCACCAATTTAGGCACGCGCTCAGGATGGTTTTTGCCATCGCCACCGTCTGCAGGGTCTTCTTCATTCTCAAATGACATTACATCTCTCGCGTTATCTTTAGCAGAAGCTCCTTGGTCCTTACCTGAAATCATGATGGCTAGGGAATTACCACTTTTCCAACCTTGACGGTCTACAATTTCTTGAATTACAGCGGTAATATCTGGAGTTCTAAATTTCTTCCATATTGGCCAAAATTCGGTTACTTCCCATTTGTAAGTGGCTTGAGTCTTTGGACGTGTCAAAAACAACTCTTCCATGCTAAAGGTTTTTGCATCATCGGAAGCCTCTCCAAAAATGGTATTCATGGCTGTATCTTTTTCCTCTTCATGCGAAAAAAATATGATGTAGGCAGAATCAATTTTAGCTCCTTTCGGGATAGTAACCCCTGTAAAACGGAATCCCGTTGCCACAATGTTAAAGTCATCGCCTTCCCAACCCATGTCTAAATCATCGTCAAACAATTTATCCATTACATTATTTTGCTGTTCCGCATCGTCAGAGGATTCATCTACTCCGTCAGTCGTACCTGTTTTCTTAATTTGTACTTCAAATTTAGTCGATTGGGCTTGGGCGGCTGAATATAAACCAATTAGTGCCAAGATTAGTATAGGTCTTTTCATGCCACAAGTTTTCGATTTGAATGTTGTAATAAAATCAATTGCATGTTATTATTTATTTCTGTATTGTTATTTTATAGTAATTTAATTGTTTTCGGCTAGGTTGAATTGTATTTAATAAAAAAGCCCCAAATTATTGGGGCTTTTTTATTAAATGTTAATTACCTGAAAAAAACTCGTTGTGGTTATGTTGAAAAACCACCTCAAGAGGTTAGTATTTCACAATTTTTACGGTCTGCTTCTCGTTTCCTTTGGTTACAACAACATAATAAACACCCTGACTGAAGTCGGATAAGTTTACCTGTTGTTCTTGATTGGATTGACAATTGAGATTAACCAATACTTTGCCTGTATAATCCAATACAGAAACCTGGGCATCTGATGCTATTTTAATATTGAATATTCCAGATGTTGGGTTTGGATTTATAGTAATTCCCGCTTTTTCAATCAATGGGTCAGTTTTGGACGTCTGAATGATTACGGATGCAACCTTTTCAGGGCTCTGACAATATACATTTTGGTTTTCGATTACCTTAACTGATCCATCGGTAGTTGCCCACTTTACAGAGATAGATTTTGTTCCATTCCCAGATAGCAAATTACCATTGGTCACTGTCCACTTGTAAGGATTCACAGTTGGATTGCTAATCATATAATTTTGCGTTGAGTTAGGTAATACACTTGTTGGACCGGAAATTACGGGGGTAACCAAAGTCTGTGGTTTGAACATTTCTTTTCTTGCAACTACCAATGCGTGGCTTTTGTTAAAGAATACAGAATTACCTGCTACATCTTTTTGTTGTAAGCTAAGGGCATTAGGTTCTTGAATTGAAATGAACATGTATTTGTAGTCAGGAGTGAAAGTCATTCCTGTTGGTTCCGAACCAATGGGTGTAATCATGAATAGTTCTACTTTTGGATTGGCCGGTGTATGGTCAGGACGCAACATCCAAACGTGGTTTCTACCTCCATCTTGTAATACCCATAAATTACCTTTATCGTCGAAAGTTAGGTTATCTGCACCGAGACCCCAAGGTTCAGAAACTAGTCCATCACCATAATTTACCACGTAAGACTCTCCACCAGCAAATGTGCTAAAATCAGATACAGTTGTGCCATTGTCTTTAAATTTATAAACCCTACCTACACCTTTTGCAGTAAAAAATAACTCACCGCTAGTTGGGCTAACCTCAATATCCTCAACACCATTGAATTTGGTGCCACCCAAACTTGCGGCCGCTATTTTTACATCATTACGTTCGCTTTTGGTTGTGTTTGGTACTTGCACCCAAGTGCCCTTTGTAGTTGTTGGGTCTCCGCTTGCATTTAGAGGAGCTTCAAGTGCAAGAACATATAATTTACCAGAAGACAAATCTGTTTTCTTATCAGCCACAAATTTATAAACGTTACCATCCGATGCATCTTCACCTTGATAAACTGTAACGCTGTCTTGTAGGAATGCAACATTTTCATGACTCATTCTTCCCATAGCCCATAACTTTTCGGGTACACCATTGCCGTATTGTTTTACTTTACGTGTCACTGGGTCAATTTCAATGTTCCATCCAATATCGATGTACCCATCCAAATTCACATCTCCTGAAGTCGGGCGATTTTCTTCACAAGTAACCACCGTTCCCCATGGTGAAATGCCTCCAGAACAGTTACTTCTAGTACTTACCAATGCGCCTGAAAAATCCACAGGATTGATAGAGTCAACTTGCCACAAACCTGTTTTACAATTATATTGTGTATTTAATATTGAAACCCCGCCTAAAGAAAGTTCGTGGTTTATTGCTACATAGCCTTTCTTTGAGTTCCCTTTGTCAGCTACATACGCTGTGAAATCAAAATTACTTGGAACTGTTCCTGAAACCGAAAATGCATCTCCTGTTTTTAGTATAGCTTGAAATCTATGTGAAGTCGGTATTGTTAAAGTATCTATTTGTAATGTTGGTACTACCGACGTATAACATGCAATGTGATCAGTTGAGTTATTACAACCCATGGAGGTGGGATTGGGTCTGAATTTAGCATTATTCAAAGTCAGATCAAACAGAGCGTCTGTGGCAAGACTATCGCTTTGGTGAAGTTCAACGGCGATAATATTTTTACCACTCGTTAAAATACTTTTAGGTAGTCTATAGTACCAGTAAACTCTATCTAAAGGTGATTCAACCGATTTGGTCGCTTTTGATTTGTATGTTACCGCCCCTGTGCCTAAGTTCTTACGTACAACCTCTTTTTCGTTGACATAAACTACTGCTCCATCATCACACATTAATTGCAATTCTATAGTGTCGGTAACCAAAGACAAATCGACAACATTGAACGCTTTTCTGAAATAATGAGTGATGGTTTTATTGTTAGAAGCTCCTGATAAGATAGTGGTAGAGGTGCTGGTGGGATGCCCATAACCAAGAGGTGATGATCCAAAATTCCATAAACTATCCTTCAGGTATACCTTGTCTTTCCAAGTAGTAGATAAATCAAAACCACTGTCTTGGTATAACCACTCCGATTTTTTTTCGATAGGGTAGTCGGTTGTTTTCGGTTTTGGTAGAACAGTTGTTGAACCCGAGAAATACTCTAAAAAAAGCAAGGGAGCTTTCGGAGCATCACCATCATAAGACTCTACTTCTCTAGTTCCTGTTCCAACAATGCTTACAGCGAGACTGTTACCTGATTTCCAACCTGGGCGGCTTGTTATTTTGTTAATTAACGCAGCGATATTCGGGGTCCTTTGGTCTGCGGTAGCAGAGCCTACGGTGCTCCAAGTAGCGCCTCCTACGGTCCAACGAATTGAATCTGTAGTATATTTCCTTGTCGAAATGTTGTAAGTCTTAGTTGCATCATAAGCCAATGCAGAGTCGGTATCTTCAGCTTTGATTGTTAATACACAAGGGTCGGTATTTTTTGAAATGGCATCAACTGCAAATTGTATGTATGCATTTTTTACTTTAGCGCCTTGAGGAATATTGATTTTATTAAACTTAATACCAACCATTTGAGGGTCATTTCCTTTGTCCTCACCACCCAACTCTAAGTCACTGCTTCCTGCGTCCAAAGAACCCACTGTATTTGCTTGAGTTTGACCAGCTTTAGCGGGTAGACGTTCTTCTTGGTCGTCTTCAGCGGCGGCAACCCGAATATTCAATGACTTCACGGGTAAATATTCTAGTACCAATAAAGGCGCTTTCGGGGCATCCCCATCAAATGATTCAACTTCTCGTGTACCCGTACCTTGCATAAATAAACACAAAGGATTTCCTGTCTTCCATCCTTGACGATCAATGATACTCTGAATTATCTTGGAAATATCGGACGTACGCTGATCTTGTGTGGCTGCGCCAATTGTTCCCCAACTACTGCCTGTAACTGACCATGTAGCTGAGTCTATCGTTTTGTTTCGCGCACTTATATTTTTACTAATACTTGAAACAAAAGTAGAAGCACTATCAGTGTTTTCTCCGTGAATAATTACCTTACACGGATCATTGTTTTTAGAAATTGCATCTACGGTAAATTGGATATATGCTTTTGTTACTAAAGACCCTTTGGGGATATTGATACCAGTAAATCGCATACCCACCATTTGAGGGTCATTCCCAGACGCCTCTGTACCAAACTCCAAATCACTGCTCCCAGCATCTAAACCTCCCACAGTCTTTGATTGGGTTTGTCCACTCTTGGCAGCAATCCATTCCTCCATATCATCATCAGCCAAAGAAATTCTCTTCATAATGGTTTGAGGAGCAACAAAATTGATGACCAACAATGGGGCACCCGGTGCATCACCATCGTATGATTCAACCTCGCGTGTACCTGAACCATAGAGGAATAGCGCAATAGAGTTGTTCGATTTCCAACCGTTGCGATTAATAATGTTCTGAATCAATCTGGAAATGTCAGTTGTTCGCTGTTCTGGGGTAGCTGCACCAACAGTTTTCCATGAATTTCCAGATACTGACCATGTGATGGAATCCAATAATTTGGATCTTTTCGTCAAGTCAAAATTGTTCGATGAGAATGTCTCTGCGCTATCTGTATCTTGAACTTTAATGTGTACAATACATGGATCATTATTTTTGTTTATCGCATCAACCTTGAATTGAATGTAGGCACCGGTGATTAACGAACCCTTGGGTATGTTGATGTTATTGAATCTCAATCCAACCATTTGGGGGTCATTTCCAGAACTCTCTGTACCAAATTCCAAATCGGAACTGCCCACATCCATACCTCCAACAGTTTTGGACTGAGTTTGACTACCTGATGCCTTCAGGAATTCTTCATAATCGTCATTGGCGGAATTAATTCTGACGGAGATTGTTGATTGAGCGAGGAGCGATTGTAAGGAAATACAGATCGTCAACAAAGCAAATATTTTTTTCATCACCCGCAAATTTTTACTAAGTGTATTAACTTGGTGGTATCCAAATATTTTTTAATTATTAAGAAGACCATTTTTTTGAGTTTTCTCTATCGAGTCAAAAATGAGCCCGTTGAAAATGTTGGTATATATCGAAAACAGCCAGATCGTATCCGGCTGTTGATTAATTACGTAAGTGTAATTGTATGTGGTCTATACAGTACTTAGCGACGAAAGGCGTTAGTCGTTCGCCATTCTGTGATGTCCCAAGCTGGCATCCATATCGGTTTAAAGTACACGCTCTAAATTATCATCGAATGAAGTGTATATTGCTTAAAAAATGAAGCAAATATTATTAATGGCGACGATGTTGCTAATGTCCGGATTTACTCGTGCACAAACAATACAATCGAGTAATTATGCCACAACTGGTTATATCAAGCCCGACGGCACGATTCAAAACAGCAGTTATGCTACGGTTGGCCACATTAAACAAAATGGCACAATTCAAAATAGTAACTACTCTACAATTGGATATATAAAAAGTGACGGGACGATTCAAAATAGCAATTATTCAACTGTTGGATATGTGAAAAGTGATGGAACAGTCCAAAATAGTAATTATGCCACTATTGGTCATATCAAAGACGACGGAACCGTTCAAAACAGCAATTATGCTACCATTGGTTACGCAAAGGGAATTGACAAAGAATGGGCAGCGGTTGCATTTTTCTTTTTCCGTTTTAATTGACGTAGTCCATTGAATTTTTGACCTATTCCAAGATGATTGGGACTGCATGACGGTTAGAATCGGAAAATTTCAAGTAATACACTCCCCTGGGTAAATCACTCACATCAATTCTTTCTGTGTTTTCAATGATTTGTCCGTGTCTCACAGATTGGCCAAATGCGTTGCATAAGTTGTATTCTTCATTTGCAGAAAGTTTGGTGCTTTCGACGAGGAGTTTATTATTCGCGGGATTTGGATAGACCTTGGTTATTACTTGTTCATCAAAATAATGATTGGAGGTGTTTGGATTATTGATCATTGGGTACAGGAAGGATGCAATTTCTTTCACCGCCCTTTTAAATTGAGTTCCTTTGTTACCCAAACCAGGCCAACCATGGCCCCCACTGGATAAGATCATTGTGTCAAATGTTACTTTGCTCGCCTCCAATGCCGCGACCATTTTCCCCGGGCCACATAGTTCAACCACAAGCGGATTATTTAAGCCCGGGCCACAATCATAAGGCACAGTCGCATCGTCCTTTGAATGACCTAGCCAAACTGGAACATCACCTGCAGAAATAAAGTTTAATTGGTGTATCGCACCAGCCATGCTGTATATGGCTTTGATGGGGTTGCTATGCCCGTTATTGCCTGCATCCCCTTCAAGGGTTTTAATGCTATTTTTTAAAAGATCTTTTAAATTGGCATCTAACTCTGTCTCACTTTTAACCCAGGCAGTATGGAGGGAAGCGACGGCACCTGCAGAATAACCACCTACAAAAAAAGCAGTCGTATCAACGCGATATTGGTTTGTGTTTTTGGCATCTTTTACAAAAAATCGCAAAGCGGCTTTCACGTCGGCCATCGATTGAAGAACGGTGGTGAGTTGCACTTTTTTATCGGTTAAAAATAAGATTGGATTTGCCAAGCGATAGTTTAAAGACACAGCAACGTATCCTTTTTTTGCGAATTCGGTGCAGAAATCAATACAGTCTTGGCTGGATTTATCCCCCGCATAGAAAGCCCCACCATGATTGAAAAAAATGACAGGCCTTTTTAATAATACATCACCCTTGGGGTAATAAATATCCAATTTGTGATAATTGTCTGTGTATACATCTGAATAATTTAATGATGTTTTTTCGACCGACGCAAATACGGAATCAATAAATCGTGTGTTTTGTGATTTGATTTCAGCGCATGATAAAAACAAAGCAATTATCGATAGTAATACTTTTTTCATCTTGTAAACTTAGTAAGTTATTGGATAAAAACAAGGAATAGGGTTTGAATTGGGGG
>JBEEMF010000092.1:0-23597 GCA_041192805.1 Bacteroidota bacterium | reverse complement strand
GTGTGCAGAAAGTGCAAACGCTGTCTCAATTAGAGACATTGGATGGATTGATATGGATCGACCTACAGAATCCTTCCGCGGCTGAAATCGCCGATGTAGAAGCAAATTTCGAATTCAAATTTCAGTCGCGTCAACAACAGTTAGAGATTGAAAGTTCATCTCGCTACTTTGAAACGGACGACGAAATCATAGCCAACAGTAACTTCTTACACTTTGATCAGGAATCGGGATTGTTTCATTCCAATGCCGTTTCGTTTATCCTTCAGGACGATATTCTCTTTACCTATCGCGAAGCCGATTTAAGCGCATTCTCAGACTGCGTAAAGAAAATCAAAGCCACCGGCAGATTGTTCCACACCGGAAAACAAATTCTGCCTACCCTCTTGGAAATGGGCGTTGATAACGATGCTGATTTATTAGAAGGACTCGCCAAACAAGTTGCAGGCTTATCTAAAGAATTATCGTTTTCAAGCAATCCCAACGAAACCATCATCTTGGAAATCAACCGGATGCAGGAATTGACGATGGAATTGCGACAGAATGCAGTGGATAAACAGCGAGTACTGAGCGCCATTTTGAAGAGTCGTGAATTTGAAGGCGAAGACTACGAGCGATTGCGTATTGTGATCAAGGATATCAATTCATTGATCGACCATACCAATTTCAACTTCGAGCGTTTGGAATATTTGCAAAATACCTTTTTGGGTTTGATCAATATCGAGCAGAACAAAATCATTAAAATCTTTACGGTTGCATCGGTAATTTTCATGCCCCCTACATTAATCGCCAGTATTTATGGAATGAACTTCGAGTTCATCGATGCGTTCAAGTGGGAATACGGCTTTGCTTTCTCCGTGGGCTTGATGGCGTTATCTTCCCTTGGCACACTTTACTTCTTCCGTCGCCGCAAGTGGTTGTAGTCTGATTTTTATCAAAACAGATTAGGCTTGTAATTGTTATCCCTTAATCATGAAGATTTGGATGCGCACCCTTTTGTTTCTTGCCTTGGCATTCACCAATCTTTGCATGTCGCCGAGTCCTACCCAATGGATACAGATTCGGACGGCATACAGGACAGCGCTTACCAATAATAATCACGTAAATACTTTTGAAAGCGCATGTAAATCACATAGCCAAACGGACGCTGTAGCCAAAGCCTATTATGCCACGTCCCTCGCCCTCCGGGCTCGGGCCTCAATTGCCCCAACAACAAAACTCTCTCTGGCAAACCAAGCTGAGGCCCTTCTTAACGCCGCCGCAACCAGCCAGGCACAAAACCTGGAAATACGATTCCTGAGATACTCCTTTGAATATGGAACCCCGGCCTTCGTGAATATGAAAAAAAATATGCAGGCCGACAAACCAATGGCCATCAAATTTGCCAAAAGTCCATCACCTATCAAAGATATTGCCGTGAGATTCTTTCAAAAATGCACCGATCTATCGGAAACTGAAAAACGCGACATCAAGTAGGGCGAAATTAACCCTCAATCGCAGCGATACCCGGCAATACCTTGCCCTCGAAGTACTCCAACAACGCGCCGCCACCGGTACTCACGTAGCTCACCTTATCGTCGAACCCGAACTGATACACCGCCGCCGCACTGTCGCCACCGCCTATCAAACTGAAAGCGCCGCCCTCCGTAGCATCCGCCACCGACTGAGCCACCGTTTTGGTACCACGCTCAAACGCAGGCATCTCAAAAACGCCCATTGGACCGTTCCACAAAATCGTTTTGCTATTCAACAACACATCACTGAAAGCCTCACAAGCCTTCTCGCCAATATCCAACCCCATCCAACCGCTAGGAATCTGATCGCTCGCGCAATTCTGGGTATTGGCATCCGCCGCAAACTTATCGGCAATGGTAGAATCCACCGGCAAATGAATTTTCACCCCCTTGGCTTCCGCCTTTTTCATAATATCAACGCAAGTTTCCAAACGCTCCATCTCGCACAAACTGTTGCCAATCTCGCCGCCCTGAGCCTTGAAAAACGTATATGCCATCCCACCACCAATGATGATGTGGTCCGCCGTACTCAATAAATTCTCGACAATCAAAATCTTATCACTCACCTTCGCACCACCCACAATCGCCGTAAACGGACGTTGGGGCGCTTTCATCACCTGATCCGCATTCGCTACTTCCTTGGCCATCAACAAACCAAACGCCTTACGTCCTGCGAAAAAATCCGCAATAATCGCCGTACTAGCATGGGCCCTGTGCGCCGTTCCAAAAGCATCGTTCACATAAAACGTACCCATAGAAGCCAACTTCGCCGCAAAATCGCGATCTCCCATCTCCTCCTCCTTGTAAAAACGCAAATTCTCCAACAACATCACCTCTCCCGCTTGCAAACTGCTCGATAAATGCGCAGCCTCCTCACCAATACAATCCGATGCAAAGCGAACGCCAACGCCTACCAATTCCGACAAATGCGAAACCAAGTGCTTTAAAGAATACTTCTCGGTTGGACCCTCTTTTGGACGACCCAAATGACTCATCAATATCACAGAACCCCCATCGCCCAAAATCTTCTTGATGGTTGGCAATGCCGCCCTCATACGAGAATCGTCTGTAATGTTATATTCAGCGTCCAAAGGCACGTTAAAATCAACGCGAACCAAAACTTTTTCGCCGGCAAATGAGAATTTTTCTACAGTATTCATGGTTTGATTTTAAACTAATTTGTAATTATAACAATTGTTTCAAAAGGGTACTCATATTCACTTCGGCATGCAATAAACTGCCCAAATCAGCAATTTTCACACGCTTTTGCTCCATCGTATCGCGATACCTCACCGTTACATCCTGATTGGCCAAACTGTCGTGATCCACCGTAATACAAAAAGGCGTTCCAATGGCATCCATCCGGCGATAGCGCTTTCCGATGCTGTCTTTATCCTCGATATATACGTTGTAATCCAAGCGCAATTCATTGTAAATCTGCTCCGCCAACTCCGGCAATCCATCCTTCTTCACCAAGGGCAAAATGGCCGCTTTCACCGGGGCGATGGCTGGGTGTAACTTCAACACCGTACGGATGTCTCCATCCACATCCTCCTCGGCAAACGCCTCGCACATCGTCAACAAAAACAAACGATCCAATCCAATCGATGTCTCAACCACATAGGGGACAAAACTTTCGTTCGTTTCTGGATCAAAGTATCTCAACTTCTTGCCACTAAACTCCTCGTGCTTGGTCAAATCGAAATCGGTGCGAGAGTGAATCCCCTCCACCTCTTTAAATCCAAACGGAAAATCGTATTCAATATCCACCGCAGCATTGGCGTAGTGAGCCAACTTTACGTGGTCGTGGTATCTATATTTCGCGTCCGCAGTACCCAAAGCCTTATGCCACTTCAAGCGCTGCGCCTTCCAAAACTCGTAAAATTCTAATTCAGTGCCGG
The DNA here is from genome assembly GCA_041192805.1 of Bacteroidota bacterium. Lineage (GTDB taxonomy): Bacteria > Bacteroidota > Bacteroidia > NS11-12g > UBA955 > UBA955. The sequence goes on along the minus strand of JBEEMF010000092.1, from coordinate 20,185 downwards.
GCTTACAGAAAAACTGCATCTCCATTTGCTCAAACTCCTTCATCCGCATGATGAACTGTCGCGCCACAATCTCGTTCCTAAACGCTTTTCCTGTTTGGGCGATACCAAAAGGCAATTTCATGCGACCGGTTTTCTGCACATTCAAAAAGTTGACGAAAATCCCTTGGGCGGTTTCAGGACGCAGATACAAACTGTCTTCGCCGGCATCCGTTGCACTCATTTGGGTGCTGTACATCAAGTTAAACTGACGTACATCGGTCCAATTGCGAGAGCCACTCATCGGACAAACAATGCCTTCCGATTCAATCAATTCTTTGATCATCGCGAGGTTGCCCGACTCCAAACCTTCCTTCATCACCGCATCGATGCGATCAATCTGGGCTTGGTATTCCATCACCCTGGGGTTGGTGGTACGATACATCGCCGCATCAAAAGTCTCACCAAATCGCTTGGCCGCCTTGTCGATTTCCTTGTCGATTTTCTGTCTGATTTTCTCCTGATGATCCTCGAGCAGCACATCTGCACGATAGCGCTTCTTGCTGTCCTTGTTGTCGATCATCGGGTCGCTAAACCCATCCACGTGACCGCTGGCCTTCCACACTTTGGGATGCATGAAAATGGCTGCATCAATCCCAACGATGTTCTGATTGAGCTGGGTCATGGATTTCCACCAGTACTGACGCAAATTATTGCGCAATTCAACACCGTTTTGACCGTAATCATAGACCGCGGTTAATCCACCATAAATATCACTGGAAGGAAATACGAAACCGTACTCTTTGCAATGGGAAATGACTTTTTCGAAAATCTCTGGGTTACTCATCCGTACCGCAAAGATACGACATCAGAAGTTGTTCTTCCACATCATGCTTTCCACGGGACGATTGGGCTGACCTGCGTACTTAGCATTTTTCTTACTATTGTAAGGAACCAAAATTTCACCGAGAACGGGGAAATAAATCAATTGACCGATGGGCATGCCTGCATAGACCCTAACTGGCTTTTTAACAGAGATTTCCAAGGTCCAGTTGCCACAGAACCCCACATCGCCTTTACCGGCAGTGGCGTGGATATCAATCCCCAAACGACCTGTACTGCTCTTGCCTTCCAAGAACGGGACATGGGCATGGGTTTCGGTATATTCTAGAGTAACACCCAAATAAAACTGATCCGGCATCAACAAAAAGCCTTCTTCAGGAATATCAAAGTGAGCGATGGTGTTGTGTTTTTTCGCATCGAGCTCGGCATCCACGTAAAGGGCCAAATGCTTACCCAAATGGACATCATAACTATTACTGCCCAAGCAGTTACGATCGTAGGGTTCAATCTTGATGGTCCCCAATTCAATTTCGTCCAGGATGCGTTGATCTGATAATATCATAATAGAAAGGCAAATATAAATAATTAAGTCGTTACACAGAAGCCGCCAAGCGAATGCTGAAAATCAACTTACGATCCAATTCATCGAATCAAATACGGTTACCGCGAAACATCATTCATGTCGCCAATCTTTTTCACATAGGTAAACGACGGAATGAAATAGAATTTGTTCGTAGGACCCATCACGAAGGATTGATTTTCGTAACTCACCTGACCTGGCGTTTTATCCCAAACGGGCACGGTGGCATTGTAAGGATATTGATCGCCACGCTCCCAGTAGCTGCTCACACCAAACGACCAAGCCGTAGTTCTTTGTTTGTGTCCGATGATTCTGAATTGCAACGACGTGAACAAGGTACTGCGACGCAGATTCGCATCAACCCCAATATTTTTTGCCACATAGTCCATCTTCGTATCATCGTATACATAATCTGTGTAAGACGATGTAAACTGTCGAACCCGATTATTAAACCACGCCTCACCCACAAAATAGAAATTCGGGGTGATGCTGTACATGCCCGACAGGTTTGTCACCGCGTGATTGCCATCCAAATCGCTCGATTGCAATATCCCCAGACCCAAACTGATATTATTTTTGGTACTACCCAGCGTATACATGCCGTACAGCGTATTCAACCACACCGTATTACTCGCTTTGGTAAACACGCTAAACGCGGCGATATCGCCAACGGCCACCGTATGATTTTTCCGTAAAGGCATCGAATATTTAGGGGTCACGTACATGAAAAGCGGAAAAGCGTAACCAATCCCCATTCCGAAATTATCGGTGATTCCCACCTGAATATCATTCAAAAGGAGATCATAGTTTTGGTAGTAAAACGATCCTTTTCTTATTGGATAGGCAGACGGCGCAAAGATGTATCGTGAGCTATGGTGATTCATTTGGGCAATAGAATCCTGGGCCGAAAGAACCTTTTTGGGAATACTTGGCAGCGGCGGAAGCTTTACGATTTTTCTTCTTGTACTGTCTTTGGGCGATGCGATTTCTTCCTCTTCATCGGGTGTAGCAGATTGATTCACTTGCGCTTGAGACGACAAACTGAGGGCTGCGAATTGCAGCATAAAAATCCACTTGAGTTTTTTCATGATTTTCCTTGATAATTCCATGTAAAATTACCCCTTACCCGATTGCGAAAATAGGACATTTGTCATCTTGATAGAGAACATGAATCATGCGGATGTTCCACAAATTTTGTTGGAGTCCAAATTATGGATCAAACAGAAACTTCCCAAATGCGGATGATTTTGTCGTCGCCGGCGCTTGCAAGCAAGCGTCCCACCCAGCAGAGGGCATTCACAGAATGTGAATGCCCTCTGCTGGGATATTTCTCCCGATCAATTACCTTCAACAACGCCCCACTATTTCTATCCCAAACCTTAACCGTCTTGTCCATACTCCCAGTGGCCAACCACCCCAGGTCAGATCCCGCCAAAGTATGAATCGTGAACAAATGCGCCTTTACCTCCTGCTTTAGTCCACCATCCTCTCCCATCCACATCAACAACGCATCCCTTCCCCCACTCACAATATCACCTTGGGAATCCTCGGCCAAACAAAAGACCGAAGGACTATTCGCCTCCCAACCAGCCAGAATATTACCCTGCGCATCCAAACGCCAAATCAAACCATCGCTGCCGCCAATCAAACCCCTGTCGCCCAAACAACAACGCAGACTCTTCTTCCCCAATGATACTCGATCCAACAACTGCAATTCATCGTCCAAAAAAACCAGTTCGCCGCTGCCCAAACCCACTGCAATCCTACCGTCCATCCACCGCGATATAAAAAACACTGAACTCGTGCCCAACTTAATCATCCGAGGCGCTTCACCCGACACCAACTTAAAAACCGAACCGCCTTGCGTTCCGGCCCAAATCACACCATCCAACCCCTCCATCAAACAAAAAACCGGCTCCGGCAATTGCGCAAATAACACCCCGGCCACACTTGGCTCTGGATTCATTCGCACCGGCCCGTTCTCATCCAAATCCCATTTCACCACAGCACCATCACCGCCGGCACTCACAATAACCGAACTCCCACGCAGATTCAAAAGCGCATAAACCCCTTGTTTATGTCCTTCCAATTGCGTATATTCTTTTACCGTTATCTTTGCGCCCATGCCAATAGATTTATCCTGGACCTGCGATTCCGGCGCTCAGCTTTCCCGCTGGCAAATCACCGAATCCCGCGACCAATTGGCACAAATGTACAACCAAATTTGGGGCGATGCATTTGACATCCTGACCTACGAAGAAGGCTCAAAACATAAACTATCGGCCCGAAATCTCATTGCCACCCAATTCCCTTATCACGCCCTCCAATTTTCAGAACACGGCAAACCCCTGCTTTCGCCAGCCATCGCGCACATCAATCACAGCCACGCCGGCGATTACACCGTTTTAATCCATCACCAAAGTCAATCCGTTGGGGTTGATATTGAGCAGGTCCGACCGCAACTGCATCGTATTTACAAGAGATTTTGCAACGACTACGAACTCAATTGGCTAGGCGAAAACCCCGCATTGGAAGTATTACTCCTAATCTGGTGCGCCAAGGAGGCATTATACAAAGCGATCGGACAAAAAGGCACCGATTTTAGAATTCATCTGCAAATAGAACCCATTGCGATGCACCCCGTGACTTCCATTGCAAATTCGGCTGAAAGCACGTTTAATTCAGTGACCGAAATCAACAATCACACAATAAACATCGACCCGTTTAATGTCGGCGGAATCATCCAAGCCGCAATCCATCTCCCCGGCTTTGAACAGAAACTTCAACTACCCTACCGCCGATGGGACGATTACGCCTGCGTTTGGGCCGTGTTATAATCAAGAAATCAATCCGCCGTTTTTAGCGAGAATGTAAAGACAGACCCCGCGCCTTCGGTACTAATCAGATCAATGGTTTCGCCATGCGCCTCCACGATGTGCTTACAGATACTCAACCCCAAACCACTGCCACCGGTTGCTCTATTGCGATGCTTGTCGACCCTAAAAAATCGTTCAAAAACCCTATTCTGATGCTCCGTTGGAATCCCAATTCCATTGTCGGCCACCTCAATCATCATCCGCTCGCCGATATTAGAAAGTCTAAAACGCGTATTCCCACCTTCTACTCCATATCGAATGCTGTTGAATCCCAAATTCGTAAGTACCTGCGCCAACCGGTCTCTATCGCCCATCACCATTTTCCCTTCTCCCTGCGCGTGTACTTGAATCGACATGTGTTTCTCCTGCGCCTGTAACTCCAATGATTCCGCTACTTCATTCACCAAACCCAGCATATCAAACGCCTGTACATTCAACACCAAAAATCCACTTTCGTATTTGGTAATTGTATCCAAGTCACTCACAATCTGACCCAATCGACTGGCATTTTTATTGGCTCGTTTGAGAAACTTTTCTCGCGTCTCTTCGTCCATATCCGGCTCATCCAATACTGAGTCGATGTATCCTTGAATCGAAAAAATGGGCGTTTTCAACTCATGCGCCACATTCCCAATATAGTCCCTGCGATAATTCTCTAAGCGCTGCAATTGCAGCAACTCCTCTTTCCTTGTTTCAAATAAAGCACGCAAGGCCTCTTTCATATCCTTGGGATTGCTGTGCTTGCTCTCTAAATTCTCCATTTTCTCCTCCGCAATCAAAGCCTGTAAACTCCTCAGCAACCTGCGTTCGCGCAAAAACCACAACAAACTCACCACCGCTGTTGCCATCACCATAAATAGCAAGACCAGTAAGAGCAGATCGGAATTGAGCAAAATCAAAATTACCATAATTATAGTTGCAAGATACACAAACGGAGGTTTACAAGTTGTGAAAATCGCATCACTTTTCTGTGGTATTTTTGTATTTTATGCATTGGCCCGACCAAAATACCTCACACGAACTTCCTCCTTATTTGGACAAACTCAACCCAGCACAGAAGGAAGCAGCCATGCAAACAGATGGACCTGTAATGATTATTGCAGGTGCCGGATCAGGCAAAACACGCGTGCTTACTTTCAGAATGGCATTTTTGCTTCATAAAGGCGCCGAACCTTTTAGCATCCTTGCCCTAACTTTTACCAATAAAGCGGCAAAAGAGATGCGAAATCGTATCGAACAAGTGGCCGGACCCCAAGCAAGAAATCTTTGGATGGGTACGTTTCACTCAGTTTTTGCCAGAATTCTCAGACAGGAATCAGATCGACTAGGATACCCTGCCAATTTCACCATCTACGATAGCGAAGACAGCAAAAACCTGCTCAAAGGCATCATCAAAGAAATGAATTTGGACGATAAAATGTATAAGCCAAACATGGTCCTCGGCAGGATCAGCATGGCCAAAAACAACCTCATCGAAGCCAAAAACTATTTCGAGAATGTAGATCTCATGAACCAAGACAAAGCCGCCAACCGGGCCAAGTTTTCTGAGATTTTCCTAGAATACACCACACGTTGCTTCAAGGCCGGCGCGATGGACTTCGACGATATCCTTCTAAACACCTACAAACTGCTGAACAATCATTTGGACATATGTAACAAATGGCAGCACAAGTTCAAACACATCATGGTGGATGAGTACCAGGACACCAACCACGTGCAGTATATGATTACTAAGAAACTGGCGGCGGTCCATCAAAATATTTGTGTCGTGGGCGACGATGCGCAGAGTATTTATGCGTTCCGCGGTGCCAATATCCAAAATATCCTCAATTACGAGAGAGACTATCCAGACGTCAAAACCTATAAACTGGAGCAGAATTATCGCTCTACCCAAAACATCGTCAATGCGGCCAGTTCGGTCATCAAAAACAACCAAAAGCAGCTAGAAAAAAAAGTTTGGACCGCCAACGACATCGGTGAAAAAATCAAAGTCGTGCGGAACGCAACCGAAGGCGAAGAAGCCCGAAGAGTCGCCGATGCCATTTTCGACGATAAAAATCAATTGCACCTGCCAAACAAGGCCTTCGCCATACTTTATCGCACCAACAGCCAAAGTCGTGCATTTGAAGAAGGCTTGCGCCGACAGGGCATCGATTATCGCATTTACGGCGGTATGAGCTTTTATCAACGCAAAGAAGTCAAAGACCTCATAAGCTACCTGCGATTGGTGATCAACCCATCCGACGAAGAGGCCCTAAAACGCGTCATCAATTACCCCGGCCGAGGCATCGGTGACACCACCGTAAATCGAATCATCGTAAAATCATCAGAATTGGGCGTCCCACTGTGGGATGTCGTAAAATCGGCGAGCAGCCTACCCGAATTGGGCGCAAGCGCTGGAAAGGTCGACAATTTCGCCACGATGATCAAGAGCTTCCAAACGATGCTAGAGACCCACAACGCCTACGATTTGGCGATGCACGTAGCCAAACAAACCGGATTGTTGAAGATGCTTTACGACGATAAATCGGTAGAAGGCGTTTCACGATACGAGAACATTACGGAACTATTAAACGGTATTCAGCAATTTGTTGAGGACGACGAAAGTGAAAAGGAAAAAAACTTAGCCATTTTCTTGGAAGATGTCGCCTTGTATACGGATGATCAAAAGGACAAAGACCCAGACAGAGACTGCGTTTCCTTGATGACCATCCACGCCAGCAAAGGATTGGAATACCCAGTTGTTTTCATTGTTGGCATCGAGGAAAATCTATTCCCAAGTCAGTTATCACTGCATTCTCGCGCCGACCTAGAAGAAGAACGTCGATTGTTTTATGTCGCCATCACCCGTGCCGAAACCAAGTGCTACATGACTTTTGCCACCTCGAGATTCAAATATGGCAGCTTGGTCCCTTGCGAACCCAGTCGGTTTATCCAAGAAATCGACCCTCAGTATCTCGACATGAGTACGGCTTCGATGAAATCTGCGTCGCCATTTGGCAGCAATATTGGAACCGGCGCAGCAAGCGGAGGCTACATCGGCAGCCAGTATGCGAGCAAAAAAGTAGAAGATAAGCCTACCAAAATGGCCAAATTGTTCAATGCGAGCAAACCTACGAGTCCACCGGTGCCTCCCATCGACCCCAATTTTGTGGAAGGAGATATCAGCGGACTGAAAGTGGGCGACAAAGTGCAGCACCAAAGATTTGGATTTGGTCAGGTCGTGAGTATTGAAGGCGATGCTTCCAACGCAAAAGCTATCGTACAATTCGACCCAATGGGGCAAAAAACACTGGTATTGAAATTCGCCAAAATGCGGATTTTGTAGCAGCGAAACGGTGTATTGTGCCTAAGTGGGCGGACTAACTCCTAAAATGATTCGGCCACAACGAGGTAAAAATACCCCCCTTCTTTTCCGTATCCATAATCGAACCTCACGTTAAGACGCTCTTGGGGATTAACTACCACGCGCAAACCACTGCCTATAGACCATTTTAAATCGGTGATTGTAAGATCCGATGCTTTATTAAAAACATCACCGGCACCGGCAAAAACAACCATGCCTAAACGCCAAAACAAAGGGAAACGAAATTCCGCTTGCGCGCCCAAAAAATTCACGTCCCTGAAGCGATTCTTGGGATAGCCGCGCAACAAATCATCGTTCCCCACGGCAGACATATCAAGGAATGGGACATCGCCATTGCCCAAACGCATTTTGGCTTGAATGGCCAACACTTTCTTCGGCTTCAACTGCCAGTATTTCTGTAAGGTTGCGTTGAGATAGGAAAAATCAAAAGTACTTCCCAGTGATCTCCGATAGAAATACGTAGACATTTCAAACAATGTGCCTTTATATGCATTGATTACATTGTCTCGACTATCCAAGACCCCTACAATGCCAATGGCTGATTGATTGCCACCGTTATATCCAACAATTTCACCTTGTCCCAAACTACCATTTTGTGCGTACTTAAACCCGAATTCCTTTTCGAAATGATAGTCCAGCCCCAAAAAAGTATTGGGATACACTTTCTTTAGGAACAACGATTTAAAACTAAGTAAATCATATGCGTATTTCTCTTCATTTTGCTTCAAAGACCTATTCCCGATCCCGTAAAACTTATCAGGAAAATTACGGTACCGAAACTCCCCTTTGAGCAGGTAATTCTCGTTGCGAGTAAACGTATTCCATTGTCCCCACAAATCAAGTTGTTTGTTTTGCGTGTAGTCGGCCAAAAACTGAACATTCGATACCCGGGTATCATGACCGAGAGAATCAATCGATGGCAATTTAAAATAATACACCCCTGCAGCGCCTGCAGCCCACCGAGTATCGGGGGTATAATAAATCAAAGGCAAGGTGAAAAAACCATCTTTTTCATTTTCCAATGTATCACTCAAACTTCGAAACCCCAGAAATCTTTTGGGAGGTTCTGCCATGCCTGTGTCTTGCGCTTGACCATTCCCAGGAAGGCAAATCAGAAAACCACAAACAAGGGAAACCAAAAGTTGAATACGCATCATTCTCATAGAGTAAAACGCGAATATAGGAATCCCTGTGGGTTTTCTAACCAGAAAACCAGAACGGCTTAGATGCTTAATTTTACAAGATTTACCGCCGAATGGAATAAATTCGCAAATTAAAAACTTTTTATAGATGAAAAACCTCCTCTATTGCCTTGCCATTTTCTTTTTATCCTCTTGCGGTCAGAATAAGCCTGCTGCGGAGAACATTGCATCGAACTACTACAATTACGGCGATACCGTTGAATCTGCCGGTGTGCGATTGATACCTATTACAACACCTGTTGGGACGTTTAATGTTTGGACCAAACGATTTGGTAATAATAGCAAAATTAAAATCCTGCTTTTACATGGTGGCCCTGCAATGACGCATGAATACATGGAGTGTTTTGAAACGTTTTTTCAGCGGGAGAGTTTTGAATTTTACGAATATGATCAGTTGGGTTCTTATTACAGTGACCAACCCAAGGATAGCAGTCTTTGGACCAATGCGCGATTTATTGAAGAAGTTGAACAGGTAAGGAAAGCCATTGGCGCAGATGCAAGCAATTTCTATATTTTGGGCAATTCGTGGGGCGGAATCCTTGCCATGGAGTATGCGTTAAAGTATCAAAAAAACCTCAAAGGGCTATTGATATCAAACATGATGGCTAGCGCGCCAGAGTACGGAAAATATGCAGAAGAAGTACTTTCCAAGCAGATGAAACCCGAAGTTCTCGCCGAAATCAAAGCCCTCGAATCAAACAAAGATTACAGCAACCCCAGGTACATGGAACTCCTTGTGCCCCACTTCTATCATGAGCATATTTGTCGACTCAACAATTGGCCCGATGGCATGAACCGCGCTTTCAAGCATGTGAATAGCGAAATCTATACGATGATGCAGGGCCCCAGTGAGTTTGGCATCAGCGGACGCCTCGCAAAATGGGACATCAAAGACCGTTTGAGCGAAATCGCCGTTCCTACCCTAATGATTGGCGCCAAGTACGACACAATGGACCCCAAAGCGATGGAGGAGCAAAGCAAATTGGTTAAAAATGGTCGATTCCTTTATTGCCCCAACGGAAGCCATTTGTCGATGTGGGACGATCAAAAAGTATTCATGACGGGTGTGATCAAGTTCATACACGATGTGGATGATGGGCAAATGTAAAAATCAAAAAAACAGTCCCCTGCGCCGTGAGCGAATCAAACTATCGCTTCAAGTAAATATTGGCAGAAACGCGGGCATGAACGCCATCGTGGTAATCGAAGACAATAAAATAGACCCCTTCGGGCAACAGGCCACCGTTACATGCATTAGCCTCACATCTACCCGTCCATGATTTAGGATTCTTGGCATCCGACAAAAACACCACCTGACCCCATCGATTAAAGATCGTCCACTCGGCATTTGGGAAAGCCCATAATCCCATTAAATCCAAGGAATCATTTACGCCATCACCGTTGGGAGAAATCCCCTCGGGAATAACAATATCCTTCATTGGCCGAACCCACAAATCCTTACAAATCGTGTCTTGGCAACCAAAGGCATCTTCAACAATCAGACACACCTTGTATTTGATGCGCTGATAGGATTTCAAATAAGTGTGGGACGGAGAAGTGGCAGTAGACTGCAAAAAATCGCCAAAATCCCAATCATAACCTTTGCCGCCAGTAGAATTATTCACGAATTGATAGAGGGGGAAAGCAGAAGAATCGACATCAAAATCTGCCGTCACCCAATGACCATCAACATCTAACAAAAAGACCGAATCACAACCCTGCCAAGTTTGCAGCGTGTCGCGCAATTTAAAAGGCAACGTATACTTCTTGCCACGATAACTCATGGAGTCCACATTACAGAAAACCAGCTGACTTAGCGTCGTTACCGGCAAATTAACCGCTAATTGAGTCACCACAACAGAATCGCAATTTTTACTACTTTGAAGCGTATCTCTGTAAAAACCGGTTTTTGCGTAGGCCCGACTTCCAACCCAAACAGTATCACCCAAACAAATCGCAATTGACTGATAAACGCTATCGAACGAGACCCGCAAACGCAACGAAGTAATAGAGTCGCAGCCCAAATAGTTGATCAACGTATCACGATAAACACCCGTCGATCTATACGCACGTCCCCACATCACAACGCTATCGCCCAAACAAATATTGGCAACAGTATCAACGAAACTGCGGGATAGTACCTTCAAATTATAGGTGACAATTGAATCACAACCGAAATAGGTTTTTAACGAGTCGATGTATTTACCGGTTTGGAACGATCGCCTGCCGTTATGCACAAGGGTATCGGCCTGACAAATGGAAAGATTGATTACACTGTCGAATGAGTTTTTGACCTCAAAATTTTTGGTTTTAAAAGTGCCGGTGCAGAACGGGGAAACGAAAACGTAAAGTCGATAATTCGTATTGGGAGTCAGGCTGCTCAGCGTATCGCCAAATTTATTCTTACCAGTAACAGACCGAACCAATTCGTTTTTTATGGGTTTTCGCCATTCAAAGGTGTAGGTCAAACTGCTGTCTGGCTTGATAATCTTCGCCCACAACGGATCGCCACAACTCCGATAACTGCTGGTTTCAAGTCGAATTTTATTCCCGCATGGCGTTCCACAATCTACCGCCGCTGCGAAACTGTCGCCCGAGACATAAATCATATGGGCATCGTAATTATAAACCACATCGTACACCCTGCAATTTCTTGTGGTATCGGATATCACTTGAATCACTTTCACGGAATTAAATTGCTTTCCATCAAATTGATACACGTAAACCCTACCGCTATCGGCACCCAAATACAAATAGTTGCACGAATCTACCGCGATTCCGCTGTTGTGAACGACGGGTAAATGGGCGATAGAATCTACAGCCAAACGACTTCCATCCTTCTTATCAAACGCTGCAAAATGCTTCCCATCAAAAACATACAAATAGTGATCATACACTGCTAGTGCATTGAATCGATTGTGGACATACCACCTACTGAAGGGGGATTTTATGCCACGATTGGAGATCACAACGGAATTAGAAAACTCCCAAAATGAGGTAAAGCCCCACTTCTTTTCCCAAAAAGTTTTTGTAAAATCTTCATCGATGCGAACCAACTTGTTGGAGTAGTTGAATTTTCCATTGTTGGCGTCCGTACCTTGAGCAAGTAGTGCAAAACTGTTCCCAAAATCATCAATGGCGGAATGGACATAGTCTCTTCCAACAGGAGGTGGATACTCCCCACCTTGTGCAACTGTAGAATCTTTTGTCACACACACTTCCCTTGCGATAGGAAATGAATCAACAACATTATAAACCGCGGTATTTTTCTTGTGTGCTCCGCAATAAAAAGCCATACTTTTTAATTTCGTCACAAAATTGATATCGAAGAACTCTTTGCTCGGCTCCGGTTCAATGGGCTTTGACCAATAATGATCATTTTCACCGTCTGTTGATATTCGCCAAAATGCAGGCGGGCCCGAACCTGCCATGCAATAAATTTTGCCGGTGCAACGATCCACGCGAATTGTCCCATAGGGGCCAGAATTGAATCGCAAATAGACATTCATTGGTGTGCCAACAACGGTCCACAGCAGTGTCCCATCGGGGGAATATTTACATACTTTCTGTCGCCAACTAATTCCTGCCCCATAGAAATAGACATTCCCAAAAGCATCATAATCGGAATTTACGATATGCTCATTCACCATCCGAGGAAAATAAAAGTTATTGGCTTGAATGGTCACAAATGGATCGATCTCAAAACCATTTTTGATGCAATTTAACCGTTCCGCTGAAGAAATTGAATCGTGAAATTGAAAACCAAAAATAGAACCATTGACTTGATATTTCGCCCCAAGAAATTTGCCATGGGAATCTATCAGCTGCAATCCGGTTTCTTTCAATTCAATTTCATCCGCCCTAACGATCAGTTGATTCTGAGCTGACGCATCAAAATTTATCGCATCGCCATTGTATCTCCACTTAATTTGACTGGGATTCCCGCCTGGATGAACAATAAAACTATATTTCAGCCCCTTCCCTTTTTCTGCCAACGTAAAAACCAAATCGATATGATCATAATAGTTCTTAAATGTGACCTTCTTATAGCCATACGACCTAAAGCGCGGTTCTAAATAGGAAAAATAATGGCTAGATTTCGACTCTAACAACACATCGAATTGCTTGTTATGATTTAAAAACTCCTGAAATAGCAGCGTGGTGTCCAATTCTATTGATGAACGATCCTCTTCGTCATCATCCGCATCCAAATTCACATCGCCAACCTCAAAAGTTACCAATTCATCCTTCTTCCCTTTTTTATCGTGAACCGTTTGACTCACATAGGCAATCCCGTCTGCAGTGAGCAAGTAATCGGCAAGTCCTTCTTCTAAGGTGAATTTAACAGCGGGAAGAGTCCTGTAGAGCCCGTTGATCTGACCCTTATTCTCAATAAAAAAATGTGTTTGGAACACATCGTGCTTTACAAAACTCTGTTGGGCTGACGCGAGATGGGCGATGCAAAAAAGGCCAAAAAACAACGTTTTGTTCAAGACCCATTTATACAAGTTCATCCGTTTCATTCAAACAATAAAAATCAAATATACATACACTAAGTGCAATGAAGTCAAAGCCATTCCATTAGAAATCCCAACCCATTGGTATTTACAGACATTTTTATTATCTTTGCACCCCCGTTTTGAATAAACTGGGATTAAAAAATACACAATAAAGACATGGCAACCAAAATTAGATTGCAAAGACACGGCAGAAAGAAACGAGCTTTCTTTCACATTGTGGTAGCGGATTCGCGTGCTCCGAGGGATGGACGTTTTATCGAGAAACTCGGTAGTTACAACCCCATCACCAATCCTGCTACAATTGTACTTAACGTAGACCGCGCAGCCCAATGGCTGTTAGACGGCGCTCAACCAACCGACACTGCAGCTGCAATTTTGAGCTACAAAGGTGCATCTTACAAGAAGCACTTGCAGGTAGGTGTAAACAAAGGAGCTATCACCCAAGAAGAAGCCGACAAGCGCTTCGCCACTTGGTTGGAAGAAAAAGCTGGTCGCATTGAAGCCAAAAAATCAAACTTATCTAGCGCTGCCCAAAAGGTTAAAGCGGAAGGTTTGGTTGCGGAATCAAAGCGTAGAGCTGCTACAGAAGCCAAATTGGCTGCTAAATTGGCCGAAGCTGAAGCTGCTGCCAATCCAGTAGTTGAAGAAGAAGTTGTTGCTGAAGAAGCACCTGCTGCCGAAGAAGCACCTGCTGCTGAAGAAGCACCTGCTGCTGAAGAAGCACCTGCTGCTGAAGAAGCACCTGCTGCTGAAGAAGCACCTGCCGCTGAAGAAGCACCTGCCGCCGACGAAGCACCTGCTGCCGACGAAGCACCTGCTGCTGACGAAGCACCTGTTGCTGAATAATTGCAAGCGCCATGAATGTATTACCACCACCGCTCACCTTGGTTGGGAAAATACATGGTAAACATGGTTACGATGGAAGATTATCCATCGAATGCTTCGCAACATCAAAGAAAATCATATCAAAAGGGAACTACCTATTTGTCGTAATCGACGGAAAAGGAGTTCCCTTTTGCATTACCGACGTAAACAAAACCCAAGAGTTGATAAAACTTAAAGGAATCGACAGCGAAGAAAAAGCCAAGGCACTCATGGGACTGTCGTTTGGTGTCCCCGCAAGCAAAAAAATGTCGGTCATCCCAAGCATCAACGGCCTCGTCGGATTTGGCATTCTCGATCAAACCTCTGGATTCAAAGGTGTTATTTCACAAGTCGACGAACTGCCTCAAGGCCCAATGCTCACGGTGATTGGAACCGAAATGACTGTCGACACAGCCGCTGAAGCAAATATCGACCCTAAAGAAAACAAGCCATCGCGAGAAGTTTTGATTCCTTTGGTTGAAACTTGGATTACGCGTATCGACGAATCCGAACCCTGTATTTATATGGAACTGCCCGAGGGCTTGATTCATTTAAACGATTAATTCCTCACATTTCCTCATCGCCCAACAAATCGGGTCGCAACCGCATCGTCCTTTCCAACGCTTGCTCATGTTTCCATTGTGCAATTTTGGGATGATTTCCCGTTGTCAAAACATCAGGCACTCGAATCCCTTGAAACACCTCGGGCCTTGTATATAACGGTGGTGCCAGCAAATCGTCTTGAAACGAATCGCTCAAAGCACTTTCTTCATCGCCCAAAACACCGGGAAGCAAACGAACCACCGAATCCACCACTGCAGCGGCGGCAATTTCGCCCCCACTGAGCACAAAATCGCCTAAGGAAATTTCCATGGTGACATACAAATCGCGCACTCGGTGATCGATTCCTTTATAATGTCCGCAAATCAGCATCACATTTTCGCCCAAACTCAGTTGGTTCGATAACCCCTGTTTGAGTGGTGAACCGTCTGGGGTCATATATATCACATGGTCGTAATTTCTTTCCGATTTCAACTTTTCAATCACCGTACTCAGCGGCTCCGGCATCAACACCATCCCTGCCCCACCGCCAAAAGGCGTATCGTCGATCTGCTTATACTTCCCCAACCCATAATCGTGCAAATTATGAATATGGATCTCCGCCAAACCCTTATCGCACGCACGTTTTGGAATGCTATAACCCAACAATCCACCCAACAAATCTGGCACCGCCGAAATGATATCAAATCGCATCGTACAAAGATACCCGATGTTGATATTTAAACGTGTATTTCCCAAGGCAAATTTGGAAAGCCACCGCTTGGCACCGAATTTTGAAAGATATGTTAACCCTACGCAGACCCTTGGTAATTTTTGACTTAGAAACCACCGGTGTAAGTGTCACCCATGACCGCATCGTTGAAATTTGCTTACTCAAAGTTTACCCAGATTTTAGAGAGGAACTGCGCACGTATCGCATCAATCCTGGCATGCCAATCCCTGCCGGAGCTACCGCGGTGCATGGAATCACCAATGAGGACGTCGCCGACAAACCGAGCTTCAAGGATATGTCAGCCGAAATCAGTCAATTCATCCGCGACTGCGACTTTGGAGGGTTTAACTCTAACAAATTTGATTTTCCGATGCTCGTCGAAGAGTTTTTCCGCGCCCACATCGAAATTGATGTGCAGCAATGCAAATTCGTAGATGCGCAGCGTATTTACCATATGAAAGAGCCGCGGACATTAAGCGCCGCTTACAAATTCTATTGTGAACGCACCCTAGAAAATGCCCATAGCGCCGAAGCCGATACCATCGCCACTTGGCAGATCATCAAGGCGCAAATGGAAAAATACACCGACCTACCCGAGAACATTGAGGCACTCCATAGCCTAACGGGACAAGACCTCCTCGCCGATTTGGCAGGTCGCTTGGTATTCAACGAGAAAAAAGAAATCATTTTCAACTTCGGTAAGCATAAAGGCAAAACCGTTCGTGACATCCTTTTGAATGAGCCCGGTTATTACAATTGGATGATGGATGGCGACTTCCCTCAACAAACAAAAAATGTGCTTTCTAAAATTCGTCAGAGTCTGAAAAACGGATAATTTCGAAATGATCAACTTAGACGACATTGAGATCATCGACGAATTTGAGGACGATGAACCCGCGGTAGACCCAAGAAAACGTGGGCCACTGATTGGTAAAATACAGATTGTTGACCAGGCCGACGATTGGGTGGCTATCAACAAACCGGCTTTTGTCCCTTCGCTACCTGAAAGAGGCAAATACACCGCACAGTCGGTCCAAGAATGGGCAAAAAACCAATGGCCCGACTCCATTCTTTGTCATCGCATCGACAGAGAAACTTCAGGATTGTTGCTGATTGCAAAAAATCCAGAGGCGTATCGACATTTCTCGATGCAATTTGAGCACAGAAAAGTTCATAAAATTTACCACGCTATTGTCAATGGGCAATTGCATTTCAACGACTTATGGATTGACCTTCCCATCATCGCGGAACAACTCGGGAAAATTCGTATCGATAGAAAAAACGGAAAACCCGCACAAACGAGATTCAAGTCGTTGCAAGTTTTTAAACACTTCACTTTAATGGAATGCGAACCCAAAACGGGTAGATTACACCAAATTCGGGTTCACCTACAAAGTCAGAATGCTTGCATCGCCGGGGATACTCTATACGGTAGCGACATCCCAATGCTTTCTTGGGTAAAGAGGAAGTTGCACGGAACGGACACCCCACTCATACAGCGCTTTGCCTTACACGCCAAGCAAATGAGAATTCAAGCATCCAATGGAACCGACTTAGTACTAGAAGCACCGTATTCAAAAGATATGGAGGTCATGCTCAAACACCTCAATAAATACAACCAATAAATCATGAGCAGCGGTTTCAAACACGTCAAACCTGTGGTCCCAGCCATGAAAGTACCGCAGCCCATCGCGTTGCGAAAACTAGTACATCTGCAGGGCAAGGTAATGCGCGCCACGCTCAAACGTCTCAAACAAAGACCACCCCGAGACTTGGATGAGCAATTCGAAAAACTGCACGAGAAAGCCTTTAAACAAATCGATTGCTTGGATTGCGGAAATTGCTGCAAAACAACCTCGCCCATGCTATTCGAAAAAGACATTGAACGTTTGTCGACCCGCTTTAAATTAAAGCCCGGAGATTTCGTTACGCAGTATTTAGAAATTGACACGGACGGACTTTATGCAATAAAAGGTGCGCCATGTCCATTTTTGGGCGACGACAATGCTTGCTCGGTATATGAGGACCGTCCGAAAGCCTGTAGAGAATACCCGCATACCAATCACCGCAAAATGCACACTCACTTAGCGTTGGCCCACCACAACATAGAAATATGTCCGGCCGTTTTCGCCATCGTGGAGCAATTAAACGCACTTTAAGAGATTCCCAAAATTCCCACATCAAACGGCAAAACCAAGACTTTCTAGGGTTATATTTGCGGTTCTTTTAACCGCTTCATGCAAAACATTCGCAATTTCTGTATCATCGCCCACATCGATCATGGCAAAAGCACACTCGCCGATCGATTGTTAGAGTACACCAACACGGTGAGCAAGCGCGACTTGCAAGCCCAAGTATTGGACGATATGGATATCGAGCGTGAACGCGGTATCACAATCAAGAGCCACGCCATCCAAATGAATTACGAACTGGATGGTGAAAAGTATATTCTGAACTTGATCGACACACCAGGTCACGTAGATTTTAGTTATGAAGTGAGCAGAAGTATTGCGGCTTGCGAAGGTGCACTATTGATTGTAGACGCTTCTCAAGGAATTGAAGCACAAACAATTAGTAACTTATTCATGGCCTTGGAACACGATTTGGAAATCATTCCTGTTCTAAATAAAATCGATTTGCCGGGCGCCATGCCGGAGGAAGTAAAAGACGAAATTGTTGATTTGATTGGATGCGACCGCGACAGCATTCTTGTGGCCAGCGGAAAAACAGGTCAAGGTGTTCACGATATTTTAAGAGCCATCGTTGCTCGAGTACCTGCACCGAAGGGAGACATTAATGCCCCATTGAAAGCATTGATTTTTGATTCGGTGTTCAACTCCTTCCGCGGAATTATTGCCTATTACAGGATCATTGATGGCAGATTAAAGAAAGGCCAACATGTCCGCTTTATGAACGGTGGCAGTGAGTATTTTGCCGATGAAATTGGCATTTTGAAAATGGAATTAAGTCCGCGTAGCGAAGTTAGCGCTGGCGATGTGGGTTATATTATTTCGGGTATCAAAGATGCCAAAGAAGTGAAGGTAGGTGATACGCTTACCGACAAAGTACATCCAGCGGCCGTGGCCATTGATGGGTTTGAAGATGTAAAGCCTATGGTTTTTGCAGGTATTTACCCTATCGATACAGAAGATTTTGAAGAATTGCGCGAGGCGATGGGCAAATTGCAGCTCAACGATGCAAGTATCGTTTTTGAGCCAGAGAGTTCTGCGGCTTTGGGCTTTGGATTTCGTTGCGGTTTCTTAGGAATGCTCCACTTGGAAATTATACAAGAACGTTTGGAGCGCGAATTCAACATGACGGTTATTACCACTGTCCCCAACGTAAGTTATGTTGCGTATACCACCAAAGGAGAAGAAGTTTTAGTAAATAACCCAACAGATCTACCACCACCGGAGAAAATCGACTATGTGGAAGAGCCTTATATTCGGGCCAGTGTGATCACAAAATCCGACTATGTGGGTCCAATCATGACATTATGCTTGGATAAGCGAGGCCTATTAACCAACCAAATTTATCTTACCAGTGATCGCGTAGAAATGAATTTCGAAATGCCTTTGGCCGAAATTGTTTTTGATTTTTACGATCGATTAAAGTCGATTTCTAAAGGATACGCCAGCTTTGACTACTCACCTTTGGGATACAAAGAGAGCAAGTTGGTGAAGATGGATATTATGCTAAACGGCAAGGGGGTTGATGCGTTGAGTGCGATTATTCACCGCGACAATGCACAGGATTTGGGTCGTAAAATTTGCAAAAAACTTAGAGATTTGATTCCACGTCAGCAATTCGAAATCGCTATTCAGGCGGCGGTTGGCGCAAAGATCATCTCTCGCGAAACTTTATCTGCGATGCGTAAGGATGTAACGGCCAAGTGTTATGGTGGTGATATTTCTCGTAAGCGAAAACTACTAGAAAAACAAAAAGCTGGTAAAAAACGCATGAAGTCGGTGGGCAATGTCGATATTCCCCAAAGCGCCTTCATGGCCGTGTTGAAGTTAAACGAGTGATTTAACTTTGGGGACGTATGGAGTCCCTGGGGTATAATGAAGAGACCATCGCAGCGATGGAATTGGGTTTGTGTGGCGGCATAGGGCCGGTTTTAGGAAGAATATTAATAGAACATTTTGGCTCGGCGAGGGCTGTATTTGGAGCAGCGCCTGCGGCGCTGCTCCAAATACCCGGCGTATCCCAAAAAGCCCATTATAATATCATTCATAGCACAAAATCCAATTTTGACGAGGCCCGTGAGTATGCAAAAAAACATATTGCATTGGGAATTTCCGTTGTCAGCATTTCTCAAGACAACTACCCCTACCGCCTCAAAGAGTTGGCCGATGCGCCATTGTGTTTGTATTACAAGGGAGACATTGAATGGGATGCACCGAGGATTTTGGGCGTTATCGGGACACGAAAACCCACACCCCATGGCAGCCACGAAGCTAAGAAATTGGTGGAGGGGGTCCGATCATTTGACCCGATTATTGTGAGTGGGATGGCCTATGGGGTTGATGCAATCGCCCACCGAACGGCATTAGAAACGGAACAGAAAACATGGGCGGTGCTTGCACACGGCCTTGAAAAAATATACCCCGCGGCCCACCAGCCATTTGCACAGCAAATGCTGGCCGGCCGCGGGGGCCTAATCTCCGAATTCCCCGTAGGA
>JBEEMF010000091.1:0-5198 GCA_041192805.1 Bacteroidota bacterium | reverse complement strand
GGGGATGTTTTACTATTAACAAAGCCTTTGGGTTTGGGGATGCTTTCGGCCGCGCATAAGCGCGGCCTCACTTCTTTGGAGCAGGATGAAATATTATACAATTGGATCGTACAAACCAATCACGTGGGTTCCATATTGGGTGGGATTTCGGGTGTGCATGCCATGACGGATGTTACTGGGTTTGGATTGGCGGGCCACCTACTAGAACTCTGTAAGTCGAGTGGATTGGGGTCTGTGGTTGAATCCAATAAGTTACCTCGAATCGCCGAGGCGGAGACATTTGCGTTACAGTTTATTTTGCCCGACAATGCGATGCGGAATTGGAATGCTTACGAGGGGGAAATCGACATGCGGGATGCGGGGGCATTTGCATGGTTGGTGGATCCTCAGAGCAGCGGGGGATTGTTGTTGAGTGTTGGGGCTGCTTCACTGGGTGAAGTGGAGGCCGCGCTCCGCGCGGCCCAATGTTTCCATCAAACCATCGGCGAAATGGTAGAAATCAATTCTTTAACACCGGGAAAAATCTTAACTGTGATCTGATTTATTTTCTTGGAATTCCTTCCAAGCCGATTGTAAATATTTGTTGGGTTCGGGTAGAAAAATTACGCCCGGTAAAGCACTGATTTTGTTGCATCCATGATTTTCTTCACGGTAGGCAAGAAGGCCTCAACAAACGTTGGAGCGTATGGCAATGGCGTATCCTGCGTTGTTACGCGGTGAATGGGCGCATCGAGGTAATCAAAGGCTCTCCGTTGCACTATGTGGCTGATTTCAGAGCTGATGCTCGCCAAAGGCCAAGCTTCTTCCACGATCACCAAACGATTGGTTTTCTTTACGCTCTCAATCACCGTATCGTAATCGATCGGACGAACCGTTCTAAGGTCGATGAGTTCCACGCTAATCCCCTCCTTTGCCAATTCGGCAACGGCTTCATGGCAGCGCAGCATCATTTTTCCAAAACTCACGATGGTGACATCGGTTCCGGCAGTTACGATATCGGCTTTGCCAATGGGAATCAAATATTCTTCTGAAGGGACCATGCCCTTGTATCCATACATCTGCTCACTTTCCATGAAAATCACGGGGTTTGCATCGCGGATTGCGCTCTTTAATAAACCTTTTGCATCGGCGGGATTACTAGGCACCACAACTTTTAAACCGGGGGTGTTTGCAAACCAGTTCTCGAATGCCTGAGAGTGCTGTTGACCCAACTGACCGGCGCTACCTGTTGGACCGCGGAATACGATCGGACAAGTAAACTGACCGTTGCTCATGCTATTGATTTTGGCGGCTGAGTTGATCACCTGATCGATGGCTACCAACGAAAAGTTAAAGGTCATGAATTCGCAAATCGGACGAAGCCCATTCATTGCGGCACCTACGGCAATCCCAGCAAAACCGAGCTCTGCGATAGGCGTATCGATCACGCGTTTTTCGCCAAATTCGGCCAACATGCCCTGACTAACTTTATATGCACCGTTGTATTCTGCCACTTCTTCTCCCATCAAAAAGATGCTCTCATCTCTGCGCATTTCTTCTTGCATGGCTTCTCGTAGGGCTTCTCGTAAGGCGATTTCTCTCATGATTTTTAATGAATTGAGGTGCAAAATTACGTCATTTATACGGAATCTAAATGCGATTTTATTGGAGGATTTTTTGACTTTTAAGCAATTTTGTTAAATTCGTAAAATCAAACCAAAAAACATGAAAAAATTAGTTACTTCTCGATTGGAATTATTGTTAGCGATGCTGGTGATTCTCGTTTCATCTTGCAGCACAAATGCTACAATCACTAAGCGCTATCACAGCCGTGGGTTTAACATCGCTTGGGGTGGCGGTGGTTCGAACGCCAACAACAATGTCGTAAAACAAACGCCAAAGAAAGTTAAGTCTAAATCGGACATGATTAAGGTTGCCCAATATACAGAGAGCCTAGCCGTTCAAACTGTGAATTCTTCAGAAAATGCGATCGTTAATCCCGCTAACCAAAATCCTGAGTTGTATTCTAATGCCTTGATGACTCAAAACGGAACAAGCGTAAATAACTATTTCAAATCAACGTCTGACAGAGTTAAATCATCAAATAGCTTAACAAAAACAGTAAAAGCGAATGTTGTTTCAAAGCCTATCATAAAAGCCAATCAGAAAAAATATGATCCACGTAATGGCAGAAGTTGGGGCGCGGCGATGCTCATCTGCTTATTGTTAGGAATGTTTGGTCTGCACAGATTTTATTTGGGATACAACAAAATAGGTTTGATTCAGCTTGTTTTTGGTGCGTTGTATTTCTCCACTAATTTGTGGTGGACCGGTTTGATAGTAATTTGGGTTATTATAGATTTGGTAAGAATCTTTACCAAGGATTTGGAACCGAATGGTGGTTATTATTCCTAGCCTAGTGAATGATTAGAATCTTTCACGGTTTACAGTAGATATTGATTGTTAAGTGGTTGTTTTGACTTAATGTCAACTCAACCGCCGTCCTAAAATCCCATCTACCAGCGCAAATAGCTGTCGAGGACCCAGTGTTCGCCAAGCAATATCGTCCAGCTCACCCCCAAAATTTAGGTAGAAGTCGATGCGTTCCCTGCGGAATTCCTGCACCACGTGTTCCCTAAAGTTGACCATCGCAATCCAGCCTTCTTCTACATCTTGGAACCACTCTTCGTAGTAGGCATCGTCTGAGGCATGAAAATTCATTATGTTTTCGCCAATCATCACAAATTTTTGGATCCCGTTTTGAATTAGGATTTCTAGTACTTCGCGCTTCAGGTTCATGATATCGTTATAGAGCGCATCGTTCCATTCTCCAATCATTTCGATGATGGCAAAACCTTCTTGGTAATCGGCGAATAGGATTTTTATATAGAGGGTATTCGACCCAAACTGATCCCATTGCGGATGGATGTAATAGTTGTAAACGGCTTTATCGAAATAGAATTCGTTGTATTCCCTTTCAAAGAAAGGCGACCTTGGATCTTGTGCTGCGGAATACAGGTTAATCCATGCAAAATGGGGCTCTAAATTGTGCACGGTGCAAAGATAGGGTGGGTGAAGTGGCGAGTGGTATGGGGTTTGGTAAAATCGGTCAATATTTTTTCTATTACCTTCGCATGACATGCAACGGGCATTTTTAAAAAATCTATTGTGGCTTCAGCTATTGAATTGGCTGGTGAAACCGCTGTGGATTCTTTGGATTGAGCGCGAGATTCAGCTCCGCATGGGCGATTCCTGGTATGGTGTTTACACGTTGCATTTTAATTTGGTATTACTTTTTGCGGTGCTGTTGGATGCCGGTCTGAACACATATGCGGCCCGCGAAATTGCTGCCAATGGAAAGTTGGGTCATCCCCGGCGGATGCTCTTTTTGCGATTGGGACTCGGATTGGTCTACGTTTGCTTGGTTTTGATGGTTGCCCAAATGCAATCGGGAATTCAAATGCAATTCTTGTTGTTCGCTTTGATCAATCAGATTTTGGCATCGGTGGTTTTGATGTTGCGTGCCGTTTTGCAAGGAAAACAGAGATTTGTATCGGATAGTTGGCTGAGCGTGGTGGATCGATTGGTGGCGCTGGGAGTTTGTACTTGGATGCTTCGGACGTTTACGTTGGAGATGTTTGCCAGTGAGGGCGGGGTTCTGAATTTTCAGGTCGCCCAGTTTTTTGGCTATGCCACGGCCTTGGGTTTGGGTTTGATATTGGTTTTTTGGCGAGGTAAGAGTGCGAGTGAATCTAAAAGTGTAGCCTATGATTCTGCCGGAACTGTAAACAAGGAAGTGGATGTAATTGCGCAGAAAAATCCGACCCAAAAATCCCTCGGTGATTGGAGCAAGGAAGTCGTTTGGTTTGGCGTCATGGCATTGGCGATGAGCATCTTTACACGCATCGATGTACAAATGATTCAGTGGTTGTCGGCTAGCCGATTGGAAGGCTTTGCTGGTATCCTCGATGCGGATGCTATCAAATCGCAATTGGCGGCGGGATATGCGGAAATCGGATTGTATACCAGAGGGTATCGCTTGTTGGATGCCGGTTTGATTTTTAGTGCGCTGTTAAGCACGCAGTTATTGCCATTATTTAGTAAGCGATTGGCATCCGGCGACGATAACGGTGAGGTGATTTGGATGAGTTTCAGGTTGGTGTTATGGGTTTCGTTGGGCGCGGCGATGGTTGCCTGGTTTTACGGCGAACCCTTGATTAACTGGCTATATCACGGTCAAATGGAATTGGGGGCTACTCTCACACAAAATGGGGTTGATGTACCGCAAACGATGGTTTATTCGGGCGAAATTGTAAATGCCGCGATGATTTTCAAAGTATTGATGTTGGCTTTTGTCCCAATGAGTTTGGTCCATGTTTTTGGCACCTTTGTAACCGCCTCTGGACAAATGAAATGGTTGGCGTCGCTTGCATTCGTTTGTGTGGGCATCAATATCGCTTTTAACTACGTCGAGATCCCTAAAGTGGGTGCTCTGGGTGCGGCAACGGGTTGTTTGATAACCCAGTGGGTTTTTGCGGGTGCCTGTTTGGTGAAAACACAAAAACTAGGCGGATACGAATGGCGATGGAGGAATTTTGAAATCGTTTTTTACCAAATTGTGTTTGGTATGATATGCTTTGGTATGGTAAAATACGGATTGGGGCTGACAGGTATCAACGGCCTTGTTTTGTCGGCTGTGATTTATGCAATTAGCGTGGGATGGCTATTTTTCTTCCACGAAATCCGCCGTTGGGCTGCCAAGTTTAGGCGTACAAAGGGTAGTCCTTCATAAAGGCTTTTACCTCGCCTTTGATTTGATTAAGCATTTCCTCATTTTCATGATTGGTTAAGGCTTTATCAATCCAGTTAGCCAAGGTTTCCATATCCAATTCTTTTAAGCCGCGGGTAGTAATGGCCGAGGTTCCCAAACGAATTCCAGAGGTAACGAACGGACTGCGGGTTTCGAAAGGTACCGTGTTTTTATTGATGGTAATTTCGCATTTTTCCAAGGTTTTTTCTGCCAATTTCCCTGTGAGATCGTCGCTCTTAGATCTCAAATCGATGAGCATCATGTGATTGTCGGTCCCGCCAGAAATAATCGAATAACCTCTATTTACCATCGCCGCTGCAAGTGCTTTGGCATTAGCAATTACTTGATCGCAATAGGCATCAAATGTATCGGTTAGGGCTTCACCAAAAGCTACAGCTTTGGCAGCGAT
>JBEEMF010000090.1:0-13807 GCA_041192805.1 Bacteroidota bacterium | reverse complement strand
ATTCAATATTGTGAGTCGCACCATAATTCTTCAGGGTCTTCCACTGGATGCGATGGGTTGGGATTTGATTTGGATGGTGGCGTAACCAATTCAGTTGTTCAATATTGTTACTCTCATGATAACGACGGCGCCGGGTATTTGTTGGGTAATTTTACAGGAGCTCGCGCGTGGGGTAGCAATACGGTACGATACAATATTAGCATCAATGATGCCCGCACGAATAACAGTGCTGTGACTCTATTTACTGCCCCAAATACCACCTGGAACGGATTGAATTTTTACAACAATACGGTGTACCTGAGTGGTTCAACCAAGAACAAATACACTACATTCGGTGCATTTCAAATGACGGATTATGGAACCAATATGTCGGGAGTGAAATGTTATAACAACATTTTTCAGGTTTCAGGATCTGGCAGTGCCGGCCCACTTTCTTTGGTTCATGTCCCTGCTACCTTCCTACCTCAAAATCCGGTGTTTATAGGAAATTTGTATTGGAGTTCTGGGAGTACTTTCAAAATCAACTATGGCATTAGTTACAGCAGTTTGTCGGCGTTTCGCGCTACCGGCAATGAAAAATTAAATGGGAATAGTGTGGGTGTGGAAGCGGATCCGGTATTGACGGGCGTTGCCAATGCGGCGTCATTATTGTATCCCAAGGACAACAATTCATTGAGTCAATTTCAATTGGTTTCGAGTTCTCCTGCCAAAGATGCAGGGCTTGATTTATTAAAGGACATGGGACTTTCCGTTGGTGCCCGCGATTTTTGGGGCAGTTCAATACCCATAGGTACTAAATATGATATCGGGGCACACGAATATGGCGGCGTAGTTTCATCAGTGGCAGATGGCCTCAAGAAGACATACTTTCATATTCAATCCAACCCAATCACGAATGGTGTTTTGGAGGTGGAACTAAATCTTTCAAGTCAAAAAGGTAATCAATTCCTTTTGATGGACATCACTGGAAAAACCGTCTACTTGGAACAAAAGTATGATCACATCAACGGAACAGAAATGTCGATGGATGTATCAAACCTTCCTTCGGGCATGTATTGGTTGACTTTAACAATAGATAATCAGCGTTTGCAAACCGCCCAAGTGGTGATTTACCAATAGCGATTATTCAGCCGCGTCGCGGAAGCTATCCATCAAATCGCTAGAGATTCCAGTGAAACTGAAACCACCATCGTGGAATAAGTTCTGCATCGTCACCATGCGGGTGTAGTCTGAGAACAAGCTTACGCAATATTCAGCACAGGCTTCAGCGCTTGCGTTGCCAAGTGGACTCATTTTATTGGCATAGTTGTAAAAGGCATCAAATCCGCCCACACCGGAACCGGCAGTCGTTTTGGTTGGACTTTGGCTGATGGTATTCACGCGAACGTGCTTTTTCTTGCCGTAGTGGTATCCAAAAGAACGCGCGAAGCTCTCCAACAGAGATTTTGCATCGGCCATTTCACCATAATCAGGGAAGGTACGTTGGGCGGCGATATAACTGAGGCCCACGATGCTACCCCATTCGTTCATGGCGTCTTTTTTCATCAGGGTTTGCATCAAGCGGTGGAACGACATGGCTGAGATGTCGAACGTTTGGTGCATATAATCGTAATTGCTATCTGCGTAAGGGTTTTTCTTGCGAACATTCAAGCTCATACCTACGGAATGGAGAACAAAATCCAGGGTTCCGCCCAAAGATTCCATGGCGCCATTGACCAAATTTTCGAGGTCTTCCATCTTGGTAACATCGGCATAAATGAGGGGGGCGTTGAGTTTTTGAGATAGGGCTTCGGTTTGACCGATTTTGGCAGCAACAGGTGCGTTGGTTAACACAATTTGAGCGCCTTCGGCAACACAAAGTTCGGCTACTTTCCAAGCAATCGACTGCTCATTGAGCGCGCCGAAAATGATTCCTTTTTTTCCTTTTAATAAGTTATTCGACATAATTTTAGGGTTTTACAAATTTACGGGTTTTGTTGGAATTATGCTTTAGAACCTATTTTTGGTCATTTCAAACACATTTTTTAGGCGGAATAGGACTTCCAAATTTGGGAATGTGTGGGTTATTGTTTTATTTCACCTTACCCAAAATATAAATTTTCATGAAACGACTTATACTCTTGATTTTTATGGTGATGGCCTCGAGCGGATTTGCGCAGTTGGTTAGTACATCGCATAGCATTCAGAACGACATTCCTGCGGTGGGCGCGAAGCCTGTTGTGAAAGGCAGAAGCGCTGCCAAGCCCACAAAATGTGATGGTGATACCAGTATGTTTCCATCCTATGGGAGTACGGCTTATAATAGTATCACGATAAAAAAGGGAAGTTCATTGGGTCAGTTTTTTGATGCACCCCAAGTGATGACGGTTTCGGGTTTCCGATTTTTCGGGTTTTCGGTAACGCCAACTCCAGCCAAATCGGTGAAGATCAATTTGATTTGTAATTTGTACAAGGCAGGCGCTGATTCTTTACCATCGGGCACACCCATTGCGTCTGACACAATTATGGTTGATACGGTGATGGGAACCAGTATTCCATTGAGTCGGATTACATTAAATGCCTATTTCGGCAAACCCATTACGGTTAACGGGAACTATATCATCACGGTAGAATCGGACAGTACAACGGCTTTGGCGGCGGTGGTTTGTAATTCTTATACCAATGGCGATGGGAAAAAGCGCAATTTGGGTGTGGGTTCGGTGAGTGGGAAGTGGTATCGTTGTATGAGTTTGAATATCGGAGGAACGGTTTTCAATAGCCACATGCAGATGTACCCTTTTGTGGGTTATCAGTTGGGTACGGATTTCACTACAACGCAGAATTGCTATCCCAATTTGGATACCTTATACTTCCAAAATCAGAGTAAGAAAACGGTTACCAGTAGTATTTTTTACAACTACTATGTGTATTACAATTGGGAGAAATATTCTCACCGGTGGAATTTCAACAACGTGTATTATGCCAATGGGGTGGATGGTAAATATAAGCCCACATCGAAGAAGAATTTGAATGTGGAGTTAATTACAACGGTATATCCATATAATGGGAATTATTGTTCAGATACGGCGGTTAAAACAATTTATTTTAAACCCGGGACACCGAGTTTGAACCAGGCGGCGCAAGGATGCAAAGGCGATACAGTGGTTATTATTGCTGGGGCTGATGCGGGCTCTACGGTGCAATGGTTTAGGAAGGTAACTGATCCCAAGCCGTTTTTTGAAGGCAACAAATTGGTGATTTACAATTGCCAAAATACGGATACTTTCTTTGTGAAAGCGATCAATAATACCTGTGAATCGGGATGGCTCACAGTGCCGTTTACGGTGAATCTTTACCCCACAAAGCTTACTGTAAAGAACGATTCGATTTGTGCAGGGGCATCGGCCAACTTGCAAGCGTCAACAGATCATGGCAGTGTGTATTGGTACAATAAGGCCACAGGAGGAACGCTTCAGTTTACCGGAAATTTGTTAACTGTGGGTCCGCTGAGCAGCGACACCTCGTTTTACGTGATGGCCGACAACAAAGGCTGCTTGTATACTGGGGGAGCCAAATTGGTCAAGGCCTTTGTGGGTAGCAGTTTTGCGCCCTCGGCTCCCAAGGCTCCAGCCGACACGTTTGTGTGCGCACGTGGAGTGAATTCAGTGAAATTGACCGCCAGCAGTGGTTCCAGCTCTGATACTTTGCGATGGTTTGCGGATGCCACAGGCGGAAGTCCGTTGGCAAAAGGTACAACCTACACTTATACAGGTACCAAACGTGGCGATGGCTTTGTATACGTTGAGTCGTGGAATGGTATCTGCGGAAGCGGACGTACTGCGGTGAAGGTTGTAATCAAAGATTACCCCAATGTCTTTGGCGCTGCGGGGGATTCGGCTTGTTCCAATGATACCGCTCGTTTGTTTGGATCAACGCCCTGGGGTCAGTTGAATTGGTATTATAAGCGCAACGATGCAACACCATTCTACGTTGGAAAAAGGCCATTGATTACCGGTTTGACTGGTAAGAATCAGATTTATTATAAGTCATCAGAGGGCTCATGTTTTGCTCCCAAATTGGATAGCGTAGAAGTTATCATCAACGATATTCCTAAAGTGAGTTCGGTTACTGCGCCATCGGTTTGTGCCAAGGCATTGGGTAACATGACCGCCAAAGTCCCTTTTGGTAATGTTTATTGGTACGAAGATTCAGTGGCTACCGATCCTTTGTTCGTGGGTTCAAGCTACGATTTGGGCTTGATGCTTAGCAGCAGAACTGCTTGGTATCAAACAGAAAACAATGGCTGTAGAAGCGAACGTACGTCCGTTACAGTTGTCGTTAAGGCAAGGCCAGCAGCGGGATTCACATGGAATTTGTTATGGCAGCTGAAGTTGAATTGTGTTCCGATTTCTACCAGTGGATTAACCTTTGAGTGGAATTGGGGCGATGGTACCAAAAAGACGGGATTGCCAGGTGTTCACCAATACACACAAGCGGGAACGTATATCGTTCGTTTGATTGCAACCA
Source organism: Bacteroidota bacterium (assembly GCA_041192805.1). GTDB lineage: Bacteria > Bacteroidota > Bacteroidia > NS11-12g > UBA955 > UBA955. The sequence continues at coordinate 9,301 of JBEEMF010000090.1, read as the reverse complement.
GCAATTCCAATGGATGTAAGGATACGGCGGATATCTCTGTTTTGGTAGACCATACGGATGTAAAGAATATTGCGAAAACTCGATTGATCGCTTATCCAAATCCCACATCGGCGGGTCAGATCATCCATATTGATGGTCTAGGCGAATGCAAAGTGCAATGGGTGGATGCTTTGGGTAGAAATGTAGGTCAGTCTGCGGTTCGCGAATCTGAAGTTCTGGTTCCTCTCGGATTGCGCAGTGGGCTTTACTATCTGAACATTATGGGCGGCTTGGGTCATTACCCGGTTTCCGTATTTGTGCAGTAATTTTGCATCCATGGCGGTTCAAAAAGTGGCAGGGTTAAGTCCTGCTGAAATGTCTTTGTTATTGAGTGTTTTCCAGAAATATCCATCATTGGAGAAGGCCGTTCTATTTGGATCTAGGTCTACGGGCAAGCACAAGCCAGATTCCGACGTGGATTTGGTATTGTATGGAGAGAACGCCAATTTTGGGACGCTGTTCGATATCGAAGATGCTCTGTACGATGCGGGTTTTGGCCTAGAGCTCGACATCTTGCTGCATTCCATCATTCAGGATGAGCGATTGTTGCGATCGATTGATCGGACGGCCGTGGTGATTTATGAATCTTTGGTGTAAGGGTCGAGGGCGTCGCGGAGACCCATCGACATTAAATTAAATGCCATAACGAGGATCATGATAGCAATGCCGGGGACCAGGGCGAGGTAGCTATTGTCGAGGACCAAGTACCCCAAATTTTCCTTTACCATCATACCCCAGGAGGGCGTTGGAGGAGCTACGCCGAGGCCAAGGAATCCCAATCCTGCCTCCAGTAGTATTGCCGAGGCGAAGTTGGTGGTCGCCAAGACCGTGAGAGAGCCTTTGAGGTTGGGCAAAATGTGTTTGAACATGATTCTGGCGTTGGAGAAACCGGTAATTTTTGCTGCCAAAATGAATTCGCGTTGTTTGAGTTGTAAAGTTTGACCGCGGACTACACGAGCCACTTCAACCCATGTGCTGAGCGCCGTTGCGAGCAAAACTTGGTAATACCCTTTGCCAAATACCATGCTGAGTCCCAAGGCGATGAGTAGGGTTGGAACCGACCAAAATACGGTAATCAACCAGGAGAAGAATGCATCAATTTTTCCGCCGTAATATCCGGAGGAAATTCCTATAATCACACCAATCAGTAGCGATGCAATCATGGCGAAAAACCCAATGGAAAGGCTGATTCTGGCACCAATAATCATCCGTGAAAGGATGTCGCGCCCAAAACGGTCAGACCCCAACCAGAATGTGCGACTGTGCCACACTTTGTCCACCATTTTTGCGGAATCATTGGCCTCCATTCCCGCACCAGGATTCGCGGTGGGATTATTTTTTAGTGGAATGATCTTTGGCGTATTGGGATTGCCTAATGCCCAGTATAGATAGCTAGGGGTTTCGGTGGGATTTTGAGATTCGGAAGCAGTGCCAACCTCGGAACCGGCAGGGGTGGATTCCAATAATGCTTCTTGAGAATAGTAAACGGTTGTTCCGGGTCCAAGGTTCGACCATTCCGGTACAATTTGATTGGCGTTGGGTGTGGGATCTTCGGTGATGGCATAGCCTAAGACGCCTACAATCACCAGGATTCCGCAGAGGATAGCTCCCCCGAGAAAGAGTTTACTTTTCTTCAGTTGATGCAACATCGCTTGGGGTCTCTCTGTGATACAAATCTAGGGCTGTAATTACCGCCGTAAAGGTCCACAAGGGTACGGCAATTTTATCATACTGACTGTAATTGTTCAAAAAGGCGTGTACGTAATAGGTTATTAAACCGAGTATCGCCATCAATAAAGTGTATCGGACTTTGCCCGGTTTTTCGCGATAGTAAATCTTAAATGAAACGCCTAGCGTTGTGAGTACAATTCCAATCCATGTCAACAAACCCATATACCCTGATTCGCTCATGGCAGAAAAATATTCACTGTGCGCATCGCCCATATCGCCGGCAAAAGTTGAGATCAAAGTGATTTCATCGCTCTTTTGGAAAGGGCTATATTTAAATACATAGGTACCCGGCCCAAACCCGAATAGAGGTCGTTCCGAAACCATCCTTGCAGCGCATTTCCACCGGTTGATTCTTTCCAAATTGGATGGATCCGTAGTAACGTTTGATACCGATTTCACGTGACCTTCAATATCGTCGCTACTGCCCTGTTTGTTAGCTTCGAGATCGTACAATATCTTTTCTTGATTGATGATTCCGTAGGCGAAAGCGCCAAAAAGAACCAATAAAATCCAAGAGAATTTGATGTGCATTTTTAGCACGACATAAATGCCAATGGCGGCCACCAAACTGAGCCAAGTGGCGCGGGTGTAGCTCACTACAATGCCAAAAATAAGGATCGCCAAAAGAAAAACGAGGAAGGGTGCAAATGGCAACGAAATGCCAAAATGTCGACCCGCAAAGGCATAGATAAACAAGATCGAGACAGCAAAAGCGATGGCTGCCGCATACATTCCGTGATCGGGAAAAAACGGCCATGAAATGCCATAACTGCTGCTGCGAATAAACCCATCGGCGGCGTGTTTGGTGAGGGTAAAAATCACCAGTCCCAATGTGGTAAATGTGAAGGCTTTAAAGAACCAATGGATGTTTTTGAAGTTCGAAAATATCGACAGGCAGGTAAAATAAAATAGGACGATATACCAGGTACGGGCCATCACAAATTTGACGCTTACGATGGGCATCGTACTAAAAATTGTGGCAATCCACATCCATAACAGATAGGCTAATATGGCGATGCTGATGGGATGACTGAGCATTTCCAGTCGGAAATCGGGTTTGATTAGCCATCGAAAAGTGATGAACAGGAACATCAAAATAAACAGCGGCTCTGTGGGCAAAGCCAACCCGAGTCCCCCGCCTACGTTATCGAAGTTGATGCTCAGCGGCGCTAAAGCACCAAAGAAAAGTAAGCTCTTTTCGGTGTAAAGAAATGCCAAAAGCAATAGGCCCACCACAAGGGGTAGTAGCAGTAAATAATAGAATTGGAATACGGTGGCAACTACAAGTAAAGCCGTGATCAACCCGGTTATCAGCCAAAGGACATTGCGTTCTTTTTTGGTTGTGATTTGGGGTAGCAATTGAATTACGACTGGGATTTGTTGCTGTATAATTCAAAAAACACCAAGATGAGCGAAGTGGCCATAAAGGTTGCCAAAACTGAGATAATCATGACAAACGTACGTTTTGGCCAGAATTTAATTTCGGGTTTTGATGCCGCTTCGATGGTCATTTTGTGCGATAATTTCTCATTCACATCCACCACACGTCTTTCGTATTGAGAAATCAAATCACTTTCTTTTTCCTCTTCCAATTTGATCAATTCTTGCAAAGCCACAAAGTCGCCCCCGGATTTCACCAAGGTCTTTTGTTCTTCAAGCAGCTTTTTCATTTCGGTCACTTTTCCAGAGGATTGTGCTTTATAAATTTCTTCCGCCAGCGCTCTACTTTGCTCTTCGTAGTTGGTAATACCCTCTTCCCCAAGTTTACGCATTTGGTCTTTGGTGCCCTGAATTTTATCCCTTTTGGATTGCAAAGCCCTCTCTACAATCTGCAATGCAGGAATCGCGATTTGGTTTTGCACCTCTGTTGTGATTGAATCGTACAACAAGGCCATTCCATTGGCAAGGTCGGCGGCCATCTGCGGGTCTTCGTCTAGGACTTCAATTTTTACACTCAAATATCTTGTACGGGTTACGCTGATGTTTTCCTTGAGTTTATAATCCATCGCCGTTTTTGGGTATTTCTCCGAAACAGGGTTGATGTTATAGTGCTTGTATAAGTTGAAATTCTTTACCAAACGACCGATTAAATCGCCGGAAAGCAAAATTTGCATCGCTTTTTCAGCCTCTTCTTCTTCTCCAAATTCCAAAGGATCTTTCAAACGCTGACCTGCATCAGAAAGCAAGGCCTCAGAGATTGAGTTGTTTTTGCTGGGATAAAAAATATGCGTTGCCTGGTATTTTGGCTTGGTGATAAAAGGCATCGTAACTACGATTGCGAAAACCGCGGCGATTCCACAAGAGATCATGAGCACCTTCCTCCATCGCCAGAAAAAATTTATTACGTCGGCTAGGTTTAGGGGTTTGATGTTTTCGGTTGAAATCAGTTCGTTGTTGTTTGCTTTGGACGTCATAGTTAAATCAATCGTATTGGGGTCAAAATTACTAATCAAACGAAGTCAAATGCTTAAAATTCTATGTGATGCGTTAAAAAAACGCGTTTTATATCAACATTAACCGATCAGAGGTCTAAAAACTTAAAAGCCACATCAAAGGCTTTTGTATCGTTTTCGTCGTAATCATCGGCCATAAACACCTGCTCAACATTGATGTTTTGCCTAGAGAGCGTGGCCAAAATATTCTTAACACTCGACGTATTCAGTTTGATATTTACATTGAGCATTCCTTGATCGGCGTAGCCAATTAATAAGCCCAAAATCTTGGCGTCGTTTTCTTCAATCCACCTAGAAATCTGGGACGGCGCATAGTCGCGATCGCTCATCTTTAAAACCAAAATCGCACCCATACCGCCTTGATTGATCATGAACGATAGCGATGCATCCATCGAATCGGAGATGTCGAGGTTGCTGAGTTGATCGTTAATTGGATGTGAATTAACCATATTACAAAGGTAAGGATTTTACCAATGATGCGAATCTTCGCGGTCCCAAGTGTCTTGGATTTTCATAGTCCTTTCGATGAGGTCTCTCGCGGCACCCATTCCTCCTTTTTCGTTGGAAATATAGGCAGCAATTTGTTTCACTTCACCGCAGGCATCGGCGGGGCAGCAGGGCAATCCCACGCGCGCAAGGACAGGTAAATCGGGATAATCATCGCCCATATAAGCCACGTCTTCCGGTTTGAGTTGCCAAGCAAAAAGCGCGTCTTCAAAGGCTTCCATTTTATGACTTTGGCCCAAGTAAATGTATTGAATGCCCAGTCCTTTCAGGCGCTCCAGGATTCCGCTCCCCTTACCACCAGAAATGATGGCGATGGGATAACCCTGTTTTACCGCGTGTTGCAAAGCATACCCGTCTTTGATGTTCATGGATCGGAGCATGTGGCCCTCTTCGGTTACCAAGACCTGTCCGTTGGTGAGCACCCCATCAATATCAAAGATGAAGGCCTTTACGCGTTTGAAGTTTTCTATGAGATTGTCCGACATGGGATTAATGCGTTTTGGTCATATTGTCCGGTGTAACAATGATAAAATCAGCAATATCCAGGTTTTCCTTTTCCAATTTTGATACGTTGGCTTGGGTGCGGGTAGCAATGGTAATCACCTTGGTGGGTTGGGGCGGTACGGCAAATCTCGACACCGACCAGCGGGCTTTTTCTTCTTGGTTGATGTACCATTCGATGCTTTCGTGGTTGTCTGAATGATAACTGCCATTGTAGTGAATGAAAACACTGCCGCCTTCATATTTTTCGGGTACAGTAGGCAGGTTGCCGTAGATTTTCCAGGCCATTGTGGCGTCTTTGATGGCTTGCGACATCGGCAAATTCTGTCCGCCGTGACCGCCGGTTGCCTTGAAAATTTCCGCATAACAGTTTAGGCTGCTGTCGTAGGGCATGGGCATGGTGGGGAACAATTGTTTTTTATCGGCAGGAAGGGTATCAAGGGCCGACAAGCCTCCGCGGTACACCAAAGTGGCGTATTTTCTCGGGATGTTGGTGGCGATGAAATGTAGGTTGTTTTCTTTCGCAAAATCGACCAATGGCTTGTAGTCTGTTTTGAAATTGGGCCACAGTTTCACTGCTTTTTTGAGTTTATCGTACTGCGGATCTCCGCCCATCATCGCACCCATCGGCGTGACCATGGTTTCGGTTTTTGTGCTGGTATCCGTTGGGTTCAGGTATTCATCCAATGCGGCTTGCTGGTCGGTTTCGAACATCTCTGCACCCAATGCCAAAGGAACAGCAATTTCGTCCAATTCTTCCTTCATTTCTGCATAAACATCCTGCGTGGTTTGCAGTTGTAGCCAATGCGCAATGGGATTATCGTGAAATTCCCCAAAGAGGATTACCGTGGCGGGACGACCTGTTTTTTCACCTTGCTCTTCGATGCGGCTGCCCATCATTTCGATGTACTGCGCATAGCTGATCTTCTTGCCTTTGGCCGTGTAAATCTGGTAGGCTTGTATGTCTTTGGCGGGTGTAGGCTTTTTAACGATGGCTGAATTTCCGTTAGACGAGGACTGAGCCAACAGGCACTGCGGGATGATTCCTAAGGCGAATAGCCCGAGTTGAATCGTGATTATTTTGGCAAGACGCATAATTACAAAGGTAAATCATTTGCAATGGCGAATTTCCGAAAACTCACCAACCAAAACTTGCGGTTGAAAAGGATTGCTGTGTTTTTGGGCCCATGCAAAGACCTCATGGAATTGCAGTTAAAAGGGCAATTACCAGCCCAAGATGTAGGCGAACATCAACGGAGCAACAATCGTAGCGTCGCTTTCCACGATAAATTTGGGCGTATGAATGTCGAGCTTACCCCAAGTGATTTTCTCATTGGGAACCGCACCGCTATAACTGCCGTAGGAGGTGGTTGAGTCGCTGATCTGACAGAAATAGCTCCAGAAAGGAATGTTTTGCATCTCCATGTCTTGGTAAAGCATTGGAACCACGCATATTGGGAAGTCGCCGGCAATACCGCCACCAATTTGGAAGAATCCCACGCCTTTGCCATCGCTGTTTTTCACGTACCAATCCGCAAGCCATGTCATGTATTCGATACCACTTTTCATGGTCGATGCTTGCAATTCGCCTTTGATTACATAACTCGCGAAGATGTTACCCATGGTACTGTCTTCCCAACCTGGAACCACGATAGGCAAGTTGCGCTCTGCCGCTGCCAACATCCAGCTATTTTTTGGGTCGATTTCGTAGTATTGCTCCAACTCACCGCTATTCAAAATTTGGTACATGTATTCATGCGGGAAATAGCGTTCTCCTTTGTCTTGGGCGCCTTTCCAGATGCCTTCGATGTGCTTTTGGAGACGACGGAAAGCTTCTTCTTCGGGGATACAGGTATCGGTTACGCGGTTGTAGTGGTTTTCTAGCAGATCCCATTCGTCTTGAGGACTCAAATCGCGGTAATTGGGAACACGTTTGTAGTGGTTGTGCGCTACTAGATTCATGATGTCTTCTTCAAGGTTGGCACCGGTGCAAGAGATGATATCTACTTTGCGAGCGCGGATCATTTCGGCCAAGCTTTTGCCCAATTCGGCAGTACTCATGGCTCCGGCCAAAGTAACCATCATTTTGCCGCCTTCGGTGAGGTGGGTTTCGTAGCCTTTGGCAGCATCAACTAGAGCCGCTGCGTTAAAATGCAAGTAATGCGTTTCGATGAATTGAGAAATTGGACCTTTCATAAAGGTGCAAAGATAGTGAAGATTTTTTGGATGCCCCCTTGCTATGCAACGAACTAACGCTCACCCAACCACCACTTTTTGCGGAAGGTTTTATACTTGGGTGCGTATTGATGGATTCTTGCGAGCAGAAACTCCATGGCTTCGTCGTAGCTATCGGTCAATAAATACAAATCATGGTCGCCGGGCGAAATGGTGTGTTTGGCTTCCATCATTTTTAGCTGTTCGATCTGGCCTTTCCAAAACTCGGTGCCAAACAGGACGATGGGGAATTGGGGAATTTTATCGCACTGAACCAAGGTATAGGCTTCAAAGAGTTCGTCGAGGGTGCCAAGGCCGCCCGGCATGATTACGAATCCAACGGAGTATTTGAACAGGAGGACTTTTCTGACGAAGAAGTATTTAATATCGACCCATACATCAAGGAAGGGGTTGGGTTTTTGTTCAAAGGGCAGTTCGATGTTTATGCCGATGGTTTGTCCGCCGACATCTTTTGCACCGCGGCTGGCCGCTTCCATCACACCGGGTCCACCACCTGTCACCACATTAAATCCGGCTTTTGCTACGCGGGCACCCATTTCTCGGGCTTGGTGGTAGTATTCGTTGTCTTCTTCGAATCGCGCGGAGCCAAAAATGGAGATGCAAGGTCCCTGAAAGTGAAGGCTTCTAAATCCTTTGATGAACTGAAAGAAAACGCTGAGGGCGAAGGTGAATTCAGTGAATCTGCTTCTAGGTCCTTGGTAGATGCGGAGGTCGTTATTGCGATTGTATTCGTATTTTTCTTTCATGGGATAACTTCAAATATCACGAAAAAGCCCCAGCTTTGGCCGGGGCTTTTCAAATTAAATTCAAATAACTCTGAAAGCGTAGCGGTTAAAAACGCTCGTCGGCAGCGAAGAAGAAATTTCCTTCAATCTCTGCATTCTCGTCGCTGTCGCTACCGTGAATCGCATTTGCATCGATACTCTTTGCAAACAAGTTACGGATGGTTCCTGCATCAGCCTTCTGAGGATCAGTAGCGCCAATCAACTTACGGAAGTCTTCGATTGCGTTGTCTTTCTCCAAAATGGCCGCATAAATCGGGCCGCTGGTCATGAAACTAACCAAATCGCTGAAGAACGGACGCTCTCTGTGGATACCATAGAAATCACCGGCGCGCTCATTGCTGAGTTGGGTGTATTTCAAGGCAACGACTTTGAAGCCGGCTTGGATGATTTGATCTAAAATTTTTCCTGCGTGGCCGTTTGCTACTGCATCGGGCTTGAACATTGTGAAAGTGCGGTTTGTTGCCATGTCTGTTGAAATCGCCGCAAATTTCGTGAATCTTAGTCAGATTCTTGCACAAAATCGCTCAAATACTCGAAATGTGCGGTCAATTTTCCTCCCCGAGTAATTGTCGCCTCTTCCAACAACCGTGATTGCGCAGCAAACAACGCCGGAATGATATGCAACGATAACATCTCTCCAAATTCTTCGCTCGCGTCCTTCGGTAGTTCGTTGGGGAGGTTTCCAACCGACATCACATCGATGCTATCGGCAAGGTAAGGTTCGCAGGGTTCAAGCTTGGTTCTGCTCCAACCAATCACAGGATCGGCGATGCTGGTGGCCTTGTAAGTAATCGGCACACTGCCTTCCACATCGCAACTGATATCGGCAATCACAGATGGCACAAAACCCGGAACCTGTGTGTCCGAAACCTCAAACAATCGCGGCAAATCCTCTGTCCAATAGATGCCATTGATCAGCAAATCCGTCTTCCCACAATAGCCGCTAAACTGACCTTTATACTCGTGATGAAAATGATAAAAATGCTTGGTATCCCAGGCTTCAAGGGAGGGGTGAGCATACAAATCGGGGGAATTGAGCTGAACAAAAAC
>JBEEMF010000089.1:0-2828 GCA_041192805.1 Bacteroidota bacterium | reverse complement strand
TTCACAAAATGAACACATAGAAATTATTTCTTATCCTCGAAATCAATTCCTCATTAAATTCGCCCCACTAAATTCTCATGAGCCACTCTCACATAAACAAGGTCACCGGCGCTGGCCTTTTGATTACCCTCGGCATCATCTTTGGCGACATCGGTACCTCACCATTGTATGTAATGAGTGCCATTATGGGCGACAACGTCATCACCCAAGAACTTGTCTACGGCGGATTAAGCGCTGTTTTTTGGACCCTAACGATTCAAACCACGATTAAGTACATTATCCTGGTGCTTAGGGCAGACAATAAAGGTGAAGGTGGTATATTTTCACTCTACAATTTACTAAAGAGGCGCTATCCACAATTGATTGTTGGTACGGTCATCGGAGGTGCAATGTTGTTAGCTGACGGGATAATCACGCCTCCCTTATCAGTTTCATCAGCCATCGAGGGCCTCAGGTTAATAGACGGCCTAGAGGATCTCAATACAGTGCCCATTGTAATTACAATTTTGATTGGATTATTCATGATACAGAGAGCCGGGACAAGTTTCGTAGGAAAATCCTTTGGACCAATCATGTTGATTTGGTTTAGTATGTTAACAGTTTTGGGCGTTTTAGGAATCGCGCAGCACCCCGAAATTTTAAAGGCACTGTCCCCCACTTACGCATTATCCTTGTTAATTTACAGCAAATACGACTTCTTCCTCATCTTAGGTGCCGTATTCCTCTGCACCACTGGAGCCGAAGCATTGTACAGCGATATGGGTCACTGCGGACGGAAAAACATCAGAGTTTCATGGACATTCGTCAAATTAGCACTCGTGGTAAACTACTTTGGCCAAGGCGCTTGGCTTTTGGGACAGGAAGGCCAAACGTTAGGGGAACAACGTCCGTTTTACGCATTGATGCCTGATTGGTTCTTACCCGTAGGTATTGGCATCGCGGCGATGGCAACAATCATTGCGAGTCAAGCTTTGATTACCGGAGCCTTCACATTGGTTTCTGAGGCGATACGTTTGCATTTCTTCCCCAAATTCACCGTTAAATACCCAAGTGATGTCAAAGGGCAGATTTACATTCCGGTGATCAATTCATTTTTATTGATGGGCTGTATCACAGTGGTTCTGCTTTTTCAAGAAGCTGAAAAAATGGAAGCAGCATACGGTCTTGCCATTACCATCGACATGTTAATGACAAGTATCTTATTGGCTTACTTCATGAAAGTAAGGCGTTATAAAAAGACCTTTGTTTATCCCATCATGGCCTTGTTTTTCTTCATTGAAAGTGTGTTTTTGATTGCCAATTTGTCGAAATTCTCTGAGGGTGGATTTTTCACCGTCTTGATTGGAGCCATTTACATCGTTATCATGTATTCATCATTGAGGGGTGGGAAAATCAAAAATGCGGTTATCGAAAAAGAAGACCTACACGCATTTCGTGACAAACTTCGAGCATTGAGCAGGGATACTACACTACCTAAGTACGCTACACATCTTGTATACATGTCAAAGGTCAAAGAGGAATCACTGGTGGAATCTCCCATTCTTTACAGCATACTTCACAAAAGACCCAAGCGGGCCGACTTCTACTGGTTCATTAATATTGAAGTAACCGATGAACCCTACACAATGGAATACAAGGTCAATACGATCGAAAAGAATGACATCTACAAAGTACAGTTTAGATTGGGATTTAGGGTTCAACAGAAAATTAGCATCTACCTCAAAACAGTTATTCGTGAAATGGTTGACGGTAAAGAAATAGACTTAGACCACCACTATCATGCCTTTGTAGACAAAAAGTCGATTGGTGATTTTAGGTATGTGTTGGTTGAGGAGGAAATGAGCCAAGAGAATGATCTACCCCTATTTGAGCACACCATCATGAAAATATACAATGCGGTGCGATATTTTTCAGGCAAGCCTGAAAAGTGGTTTGGCTTGGATGGTTCTATGGTGAGTACAGAACTTGTTCCTCTTATTGTTGCTCCGAGAGCGAGTACTCAACTCAAAAGAATTAAATGATGCATCTTGTAAAAGCCCTCCTTCTCTGTACAATTTTCACAGCGAATATTGGCATCGCCCAAAACACAGCAGCCAAAGCATCCGTCGCGGTTGAGGAAAAGACAGGCCTTACACTGGAGAGAGTTTTCCGCGACCCCGCCCTGTATCCCAAACCGGGCAACTTCGGTGAATTCGCACCCGATGGCAAACACTTTTTGGAATTTGTTCAGGAAGAAGCTGGCAAATCAATACCCAATGCCCCCTCAAATTGGTCGTTGGTTAAAAAAGACATCGAAGGGAAATTAGCCACAAGTACTACGCTGTTCGATTCTAAGTGGTTTTCCGAAATCCCGCCGCAAGGCAGCTACGAAATCAGCGGCGACGAGAAGTTCATGGTGGTACAATACGAAAAGCAGCAAGTCTATCGCCATTCATTCACAGCAAAATGCTATGTCGTTGATTTGCAATCACATAAAATCACCTACATACCCGGACGTATGCGGTATCCTACCCTATCGCCAGACAACAAACGGGTGGCTTACGTGAAAGAGAACAACGTTTTTATCTATGATTTGATTGCCGGCACAGAAACCCAAATCACCACCGACGGCGCAGAAAACAAGATCATCAATGGCGCTGTAGACTGGGTATATGAAGAGGAATTCACCATGGACAATGGCATGCGCTGGTCGCCCAGTGGCAGTTTTCTCGCTTTTTATCACTTCGATGAGAGCAAAGTGAAGGAATTCTCGATGGACATGTTCAACAGCAAGGAGCTTTACCCATCGCAAACCCATTGGAAATATCCCAAGGCCGGCGAAGACAATG
>JBEEMF010000088.1:0-21421 GCA_041192805.1 Bacteroidota bacterium | reverse complement strand
GCGTTCTGACGTTTGATGTGTTGCTCACGCGTTTGCAAAGCCATACGCAACGCACGATTGCCTTGTGCATCAACAGATACACCAATGATACGACCTGGGATAGAACGCTTGAACTCGTCTTTAGTTGCAAAAAATGCCGCATGAGGTCCGCCAAAACCCAATGGAACCCCAAAACGCTGGGTATTACCCACTACGCAATCCGCACCAAAATCACCCGGAGGGGTTAACAACGTTAAAGCCATCAAATCGGAAGCAAAACAAGTTTTTACATTCACCGACTTGCAAGCACTCACGAAATTTCTATAATCTTCGATACTTCCTTCAGCATTTGGATATTGTACCAAAGCACCAAAGAAAGAAGCATCCGCAGTAAATGTTTTATAATCGCCTCGTACAATCTCAATGCCGATAGGCTCCGCGCGAGTAATCAAAATATCAACGGTTTGGGGGAATACGCTGTTATCAACAAAAAAGCGATGCGCCGCACTCTTCTTATCCAAGCCATAGAACATATTCATTGCCTCCGCAGCCGCAGTACCCTCGTCCAACAACGATGCATTGGCCAACTCCATACCGGTAAGGTCGATCACCATTGTCTGATAATTCAACAACGCTTCCAATCTTCCCTGACTAATTTCTGCCTGATAAGGGGTGTATTGGGTATACCAACCTGGATTTTCCATAATGTTACGCAAAATCACGCCAGGCGTATGGTTATTATAATATCCCATCCCGATGTAGCTCTTGTACATCTTGTTTTTTGATGCTTTTTCACGCAACATCGACAAGAATTGAACCTCGCTCACCGCCGCATCAACATTCAAAGGTTTCGGCAATCGGATGTTGCTTGGAACAACATGGTCGATCAACTCATCCAAACTCTTCACACCAATGGTGGCAAGCATGGCATTCAAATCACTTTGTCTTGGTCCGATGTGACGGTCCGAAAACGACTCCGAATAAAGGGCGTTGAATTGGTTCATAAAGATGCAAATTTAACGTATCCCAAAGAATTCAGAACCACAAAACAGAGCAAAATATACTTTTTTTTAAATTTTATCGCTCCTCTTATACAGACCCATCACATCTGACTCAAAGTTCCCTCCTCCGCAAAGCTAAAATGCCTAGAACCCGCAATGATAATATGGTCGATTATCGTGATATCCAATAACCTGCCCGCTTGCACAAATTGCTTCGTTAAATTGCGATCCGCATCACTCGGCTTGTCGTTGCCCGATGGATGATTGTGACTAAAAACCAAACCCGTGGCCCGCAATTCCAAAGCCCGCTTGAAAACCAAACGGACATCTACCACCGTCCCAGCCATTCCACCGATACTCACACATTCCATCCGCAAAATCCGATTTGCACGATTCAAATACCCCACGTAAAAACTCTCTACCACCGAATCAATAAACAGCGGACGAAACAAAGCAATGGCATCCGTTGGATTTTTAATCTGCCTAGGCCTCGGTTCATCTATCACCCGTCGCCTGCCTAACTCAAATGCCGCGGCCAAAGTAACCACACCCGCAGACCCCAAACCATCCACCTGCAACAATTCCTCCATGCTCATCTGACCCAGATTCCGCAAATCTCCGTTGCAGTAATTCCATAGTCGCTCACCCAAATGCCTCGACCTCACCGTCTTTCTGCCATTGCCCAAAACCAAAACTAGCAATTCACTGTTATCCATTGCAGTTTTTCCATTGGCTAAAAATTTGTTTTGCAAAATTCGCAAATCCACCCCATTTTCTGTGCTTTTTCTCATTGTTGATAAATTTTTAATCATATATTTGACAATTATATAAACAAGTTTGTTAGTTTTGAAATCAGATAGACCATTTAAACGGATAATTAAAACATATAGTTATGAGTGAACAGCAAGAAAAAATGAAGGCCCTCAAACAAACCATCGAGCGTTTGGAGAAAACCTATGGTAAGGGCGTGGTGATGAAGATGGACGATACGCGTAGCGTAGTTGTAGATGTAATTTCTACAGGTTCCTTTGGTTTGGATTTGGCTTTGGGCGTAGGTGGGTTCCCAAGGGGTAGAATTGTTGAAATTTATGGCCCGGAGAGCAGTGGTAAAACAACCATCGCTCTGCACACAATCGCCGAAGCACAGAAAAAAGGCGGTATTTGTGCATTTATTGATGCGGAACACGCATTCGATAAACTCTATGCCGAAAATTTGGGTATCGATACCTCTAATCTATTGATTTCTCAACCGGACGACGGGGAGCAGGCGTTGGAAATTGCCGACAACCTAATCCGCTCTGGTGCAATCGATGTCTTGGTGATAGATTCTGTTGCTGCGTTGGTACCACGTGCTGAAATCGAAGGCGACATGGGCGATAGCAAAATGGGATTACATGCCCGATTGATGAGCCAAGCGTTAAGAAAGTTAACAGGTACAATTAGCAAAACGGGTTGTATTTGTATTTTCATCAACCAGCTTCGTGAGAAAATCGGCGTGATGTTTGGAAATCCTGAAACCACAACCGGTGGTAATGCATTGAAATTCTACGCTTCTATCCGCTTGGATATTCGTAGAAACGCACAAATCAAAGATGGCGACGATGTAATGGGTAACCGTACAAAGGTAAAAGTGGCCAAGAATAAGGTCGCTCCGCCATTTAAAGTCGTTGAATTTGATATCATGTACGGCAAAGGCATCAGCAGAGCCGGTGAAGTATTGGATATCGCCGTGGATGCCAACATCATTCAAAAGAGTGGAAGTTGGTACAGCTACGATACCACAAAATTGGGTCAAGGAAGAGATGCCGTAAAGGAACTCATCCAAGACAATCCAGAAATGATGGCAGAAATCGAAGCGAAAATTCGCGCAAAAATGGCCGGTGGTGAAGAGATTTTGGCGGTACAGCCCGACTAAGACAACGCGCCCAAGTGTGAATTGGCACATTGCGATTCATAATGATTGCATATTGCATTGAATACAATCAAATATTCCTATTAATTGAATGACGGCCGGCCGGGGAAACCCCGGCCGGCCTCTTTTTGAAAACGCAAACCATAAGTTTCTCAAAAACCCGAATGGCGAACCACCACCGAAATCACTAAAGAAATCGCAAATGGCGAGCATCCATCCAAATCCCAGAGGAAAATCCAAGCACACACATATCCAAACTCCCACCCATTTATCATATTTTTGAACACCCCGAGTCGATCGACCAATATGAACAAAAGAATGACCCAACAAAATACCATTTCGGCATTGAAACAATATTCCATCTCAAGGAATTCATTCATCAGCGGTTTCACACGAATCATCGGTCAGAATTCTGCTCACCTAATCTGCATTGGCCTTTTGACATTAATCACATCGAAAGGCATATCAAAATCACAGACTCACATCAGTACGGCATTCATACGATCGAACAAAAACACGCAACTCGCAAAACCGCCAGTGCTATCAAAGCAATATGTCAACTGGTGGCGTCATAATGGATCCCCAGCACCCGTTATGGGCTGGAAATCTTTGGATAGCGCTGTAAAATCAACAATTCCAGAACTCAATCAATTGGTGGACAAACAAGGGAAATTGGTCTTCCTTCTAAACCTCAAAGTGAGTAAAAAAGGGAAGGTAGATTATGTTGAAATATTCGACAGCAATCTACCCGATACATCAATACAAAGCAAGCTGGCCTGTGAATTGCGCAAAACCCTATTCACCCCATTCAAATCGAACAAAGGAAAAGTCATAAATGAAAATTGCCTGGTATTAATGGAGTTATCCGCCTTATTGCCCAGTCAAGAAAGTATGCAAAACGACACACTAATACCGAACAAAGAAATTAAGAGTGCTAGATTCCTGGGAGGAGAAGATCTTTTCTTACGATACGTATCCAATGAATTTGTTTATCCAGGTCGATGCCTTGACGCAAATATTAATGGATATGTTTTGATACGTTTTATGGTCGACAGAAACGGATTTGTAAGTAGATGTCAAATCATGGAAGGCAGCAGCGCTTGTCCCGAATTTGGCAAAGAAGCGATCCGCATTTTCTATTTATGCCCAAAATGGATTCCTGCCACCCATGAAGGCAAGAATATCAATGCGTACTTTCAAGTACCCATTAATATGAGGGTCAACTAAGGCTTGCCGTAGAATTTGTCCTTGTAAACTAAAGGATACACGATGTAAAGCATCATCATTCTGCTATAACGAAAAATCAAGGGCACCATGATTATTATGACCGTAGGAATTCCTACAATGGCATAATCAAACATCCCTGCTGCATAAAAAATAATACTGCAAGTAATAATCAACCCCACAATCAGCGCGTAACTGAAATACATCGCACCGTAAAAAAACCCTGTTTCGGGTTCAAAAGAAAAATTGCACAAGGGACATACGTAACGCGTTTCAGCGAATTTGAAAGAAATCAAGCCATTGTTAAACACTCTCCCTTCGCCACATTTTGGACATTTACATGCCAAAAATGGAACCAATCCAGGTCGTTTAGCGGGCATTTTTTTGTTTTCTCTTATAGTGATAAAAGAAAACACCCGCCGTCCCTAACAAAACATAGGGCGTCGCCAATAGCATTAAAATTCCTTTGTTGATACCATTGCCAACAATCGGCTTATTTTTAGAATGCTCCCTGTTCATTGTTAAAGCTGCCTTACACATCGGACATTGTGCGTAAACCGTAACTACAGAGAATAATATTAGAGCGAATGTCGCTAACCAACGTTTCATATCAAAAGGGATAATATTTAAACGTATAATACGGCGCAATCATAAAATAAACTATGACGCCCGTTACTGAAACATATAACCAAATCGGGAAAGTCACCTTTGCCCACTTCTTATGCTTAACAAAATTACCTGATGTGCTGTAATACATCGTATATAGAACCATCGGTAACACCGCAGCCGCCAATATAATATGACTCGTCAATATGATATAATAAGCGTATTTAACCGTGCCCTCACCTCCAAAAACCGTATGCTCCGTGCAAGTGTGGTATGTCACATAGCTCAACAAGAAAACCGTAGATAAAATAAAGGCCGTTAACATATACGCCTGATGAACTCCCTTTTTACCCGATTTGATAGCTATCAAACCTAAAACCAAGGCAATCGACACCAATGTATTTAGCGTAGCATTCACAAAGGGCAACACTTTCGCAAATTCAGCCGTTGGGCGCATCTCTGCTGGCAAATACTGCAACAAAGTAACCAATCCCATCACAGCAATTGTGATGATCACCACCAAGCGGAAAAATCCCTTGTCACTTATCCAAGTCGTTTTTTCTGTATTCATATAGCAAATTATTTATATCGTCCTGTATTCTTTTTACTCTCTGCAACTTCTGCGTATAGTTCTTTCCCGATGTTTCCAAAATCGAGCGAATATGTCTTGCCTTGTCGATGATCACAACCCGATCGTCGTGAATAAAATCCTGACCCCTTTGTTCCGAAGCCAATAACAAATCACTCATCACCCAATCATAAATCTCACGCTTACTTCCAGTGGCAAAAGTTCTCTTGTATAAATCTGCACGATACGCATCGGCATATTTGGCTAAAACTGGAACCGAATCACGCTCCGGATCTATCGTAACCGTTAAAAAACGCACGTTAGGAAATGGCCTAAATTCCTCAGCCATCACTTGTACTTGCTTGTTCATGGCCGGACAAACTTCAGCACATGAAGCAAAAAAGATGTTAGCAACGATAATACAGGAATCGAAATCATCCAAACTGATAGGCTGACCATGCTGATTTATCAATTGAATATCGCTCACCGTATGATACTCTTTGGTACCATTTGCAGCAACAACCGTCTCACCCAAATAAGGCAATTCCTGATGCACCCACTTTGCGCGGGCCAACATCAAGATACCAATGATGGGTAAAATGACAATGGCCGCGATCGCGGCCATTTTGAATTTGTTGCCAATATTGCTCATGAATTACATCGACTTCATCACTTCCAATGCAGAACCCTCGTACAACAGTCCGATGATTAATCCGCAAATGAAAATGGTGGGTACCAAAATAATTAAGGCCAAAGTCATTTTCTCATGCTTCAAGTGCATAAAAGCACCCACAATGAAATAAGCTTTAACCAATCCAAAAAAGATAAATATAAAGTTTCTGAAGCCACTTGCTGGCATCACAAAATAAATCATAAAATCAAAAAGGGTAATCCCTAACAACAACCAAAATGTCTTCCAAAGTTCCTTTGTACCATGACTTTCGGTATGAGGAATGTAATTGATTGCGTCGTAATCTCCAGGTTTATTATAGAATTCCATACTGATACTATTTAACAATTAGATGAGGTAGAAGAAGGTAAATACAAAGACCCAAACAAGATCCACGAAGTGCCAATACAAACCGGCCTTCTCAATCATTTCGTAATGACCCCGACGTTCAAATACACCGCGAACCGTCATGATATAAACAACCACATTGATTACCACACCACTAAATACGTGGAAACCGTGGAAACCCGTTACAATAAAGAACAATGCCGCAAATGGAACAGGTCCAAAGGTTCTATCGCCCACTTCCCATTCGAAATGACTTCCAAAACTGACACTATGTAGGTGATCATATCCCTGTTTCGTGATTCCAAAAGTATTGCCATCCAAACGAGCTCCCTCGTGAATGAAAGTGTACCACTCCCAAGCCTGACAGCTTAAGAATGCCAATCCACCCAAAATGGTATAAATCATAAATTTTGCAACTTCTTTCTTGCTGTTACGGTGACCCGCTTCAACCGCCAATACCATGGTTACAGAACTTAAAATCAAGATGAACGTCATTACACTCACAAACAACAATGGCAAGTGAAAGCCATGCATTCCTGGGAAGTGATTGAAAATCGACGCTGGATCAGGCCATTTGGTAGTTATTGCCGTAACTACGTTCGAAAAACGCTGTGTACCATATTGTACCAATAATGATGAAAATGTGAACGCATCCGATAAAAGAAAGATCCACATCATCAATTTTCCATAACTCACATTGAAAGGAGAACGACCTCCTGCCCAAGTGGGTTGGTTTTCAAAAGATGCTGCTGTTGTTGTTTGATTTGCCATTGGGAAAAATTACCTTGCGAAATAAAGAAATAAATACAATATAAACCACAGAAATCCCACAAAATGCCAATAAGTACTCGTAATTGACATAAAGGTGATTTTTTTCTTGTGGATTTCCAATTTGATTGATTTGAAAAGGGCGACCAAAAGCAAGATAACTCCTGCCAAAATGTGAATGAAATGCAACACTGTAATTACCCAAACATAACTCGCTGAAATGTCTTCAGGTCTACGATTTACGAAAGTTAAATCCATATTAACCAATTGCTTCCATCCTAAATATTGTGATACTGTAAACAAGGCCGACAACACCAAGGTTACCACAATCATCCATTTGTTCTTACTCAATTCATCCTGTTTGGCAGCGTTGGTTGCCAATTGAATCGTCACCGAACAAGCCACAGCAATTATCAAAGAATAAAAAAAGTAAATGGGCAAATCGAACGATGTCCACATCTTTTTTGCCTCCCCATCGGGCATGTGAACCACAAAAGCACTCACAAAAGCCGCAAATAACATTGCACTCGCCAACATAAACAACCACAAAGTGAACTTCGCCGGTGGAATCAAAGGTGTTGGATCTTTGATTTTCTTATTGATGCTGTTTTCCATATTAAAAAATGATATATCCTAAAAAAACCAAAGGGGTATAAACCAAAGTTGCGTACAACAATTTTCGGGCATCCGGAATCTCTAAACTTCGAAACAAGTTAACCGATTTCATCAACAACCAAATCGACATGGGAAGAATCAAAATCAACGATTTAGGGCCCGCCATGCCATAATAAATCGGTGTCATACTGATGATAATTAATAAAACCGTATACGTAAGTATTTGATAACCGCTCTTTTTATCCCGTCCACCAGACGATGGCAACAACCAATAACCCGCCTTCTGATAATCGTCGTGTAGCAACCAAGCAATCGACCAAAAATGAGGAAATTGCCAAAAAAACTGCACCAAAAATAACATCATGCCCGGCTCATCAATTCTACCCACAACCGCAGTGTAACCAATCAGTGGTGGTAAAGCGCCAGGGATTGCACCAATCATAACCGACATATTGGTAGTTTGCTTCATGGGTGTGTAAACAAAGACATACATCACCAATGATAAGCCCGACAGGAATACAGCCACGAAAGGCGTTGTGAACGACAAAATAAGCATTCCCAAAATGCCCGTGATCCAACAAAAAGTAATGGCTTGGGACAATGAAATTCTTTCTTCAACAATGGGTCTTTGTGCAGTACGCGTCATCTTGCCATCATTTTCCTTTTCGATGATCTGATTGAGGCCGTTTGATGCAAAAACCACCAACATCCCACCGATCAACACACCCGAAAATGTCACCCAATCAAATAAACTCTTCCAGTCACCATCTGCATTTAGCTTACAACCCAAAATATATCCAAAAACCGATGTTGCCGCAACACTCGCCGTAAGCCGGAATTTGATTAATTGGGCGAAGGCTTTTACCGTTGGATTCATGAATGGGTTGACTTAATTGAAAGGGTTGATAAATACACTGCAAAAATATAGCTAATTAAGCCGCTACCCACCACAACGTGAGAAACTTGTGTCCAAGATGGTATCACAAACCAAATATGGATTACCCCCAACGCAATCTGTACGATACATATCATAGAAATTACCCACAGCGGTCTGCGTAATTTCGATTTGAACCCCGATTCCACTGTTGTTTTAGGCTCCTTCCCAATCAACCACAACATCCAACCCAAAATCACAAAAGGAACGTAGCGATGCAAGGAAAAAAGCCAGTCCATCGAAAAAACATCCAACATCCCCCACCCCAAAAACGCCGTTTCATCTGCGTCTACATATAATGTTCCAGCCAAACGCATCTGATCCACTTGCTCTCGCGTCCAGGCACCCAAAATCAAAACCACAAAAACCACCGCCCAAACCGCAAACCAATTGCGGGAGGATAAAATTTCTGTGTGCTCAAACCTAAACGATTGCGCCCGATGCATGGAAACCATGTAAGCAAAAAGACACATGAAGCTCAGTAAAAAATGCAGTGTAACAATACCCGGTAACAAATTCGTAGCCACTACCAAACTACCCAACCAACCATTCAATAACAAGAAGATGAGGCCCAATACACCCCATCGCTTGCCCTGAATGATTTTGCGATAGCGAAGCATCAGCCCAAAGTAGATCAACGCAAACAAACCGCTTAAAACGCCAAACAAACGATTGATGTACTCAATCCATGCTTTCACTGGATGAAACTCCTCAGGGGCCTTAACTGATGGGTCTGTAAGCAAACGATTTGCCGCATTGTGAAAACCCATTCCATTTAATACCTTGGCAAATCGCTCAACCTTTTGTAAACGCTTTTGCAAATATATTTCTTGATAATTGGCGGGCAATTTACACTCACAATTGGGCGGCGCCCACAAGCCAAAACACTTGGGCCAATCCGGACATCCCATGCCACTTCCAGTAGCGCGAACCAGTCCTCCCAAAAAGAACAATAAAAAAACAGACGAACAGGTAAATAAACCTATCCGTCTGTATAATTTCAATATAATATCGTTGCTGCGTTGCATTAACGGCTCAAACCGAATACACGCTTGATGGCTGCAAAGAATACACTGTTTTCAACTGGAACTTCTTCCTCTTTTGGAGCCTGAACTGTTACAACAGGTTCAAAAACCTCTGGTGCACTCTCATCGGGCTCGTTCTGTGGGAAGTAATCCAATTCACGGTCAGGACGACTGTATTCGTGAGGACCACGATACACAGTTGGCAATTCACCAGGCCAGTTTCCGTGCAAACGCACATCCATTGGAGATGTCCATTCCAACGTATTCGACAACCATGGATTCTGATCGGCTTTCTTACCTCTGAAGATGCTTACGAAGAAGTTGTAAAGGAACAACAACTGAGCAAAACCACCCACAATCGCTGAAATTGTAATCAATTTATTTACATCAGCCCAAACACTGAAATCTTCCATCAAAGTGAATTGGTAGTAACGACGTGGAACGCCGGCCAATCCCATAAAGTGCATTGGGAAGAAAACCAAATAAGCAGAAGCGAAGGTTAACCAGAAGTGGAAATAACCCAAAGTATTATTCATCATTCTACCGTACATGCGAGGGAACCAATGGTAAATACCCGCAAACATTCCAAAAATTGCAGCGCTACCCATTACCAAGTGGAAGTGAGCTACAACGAAATATGAATCGTGCAACTGGATATCCATTGCCGCATTACCCAAATAAATGCCTGTTAATCCACCAGAGATGAAGAAACTCACCAAACCAATAGAGAACAACATCGCTGGAGTAAAGCGCAAATTACCGCGCCACAACGTAGTTAAATAGTTAAACGCCTTCACCGCCGATGGCACCGCAATAATCAATGTCAAAATCATAAATACAGATCCCAAGAAAGGATTCATACCTGTGATGAACATGTGGTGTCCCCATACGATGAAAGAAAGAATGCTAATACCCATCAAAGAGATAACCATCGCAGTATAACCAAAGATTGGCTTACGAGCATTGGTAGAAATTACCTCCGATGTGATACCCAAAGCAGGCATCAAAATGATATATACCTCAGGGTGACCTAAGAACCAAAATAAGTGTTGATACAATACTGGGCTACCACCTACGTTTTCAAGTGCTCCGATACCCTCCAAGTAAATATCACTCAAATAGAATGAAGTACCGAAACTACGGTCGAAAATCAAGAACAAAGAAGCGCCCAACAATACCGGGAACGACAACAATCCTAAAACGGCAGTGAACAAGAAAGCCCAAATGGTTAATGGCATACGATTCATGCTCATACCTTTTGTACGTTGGTTCAATACTGTTGCGATATAGTTCATACCACCCAACAAAGCTGAAATGATAAACAATGCAATAGCAACCAACCACAACGTCATACCCAATCCAGAACCAGGCATCGCCTTTTCCAAAGCACTCAAAGGAGGATATACTGTCCAACCTGCAGAAGCCGGCCCTGTTTCAACGCCTACGGAGATCAACAATACAACGCTGGAAACAAAGAAGAACCAATAACTCAACATGTTCATGAACGGAGATGCCATATCACGGGCACCCAATTGCAATGGAATCAATAGGTTACTAAATGTACCGCTCAGACCAGCTGTCAATACATAAAATACCATGATCGTACCGTGAATGGTAACCAATCCCATGTAAAAGTTAGGATCCAATTTTCCATCAACGGCCCATTTGCCTAATAACATTTCTAAAATACCAAATTGCTCGTCTGGCCATGCCAATTGCAAACGGAATAACAACGACATACCCATTCCAATAACCCCCATAATAATTCCTGTAATTAAGAATTGCTTGGAGATCATCTTGTGATCCATCGAGAAAACGTACTTGCTAATAAACGATTCCTTGTGATGGTGATCGTGACCGTGGTGATCTGCTGCGTGTGATGCTGAAGTGCTCATATGAATATGATTGATTCTTTTTTAATTGATAAATTAGTTAACGGCAATGGCGGGTACAACGGCAGTTGAGTCAGACGCGGGTGATGCAGGAGTAGCCTCAACCGGAGGAGCAACTACCTTGGCTTGCGCAACCAACCATGTTTTATATTCAGCTTCTGAACCCACAACAGTAATCTTGATTTTCATGTTGTAGTGGGCCGCACCGCATATTTTGTTGCAATACAAATAATAATCGAATTTGTCGTTTCCCTTTGCCTTACGCGCTTCTTCCGTTGTTTTGATAGGCGTAAATGGGAACACTGTACTCATTCCTGGTACACAGTTCATCTGGGCACGGAATTCAGGCATGTAAGCAGAGTGAATCACGTCGCGTGCACGGAAACGGAACATGTAAGGCTTGTTCTTAATCAATACGATTTCTGTAGTTACACGGTCATCATAAGCGTCCTTATTGAAAATCTCTGGCTTACTCTTGAACAAGTCTACACGCTTGATGTTCGTTTCTTTGCGCTTGATTTCCTTTTCCATCAGACGGACATAGGCACCGCTTTCGGCATCCAATACCTTTTCTCTCAACGCGTCATATTCTGACTCATAGGTATTTTTCAACCCAGTAGATTCCATTTTATTCAAAGCCGCTCTCCAAACCGTGGTTGAATCACCAGCCGATGCCAACTTCGCTTTGATCTCGTCGATTTCTGTTTGCAAAGAAGCCTTCAATTTATCAGCCTCATCTTCCACTGCCAATCCCAAAGGATTCGTACCAGAAATCATTACAAAGCTATTCTCACCCAATTTCTTGTCTTCTCCCGCATAACGAGCCTTCCAACCAAACTGATAACCAAAAATTTCTACCTCCTCGGCTTTGTCGTTTGGAGTCTGCGTAATTTTTGTCCAAACATTAAATCCACGCAATACCAAGAATGTCAATACAATTGCTGGAACGATAGTCCAAACAATCTCTAATTTATTATTATGAAAGAAATAATCCGCTTTACGATCTTCACGATAGTAGTAGCGAATCATAAAGTAGAACAACAAAAATTCTGTGAAAATGAATACTACAAAAGTGAACCAGAATGTCCACATGAACATTGAATCCAATTCGGCACCGTGCGCAGAAGCGGCATTCGACAATAGTAAATACTTGCCGTGGTATTTAATTTCATACCACACACCAATAAAGCTCAAAATCAAAAATACAACACCCACAATCGCATTTATCTTGTGAGGATTCACAATCTTTTTACCTGTGATTTTCTCTGCTAAGCTTCCAATATCAAAAGACCGAGCAATGACCAAAACAATCAACAAAATCAACACGCAGATCAAAATATTCATCCAATTCCAACTGCTAGGATCAAATTCTTGGGGTGGTTGAATTACATCGCCTGCTGCTTGCGCAAAAGACATTCCCGTGGCCATGCAAGCCATCAACAATGATAACAACTTCTTATTCAATAAGTTGAATGATTTTTTAGGTAGTGTGAGCATCATTTCTTGAGCCTTTTTAAGGATTTTCAATGCGCAAATTTAGAGTTTTTACAAAGGTTTTACAAAGTGCAAGACGTTATTTTAACTAGAATTTTACACTTTTACTACAGGCATCAATTGAACTCCTCCATCAAACTGAGTTGAACGCATTTATTATGAATCAATTCAAATAAGAAATTACTTGCTTTCAATCCAAGATTTTGCCAAAAACAAATAATCCGCTACCGGGATTTGTTCGGCGCGCATTCCACCCCATTTTTCTGGCAACACAAATTTTTCGCGCGCCGATGTCAAAGGTTTTAATGCATTAGACAATGTCTTCCTCCGCTGAGAAAATGCCGTTTTCACCACCAATTTTAATGCCCCGTAATCACAATCCGGAAGCTCCGCCTTTAATCGGCAATCGATTACACCACTTTTGACTCTCGGCGGTGGATTGAAAGACCCCTCATGAACCGTAAAAGAATAACTGCACTTATAATATGCCTGCAATAAAACACTCGTAATCCCATAATCCTTGTTCCCTTCGCCCGCACACAATCTTTCCGCTACCTCCTTCTGAAACATGCCAGAAAACTGATCAACCCTCACGCCACACTCCAACATCTTAAAAACAATTTGGGTACTAATATTATACGGATAATTACCCACAATGGCCATCCGCTTGCCGATGGCAACCCAATCTTCCGCCGGAGCTTGTAAAAAATCCCCCTTCCAAACCTTAAGCCCGCTCGCCCAAGCCTGATTCGCCAAATACTCTATCGATTCAGTATCGATCTCCGCACACATCAATTTGCCGCCAAATCGCTCAAACAAATATTTCGTCATTACCCCCATACCCGGACCAATCTCCACCACGTGCTCCATTCCCCCGTCCACCAAATTCGCAATTCTCTCTGCGATGCTCAAATCATTTAAAAAGTGCTGACCCAACCCCTTCTTTGCCTTCACATCGTCTGCCTTCCCCTTTCCTTTTGATGCGTTAGGATCTTCAAACTTACTCGCCCATTTCCCACCCCTCGGTGTATTTTGCAACTGATTACTCAATTGAGGACCCTTGCTGCTAAATTTATTTTTTCTCAAAACTCCCAGTACGTGATGTAATATTTGGTAACAGTATCCTTCAAACTATCCAGATTATAATTGTCGCTCGCCGCCGCCACATCCACAACACTGCCATCTTTTTTTAATATACGAATTCCTCCGCCCTCACTGCGATAAGCATCGTTCTTCAAAACACCTACGTGGACAAAATAATCCAAAATACGTTCGTCGCTTACGCCAAAAATAGAAGCAGCCTGTGAACGCATCAACTGCTTCACCCCAAAATCAATCGGCTCCAATTGTACCTTGATCTTTGGCAAATGTCGTCTCAGCAATCGCTTACTCATCTCACTCAAAATTGGATCCTCGTGAAACTGCCATTCTTTGATGGCCGACATAATATCGATATCGTCTAAAAGCACAAATAAATCCAAATCCTCTTCATTGAAATCGTCTGGATTCACATCCTTGAACAAAAAATGCATCAAAGGGTGATAACTGCCTAAGGTCGACCCCGTTTTTGCCATTTCTCTGGCTCTCTGCAAAATAGAAACCAGCAAAGCATCGGCAGCAATTACCGTCTTATGCAAATAAACCTGCCAATACATCAATCGTCTGGCAACCAAAAATTTCTCTACGCTGTAAATGCCCTTTTCTTCCACCACCAAATCGCCATCCTTCACATTAAGCATATGTATCAATCGATCCACGCCCACAATCCCCTCGCTCACACCGGTATAAAAACTGTCGCGCATCAAATAATCCAAGCGATCCATATCCAACTCACCGGAAATCAACTGATGCAGAAACGGTTTCTTGTGATAATCGCCCCTAAAAATATCGATGGCCAATCGCAAAGCACCGCCAAACTCGATATTCATCCGCTCCATGAGCATGATAGAAATATCCTCGTGATTTACCCCCTGAGCCAACGTATATTCAAGGGTATGGCTATAGGGTCCATGGCCAATATCGTGCATTAAAATCCCTAAAATCGCGGCTTCCTTTTCTTCTTCCGTAATTTCTACACCCTTTCCCCTTAACGTATCGAGGGCCTTCACCATCAAATTCATCGCGCCCAAGGCATGGTGAAAACGAGTATGAGTGGCTCCAGGATAAACCCATTCACTCATTCCCAGCTGACGGATTCTACGCAGACGTTGGAAGTATGGATGCTGCACAACATCGTAAACCAAAGCGCTAGGCAAGGTCACAAATCCGTGCAAGGGATCATTGATTAACTTAGATTTATTGCCCGATGGCATGCCGCAAAGGTAATACGCAATTTACTGTTCAGTCCACACCAACTTTTGACCACCCCTGGGCTGCTTCAATCGCACCGCATCCAAGAAATCTTGCAGTTGGGGCACCAAAGGATCCGCGGGCTGGGCTTGCAAATAATTCTCATAGCAATAGACCATGTCGCTCCACTCCGTAGTGTTAATCCCCAAGGTATGCATCTTCCTGCGATACGCCGATCCCGCATGCAACCAAGCACTCTGATTAAATTCAGAAAATCGTTTCGACTTATCGATGTATCTGCGGAAAAAACCATAGGCCCTATCGTATTGATCCTGCCTCTCAGCCGATATCCCAAAATACCAAAAAGTGCCCGGATGCATCGAATCCTGTAAGTAGGCTACCCGCAACAGGCTATCCGACTCACCATACCGTTCCTGCAAAATCAAGGAATGACTCAACATGTGTTTGTAGGTCATCGACTCCGGATTTTTCTCCAACATTTGTCGATACAAATTCTCCGCTTCCCGATATCGCTTGGTACGCATCGCCGCCGCGGCCTTGGCTTGCGGACTTACCTCATCGTCAAAATCTTGGGCCATTAAATTACCCACCATTCCACAGAGTAGAAAGAACAAGAAGATTATCCTTCGCATGACTCGAATGTAGCAACAATTCGCCAACTTTGTATAAATTCACAACAATGAAACTCAACCACACCTCAAAAAAAACCTGGTCTGTTTTATTTTTTGTTTCGTTTTTGATTCATTTCTTTTCTGCCTGTCAGAATAGCGTTCAGCCCTGGGAATCCTTTGGCGATATCACCACAGAAACGCGCACCCTAGGCTCTTTTCATGGGTTGAATGTAAACCAAGATATAGAACTTTTCATCACCCAAGACAGCACAAAGCCAACGCATATTGAGATAACCTATGGCAAAAATGTGATTCCAGGGATCACAACCGAAATCCAAAATGGCGTGTTATCAATCAGAAACAGCAACAAAGCAAAATGGCTTCGCAAATTGAATATTCAACCCAAATGCACGCTCAACCTGCATCAAATCGATGATATCCATTTAGAGGGGAATGCGAAAGTGATTTGCATCGACACCCTTTATAGTCAAGCCATTCACTGCACAGTAAACAGCGTTGAAAATCAAAATTTATTGGTTTTCTGCGGACAATTTTACGGCGGGGTGATGAACAGCAGCAACGTAAAACTCAGCGGTCAGGCCACAATTTTCTCATGGAGTTGTGAGAAAGGCGGCGGATTGGATGCTAGCAAATTGCGGAGCGACGATGTCTATTTGTATCATTTTACGATTAAAGATGTATTTGTGAATCCAAGCAAACAGTTCGATGCGCATCTCTTTAACAGCGGAAACGCCTATTATTTCACAACCCCCACCTACAAATTCAAGGAGTCTACCAGGGGAACTGGGCAGGTAAAATTGAAGAAACCTTAACTATGAATCTCGGAAATTTTTACGTGGAATACCCAGCATCGTATGGCTTGTTGGGCTTTTTTGTCTTGGTATTTTTTGTCGGACAAAACGATGCGAGCCTTTCCCAGAGTTGGCTTTTGAGTTCATGGCAAATCAAAAACAGAAAGCAGTATTACCGTTTAATCAGTTCCGGTTTTGTTCACGCTGGCATTGTTCATTTGCTACTCAACGGGATGGGTATTTACTATTTTGCGACGATGGTTGAGTCGATGGTGGGCTCCATTTTCACCCTACTAATTTTCTTATTTTCCGTATTGGGTGGCAGCCTCTTTTCGATATGGATGCGCAGAAAAGAATCCGATTACCAGGCCTTGGGCGCTTCCGGCGGTGTATTGGGTTTGCTGCTTTGCGCGGTGATGTGGTTTCCCGAAATCAAGCTAGGATTGTTGTTTATACCCATTCCAATCCCAGGGTGGATCTTTTGTATTTTGTTTAATTTGGGATCGATTGTTTTTTCTCAGACGGCGGACCGACAAAGAATATCGCACGAAGGGCATTTGGGCGGGGCGTTGTTTGGCGGGGTGATTGGTTTTGCACTTTTGAGCATATTTACCGGTGCCGCTCACGCCGATGGGGCGATCACGAAAATCCCATTTGAATCATGGGCCTTGTTTTGGTTTGGGGTTTTCCCAATTCTGCTTTTTGGTATCGTGAGTTGGATCCGGCCGCAGTGGCTGTATCGCAAGTAAAATCTGTTTGTTCCCCGCAGTAGGGGCTAATTACTAAATAAAAAATCCCCCGCCTGCGGCGGGGGATTTTTTTGTGCCCAGTACTGGATTCGAACCAGCACAACCTTGCGATCACCACCCCCTCAAGGTGGCGCGTCTACCAATTTCGCCAACTGGGCAATAAAAAGAACGAGGTTACAAATATACTCAAACTGCCGAGTCTGTTCAAACAAATACGGCAGTTTACGACATCATTACATAATCAACATTGCATCGCCATAGCACAAAAATCTATAGCCCTCTTTCATCGCTTCCTGATAAACCTCTGTCATAAACTTATGGTCCGTGTAGGCACAAGCCATCATATACAAAGGCGACTCCGGCTGATGTAAATTCGTAATAAAGGCATCCGCAATATGAAACTGCTTCGGCGGAAACAAAAACTTATCCGTCCAACCCTCACTCGGATTCAATGTGCTATTAGAACTGACACTGCTCTCCAAAGCACGCATCACACTACCACCCACCGCTACAACACGCTTCTTATTGGTAATTGCATTGTTTACCGCATCACAAGCCGACTGTTCGATGCGATAATATTCGCTATCCATTTTGTGCTTGGTTAAATCTTCAACCTCAACCTCCCTGAAAGCACCCAAACCCAAATGCAAAGTGACCTCGGTAAACTTAATTCCCTTGATATCCATTCTCATCTGCAACTCGCGTGTGATGTGCAACTGAGCCGCTGGAGCCGCAACAGCTCCAACATTCTTAGCAAACAAACTCTGATACCAAATCTCATCCTCTTCCTTTACACCACGGGTAATATACTTTGGAATGGGTGTTTCACCCAATTTCTTAATCACATCGGCAAACTCCTCATCGTTACCATCAAACAAAAAGCGAATCGTCCGTCCACGACTCGTAGTATTGTCTACCACCTCAGCCACCAAATCATCATCACCGAAATACAATTTATTTCCTACACGAATCTTACGCGCTGGATCTACCAAAACATCCCACAAACGCAAATCATGATTCAATTCACGAAGCAAAAACACCTCAATCTGTGCGCCGGTCTTTTCTTTCTGACCGTACATGCGCGCTGTAAACACCTTTGTATTATTCACCACAAACACATCGTTCTCGTCAAAAATTTCAAGAATGTCCTTGAAACTGCGGTGCTCGATACGACGTTCCTTGCGATGGATTACCAATAAACGGGCATCGTGGCGCGTAGCCAATGGCTCCTGAGCAATAAACTCCTCAGGTAAATCGAACTTAAATTGAGATAATTTCATGTTTGCAGTGTATACCCAAATTGGGGCTGCAAATATAATCAGTTTTTAGTAAAACCCGGCGCTACAATCAAGTCCTTGGTTCCATGGCCGTAATCGTAGAAGCCACGACCGCTTTTTACACCCAAATCTCCCGAGGTTACCATGTTCACCAACAACGGCGATGGCGCATATTTTGGATTGCCAAATCCGTCGTGCAACACCTTTAAAATCGCCAAACAAACATCCAAACCGATAAAATCTGCCAACTGCAACGGACCCATTGGATGAGCCATACCCAACTTCATAATCGTATCAATTTCCTCAACCCCAGCAACCCCTTCATGCAACGAACAAATCGCCTCGTTGATCATCGGCATCAATACACGATTGGCAATAAATCCAGGATAATCCTGCGTTAACGCCGGTACCTTCCCCAAACTCTTACTCAATTCGATGATGTTTGATGTTACCGTCTTGTCCGTCTTAAAACCCTCAATCACCTCAACCAGTTTCATCACCGGCACCGGATTCATGAAGTGCATGCCAATCACCTTGTCTGGGCGTGACGTAACCGACCCAATTTTGGTAATAGAAATGCTCGATGTATTGCTCGCCAAAACACAGTGCGCAGGTGCCAAAGCATCCAACTGCCTAAAAATATTCAATTTGATTTCGATGTTCTCCGTAGCCGCCTCAACCACCAAATCCGCATTGCTCACGCCATCAGCCATCTGAGTAAACGTTTTGATTCTTGCCAAACTACTTGCCTTTTGCTCTTCAGTAAGTGTGCCTTTTCCAACCTGACGGTCCATGTTTTTTGTAATGGTAGCCATTGCCTTTTCAAGCATTTCTTGCTTTACATCAATCAAATTCACGGCATATCCGCATTGGGCAAAAACGTGGGCGATTCCATTTCCCATGGTGCCACCACCTATCACTGCAATTTGTTTCATCGTAAGCGCAAAGTTAGTCAATCCCGCCCATTTTGCCACTTTAGAATTGACAACTGCACAATACCTTTGCCATCGAAATGACATCAAATCCACTTTTAGAATCGTCCACAAACAAAATGCCTTCATTTCCTACATTGCTGCTGGCATCAAAGTCGCCTCGCCGACATCAACTGTTGCGCGATGCAGGTTTTACATTTGAATATGTGGAAATTGATGCGGATGAAAGCTACCCAGACCATTTAGCGCCCGAGGAAATTTGCACTTTTCTAGCAAAACACAAATCCCAACACCACCAAACACCCATCCAAGAAAAAATACTCGTCACCGCCGATACCATCGTCTTCATCAACAACCGCGTGCTTAATAAACCGGCAAACGCCCAAGAAGCCGCCGAAATGCTCGCAGCCCTCAGCAATCAAACCCATACAGTTTTTACGGGCGTTTGCCTCCGAAACGACAACCATTTACATACCTTCTATGACAAAACCGAGGTCACATTTCACCCCCTCAGCGCAGCGGAAATCCAACATTATATAGAAAACTTTGCCCCGTACGACAAAGCCGGTTCTTACGGAGTACAAGACTGGATGGGATACATCGGTGTAAAGGGAATCCAAGGATGTTTTTACAACGTCATGGGATTCCCTATTGCTAAATTCTATAGAGAGCTATCCGCGTTTTGTGACCGCCAATAAAATTGGGTCAGCCGCAATTACTTCACCAATAAGATAGTAGCCATATTCAACGCCTTCTCAGCATTGATCAAACCACCCGTGGTACTCAAAGTTGGAAACCCAACCTTCGTCTTTTTTGATCCAGGTAAAATCACCTTGCTGTTAACCGATGTAACGCTCGCTTCAATCACCATCTTCACATCCTTAGCCGTCATCGAAGGATTCCTGCTCCAAATAAATGCCGCCATACCCGCACAAACCGGCGAGGCCATACTTGTGCCATCAAAATACGCATATCCATTGTTTGGAATGGTACTGTAAATGCTCTGACCTGGCGCAAATACATCCACGTTATGAGAACCGTAATTGCTAAAATCAGTAGCCAATTTTTTCTTAGGCTGACGACTCGCACCCACCTCAATCCAGTTTTCCGCAAACAATCCGCCACCCAAAGAATCATTGGGGTAGTTAGTAACAACATCATTGTCCTGAGCGCTATTTCCCGCTGCATGTACCAACAAAACACCGTGATCTCTGGCATAAACAACCGCCTCATTCACCACATCCTTATCCCAATTATATCCCTTGCCAAAACTCATATTGACAATCTTCGCACCGTTGTCAACCGCATAACGAATCCCATTGGCCACGTCTTTATCGCGCTCATCGCCATTAGGAACCACACGAATTGCCATGATTTTTACGTTATCAGCAACACCATCCAAGCCAATTCCATTGCCACGAACCGCACCAATGATGCCCGAAACGTGGGTACCGTGCGATGCATCAGGCCCTGCCACATTGTTGTTACCATAACCAATTTCATGCGCATCATCGTAGTTGTCGCCCACAATATCCCTAGGCTTGTAATCCAAATTATATTGGTACTTTAACGATGCTTCCATGCCTTGCATTCCCTGCGTAATGGCTTCGTCCAACTTTTCATAACCCCTCAAACTAACTACGGTCGCAATGCGATCTCTAGTTTTTGCCTCGCTCGCATCCACTGTTAACTCT
>JBEEMF010000087.1:0-17045 GCA_041192805.1 Bacteroidota bacterium | reverse complement strand
GTATCAACGAAGGAAAAAAATTGTTGGATAAGAAATCCATCCCTGTGATTTATGGAACCATCGCCTATGCGATCGCTTCGAAAGAAAAAGCCAAGCGTCGTTTGGCCGATTCTGCCCAAATTGATTCAGGATTGAATTACTTCATGAAAAACTACGAAGAGTTGCACATCAAACCGTTGAATCGTGGTTTATTGCCCAGCGAGAGTTATTTCAAAGGCGTGTTGACCTATCGTTACGGATTGTCTACCTCCGATACATTGTCGCGCAAACTTCGCACCGTGGAAAGTTTCAACTTGATGACCATGGCCTTGATGGATACCGCCAAAGCCGGAGTGAATACCTACCAAATGGCGCAAAAAATGTACTTCGATGGCAAAAACTATGAGCAAGCCTATGGAATCATCGAAATGAAGCGCAAAAAGCAGATGGGTAAATTGAACTCAGTTGATTTATTCTATGCAGGTCGTTGTTTGGCCAATATCAAACGTCAGAAAGAAGCCTTGACCATTTTTAACGAACTCGTTACCCAGGACACCAACTATTTGTCTGGTTATTATTTGATTGCTACCACATGGGCGAGTTTGGATCCTACCGATTCATCAGGAAACGTAACCAAAGCATTTGACCGTTGGATGGGTAAGTTGGATTCAGCGCAGCGAGTGCGTTTTATACAAGACCGTGAAAATGCTTACCGCAACATGGCTTACTACGCCCAAAAGAAGAAGGATTATGAAAAAGCGAGCTATTACTATGGTAAGGTGATTGAATTGGTACCCGATGATCAAGCCACCATCGATGTGAAAAAGCGTTTCGATGACTACTTGGCGAAAGTAAAGGCGAAAGCCAATAAGCCAAAGCCAGCAGCAACTGCTACAGGTGCAGCAGCAACTACGCCAGCCACTGACGCTTCGGCCGCAGGAACTTCAACTACACCCGCTACCACCAATGGTGGCAATTAAGTAAGAATATTGTCCTTTTTTGGATGAATAAAGCCCCGATCTGCGATCGGGGCTTTATTTTTGAATCATACCGAGAAAAAAAATATGTGCATGAAGGTCGTTTTGGGAATCAGATTGTCAGCCATCCTGCTGTGTGTATTTGCAATCTTCGCTGGCAACAATGCTTTTGCCGTTGGTGCGGCCCCCGCATCGCCTAAACTGCCGCAACCGTATCTGCTGCAATGCAAAAACGCCGCATGGCTTTCAAACCAGCATCTGCCGGTCAATTGCGTAGACTACGCTTTCGGATTGTATCGCATCGCCTCAACCGAAGAACAACTGAAATACCTGCAAGCAAAGGCCTCCCAACTAGGCATCGCCCTGCAATACCAGCAAGAACACCCCTTGGAACGTCGAGCTTGGCTGCCCAATGACCCCTTGTTAATTGATCAAAGATACCTAGGCGTTATCCAAATGTCCAAAGCCTGGGATATGGGACGAAATGCCGTAAACCGCCTTCAAGATACCCTCGTGGTGGCCGTGCTCGACGATGGCTTGGATACCTCTCACCCCGATATCAAACCCGTTCTGTGGGTCAATCGCGGAGAAAATCCCTGGAATGGCAAAGACGATGATGGAAATGGGTACACAGACGATTACCATGGCTGGAATGGCGGGGATTCTTCGGCGGAAGTCTTTAACAAAGAATCTGTTTTTTATGGTCACGGCACCAGCGTGGCGGGTGTGTTAGGAGCAGCTACCAACAATGGCGTTGGGATTGCCGGGGTGGCTTTTAATGTAAAATTACTACCACTGCATTGCTATGCTTCCAAAGGATTGTCGAGCGATCTGGGAGTAATCCGTTCCATGCTCTATGTTTACCGACAAAAGAAGCTCTGGCTCACCACCAATAAGCAAAAAGGCATCAACGTGGTGGCGCTGAATATGTCGGTAGGACTCGACGCCACCTTTCCTATCGAAACACCCATGTGGTGCGAACTGTTCGATTCCCTCAAGAGTGTGGGGATTATGTCGGTTTCTGCCACAACCAATGCTGATAACAACGTAGAACAGGTTGGCGATATCCCGTCTTTGTGTCCCTCCGATGCCCTCATCGTTACTTCTAGTACTGGCTTGGATAAACAGTGGGTAAAATCGGGTTATGGAACAGTTTCAATTGATTTGGCGGCACCGGGCGATGAAGTATATACGATATCTCCCTTGCAAGATGCGCCGAGCAATCCGTATCGCAAGGAATCGGGGACGTCGTTTGCTGCCCCCATGGTTACAGGTACCATCGCATGGTTGAATTCTGTGGTTTGTAAAACCTATTTGCAATTGATGCAACAGAATCCCGACAGCGCGTTGAAACTAATGCGCGGATGGATTCTCAGTTCGGTGGAAAAGAACAGTTCTTTGACCGCCAAAACAGTGACGGGAGGCGTATTGCAAACCCATGGCGCATGGACAAAAATGGATGCGTGGTGCATGGCCAATGAGCCCACCTATGCCGACGATAATATCCAATGGGCACGTCCGATTTTGCTACCCAATCCAGCTTCGGGCGAAGGTTGCGTTTTCATGGGCCCGGAGCAGTTATCTTTGGTATTGACACTCCTAGACAATATGGGAAGGGTGGTTTACACGGGTCAGGCGATGACAAACGAGCGCGTGCAATTCAGCGAGAAACTCACTGCGGGGGTATATCACTGGCGCGTAAAATCGGTTCGGGGTGATTTTCAGCTGAGCTGGGTG
Source organism: Bacteroidota bacterium (assembly GCA_041192805.1). Classification (GTDB taxonomy): domain Bacteria; phylum Bacteroidota; class Bacteroidia; order NS11-12g; family UBA955; genus UBA955. Next base: position 14,352 of record JBEEMF010000087.1, on the reverse strand, counting down.
ATTCAATAATCCTTGGTTAATCGATGAGCTATTAGGACTTAGCTCACCGGCTTAAATGCTTCAAAGGCATTCAGGCAATTCTTACAATAGTGCATGCTCCTACAAAGGGTAGGTCCGAAAGGGGTCTGCATCTCTGTGTTGCGCGAATTGCAATAAGGACAAGGGGTGTCGCTCAGCACATCGAGCTCAATGTAGCCATCGTGTTTGGGTGGGGGCGCCAGTCCGTGTTGTTTCAGGGCGATGAGTCCTTTCTCTGAAATCATGTTGGTGTTCCACTGCTTATTGAACGTGGTTTTCACCTCGATGTGGGTGTATCCCGATTCAGCGAGTTTGTCGTGCACCATCTGCTCCATGATGCGCAGGGCCGGACAGCCACTGAAGGTGGGTGTTAGTTCGATGATGGCATGGCCGGGTTGGGGCGATGCGATCTCCGTGACGATGCCCAGATCCACAATGGAAATGGTGGGTATTTCTGGATCCATGACGGTTTCCAGGAGTGCTTTGATGGATTCGGGCATCGTAAGGATATGGTTTGTTAAAAGGGTAGTGGTTTGGTGGGATTACCAATCGGCACCTGGATCGATGCTAAATACTTCGGTCATTTCATCTAACAATGGCTGCAAATGGGGCGTATGGATTCCGTGGCGCCCGCCGAAAGCCGCTTCTGTATTTTCCACCTTGGGCACGATATACCCAAAAGATTCCAACAAAGGCACTACTTTATCCAACCAGCGCTGTTGTAATTCAGCCTCTCCACCGAAAATGCCGGCCTCGATCAATTCCGCTTCGAAATTGCCAGGTTCAAACATGCCCAAAGCCAATCCAAACGTTTCATTGATGGCATTTTGCATCCGTGTGAAACTCTCCTCACCACCAGCAGCCAATTTCTTCATGAAAATATCGGCATGCATCGTGTGATACTTGATTTCGCCCTTGAACTTCTTGGCAACCATCGCCAAAGGTTCAAACACGGTCTCACTCAACATCTCAAAGCGAATCGCTTCGGCGTGATCAAAAAAGAAATGACGAACCATAGAAAAATCATACTCCCCAATCGGTAATTCTACCAACTGCGAGCAATGAAACTGGGGTGCGTTGCGCGTAAATGCCACTGTATCAGGATCGCTCTCGCCCAATTCGTGCAACAATTCAAACAATGCCAACGACTGACCCACTTTGTCCTGCGCCATGCTGCTGAAAGCGATATCCTCCTCCAACATCGGGCCCAAACCGGTCCATTCGCTGTTGCGATGCCCAATGATCAATAAGTCATCGGCCATTTTATATAAAAGTTCTTTTAAGCCTTCAACGTGTTTTTCTGTGAATTCCATAATCTTTACTGTTTGTTGGGGTTGTGAAATGATCCGTATTTCCTTACACCTTGCTGGCCCTGGCTTTGTACGCATTGATGCGGTCCATCACCTTGTAACTGTTGGGGTCGCGATACAATTTGTCCTCCGTGGTCTCAAAAATATCGGCATCAACATACTCAGTAACGAAAACGTTTGATGTGGCAACAACCCATAAATTTACGGCTGCGCCGCGACGGCAATATTGCTCTTTGGCAAAAAGCATCGCCATTTCCGCGTTGGGTGCATGTACGTTGCCCACGTGTTGGTGGTGTGTGCCGCGCTTGACTTGCTGAAACACCTCATAGGTCTCAAAATGCTCATGCACATTGAGTTCGCCAATTTTTGATTCGTCATCGAGCGCTGCGCGCTCGATGCGAGGGTCTAAAGATTTTACAATCATAATCGTCTCGTAGTTTCAGTTTCCAATTATGCCAAAGGTGTTGCGTATACTGCGTCTTTGTTCATCAACGCCTTGCGTACCCAGCGACCGTTCTCTTCGGCCATTCTGCGAACCGCCAAACGCTCTTTGTTGCAAGGTCCGTTGCCGTTGATCACCTGTTTGAAGATTTCCCAGTTGGGTTCGGTGTATTCCCACTGACCGGTTTCCTCGTTCTTGCGCAATTCGGTATCGGGGAGGGTTAAGCCCAAATCCCAGATCTTGGGGACGTACATATTCAAGAAGGTCTGACGCATAGAATCGTTTGATCCCATTTTCACTTTCCAGCGCATCAAGATTTCAGAGTGTTGTGAGGCCTTGTCTGGCGGACCGAAGAAATGCATGATGGGTTCCCACCAGCGATTCAACGCTTCTTGCACCATCGCACGTTGAACGGGGGTGCCCGTTGCCAAGAAAACCACGTTATCGTGTCCGTACTTCAAGTGGAAGGATTCTTCCGCGCAGATGCGGTCCAAAGCCCTGCAATACGGACCGTAAGATCCTTTGCTGTTGGCCAGCTGGTTCACGATCGCCCCTGCATCGATCAACCATGCAATCACGGCGCTATCGGCCCAAGTGGGTGCGGGGTAGTTGAACACGTTTGAGTATTTGCTTTTGCCGTTGATGAGGTCGTTGGTCATGTCTTCCCTACTTTTTCCCAAGGTTTCAGCGGCGCTGTAGAGCAATTGTGCGTGTCCCACTTCGTCTTGTACTTTGGCCATCAAAGCCAATTTCCTACGGAAGCCAGGGGCGCGGGTAATCCAAGTACCTTCGGGCAAAGAGCCGATGATTTCTGAGTGGGCGTGTTGCTCAATCATTCTCACAAGTTGTTTGCGGTACTCTTTGGGCATCCAATCTTTCGGTTCGATTTTGTCGCCAGCGGCGATGCGTGCTTCGAACTCTGCCAATTTGATTGGATCTTCGTCGGCCAAAATGCTGTTCACTTTGTTGCCGTCATTTTCGATGTAAGCGTTTCCGTACATATGAATATTGTTAGTTTTTTTGTAGTCCTGAGAGGATGAATTGTGTGAGTTTCTCGGCGATTTCTTTGGGTTGCATTTCCCCTTGTGGGCGATACCATTCGCTAACCCAGTTGAGCGATGCCAGGATGGTGAGGGTCGCAAATTTGGGGTCTACGTCTTTGAATTCGCCTTCTTCAAATCCAAGAATCACGATATCGCGGAATTCTTTTTCGTAGGAGTCACGTCGCGATATAAACTGATTGCGCATCGCTTCAGACAGATGTCGCCACTCATGGATGAACAGGTGGGAGGCATTCAGATCTTGGGTAATCACGGTGATGTGATTGTGGATGGCCATTTTGAGTTTCTCCGCGGCGTTGAAGTAGATGTCGTTCACCTCTTTAATCCCCAATTCCAGTGCCTCGGCCAAGCCAAAGCAGGTATTGGTAAGGATTTCCTCTTTGTTTTTGATGTGATTGTACAGACTGGCGGCTTCCATGCTTACTGCACCAGCGATATCGCGCATTGAGGTATTCAAATACCCCTTGTTGCGCATCAGTCCCAAAGCGGTTCCCATGATTTCTTGCCTACGTGTCATTTCAATCGTTTCACAAAACTAACTAACACTTGTTAGTTTTCCAAATCTTTTTAAAAATCAGGCTAGAAAATCGCTGTTTTTGATTTGATTTTTTGTGCTGCTGAAAGTTGACCCCTATTAGAAAATCAAACAAACCTCAGCGCCTTTTTCACATCCTCCGGCGTGTCAATGGCAGGGGAGGCCCAAGTGGTTTCTTTCACTCCAATGCCCATCCCGTTTTCCAACCACCGCAATTGCTCCAACATCTCCGTTTTCTCCAATCCACTGGGCGATAGCTGTGCCACCTTCAACAATGCCGCTCTCCGAAAAGCATACATCCCAATGTGACGATAATACTGCACCCCTGAATCCATAAATTGCCCATTTCTATTGAACGGAATCGGCGACCGAGAAAAATACAACGCTTGATCGTTCACATCACACACCACCTTCACCACATTGGGATTCTGACTGTCTTCCGCCTCCCCAATGGCGATTTTTAACGTAGCGATATCAATTTTGGGATGCTCAAACGCCGACACCAACAGCGCCACCTGCTCCGGCTTGATAAATGGCTCATCGCCCTGTAAATTCACAACCACATCGCAGTCCCAGCCCAATTTTTCCAATGCTTCCGCACATCGGTCGGTGCCGCTAGGATGTGATTCGCTGGTCATCACTACCTCACATTTCGATTGAATGTGCTCGGCAATTCTCACATCGTCTGTAGCCACCGCAACCCCCGCATGAGGATTGGCCAGCTTGGCCGCTTCAACCACCCGCTCAATCATCGTTTTGCCACCCAAATCTTGTAAGGGTTTTCCCGGGAATCGGGTACTTGCATACCTCGCAGGAATGATGATGCCAAAAGTGGTGCCGCTCATGGCCGCAAGTTATTTCTTTTCGATGGGTTGTGTAAGCAAATCTTGAATTTTTGTAAAAATTGCCGTGTTTTGGTAAGCCCCAGAAAACAACTCTGCGCCCGGACCATAAGCAAATACCGGCACTGGAATCCCCGTATGATGTCCGGTAGAAAAGTGCATGGCCGGCTGATTCCGCGACTTGTCCCAATCCGTTAAACTCAATCCGCCCGTTTCATGGTCTGCGGTTATTATCACCAACGTATTTTTGTCGGCTTTTGCCATCGCAACAACCCTGCGTATCGCCACGTCAAAGTCTTCCATTTCCGCCATCAAATAGGTACTGTCGTTTTCATGTCCGGCCCAATCCACTTGCGAACCCTCAATCATCGTAAAGCTGCCTTTGGGATTCGAAAACATCGTTTTGAGCACGCTTTCACTGGCATCGGCCAAGTACATGCCTTCTTTGTTTCTGCCTTCATGCGCCTTGGGAGGGAAGGGTTGGTCGTCGTAGAATACCACTCGTCGCAACTGATTTTGCAACTGCTTCATCGCCTCATAACCTGTTCCGATGGCGTATCCGTTGTTTTTTAATGCATTGGTATCAAAGTATTTGCGTCCGCCACCCAAAGCCACATCGATCGATCCTTTTTTTACAAATTGAGATCCTACGTCGGTCTGACCGTTGCGCTCTTGCTGTTCTGCCAATTCGTGGGCCGACATCCCCGTGATGAAATCTGAACCGATCTCATTCATCAATTTACGTGAGGGTTGGTGGGCGAAAAATGATGCTGGTGTTGCATGAGTCAGTTCGCAGGTAACCGCGATGCCCGTTGATTTGCCTTGTAAATGGGCGATTTCAGAAATGGTAATGGGCTTTGTGCTATCCGCCGCCATCCCAATCATATAGTTGTTGGCTTTTTTGCCTGTTGCCAAAGCGGTAGCCCCGGCGCCACTATCTGTAATAAAAGCATCGGCACTAGACGTTAAACTGAATCCAATGATTGGAAAATCGGTGAAAACAATCGCCGCGCTATCCATACTATTGATTCCCTTGGTTCTTTTGGCGTTATAAGCACTCCATTGTGCCAGTCCGGTGCCATCGCCAATAATTAAAACGATGTGTTTGGGGGCTTTGGGTTTTTTGGGTTTACCATAGGCAGAAGAAGCGCCGAAAAGGGTTCCAACGGTGATGAAAATAAAAATCAGCTGTTTCACAAAGCAAATCTACAATTGAAATTCGGGCCACTGACGAATTAACGAAACGTTAATCTCACAAAAGCTGCCAAATCCGTTGTATTTTTGCAGCAATCTAAGATTATGAACGGAACATTTCACATCCCCCAGGCCATCAACGAACCTATCTACGAGTATGCATCAGGAAGCAATGAGCGCAAATCTTTGCAAGCCGCTTTAAAAGATGCACGCAGCAAAGTAGAAGACATTCCAATGTATATTGGCGCAGAAGAAGTGAGAACGGGAGATGTTCATGATCTGTTCCCGCCCCATGATCGCCACCACAAAATTGGTCAATATCATAGAGGTACTGCTAGCCATGTTCATCAAGCCATTGATGCAGCTTTGGCGGCCAAACCCATGTGGGAATCTATGCCATGGGAACAGCGCGCTGCGATATTTCTAAAAGCCGCTGAATTAATGTCGACCAAATATCGCTACGTACTAAACGCCTCTACCATGTTGGCACAGAGCAAGAATGCATTCCAATCAGAAATCGATTCGATCTGTGAAATGGTTGATTTCTTGCGCTTCAACGTGCAATACATGGCCGAAATCTATAACGAGCAGCCACCAGCCAACGCCAAAGGCATTTGGAATCGTTTGGAATACCGTCCGCTGGAAGGATTTGTTTTTGCACTAACGCCATTCAACTTCACCGCCATTGCAGGGAATTTACCAACAGCCCCAGCCATGATGGGCAATGTAATTGTTTGGAAGCCTGCCAACTCTCAAATCTACAGTGCCAACGCATTGATGCGTATTTTTAGAGAAGCAGGATTGCCTGATGGGGTTGTGAATTTGGTATATGCCGGCGGTCCTGAGATTGGTGATGTGGTTTTAAATCACCCAGATTTCTCAGGCATTCACTTTACAGGTAGTACCGGAGTATTTAGAAATATTTGGCAAACCATTGGTGCCAATATCGCCAAGTATCGCAGTTACCCAAGAATTGTGGGTGAAACTGGGGGTAAGGATTTTATATTGGCTCACAGCAGCGCCCATGTGGATGTGCTTGTAACCGCTATTATCCGTGGTTCTTTTGAATTCCAAGGACAGAAATGCTCTGCGGCAAGTCGCGTTTACATTCCCCAGAGTTTGTGGCCTGCAGTAAAAGCAAAATTGTTGACAGAAATGCCAACGATCAAAGTGGGACCAACAGAAGACTTTACCAATTTCGTGAATGCCGTGATCGACGAGCGTGCGTTCAATAAAATCAAGGGATACATCGACCAAGCCAAAGCGGATGGGGTAGAAGTGTTGTTTGGTGGCAATTGCGACATGAGCAAGGGTTATTTCATTGAGCCAACCATTTTGATGGCACCCACAGCGCATTATCGTACCATGTGCGAAGAGATTTTTGGTCCGGTAGTAACCATTTGGGTTTATCAGGATGCTGAATGGAGCGATATGTTTGAAATCGTGGACAAGACCAGCGAATACGCATTAACAGGGGCGGTATTGGCGCAAGACCGTCAGGCCATCACCGATGCCACTTGGGCTTTGAGAAACAGCGCGGGTAACTTCTATATCAACGACAAGCCAACGGGTGCGGTGGTAGGACAGCAGCCATTTGGTGGTGGAAGAGGCAGCGGAACGAACGATAAGGCGGGTGCGAAGGTGAATTTGTTGCGTTGGGTGAGTCAGCGTACCATCAAGGAGACGTTTGTGCCACCAACCGACTATCGTTATCCGTTTTTGCAGGCGGATTAAATCAAATCGATTTAACGAGTTGCTCGAATAAAACGCGCGACACCGTATTTTTTAACTTCTTGCCTTGGTAATCAGCTACCCATGAGATTCCGCGTGTGGCAGAAGTGGTAAAGATTTCTTCTGAAGCACTCAAGTCGATTTCGCTAATGGGTCGTTCTTGCAACGAGTAACCGTAGGCATCGGCCAATTGCATAATCACTTTGCGCATTACACCATCAATGCAGTACTCTGAAATGGGTGGGGTGAGGAGGAATTCGCCTTTTACAACGAAAATGTTAGACGATACGCTTTCGCAGGGACGTCCGTATTCGTTAAATATCACCACATCATCCAAACCATGCTCTTTGGCATAGATTCCGGCCAAGGTGTAAATGAGGGCTGAACAGGTTTTTAAAGTAGAAGTATAGTTGCTGTTTTTTACCAACTCTTTGTAGGTGCCAATGTTTAGGCCCTCTTCATTCCATTGGTAGGGTCCGATGCCAGTAGCTTCATTGATTTCGGTCACCAAACAAACGTTTGAGTCGTTGGGCGTATATAAACCATCGGCATCTCTGAAAATTGTGAGTCTGATCCTTGCCGAAGCGATGTTGGCGTCCTTACAAGCCTTTAGAATCGTGGTTTCCCAAGAAATCTCATCCCACCAAGTAGGGAGGTTCAACTTAAGCAACAGCGCCGATTTCCTGATTCTATCGCCATGTAAGGGCAATTGAAGAATTCTTCCGTTGGATAGTTTACAGCTTTCAAAAAAACCATCGCCATAGCGGTAACCGCGGCTTTTGGGTGAAAAAAACGGGGCGTTTTCGTCGACTATTGTATTGTTGATGATGTAAATTGCCATAGAAAAATATCGAATTCGAAATTATTGGTTTGTTATGAAGAAAGGAATAGTTAATTCCGTCTTTTTATCTCATCGCGGATTTTTGCCGCCTTGGAATAATCCTCATCGTTAATCGCATCGTCGAGCATCTGCTCTAGTTCTTCCAACGACAATTTCGCATAACCACTGGGGATAGACGTCTTTTCTGTAGGTTCAACGAGATCATCCATTTGCTGACCTGGCAATTCTATATCATCGTCATCAATGTGCTCATCATTGTAAGCCGCTTCCAACAAGATGGCTTCCATACAGAATATGGGTGCTCTAAACTTGATTCCTAGGGCGATAGCGTCGCTAGTTCTAGCATCGAGGACAACCAATTTGCTGGTACCATCGTTTACAAAAAGACAAGTGATTCCGGCAAAGTAGATGCCTTCGTCCAATCGTTCGATGTTGATTTCCGTAACGGTGATATCAAACTCTTTGAGTGCGGAGGTAAACAAATCGTGGGTGAGGGGCCTACTGGGTTTCATTCCTTCCAGTTCCATCGAAATGGCTTGTGCTTCAAAGCCGCCAATGATGATGGGCAGGATACGATTTCCGTTAAGTTCTTTTAGATAAAGCGTATAAGCTCCGTGTGAATGGGCGGGAACGATGTTCCGAATTACCATTTCAACGCGGGCGCTCATTCTTTGATCCTTTAATTAGTTTTTGGCTGCCGCAATCAGTTGAGGCAATATTTCAAACGCATCGCCTACAATGCCATAATCAGCGGCTTTGAAGAAAGGAGCTTCGGGGTCTTTGTTGATGGCTACGATCACTTTGGAAGAGCTTACACCCGCCAAATGCTGAATGGCACCAGAGATTCCAATGGCGATATACAAGTTTGGTTTGATGGTGATACCGGTTTGACCTACGTGTTCACTGTGGGGTCTCCAATCCATATCGCTTACGGGTTTAGAGCAAGCGGTGGCAGCACCCAAAGCGGTTGCCAAATCTTCAATCATATGCCAATTTTCTGGGCCCTTCATTCCACGACCGCCACTCACTACAACTTCGGCTTCGGTCAAAGGAATTTTGCCTGTTACTTTGTTCACCGCGTCGATGCTCAATCCGGTTGAACCCAATTGCGTTGATGCCGCTTCTATAACCGCAGTTTCACCAAACGATTTGATTTCAAACGAGTTTGGTGTGATGGCAATCACTTTTTTATCGCGTTGAAGATTCACGAAAGCGAAGGCTTTTCCTGAAAATACGCTGCGTTTTATTTGGAATCCGTTGCTGGTATCAGGCATGCTCACCACGTTGGTAGCCAACGAAGCGCCCATCAATTGGGCTAGGCGAGGGGCAAGTGATTTTCCGGTGTAGGTGTTGCTGATGATCACAGTGCTCGCGCTCACTTCGTTCGCGCTCGCATTCACGGCCGCCGCATATGCGTCGGCCGTGAATGAATCCGATGTTTGAATCGTCTTCACCACATGTGCACCATATTGTCCCAACTCCGAAGCATCCGCGCCATTGCCAATGACAATCGCAACGACCTTGCTTCCCAACATATCGGCAACCTGTCTGCCGTAAGATACCGCCTCGTAGGTGGCCTTCTTGAATTTTCCGTCGCTGATTTCAGCAAATACTAATACTGACATATTAAATGACTTTGGCTTCGTTTCTTAAAATATCGATGAGTTTTCCTGCGTCGCTCGCATCAATCAATCTTACACCCGTTTTTGCTACCGGCAATTCATAGGATGCGTAATTGGCGAAGTTTGCAGCCGCCTGAGGAGCCAATACCTGCAAAGGCTTTGTCCGCGCAGCCATAATGCCTCGCATATTTGGAATCCTAGGTTCGCACAATTCTTTCTGAGCACTCGCTACACAAGGTCCAGCGCAACTAACCGTCTCTCTGCCGCCATCAATGTCGCGGTCGAACGAGAACTTGCCATCTGCATAATCAATGCGAGTGACTACATTAATCGAAGTGATTCCCAACAACGATCCCAACATGCCACAAACCACACCGCCGTTATAGTCGATGCTCTCTCTGCCTGTCAAAATCAAGTCGTAACCCACCGCAATTTTCGCGATCTCTTCCGCCACATACTGTGCGTCCGTTGGATCTGCATCGATGCGAATGGCTTCGTTGGCCCCCATACTCAAGGCTTTCCGAATCACTGGCTCTGCTTCCGCTTTGCCTACATGTACAATTGTTAATGTGCCGCCATTGGCTTCGGCAATTTCTAATCCGCGGGTAACCGCCAATTCGTCGTAGGGATTTAAAATGTACTGAACACCCGCAGTATTAAACTGCGAATTGTTTTCGGTGAAAGTGATTTTTGTAGTGGTATCCGGAACCACACTGATGCAAGCAAGGATTTTCATTCCGGTCTATTAAATATTTTACAAAAATAGCAAATTTTCGTCGGCTTTGTTTGAAAGAAGTCCCCAAGTTGGTAGTTTCGTTCTTTCAACACATGAATTATCATTTTATCGCGATCGGTGGGGCAGTGATGCACAATTTGGCTTTAGAGCTACAACACAACAAGCATAAGGTCTCCGGGAGCGACGATGAGATTTTTGAGCCCGCAAAATCCCGTTTATCAGCCGCGGGATTACTTCCCGAATCACACGGTTGGTTTCCAGAAAAAATCACAACCGATTTGGATGGGGTAATCGTGGGGATGCATGCCAAACAAGACAACCCAGAACTTTTGCGCGCCATAGATCTCGGAATTCCTACCTACAGCTTCCCCGAGTTTATCTACCACCATAGCAGAAATAAAACCCGATTGGTGATGGCTGGAAGTCATGGAAAAACGACCTGCACTGGCATGCTGATGCACATCCTCAAGTCCTACCGCGATTTCGACTACCTCGTGGGCTCCCAATTGCCAGGGTTTGAACGCATGGTGAAATTGTCTGATGCGCCATTTATTGTGATCGAAGGCGATGAATATCTCACTTCCCCCTTGGATCTGAGACCCAAGTTTGTTCATTATAAAGCCCATGCCGCAATGATTACCGGCATCGCCTGGGATCATGTGAACGTTTTTCCTACCGAAGAAATTTACCACAACCAGTTTTCCTTGTTGATCGATACGTTGCAGCCTGGCGGACATCTATTCTGGTTTGAAGGCGATGCGGCCTTGCAAAACATCGTAGAGAAAAGCGGATTTCCTCAACAAGAAAGTTACGATGCGCCCCAGTATCAAAATGTGAAGAGTGGGACAGAAGTGACAGTGAATAATGAGGTGTATAGATTGCCATTTTATGGCCGACATAATTTGCAGAACGCGGCAGGTGTTGTTAAAATGGCATCAACAATTGGGATAACAGAAGCGGAGTCGTGGTCGGCCTTGGAAACCTTTCCCGGAACCGCCAAACGCTTAGAACCCATCGTAGAAACAGAAAAACTCACCGTAATCCGCGATTTTGCCCATGCACCATCAAAAGTGGAGGCATCTGTATTTGCCGTTCGTGAGCAATTCCCAAACCATAAATTTATTGCGGTCTTCGAAGTACATACGTACAGTAGCCTGAATCCCGAATTTATGGGTCGATACAAAGGCACCCTAGATCCAGCCGACGATGTTTGTATCCTCTTCGATCCCCATGTTTTTGAACTCAAACGAATGGAAGTTCCGTCCAAAGAAACCGTAGAGCTGAGATTTGGTAAAGGCAAAGCAATCAATCGTTTGGATGAATTGCAATTGTGGTTATCCTCCGCCATGAAAACGGATCAACCCTTAGTTTTGTTATTGATGAGTAGCGGAAATTTGGCAGGGTTGGACTTGAATTATTTCACCAAATCCAATCTCTCGTAAACGGCTTTCAATAGCTCGCCCCTAAACCCTTGTTGGGTGATTTTTTTGTTCAACTCAGTGGGGTAGGTTCTGTCCGATAAAAATACGAAGGTGATTCCGTTGGCTGGATCGCACCAAGCCCAAGTTCCAGTGTAGCCGCTATGTCCAAATAAAGAGTTGGGCGCACCATCAAAAACATTGGCCTTGTGTCCCTCTTTTCCATTGGGTTTATCGAATCCAAGACCGCGATACCCTTTTTTTGTCGGCCCCACGTGAATTTTAGAGAACAAATCAACCGTGGTCGGCTTCAATACAAAACTTCCCGTTTTATTGGAATGACCTCGTTCCTGTAACATATACATGAGTTTTGACATGTCAATTGCCGTAGAGAACAGACCTGCATTGCCAGCAACTCCGCCCAACATCATCGCACTTGGATCGTGAACGATGCCGCGCACTTCGCCACGAGGCCACAAAGAATCAATCAACGTAGGTGCAATTCTATTGGGTGAAATGCCATGGTCGAGCGGCTTAAAAGTGGTGTTTGTCATACCAATGGATCGATAAAAATCACCATTCACAATCGCCCCCCAAAGCACAGGATTTCTTTGCTCAACCCACTTCGCCAACAAAATCATATTTAAATCGCTGTAAACGTAGGATTTGTCGTTCGATGGCTGCGTTGCTGTGATCCATTTCCAAGCCGAATCCGACCATCGATTTTCTAGGCACTGACCCATGGAAATTTCGAATTGGGTATTGGGATTGTTGTTTTCTCCAGCCACAAGCGAGGGTGTAGTTGTTTCCGACTCATGTAGTTGACAGCCAACGGATTTTGCGCCCATTTTGATGGCTCTTTGTTGCATCGGCAGGAAAGGGGGCAAGCCACTTTGATGGGTCAGTAATTCGCGGAAAGTAATGGCCGACAGTGATTTGTTTTGTGAGGCTAATTCAGGCCAAGTTTTCCCAATGGATGCATCCAAATTAAATCCTTTGGTGTACTCATATTGCTTCATGAAAGCCAAAGTAGTCGCTGCGATTTTGGTAATGGAAGCAACATCGTACACATGGTCTTGGGTCGTTGGAATGTCGTTGCCCTGAAGGTCTTTCACGCTGCCAACATTAATATTCGCCGCAATCTGACCATCTTTCAATACCACCAATTGAGCGGATGGGAAAATCTCCCTCGCAATGCCTTCGCGCATCATCGAATCCAAAACGGCATGCAAATCAGGATCATAACCATGAATGTTGCCATGCGCATAGTCGATATCGTCTACGTTGTTGTTCTGATTGGCATTCCAGTTTTCCTGCAAATGAGCGAGGCCAATGTTGTTAGTACCATAATGATGCGATTTGCCGAAAACCATTCTCAAAGCACTGTTTACGGTGTATTGATTGTATTCATGCGCAATAACGATATTGCAGTTGTTGTGCACGTTCAACAAGGGTTGTAGGGCATATTGATGGCCAAAATGAATGTAGAAATCGCCTTTCGCTAAGATGTGAATCCACGGTTGAGGAATCGCCCGCGACTTCAATTTCCAAGTGGGCCAGTCTAATCCTACGAATAATCTCTGGGTATTCGCCAGCTTTCCCAATGTGGTGTCGATGCGCGTGCTATCTGCATTCCAAGGCAGCAATGTAGTTTGGATACAGCCCAATCTAAATAAATTCATTTGAATGGGGAGTTTATTTGGGATACTATCGCCAATCACAATCAGTTGAAGGGTGTCGTTCGAAGTCCCACAGTCCAAAAATTGGGGTTTATATGGACTATTTTTCAAATCACACTCCAAATTTGAATGCCTACAATAAATCATCGATTCATCGGCGACTTCCTGTCCGTATAAATTGTTGAATTTCGATTTGATTTGCTCTAAATCGCTAAGCAAATTATTCGGGTTTACAAAACGATTATCGAAAAGACCTAAATCGTATTTGGTTGCAAGTAAACGAATTACACGCGATGCGATCTCTGCACTGTCAATCTCGCCTTTGGCTTTAGCCTTGACCGCGGAGTCCAAAAATCCATTTACATCTTCGGGGAATAAAATGATGTCGTTCCCGGCTTTGAGTGCCAACAAAGCGACATCCGCAGCGCTTCCCATTTTAGCCACGCCCTTCATATTCAAGGCATCGGTGATAATTAATCCTTGAAATCCTAAATCCTGACGCAGCCATTTTTTGACAAAATACGGCGATATGGAGCAGGGCAATTTTGATGTGTCGATGCTAGGAATCCTAAGGTGGGCAACCATTACAGAAGCAACTCCTTGCCTGATTTGTTTGATGAAAGGGGGTAGGTCGACCTGTTCAATCTCTGATTTACTTTTCAATACAACGGGTAAATCCAAGTGAGAATCAGTTTTTGTATCGCCATGACCTGGAAAGTGTTTGGCCGATGCGAGCACACCGCCGGTTTGAAGTCCTTCGGTTAGACCGCTGGAAATGTTTGATACTTCTTCGGCGTTTGATCCGAAACTTCGGAAACCGATAATCGGGTTGTTGAGTTCGGTATTTACATCCACGGAAGGGGTGAAATTGATGTGAATGCCCAATCGTTTGCATTGCGCAGCCATCGATAGGCCCATTTGAT
>JBEEMF010000086.1:0-197002 GCA_041192805.1 Bacteroidota bacterium | reverse complement strand
TTTCAATTTGTTAAATAGCAATCGCAACAAATTGCGTTCAGCATTTGCGGGCTTAGCAGCTGATTGTCAGATCAAATTTGAGTTGGCAAAAATCGACCCTAACGGCATTTGTACAGATGGTATAAATCGTGTTTATTCTTCGGCGGGTGTCCAAATGGATATGTCTACCGAGCCTGTGAAATCGTTGATTATTTGGCCCTATACAAAGTATTTGAATATTTGGGTTGTTTCTTCAATCGATGGAGGAACTAGTGGTGGTGAAATATTAGGGTATGCCGTTTTTCCATGGACTGCAAAATTTAGTAAAGACGGGATTGTTATGAAATCGGATCGCGTTGGTACCATCGGAACAGCAGTGGCATCAGACAGTGGTCGTACCCTCACCCACGAAGTAGGACATTGGTTGGGTTTGTATCATGTATTTCAAGACGATTGTAACAACGGCGACAAAGTAGACGATACGCCTCCTGCAACGGGTCCATTTACCAATGCGAACTGTCCAGCAGCCGGCAATAGTTGTAGTACGGATTCCCCTGATAAATTGGATTTGTGGGAAGATTATATGGATTACTCCAATGGTTCTTGCCAGTGTTTGTTTACCAAATTACAAAAGACGCGTATGCATTCCTACCTTACTTCGGGAACAAGTCCTAGAACGACGAATGTATCGGCGAGTAATTTAATTGCAACGGGAATAACACCGTCATCGGTAGCACCTGTGGCAACATTTACATCGAGTGCTCAAGTGATTTGTGCGGGTCAATCAGTGAAGTTTTATGATTTGAGCTGTAAGTCGATTCCAACCGCTTGGTCATGGACATTTACAGGCTCATCTCAGCCAAGTGCATCGACACAGAGCCCCACAGTGACATACCAAACGCCAGGGGTTTATCCGGTTTCGTTAACGGTTCAAAATACAAAGGGGAGTAATTCTGTCACGAAGAGCAGTTATATAACAGTACTAAAAGCCGCAGGCGCAAACAAGCCAAATTTTGAACAAGGTTTCGAAAATGGTGACCCAGCCGCTTTTACCACCTCAGATAAATTCGTTCACAGCTCACCCACAACCTCAAGGTTTACGCTGGAAACAACTGTTGGATACACCGGCAGTAACTGCTACAAAGCACCAATAGCAACGGGCAGTGCAGCGGGTAGTACCTATAGTATCACATTGCCAAGTTTTGATATCTCTGGCATGGGCGCTTCAACACCCAGATTCACTTTTTACAGTTCCTATGCTCAACCTGATGCGACGGTCACAGAAGTTATGCGGGTTTATGTGTCTACCGATTGTGGCGCTTCATTCAAGCAAATATTAGAAAGGTCAGGTGCGGCTTTGGCCTATAGCGGTCAGGTATATACCAACAATTTTAAGCCAACTAAATCAACCAATTGGCGGTTATCGGGTGTTACATCCCTTTCTTCAATTGGGTATGGTTTGAATCAAAATTTGACATTCCGCATTGATGTAATCAGTGGCGGAGGCAATCCTGTTTACATCGATAATATCAATATTGGGGCGTTTTATGCCGGTGTTAATACCATCGGAAAGGATTTGATGGGTTTTGAAGTAAGCCCCAATCCTATAGAGGCCAATTCTAAAATTGTAATTCATTCTGCCATCACCGATGAGGAAGTAACAGTTGTACTTCTAGATTTGCAGGGTAGAAAAGTTGCAAATATTTTTTCAGGTAAAATCTTAGAATCGAACACAACACTTTATATGTCTGATTTGTTATTACCAAGCTCTGGATTGTATGTCATTAGCATGGAGTCGAGCAAGGGTAGCATTCAGAAACCAGTCATTTTCGGAAAATAATACATGTCAATCAAGAACTTAGTAATCGTTGAGTCACCTGCCAAAGCCAAAACCATCGAGAAGTATCTCGGGGAGGGCTTTATTGTAAAATCTAGCATGGGTCACATCCGTGATTTGTCGTCCGGCGATTCCGCCATCGATGTCAAAAATGGATTTTTGCCCAAGTATGAGGTGCCAGATGAAAAGAAAAAATTGGTTGCCGAATTAAAGAAATATGCCAAAGACGCCGAAACGGTTTGGTTGGCATCGGACGAAGACAGAGAAGGGGAAGCCATTAGTTGGCATTTGTTTGAGGTATTGGGTCTTAAAGAGGAAAATACCAAACGCATTGTTTTCAATGAAATTACCAAAACCGCGATTTTACACGCAATTGAGAATCCTAGAACCATCGACAAGTGCTTGGTAGATGCGCAGCAGGCCCGACGTGTGTTGGATCGATTGGTTGGTTTTGAATTATCGCCCATCTTGTGGCGTAAAGTGCAGCCTAAATTGTCGGCTGGACGTGTACAGTCGGTGGCAGTGAAATTGGTTGTTGAGCGTGAACGCGAAATCAATGAATTTGATGCAAAATCGGAATTTAAAGTCATTGGTGATTTTAAAACACAGGAAGGCAAGATTCTTACTGCAGAAAATACCCAAAAGCCCAAGAATGCAGATACTGCAAAGGCTTTTTTGACATCGTTGATAGGTGAAACCTTCGCAGTGACAGGTTTAGAGGTGAAGCCCACTTTTAGAAATCCTTCACCACCATTTACAACATCTACTCTACAGCAGGAAGCTTCAAGAAAATTGGGCTACGATGTTACCACAACCATGAGAATCGCACAGAAACTCTATGAACACGGTCACATCACATACATGCGTACCGATTCTGTAAATTTGAGCAAAATGGCTATGGCCGCCGCCAAATCAGAAATCGAAACTACGTTTGGTGAAAAGTATTCTCAGGTTAGAAATTATACAACAAAGAATGAATCGGCTCAGGAAGCGCACGAAGCAATTCGTCCTACCAGTTTTGCTTTGCAATTTGCAGGAGATGATAACCGCGAGAAAAAACTATATAGCCTGATCTGGAAACGTGCTATCGCATCTCAAATGTCGAAAGCAGAGATGGAAAAAACTGTCATCACCATCGAAGACACTAGTAAAAATTCGAAGTTTCAAGCCGAAGGTGAAGTGATTCGTTTTGATGGTTTTTTGAAAGTGTACATGGAAAGCAAGGACGATGAGGAAGAAGATGGAGAACAGGATGGTCTATTGCCAGCAGTAATAGTGGGAGAAGGCGTTGATATGAAGAAGATCAAGGCTCAAGAGCGTTTTGCACGTCCTGCACCAAGGTATTCTGAAGCATCGTTGGTGAAGAAGTTAGAGGAGTTGGGAATCGGTAGACCGTCTACCTATGCACCAACCATTACAACCATTCAAAAACGTCAGTATGTTACCACCGAAACTAGGGAAGGTAAGCAGCGTAAAATTGCCGAGGTGACATTGATCGGTTCGGATATTACAGAAGAAGTTAAGGTTGAAAATTACGGGGCGGAAAAGAATAAATTGTTCCCCTCAGATATGGGTATGTTGGTAACAGATTTCTTGTCGGCCAACTTCGATGCGATCATGGATTACGGATTTACCGCATCGGTAGAAAAGCAATTTGATGAAATCGCCAATGGAAATCAAGCTTGGCAGGATATGTTGACCGGTTTCTATGGTCCTTTTCATGCCGCAGTTGATACAACGATGGAATCGGCGGAGAGAGTGACAGGAGAGCGAATTCTTGGTATTCACCCTGTGAATGGCCGCCAGATGAGTGTGCGAATGGGGAAGTTTGGTCCATTTGTCCAAATTGGAGTAAAAGATGATGAGGAGAAGTTGATTTACGCGAGTTTACAGCAAGGTCAATCCATTGAAACTGTTACCATCGAAAACGCATTGAAATTGTTTGAACTACCCCGTGAAGTGATGGTGTATGAAGGCGAGGCAGTGATAGCGGGCATTGGTAGATTTGGACCATATTTAAAGCGCGGTGAGAAGTATTTCAACGTAGAAAAAGGGACGGATTTAACAGAAATGACCGTTGAGGAATGCGAAGCGATTTTGAAAGAAGCTTTGTCTGGTACTCAGTTCCCATTGCATATCACAGATTATAACGGCGTTGCTTTGGAAGTGAATAAAGGTCGTTTTGGACCCTATATCAAATACCAAGGTCAATTTATATCTATTCCCAAAGGTCAAACCCCAGAAACAGTGACTGCGGAACAAGCCGTTGCTTTGGTTGAAGCAAAAATGGCCGGGGCTGCAGCTGCAATTTTGAAGACATTCACGGAAGATGCAAATATTCAGATTTTGAACGGTAGGTATGGTCCATACATCAAAAGTGGAAAGGATAATGTTCCGATACCGAAAGATAAAATATGGGATTCTTTGGTTTACGCAGATATTGAGGTTTTGGTGAAAGGTTTTGTAAAAAAGCCTAAAGCCGCAGGATTTAAGTCGAAGAAAAAGTAAGCGTCGCCTTTTGCGATTACAAAAATTATATTGGTACGATTCTCATGATTGATCCTTCAACACTTAGGGCAATGGTTCAGTTACTGGATGATCCTGATTTGGATGTTTCCTTGGCTGTGGAGAGTCGTTTGATGCAAGAAGGTGAGTCCGTAATCGATGAGTTAGAAGCGCTCTGGTTGAATAATGAATTCCCAGAGGCCTCCAGGTACATAGAACTGGTTGTTAATAAGATACAAAAGCGCCTTCTCCATCAGCGTTTCACCAATTGGTTCGAACAAGAGCAGCCCGATTTGATCGAAGGTTGGGTCATGGTGACACAGTTGCAGTATCCGGGCATAAAATTGGTGGATGTGAAGCGACAGTTGAATGATATCAAATTGGATGCTTGGTTGCTGATGGGAAATGTTGAAAATGATTTAGATCGCATTCAGATATTGAATCATGTTTTTTTTGAACAGTACGGTTTTCATGGAGATACAAGCCAATATCACTATCCCGATAATTCTTTTATTAATCGAGTGTTGGAACGAAAAACAGGCAATCCCATTAGTTTGTCGGCCATCTACTTGTCCGTGGCTCAACATTTAGGCCTTCCCGTGTTTGGGGTCAATCTACCTCAACATTTTGTAGTGGGATTGTGTAAAATTGGCGAAGCCTATGCAGGCGTGAAAAATATTAAATTAGTCCCTCTGGATGAAGTTGAAAAAGTAATCTTTTATATCAATCCATACAGCAAAGGACAAATCTTCACCAAAGAAAATGTCGATAGTTTTTTAAAAGTAGTAAATGTGACGCCCATACGTCAATTTTATATGCCCTGCTCAGTCCAGGATATTATCAAAAGGATGCTCCGAAATTTGCATTATTCCTTCGGTGAAGCCCAAGATAAATCAAAGCGCGCTGAGGTTGCTGAATTGATGCGAATTTGCGGAATGACAGATGAAATTTCGTCGGATTCAGGCGAGAAAGACGACAATTCTTAGCTCATTTTTGTTTATTACGGATTGGTGTTTGGCGGTGAAATGAAAAAACACGATTTTTGCACTCAATTCTTATGGCAGAAAAACCCATTGTAATGCCCAAAATGGGCGAAAGCATCGCGGAAGCGACAATTATTCGTTGGTTAAAGAACGAGGGAGAGCGTGTTGAAAAAGACGAGCCCATTGTTGAAATTGCTACCGATAAGGTTGATAGTGAGATCCCTAGCACAGAAGCGGGGATTTTAGTAAAGCAATTATATCAAGATGGCGATGTAGTTAAAGTAGGGGAGCCTGTTGCAATGATTAATACAGAGGGTGGGGCATCAGCTTCAGCGCCTGTAGCGACATCAGCACCTTCTGCAACAGCGTCAGCGGTGGTAGAAACAGCAATTCCAGTGGAAGCAGCGGTTGCTGCCATCGAAAAACAAATTGAATCGGCACAGCCCCTCGCGGAGCCTATATCGAATGATGGCGGAAGTCGTTTTTATTCGCCACTAGTTCTCAACATTGCAAGGGCTGAAGGCATTTCGATGTCGCAGTTGGAGTCTTTGCCAGGAACAGGGAAAGAGGGTAGAGTAACCAAAGCAGATATTTTAGATTTTGTTGCCAATCGTGGTACTGGATCAGCCAACGCGCCTGTGTCTGCTCCGGTTTCGGCTCCAGCATTTGCAGCATCTAATCCAGCGGCAGTCTCAATACAAACACCAGCCAAAGTAGAAGTGAAATCTAGCATTTCATTGAACCCGGGTGATGAAATCATCGAAATGGATCGCGTGAGAAAGATGATTGCCGATCACATGGTGATGAGCAAGCATACTTCACCCCACGTTACAAGTTTTGTTGAGGCTGATGTTACGAACTTGGTGAACTGGAGAAATCTTGTGAAGGATAGTTTTAAGAAAAGAGAAGGTGAGAACATTACGTTTACACCCATTTTCATAGAAGCGGTAGCCAAAGCAATTAAGGATTTTCCATTGATCAACGTGAGTGTGGATGGAAGCACGATTATCAAAAAGAAAAACATCAACATTGGAATGGCCGTGGCTCAGCAGAATGGCAACTTGATTGTTCCGGTGATTAAGAATGCGGATAGCATGAATTTGTTGGGATTAACGCGCATCGTAAATGATTTGGCGGGAAGAGCTCGTATTGGCAAGTTGGTTCCTGATGAGATTCAAGGGGGCACGTACACGCTTACAAACGTGGGAAGCTTTGGAAACGTTTTGGGTACACCTGTGATCAACCAACCCCAAGTGGCTATTATGGCCGTGGGTGCGATTCGCAAGAAACCAGCCGTTTTGGAGACCGAATTTGGCGATGTGATTGCAATCCGACATATGATGTACCTTTCTCATAGTTACGATCACCGTGTGGTGGACGGCGCGTTGGGTGGTATGTTTGTTCGCAGAGTTGCCGATTATCTGGAGCAGTGGGACGTAAATCGCGAGATTTAAATCCAACAATGTTTTTCCTTTTCCTTGGGGGCTTTATCTTTGATTTCCTTGGAGCGTAAAATTTCACAGTTTGCCAAATATATGAGCCTCTGTTTTGCAGGGTTTGCGATATTTTGCCTCGTGGATTTGTATTTATCGCCAGTAAGTGAGATTCAGTATGTCCTTGCCCATGAAAGTGAGACAGGGGTTAGGGGAAAATCGGGTAGTAAATATGCCACTTACTTGTATCGCGATAATTATTTGCATACGATAAACTTCTGTGCCCATCAGCCATATCGATTGCGAGCGAAGGAATTTGATACTTTGCTGGTTTATGCAAGTGTTGATAATCGGACCGCGGAAGCCGAAGCTGTTCTGTTGGATCAAAAATCTAAACGGAGCGAAAAAAACGAACCCATTAAATCAATGCTAACCTCTGAAGATTTGGTCGTGGAAAAAGTCCCGGTGGACCTGAAGTCGTTTTATGCACTGGAAGATGGGGATTCGATACGGTTGTTTTTTAGTCCTTGGCGACATAAATTGGTTGAATACTTGACTTTTGAAACCGATGTTTGGATGAGGTTATCGTTTGATAAAATGCCTGTGTATGGCATTGTACACGAAGATTTGAAACAATGGAATCTCACCACTTTGGTGTTTGGTTGTATCATTTTAGCCCTAACATCACTCACTTGGATCATAAAGCCCTTTGAGTATTCGGTTGGGATATTTGTCTTTAATGTGATTATTTCTGCATTGCTTAATTGGATTTACTGATGAAGATTTTGGTTATATCGGACAATCATGGCTACGTAGATGAAGGGATTTTGCATCATGCGGCATGGGCAGATGAGGTTTGGCACGCCGGAGATTGGCTAAATACTGCGATGCATGAGGCAATTGCAAAGCTTGGAAAGCCGATTATTGGTGTGCATGGGAATATTGATGGGATGGACGTGAAAGTGGAATACCCAGATGTTCAATTATTTGATAGGGAAGGGTTTAGGATTCTGATGATACACATTGGTGGCAAGCCTGGAAGGTATCCGGCGAACGTAAAAGACATCATTAATAAAACCAAACCCGATATCTATGTCTGCGGGCACTCGCATATGCTCCAAGTGCAAAGAGATCCTAAGTATAATAATCTACTTTTTTTGAATCCTGGGGCTTGTGGTGTACACGGATTTCATAAAGTTAGGACCGCCATTCGCTTCCAATTGGAGCCGCAAAAGATCCATTCCATGGAAGTTGTGGAATGGCCTAAAAATATTGTCAAATAATATTGGAATCATTAGAAATTAATGATAATTTCGCATCCCGTTCTGAAAAATAATATGCCCAGGTGGCGGAATTGGTAGACGCGCTGGTCTCAAACACCTGTGGGTTCACCCCCGTACCGGTTCGACTCCGGTCCTGGGCACCAAATTGTGAAAAACAATCAACATTTTCAGATCAAAACTATCGACGGCCAAATGGCCGTCGATTTGTTTTTGCCCCCATCCGAAGGGCCATGTCCAGTATTGGTTTATTGCCACGGCTTCAAAGGATTTAAGCAATGGGGCCACGTCCCACACCTACATGAGTATTTTGCCACTGGTGAATATGCTGTCATTACCTTTAATCACTCACACAATGGTGTTATTGGTGATGCCGATCGGTTTGATGCACTAGATTTATTTGCTGTGAATACGGTGAGTAAAGAACTAAACGACCTTGAATCGCTCGGTAAATGGATCAGGGAAAATGGGAAATCATTGGGATTAAACGTCGAAAGGGTTTCATGGTTAGGTCACTCTCGTGGTGGTGCCAATGTGATTCTATTCGCCAGCCGCTGTCAAGATTATGTAGAGAAAGTCATCGCCTGGTCGCCCATTCCATCCTACCAATGGTTGTTCGAATCGTTTAACCCAGAAATTTGGAAGAAAAATCGCAATGTTTATACCACAAACGCTCGCACAAATCAAGAAATGCCGCTGGATTACAGCATCTGGGAGAATTTAATGGCGCATGAAGAGGAGTTTGACGTTTTAGAGGCTGCGAGAGGACTTGGAAGGCCATTGCTAATCGTCCATGGAGAATCAGATGATGCAGTTCCTTGTGCCTTGTCTGAGCCTATCTACGATGCTTGTATTCACAGTATCAGAATGACAGTCCCCAAGGCCGATCATACTTTTGGAATGAAACATCCTTGCGCAGGAATTCAAGATTTTACCCAAGAATTGTGGCACGCACTCGACAATACGTTGAGCTTTTTGGAAGAAATTTAATAATTATGGCTGAAAAGCCGCTCGCTGAAGCCGGTCATTGATTGCACGGCCGAGCCCTTCGTTTGGCGCCCATTCAAAGTAGGCCACTTTTTGATTGTCCTGATCGAGTCTACGCAATGTGGAAAATAGATTCGATGCCGCTTGGTTGGTGTCGCCGCTGTCCGACAAATAGTAATGTGAACCGTCCGACGAATTGTAATCAGAACTCCGTTGCGCCTCTTGTTTAGAAAAATAAATGATCGATACGCTAGGTTCAATATCTTCGGCGGGCATTGTATTTAGCGCAATGAGCTTGCATCGCGGGCTATAATGTTGGTCGAGCTGACCTGGTGCCTGAGGATTACTATTTTGGTTTAAGTGTTCCAGTACGGGAAATCCCAATACATCCGCAATTCGCTCCAGGGATAATCCACCCAATCGGAGCACTTTTGGCGTCCCGTTGTCAATGGCGATAATGGTACTCTCTATGCCTACGGAACAGTCGCCATCGTCGAGGATATAATCTATGCTATCACCCAATTGATCAGCCACATGCTGCGCATTTGTGGGGCTTACGTAACCAAAGGGGTTGGCACTAGGTGCGGCGAGAGGAAAGGGGAGTGTGCTCAGTAATTCAAGTGTTAACCTGTTGTTTGGCATTCTAATACCAACCGTAGGCTGTCCGGATGTAGTGAGGTCTGGCACATGGTCTGCCTTGGGTAAAATCAGCGTTAGTGGACCAGGCCAAAAGGCACGTGCCAATTTATCTGCCATCTCGGGCCAATCAATGGAAAGAGATTGCGCTTGCTCAATAGAAGCAACATGCAGAATGAGCGGATCAAATGTAGGTCGGTTCTTCGCCGAAAAAATTCCCGCAACCGCTGTTTCATCAAGTCCATTGGCCGCTAGTCCGTAAACCGTTTCGGTGGGAATGACGACCAATTTTCCTTCGGTGAGCAGTTTTTTGGCAAGTATTAGGTCTGTGCCGCGATGCTGCATAGTTTAGAAAAATTAATTAACGACGTTTGAGGCTGTACTTCTCAATTTTATTGTACAAATGGCTTCGCTGAATGTCGATTTCTTGTGCGGTTTTGGCGACGTTCCATCCGTTTTGAACCAATTTTCTTTCGATAAAGACTTTTTCGGCCCAATCTCTGAAATCTTGAAGCGTTTTATAATCGTCGACCACGCCAAAGGGATCAGCGCCGCGCTGTGCAGGGTTCGAGAACATGTAAACGTCTTCCCCCGAAATTTTATCGCCACAAAGAATCACCAAGCGTTCAACTACGTTGCGTAGTTCACGAATATTTCCTGTCCAATTCACATCCTGCAGGGCTTGATAACCATCGGGGGTAAATCCTTTTAAAGGAATGCTATTCTCGTCGCAGATGTCTTTTAAGAAATTGTTGGCGATCAGCGGAATGTCTTCCACACGCTCGTTTAGTGTAGGAACATGAATCAGGATTACGCTCAGTCTATGGTAAAGATCCATTCTAAACTGTCCTTTTTCGATTTCCTCGAGCAAGTTTTTGTTGGTAGCGGCTACGATGCGCACGTCCACCTTGATTTCTTTATCGCCGCCAACCCTTGTAATTTTGCCTTCCTGAATCGCTCTCAACACTTTTGCTTGGGCGGAAAGACTCATATCGCCAATTTCATCGAGGAAGAGGGTTCCACCGTGGGCTTGTTCAAATTTGCCGATGCGTTGTTTGATGGCGGAAGTGAAGCTGCCTTTTTCATGGCCAAATAATTCACTTTCAATCAATTCAGATGGGATGGATGCGCAATTCACTTCAACCAGGGCCATGTTGCCGCGATTGCTTTTTTCGTGCAACCAACGAGCTACCAATTCCTTACCCGTTCCATTTTCGCCGGTAATAAGCACGCGAGCTTCGGTAGGGGCTACTTTTTCAATTGTTTCTTTGATCTTTCCGATGGCGGGTGTTTCACCGATGATATCGAATGTCTTGGAAACTTTTCTCTTCAGAAATTTGGTTTCGGTAACGAGGTTGTTTTTAACGATGGCATTGCGGATAGAAATCAACAAGCGATTCAAATCCGGTGGCTTGGTAATGAAGTCGTAAGCGCCTTTTTTGGTTGCGTCTATAGCCATTTCTACATTTCCATGACCCGAAATCATGATAAACGGAAGGTCAGGTCGCAAGGCTTGGGCTCTGTCTAGGAGTTCCATGCCGTCTATGCCGGGCATTTTGACATCGCACAGGACTACATCGTATTCATTCTTCTGTATGAGGAGCAGACCTTTGTTGCCATCGTCGGCAGTGGTAACGTTGTAATTCTCGTATTCTAGAATTTCTTTGAGGGTTTCACGGATCGGCGCTTCATCGTCGATGACCAATATTTCAGCCATAATAAGTGTATAGATTAGGATACAATGATACAAAGAGAGAGCAGGAGAACAAGGTCGACTTTTCCACTACTTATACTCTTTTTGATGTGATTTTCCGCGTGTAAGAAATATGGTAATGGACCCTGTTGATTTCAAACGATAAGAGATGCGACGAATAGAGTGGACACAAGGTTGCCTGAATTGTCATTATTTGAGAAAATGTTTGGCAATGTGGGGATTTTACATGATTTTTGTTTTTAAGAGATACTCCAAAATAGGTATGAATAAACATTTACTGGGAAGATGGGTGGCTTTGATTGCTTTGGTTGCGCCTTTGGCGTTAACTGCGCAGACGGATCCGCTTTTCACACATTTCACATTTAACAAGTTGTTCTATAACCCAGCTTATGCAGGGGCGTCGGGTCAATTTTGTTTAAATGCAATTAACCACCAGCAGTGGTTAGGGTATGACGATGAGTCTCCATTTCTCAAACCGCAAGACAATCAATTTGGCATTGAGAATAAATTGGATGCGGCGCGTAAGAATATTGCACCGGTGACCCGTGGGTTGGGATTCTCTGCACCAATTATGGTAAAAGGAAACAATATGGGAGGCGCTTTTTTCTCGTTGGTTACGGATCAAATTGGATACGAGACGGCGACTTACATGAAGGGGGGCGGTTCTTTTGCTTATACAATGAGTGATGGATCAAATATTCGTTTGGGGTTTGACATAACCAATTTGACCAAAACTTTGGATGCAGCGAAACTGAGATATCATGATCCAAATGATCCAATGATTCCAACGGGAAGTCCTTCGGATCAACATACTACGTTTGGAGCGGGCTTATACTATTCTAATCCAAATATTGAAGATGGCGCATATTTGGGTGTTTCTTCAACGCATTTAAATCCTCAGACTTTTAGTTACGGTCCTTCCGGGACGATAAATGTGACAACGAACCGACATCTATATATAGTAGGGGGGTACAAAAAGAATAATTTCATGGGTAACCCGTCATTGACTTTGGATCCTGCTTTCTTGATAAAAACTGCGATGAGCGTAGGGGGATTGGTTAAGCCTCAGTTGGATGTACAGGGATTGGTTACTTGGAACGGTTTGTTTGCTGGGGGTGCTAATATTCGTGTATATGGTTTAGGTGCGGAATCAGTTTCCTTAATCTTGGGTTATTATCCTCCCTTGTTGGGCAATGGTCCAATGAGCGATCAAAAACTTCGCGTTGGCTATTCTTACGACCTAACGGTGAATAACATTTTGAGGAATTCTGGGGGTTCGCACGAACTCCAAGTGAATTACTGCTTCATGTTTACGGTTCCTGAAAGGCCAGTTCGCGTATTCCGTCACCCACGTTACATGGAACGTTCACCTGAATGGGATTAATTAAAAAATATTTATCCACATAAAATAAACATTCGATTTTGTCGTTTCATAGATACCGAAAATAAATAAAATGTTGATTTATTCAAATAGAACTTTATTTTTGCAATCTTAGAAACAATACGCAATATCAAAACTGCATAATGAAAAATACAGTGATGAGTCTCTTCACAAACAACGAGTTCGCTAAGAAAGCTTTGAATTTCTTGGGCAATCGAACCTTACGCAGGGCTGCGATCGTAGCTTCTGTAATGGTCTATTCATGCGGACCAGCCGATACCGGTGATTTGACCGGTGTTCTAGGCAGACGACCTTGGTTTCACCCCCAGCCTCCGGGAATGGTGTACGTGAAATCAGGAACTTTTCATACAGGACAAGGAGGGCAGGATGTATTCAATTCCTACTTGGAGCCGAACAAACAGATGACCATAACTGGTTTCTGGATGGACGAAACAGAGATCACAAACAACGAATACCGTCAGTTTGTGAATTATGTAATCGATTCATTGGCGAGAATCATGTGTGATGATGATGAATATTACTTCCCAGAGGATGAGGAGGGCAATCGTTTGATTAACCCTTATCGCGAAGTGGATTGGTTGAAGCACAAGGAGGAATTGGCTGATATGTGGTATCAAGGAGATGAGCGTTTCCAAGGGAAGCATCAAATCGACACTCGTAAGTTGATTTACCATTTCATGTGGACGGATTTTGATGCGGCTGCGAACCAGGATCGCGATAAATACAATCCAATGGATCGTGGTAAATTCATGCGTACAGAGGATGTTTTGGTTTACCCAGATACATTGTGTTGGGTACGTGATTTCACCTATTCATACAACGAGCCAATGGCACAGGTATATTTCCACCACCCAAAATATGATGAATATCCAGTTGTCGGTGTTTCTTGGCATCAAGCGTATGCTTTCTGTCGTTGGAGAACTGATCGCAAGACAGCTTATTGGGAAATGAATGGATATCTACCAAATACGCATGATTTCCGTTTGCCAACTGAATATGAGTGGGAGTATGCTGCTCGTGGCGGTCGTATCGGAAATAAATATCCATGGGGCGGACCTTATGCTAGAAATAGCAAGGGTTGTATGTTAGCTAACTTTAAGCCATTGCGCGGTAACTATGGTGTTGACGGTGGTGTTTATCCAGTTCGTGTCGACAGTTATTTCCCTAATGACTTTGGTTTATATAACATGTCGGGTAACGTTTCTGAATGGACACGTACTTCATGGGATGAGGCGAACAATGCTTTTGCGCATGATTTAAATGGTGAATCTTATAAATTCATCAAAGAAAGAGGCAAAGAAGGCACGCGTCAGGTTAAAGATATTCCGATCAACGAAAAACGCAAAGTCATCCGCGGTGGTTCTTGGAAGGATGTCGCTTACTTCATCGAAAATGGAGCTAGAACTTACGAATACCAGGACACTAGTAAGTCTTATGTAGGTTTCCGTTGTGTTCAAACATACATTGGTCGTTCAAACACTGACCGTAAATAAGTTTTAGAATAAATTCAAATTTGATTCGTTAACTATTCAACTAACTATAACAAAAATAAATATGAGCAACAAAAGTTTCTTTGAGACAAAAAAGTTTAAAACTACGATGAACTTCGTTTATGGTATGGGCGCGGCGGTAGTAATCGTGGGAGCATTGTTTAAAATTTTGCACTTGAAAGGTGCAGATCTTATGTTGTCGGTGGGTCTATTGACAGAAGCCGGAATTTTCGTAATTTCTTCTTTTGAACCTGTGCATATGGATCCAGATTGGTCATTAGTATATCCTGAATTGGCTGGTGGTGACCCAACTGAAACTAAAAAGAAATCAAGTGGAACTCTTACTCAACAATTAGATAACATGTTGGCTCAAGCTAAAATTGGTCCAGAATTGATCGAAAGTTTGGGAAATGGTTTGTCTTCATTGAGCAATAACGTAAAAGATATGGGTACTTTGTCGAATGCAGCTGTTGCAACGAATGAGTATGCTGAGAATGCGTCAAAAGCGGCTAAGAATTTGAATGCAATTGCTGATAGTTCTGCAATGGTATCTGATTCAATGGGTAATTTCTCTGCAGGTTTGCAGGGTGCTTTAACAAACATCAATTCAACTGAAGCAGCTACTGCTGAGTTTGCCGGTGAGTTGTCTAAGTTGAATCGCAATTTGAGCAATTTGAATTCAATTTACGGTAATATGTTGAGCGCTATGGGCGCTAGCAAAGCCTAATCTATTTATCTAACCCAATTTAAAAAGGAGATATAGATAATGGCAGGTGGTAAAGTATCCGCACGTCAGAAGATGATCAACATGATGTACCTCGTGTTGACAGCGCTTTTGGCACTTAACGTATCTAAAGAAATCATCAAGGCGTTTAACTTGATTGAAAACTCTTTGGATAATTCTACAAAAAACATCGTTCAAAAGAACACAGCTGTTTTAGGCTCATTGGTAAAAACTGCCTCTGAAAACAAGGCCGCTGCTGCAGCAGTTTCATATTGTAATCAAGTACAAGTCATTAGTAAGACTTTGATTGTTCGTTTGAATGGTATCAAAAATGAATTGCTACTTCGTTCTGGTGACCAAAAAGATCCTAAAATGGGTCGTAAGCAAGAGCCTGAAGCCCTGTTGGTTAAAGGTGGAGTTGCGGAATTGGCACAAGGAGATAACATGGAACTTCATGGTCACTACTTCATGGTAGATGAGGATGGTAAAAATGGTACTGAACTTCAAGATGCAATCAACAAGGCTCGTATTGAGATGTTGAATGTCATGAAGAAGGCTTCCGTTGATCCAATTTTGGCTGCAGCTCCTGAAACTAAGAAAATGTTGTTGGATCGTATGAAGGCAATCGAAGAGAAAACTTCTTTGTATGCAAACAATACTACCAATTCTAGCGGAACAGAGCAGACTTGGGTATCAATGTATTTAGAGCATTCTCCATTGGCTGGTGTATTTGCCATGTTGAGTAAGGTAGAAAACGATTCACGTTCTATGGAAGCAGAAGTTATGCAAGCCTTGGCAGAATCAGTGAATGCTGCAGATTACAAGTTCGACAAATTGATTCCTGTTGTTTCTTCAGCTACTTCAGCGGTATTGACAAACCAAACTTACGAAGCTAACATTTTGTTGGCTGCTTACAACTCCAAGGCTCAAATGATTGTGACTGTTAACGGTCGCCCCATTGAAGTAGTTGATGGAGTTGGAAAATACAAAGTAACTAGTGCATCTCCTGGTTCTCAGAAATACAAAGTAGATATTCAGGTTCCTAAGCCTAATGGTGGTGGATCGGACAATTACGAAACTGAAGCTGAATATAGTGTATTTGCTCCACAAGCAGCGATTTCTGCAGATGAGTTGAATGTATTGTACGTAGGTTTGCCTAACCCTATTTCTGTATCTGTGGGTGGTGTAGATCCTAAAAATGTAACTGTATCTGTTGTGGGTGGTGGTGTGAATCTTCGCGCTGCTAAACCAGGTCAGTTCAACGCTTTGGTTCCTGTACGTAATGGTAACGAATGTTTGATCAAAGTAACTGCAAAGTTGCCTGACGGGCGTACCGTTTCAATGGGAGATAAGAAATTCAAGATCCGTAACGTTCCTCGTCCAGTATTCAAGGCGGGTAGTGTTGGATTTAGCGGACCAATTTCTTTATCTGCATTGAAAGTGCAAGCGAATGCGGTTGCTGCTTTGGATAACTTCGTTTACGATGGTGTGAAATATGAAGTATTGTCATATCGTTTTACATGTATCGGACGTCGTACTAATGGACCCAAAATCATGACGGCTAACGGCGCATCTTTGTCACCGATTTCAACATTCTTGAAAATGTTAGGACCTGGTGATTTGATTCAGTTTGACCAAATTAAAGTAATCGGACCAGACAAAACCCCGAAATTCTTGGATAACGTGGGTGGCGCAGTTCAATAATAGAAACAAATATGAAACGCATTTTATTCACACTCGCATTATTCACGGCAGCCGGCTTGCAAGCGCAAGACTGGGGTGGCGGTTGGGGTTCTACACCAGAACCTGCAGCTAAAGGTGGTAAAACCTCACCATCAGCACCAGCACCTTCGGAATCAACTGGTGAGCCCAAAAAGGATGTTGAAATTGTGATTCCTACAATTGGAACACACTATGATGACCCTACGGTTCCTCATTATGAGCCTGAATACGTGAATCAGGATACCAATATTCGCAACTTGCAAGGTATTGTTATGCCCCGTCCATATTTGCGCAATGCGGATGTTCAATACCGCAAGCGTGTTTGGCGTGTGATCGATTTGCGTCAAAAGATGAATCGTTCTTGGACATGGCCTAAGAATCCTATTTCTCAAGTGTTCTGGGAATTTGGAACCAAAGGCTTGTTGCGTGCGTATGCTACTGATTCTTTTAATCGTATCATGACACCAGAGGATATCATTCGTTCTACTTCAGAGATCATTACAACTTCAAAGCAACGTCCTGGATCTGATGACCCCACGGATTTGGTTGATACTTCTTTCCCTGAATACTTCAGCTGGGATTTGATACAGAAGTTTGAAATCATGGAAGATTGGGTTTTTGATTATAAGCATGGTGAATTGAAGCCGATTATCATTGGTATTGCTCCAATTCAGCCTAAAATGATCATGGGTCAGTCTTATGATGTGAAACCTTTTTGGTTGAAAATGGATGATTGTCGTCCTACATTGGCCAAAGCAGAAGTATTCAATAGATACAATGATGCAATGCGTTTGAATTGGGACCAGCATATCAACCACCATCGTTTGTTCGATAGTTATATCGTAAAAACGTCTGAGTGGGATGATAGATACATCACTCAAAAGGCTGAGTTTAAGCAAGATGGTTTGGCTTCATTGCTTCGTGCGGAAGAAATCAAAAACGACTTGTTCATCTTTGAGCATGATTTGTGGGAGTATTAATCTTACATAACTGATATTTAAAAAAAACCCGAAGGAAACTTCGGGTTTTTTTTGCCTTCTCAAAAAGGCGTCTCATTTCAATTTATTCAGGGCATTCCTTTGATTTTTCTATAATATTGCGTATTTTTGCCGTTCGTTTTAGTAACGATGTTCGATAAAGCGGAAGATCTAATCATTGAGTTTGTCAAATTAAAAGATGGCAAACACTCGTTGAACTTCCGAGTTAACGAAGCGTTCTTTGAAGAATTGGGGAGTGCTGAGGTACATAAAGCCGATGTGGAAGTGCAAGTCTTGGTTGACAAAAATGTTAACTGGATGCATTGTCACCTCGACATACATGGTAGCATGACAGTCGATTGTCACCGGTGTTTGGTAGATATTCCTTTGGGAATTGAAACGAAATATCTTTTGATCGTTAAGTTAGATAGTCATGAAACTGTGGATGTGGATCACGAAGATGAGGGAGTAGAGTTAATCTACTTACGTCCGCATGATTTCGAATTGAGTATCGCTCGCCCCGTTTATGAAACAAGTTTATTGGCTTTACCTATGATTAGGAATTGTGATGATTTGGAGAGTAAACCCTGTGATCAGGCAATGATTCAGAAACTAAATACGCTCAGCGGAGAAACAACAGATGAAGTTGTGGATGCTCGCTGGGAGAAATTGAAACAACTAAAAAACAAATAACCAAGGAAATGGCACATCCTAAACGAAAAATATCCAAAACCCGTCGCGACAAACGTCGTACTCATGACAAAATTGAAGTCCGTCCAATGATTGCTGATCCAGTAACTGGTGATGTTTCATTGTACCATCGTGTAAATCTCGAAACAGGAATGTACCGCGGCCAGAAGGTAATGAAGGGTCGCAACGATAGCTAAAATGAAAATTGGTATTGACGCCATGGGTGGGGATTTCGCCCCATTAGAAGCCGTCAAAGGTGCCTCATTGGCCGTAAAGGCCTTGAACGGCGTAGAAGTAGTCCTTTTTGGTTCTAAGGATGCTGTTTTACGTGTCTGTGAGAGTGAATGTATCGATCCCGAAATTTTTACTATTTTTGATACGCCTGATGTCATTGAAATGGCAGAACACCCGGTTAAAGCCTTGGTATCAAAACCCAATTCTAGTATCGCGCAAGGTTTCTTGCAACTAGCTAAAGGAGAAATTGATGCTTTTGTTAGTGCCGGCAATACGGGTGCTATGTTGGTTGGATCTATTCAATATTTAAAATTGGTAGATGGATGCGACAGGCCCTGCTTAACGGCTGCTATTCCCCGTGTCAATATGAACCCTGGTCTGTTGTTAGATGTTGGCGCTAATGCTGATTGTAAACCCGAACATTTAGAAAAGTTTGCACTCCTCGGTAACTTGCTTTATTCCATGATGTACAAAGTTGACTCACCAAAAGTGGGTCTTTTAAATATTGGCGAAGAAAGTGAAAAGGGCAATTTATTAATCAAAGCAACGCATCAATTGTTGGCTCAAACCCAAGGAATTAATTTTGTTGGTAACGTGGAAGGTCGTGATATTTTTGGTGACCTTGCCGATGTTGTGGTTTGTGATGGCTTTAGTGGCAATGTGATCATCAAAGTATGCGAGGGCATGTATTATCGCTTGGTGAAACGTGGCGTTCAAGACGATTATTTGGATCAATTTAATTTCAAACACTACGGTGGAAGTTTGGTTTTAGGTGTCAATGCCCCAGTTATTGTTGGCCATGGCATTACCAAATCTGAAACTTTCTTAAAGATGATAGAGTTGGCACAAGACGCGGTCGAAACTCAATTGACAAGTAAAATTCAAAAGGCGATGAGCCGTTTTATTGCTGCGCAAATAGAAACAACAGGTTAATTTATGAAAATCACAGCTGCCATCACTGCGGTGGGTGGATATGTTCCTCCCAAGATTCTTAGCAACGCGGATTTAGAAAAAATGGTTGATACCAACGATGAATGGATTCGTTCACGTACGGGTATCACTGAACGTCATATTTTAGATGAACCTGGAAAAGCGTCGTCTGATTTGGCAGTAGGTGCTATCTTACCCATGTTGGCGAAGAGGGGAATAGATCCTTCTGAAATTGATATGATTATTTGTGGCACGGTTACAGGTGATTATATTTTTCCTGCTACGGCTAATATAATTGCCGATAAAATTGGTGCGGTTAATTCTTGGGGATATGATGTCAATGCTGCGTGCAGCGGTTTCTTATTTGCCTTAGTAACAGGCTCAAAATTTATCGAAACAGGTACTCACAAAAAAGTTTTGGTTGTAGGGGCGGACAAAATGAGCGCTATTACTGACTACACAGATCGCAATACCTGTGTTTTATTTGGGGACGGAGCGGGTTGTGTTTTGTTAGAGCCTTCCACAGATGGAATGGGAATACAAGATTCAATTACGCGTGTTGATGGAAGTGGACGAGATTTTTTAATTCAAAAGGCGGGTGGTTCAATGTTACCGCCAAGTCATGAAACCATTGACCAACGCTTGCACTATGCTTACCAAGAGGGTAAAACGGTGTTTAAGTTTGCGGTAACGCGTATGGCTGATGTGAGTTATGAAATTATGGAGAGAAACAACCTTTCTGCGGATGATATCGCGTGGTTGGTTCCTCACCAAGCCAATTTGAGAATCATTGATGCTACAGCGGATCGCATGGGCTTGGATAAGAACAAAGTGATGATCAATATTCAGAAGTATGGCAACACCACTTCAGGAACATTGCCTTTGTGCTTATGGGAGTGGGAACAGCAATTGAAAAAAGGGGATAATCTAATCCTTAGTAGTTTTGGTGGTGGCTTTACTTGGGGTAGTATTTACCTCAAATGGGCTTACGATTCCAATTAATTCACTTTCTGTAATACGCTGCGATAAATAAAGTCGCCGTGGAGGTCAATTCCCCCACAAAATTCTTCTGATACTAGCTGTAAATTGTCGTTTGATTGCATTATTTGTTTGATGTTATTTTCGTTTTCTGCCGCAAATACTGAGCAGGTTAGATATACGAGATACCCACCAACGGCAAGGCTCGGCAATACGTTTTGTATGATGCTCAACTGTCTCTCAGCAAATTGCTCTATGGTTTGAGGGTCGAAATAATGAAGATTTTCTGGATTTCTACGCCAGGTTCCACTTCCTGAACACGGGACGTCGGCCAGGATTACATTATAGGTCAGGCTTGAATCCTTGCTGTTAAGGCTGTCGTTGTATCCGTTCAATGGGGCGATGAATACATTGGGTTGTTTGAGACCGAGTAATTGAAATCGCTGCTTGAGGTTTTCTAAAATATTGGATCTCACATCAGAGCATGTCAGTTTGGTGGTTGGGTATTGCTTTAGTAGAGAAATGGATTTTCCTCCGGCACCCGAGCAGCAGTCCCAAACATCGCTATTGGCGTGACAGTAGGCGGCCATGGGCTGGGTTGTCCAATCCATTGCGGTTTGAGAAGAGATGTCTTGAATATAGGCATTTCCGTTATCTACCCATGGATTCAGATTGACTTGACCTGATACAGCGATGGCGTTGCCATGTGTCTGTTCGATGGTGATTCCTGCTTTGATTAATTGCCCTTGGAGCCCTTTGAGGGTAATGTTGCCATTGGATAGCCATACGAGTGGTTCTTTGATAAACCAAGGCGTGAGAAGGTCTGTGGTGATGTTTTGGCTTAAATACTGGTCTAAAGACTGATAGGGATTATAGTTGGAATTGGATTCCATATTTTCCATCTCAGGTGTGAAATGGGTTTGCAACCAATTGAGAATGATTTCCGGGGATTGGCGCGAAACGCCGAAGGCGTTTCGCCAGAAGTAATAAGAGGCACTCCTGTAACGCTTTCTATCCGTGCTGCCCCAATTTTTATTCTCCTTAAAACATGATTTTAAATACAAATGAAATGGAGTGCCGCCATCGTACTCAAACAATAAAGTGGCGCAATTTTGATAAAAAATATATGGGAAAATAGCCGTCATTTTGTTTGTGTAAGTAATTTCCCGGCCGTTTCTGTGAATTGAACAAAAAGCCGGT
Source organism: Bacteroidota bacterium (assembly GCA_041192805.1). Taxonomy (GTDB): domain Bacteria; phylum Bacteroidota; class Bacteroidia; order NS11-12g; family UBA955; genus UBA955. Next base: position 175,301 of record JBEEMF010000086.1, on the reverse strand, counting down.
AGAGCATTATTGATTGAATAGGTGTGGGGTGTCTTCGTATATCACAACAAATCGAATGCCGTCGTTATAGGGAGCTGATCCACCACCGCGAATGTGTATCGAATTGATTAACCCTTCATAAGTAGCATCGGGCAAAGAAGAAACGAAATTGGGACCAAAAGCCATCGCACTTAAACCCACATATGCACCCTGGTCGTATCCAATGAAGGCGAAACGACTTGGCTCACTCCCGTAGGTTGCAAAGAATTTTTTGGAGAAATGTAACGTCGCCGTGTCATGAAAATCCGTAAAGTTAACCGTGGGATAAATACAGATTTCATCGTTCAATCCACTGTAATATCGCTTGTCCTCAAACCAACTTAAATCTGCGATCAACCAGCATTGCCGACGTTTTTCTAGGAGTTTTTCTAGGGGTGTTCTCACCGCGATATCATCAGTACAGGCTACCAACAATAAGCTGTCTCGTTTTGGCAGAGCCGGCGTTAATACACCATCTTTCATCGTGTGAATTGAAATCAATTTGGTGGTGGATTTCGACATTGAAGCCTTATAAATCAATGCCTTTGGCTTGCTCGATTTACCAGCGTCTATGATTAAACAAATGCGATGCTTTGGGAACATGCGAACGACATTTTTCGCTACAGATTTATATCGCAGCGTATCGTTGATGAAAAAATTGATATTCGGAAACGGCCCCGTAGTTAACCCTTTTTGCGATTTTGGTTTGATATAAGTGAGCGGTGAAATCCATAATTGCGGACTACTAGCGACAATCTCTGTCGCTGTGTTATTCGCCGATACCGAGGCTAGATTTGGTTTGTTGCTCGCCGAGTTGACCCAACTTCCGGAAGGAGAAGAAATCAAATCCTTGAAATTCTGTTCATATACCGGTCCAATAATGATGTTATTGTCGATGAAGTTTTTATTGGCAGCAATCGACCTAATCGCCAACTGATTCAAAGGGACGCTATCGGTGGGCTCTGTATCAAAAACACTGACATTGGCTTTGAATCCATCGGCCTCTAATTCTTGAAATGCAAGTTTTAGACCCAGGTAGTAATCGAGCATCGCATCGCTTAGGGCATTTTGTTTCACACCGCTGGCATGAAAGGGTAGTGCGATGCCAATTCTTAATGGGCCTTGGGTTTGAATGGGATTTACACCTTCAATGGGAATACCTTTGCTTGAGTCTTGGGATTGCAGCAGCGAATGAGCTAACATCAAACAGATACAGAAACACAGAGTTTTCGCCTTGGTTTCGCTGATTGATGTCAAAAGAGCTATTTTGCGATGCATCGATTTTAGTGTTAGTTAATCAATTATTCCCATTCAATGGTTGCTGGCGGTTTAGAACTGATATCATAGACCACTCTGTTTATGCCTCTCACTCGATTGATGATGCTATTGCTAATGTCGGCCAAGATATCGTAGGGAATGTGAACCCAGTCGGCGGTCATGCCATCAGTGCTTGTTACAGCCCTTAAGGCCACAACCTGCTCATAGGTTCGTTCATCACCCATTACACCAACGCTTTGAATTGGCAATAGAATTGCACCGGCTTGCCAGATTTTTTCATACCAACCATATTCGCGCAATTTTTCCATGTAAACCCAATCCGCTTCTTGCAATAATTTCACTTTAGCTTCGGTAATATCACCCAAAATACGAATGCCTAATCCAGGTCCTGGGAATGGATGTCGGTGTAAGATCTCATGCGGCAAACCCATCGTATCGCCCACTCTGCGTACTTCGTCTTTGAAAAGGCTGCGTAGGGGCTCGATGATTTTCAAACTCATTTTTTCGGGCAATCCACCAACGTTGTGGTGACTTTTGATGGTCGCGCTAGGGCCTTTAACACTTACACTTTCAATGACATCAGGATAAATGGTTCCTTGTGCAAGCCATTTGGCATCTTTGATTTTGAGACTCTCTTCTTGGAAAACCTCTACAAATACACGTCCGATGGCTTTTCTCTTGTCCTCAGGATCGGTTAGACCCTTCAACGCATCGTAAAACTGCTGTGATGAATCAACTGCAATCACATTTAAATCCAATTGCTCATAGGCGTCCTGAACCAATGCGAACTCGTTTTTGCGCAACAATCCGTTATCGATAAATATGCAATGTAGTTGCTTTCCGATGGCTTTGTGGAGTAATAACGCAGCGACAGAGCTATCAACACCGCCCGATAAACCAAGGATTACCTGGTCGGTTCCAACGGTCTGTCGAATATTAGCAACGGTTTCATCGATGAAATGACCCGGAGTCCAATCGCCGGCACAACCGCAAATGGAGTATGCGAAATTCTTTAGTAGGGCCAATCCTTCTGTGCTGTGATACACTTCGGGGTGGAACTGAATACCAAAAACTGGATTGGCGCTGTCCAATTCAAAAGCTGCCACTGGAATTGATTCGGTGGTGGCGATTACTCTCGCATTGTTGGGTAGCGCGGTGATTGTATCACCATGACTCATCCAAACCTGGGATTCGTTGCTTAAACCTGTGAGTAGGACATTTTCATTGCCGCTTCTTTGCATCATGGCTCTGCCGTATTCCCTGTGATCACTGCGAGATACCACGCCGCCAAATTCTTTGGCCAACATTTGTGCACCGTAACAAACACCTAGCAAGGGTCCGTGGGCTATTAAGGTTTCCAAATCAACCATGGGTGCATCGGTTTCATTTACCGAACATGGACTTCCAGAAAGAATGATTCCTTTGATGCCGGACGTCAATTCTGGGATATGATTATAGGGGTGGATTTCGCAATAAACGAACAATTCACGCAGCCTGCGCGCAATCAATTGGGTATACTGAGAACCAAAGTCGAGAATGAGGATTTTTTCAGTCATGAATCTTCCACAAAGGTACTGAAATTTCCCCGAGTCTGCCATCCAAACCGAGTGATTTGGGCTAATGTTTATAAGGGAATTGTTAACACTTGCTTCACCATCCAAATGGCAGCATTACTGCTTCTTTGAATGATTTGTTCGCGGTTCCCAAAGAGCCTAAATTTCTTGCAAATGGAATGGGTTTCTGTGCTCACTGCGATATAAACTAGGCCAACGGGTTTTTCTTTACTTCCACCATCGGGTCCGGCGATGCCTGTTGTTACTATGGCTAGTTGTGTATTGAATTTGGCACGAACGCCGTTTGCCATGGCCAGTGCACAGGGTTCGCTGACGGCGCCAAATTCTTCGATAATGGCCTGGTCGACGCCCAGTTCGGAAATTTTGACATCGTTAGAATAGCAGACGATACTGCCTGGGAAAACAGAGGAGATGCCTGGTGTTTGCATTAATCGGTTGGCAATGAAACCACCGGTGCAACTTTCCGCCGTGGTGAAGGTGATGCCTGCTTTTATCAAATACTCTGATAGATGTGTTGCTGGATCTTTGTCGCCCAAACAAAAGACATCGTGGTGAATCGTTGCTATTAGTTTTTCGAAATATTCATCGATGATGAGTTCCGCCGTGTTATTGGCTTTTTGCGAAAGTCGCAATTTGACCATATTGAAGTTGGGTAGATAGGCGAGGCTCAACGATTTTGGCAGTGTCTTTTCGAATTCTTCCAAGTCTTTGGATAGCAGGCTCTCCGCTTTTTGCAATGTCACCAATGTTCGATGTTCTACAATCGGCAATTCAAGCGTTTCCCGCAATTTGGGCAATACCCGTTCTTCAATCAAATGATATACTTCCACCGGAACCCCTGGCAATGAGATAAGAATTTTATTATTTTGCTGAAACCACATCCCCGGGGCAGTTCCCACGGCGTTATGGAGGGTTACGCAGGCTTCTGGTAAATCGGCTTGAACCAAATTGGTGTCTAAAAGTTGCCGGCCGCGTTGAGCAAAAATTTTCTCCAAATGTTCGATCACGGAATCGTCTCTTCGAATGCCGCAATTGAAGTATTTACAGAGTGTTTTTTTAGTAATATCGTCCTTGGTGGGCCCCAAGCCACCCGTAATAATCAGAATATCACAACGAGATTGTGATTCTTCAATGGCTTGTAAAATAGCAGATTCATTGTCGCTAATGGCCGTTTTTCGGGAAACTGAAATACCAATGCTGCCCAGTTTTTGACCAAGATATGCGCTGTTGGTATCCACGGTCTGACCGATTAATAGTTCATCGCCGATGGTAATAATTTCTGCCTCCATGGTGCAAAAATACGCGACCGACTTAACTTTGTTGTGTGGAGTTGCCAATAATCATTTATACAGATGGCGCGGCTTTGGGAAATCCCGGACCCGGTGGATATGGCGCAGTGTTAATGCATGCCCAATACCGAAAAGAACTGTCGGGCGGTTTTCGCAGAACCACCAATAATCGCATGGAATTATTGGCCGTGATCATGGCCCTAAAACATATTAAGTCGCCCGGACTATCCATTCAAGTCTACACCGATAGCAAATATGTTTGCGATGCCATCGAAAAGAAATGGTTGTTTGGATGGAAAGCAAAGGGTTGGAAGAAGGTGAAAAATGTTGATTTATGGCAGGCATTTTTGCCGCTGTACGAACAACACAAGCCAAAGTTTTATTGGGTTAAGGGTCACGCAGGTATCAAGGAAAATGAACGATGCGATGTTTTGGCAACTACAGCGGCTCAATTGGGTCCCACTGATGTGGATGTCAACTACGAGAAATATGAATCCGACCAAGAAAAAGGCTTAGGTTTAGATATTTAGCAAATCACGGGCATTCAATTTTGCTGCCTCGCTTGGGTTCTTGCCACTTAGCATTTCAGCCAAAGCCAAAATTCTACCGTCTGTATCTAGCGGTCTGATTTTGGTCTCACTGATGGCCGCTTGGTTGTCCTTGTAGACAAATAACTGTTGATTTCCCGCTGCGGCGACTTGCGGTAGGTGAGTGATGGCTAAAATTTGTTGTTTTTTCCCCTGAGTGCGCATCAAATAACCAAGTCGGTTGGCAACCTCTCCGCTAACGCCCGTATCTGCTTCATCGTAAATAAGGGTGGGGAGTTGCTTGAGGTCGGCAATCAACGTTCTGAGGCAGAAATTGAGTCGAGAAATTTCACCACCCGACGCTACTTTCTCTATGGGCATCGGGGATTGACCTTTGTTGGCGCAGAAAAGCATCGAAATTTGCGTGTTTCCGGATTCATTAAAGCTCGATTCAGTCTGGGTTATATGAATTTGCATCTGAGCAAATGGCATTTCCAGTTGCACCAATTGATCCACCACTTGCGAACACAAACTTTCTAGGCCACTCAATCGCTTTTTATGCAGTGAATTGGCTTTGATTTGTCTATCCGATTGTAGTCTGAGTGCGCTCTCTTGTAATTCGGCGATTTTCTCTTGGAGGACAGTTTCTCCCGCTTGCTCGCTTTGCAAGGAAGTCAATTTCTCTAGCAGGGCTTGGGATGAATCGACATTATGCTTTCGAAATAATGATTGCAATTGAGTATATCGGTCGTTGGCATATTGCAGTTTTTCAGGGTTGCTTTCGATGCCTTGGGCGATTACTCTGAGGTCCCTTGCGAGTTCCTTTGCGTCTACCGCGAGCGACACAAATCGTTCATAAATGCCTCCCAATTGCGGGTTGATGCTTGAGAATCCCTTCATTTCCGACTTCACTGCGTTAAGTTGGTCGACAATCGAATTTTCAGAACCATCCATCGCCATGTCGATTTTGCCGAACATTTCTTCCAAATCCGTAGCCTGACTAAGCAAGGCGATATCACTTTCCAACTCGATTTCTTCACCTGCTTTGGGGTTGAAATCTTCTAGTTCTTTTCGCAAAAAACCATTGTATTCGGTGTCCTGCGTGATTTTCGAGAGTTGTTCTAATGCTGTTTTTAATGCGAGGGCTACTTTTTGATGCTCATAGTAGGTATGCTGATAGTCGGCCAACAACTCTGTGCAATCACAAAACGCATCGAGCAGTTTTAGCTGTTCATTGGATTGGGTAACCAGCAGTCCTGTATGTTGAGAATGTATTTCAAGTAATTGTTGACCAAGCCATTTCAATTCTGAAACTGTGACTTGCGATTCGTTGATAAAAGAACGGGTTTTCCCATTGGGGCTCCATTCTCTTCTTATCGTGCAATGATTGTTGAAGTCGATGTCGCTTTCTTCGAAAGATGTTTTCAAGTTTAGCCTCGACAGGTCAAAAGAAGCCTCTAAAATACATTTCTGCGACGGGTCGAGAATTGCGGAACTATCACCGCGTTCGCCCATGATTAATCCAATGGCACCCAATAAAATACTTTTTCCAGCACCTGTTTCACCGGTAATTGACGTAAAACCCTCTTGAAATTCAATATCAAGGTCTTTGATTAGCGCGTAATTCTTGATATTCAGGTGAGTAATCATAATTTATATTGGGTTGATGTGATTATCGGGTAATGATTGTGTTTAGGATCCACAAGTTGTCTTGAATGTCCTTTTTATGTTCGATTGCTTCTTGGAATGATGTGAATTTGATATCGTTATTGACAACACCCACAGCTTCATTTTTGCGTCCATCGATCAGTGCTTTTACTGCATGTGCTCCCAATCGAGATGCGAGTATCCTGTCGTTTGCGGTAGGCCTTCCACCGCGTTGCACGTGTCCTAAAACGGTTACTCTACAATCGGTTTCGGGATAGATAGCTTGGAATCTTTTAGAAATTTCGTAGGCGCGGCCTTCTTCATCACCTTCGGCGACCACAAAGATGCTAAATTCCTTTTTACGGGCTTTGGATTCATACAAATGCACGATATCGTCAAATTCGTTTCCGCGTTCAGGGATGAATATACCTTCTGCTCCACCTGCAATACCAGATAGGAGAGCGATATGTCCTGAATGCCGACCCATCACTTCCACAAAGAAGATTCTGTTGTGTGCATCGGCGGTGTCTCTAATTTTGTCGATGGCTTCCATGGCTGTATTGATTGCAGTATCGTAACCAATGGTGGCATCTGTTCCCCAAAGATCATTGTCGATTGTGCCGGGACAGCCCATGCTAGGAATGCCAAATTCCTTTTCAAAAATCATGGCTCCGGTATAAGTTCCATTTCCGCCAATACAAACGATGCCTTCAATGCCCAGATTTAATAAATTCTGATGGGCTTTTTTGCGCCCTTCGGGGTTCATAAAGTCCATGCTTCTGGCTGTTTTTAAAATCGTCCCACCCATTTGAATGATGTTGGCCACACTGCTACTTGTCATTGGGTGGATTTCATTTTCAATCAACCCTTGGTAACCTCTGTGGATTCCGAATACTTCCACATTATAATGGGCACAGGCCCGAATGACAGAGCGGATACATGCATTCATGCCTGGGGCATCGCCGCCGGATGTGAGGACTGCTATCTTTTTCACGATTTACAAAATACGACAAAATTTCGTTGCGATTATTAACAAAAAACCCCGCGAATGCGGGGTTTTTGCAAAAGTTAAATGTTTATTTATTGATTAGTCATCAATCTTCTTGTAACTGAATTCAATGTAGTCATTGTGGTTTCCAATCGTCGCTATATCTTGGATTTTGGTAACTTTAATAAGGTAAAGGTTGAAAGGGAGGTCTTGACCTGACTTAACCAAATACACATCTCCTAGGGCCAATACTGCAGTTTGCGCTGTAGCCGTGGCACTGTTTGCTTTCCAAATATTATATAAATAGGTTGTAGTAGAGGCATTGGTAAAGTCATTTGAAGTAACTTTGACGAATTTGCTTTTGTTGTCAGAGCCCCAGATTTTAGAGAATTGAGCCATCGCACTAGTGCTCATATCCATCAAATCTTTTAGGGTAGCCGAAGCACCCTTTAGTAATCCAACGCCTTTGTTTAAGTCGTAAGCAACTTCAAATCCTGTATTATTTGTGTTGTAAATCAACTGTGATTGGAAACCCAAAAGAGGCACTGTTGGAGGAATTACAGTAATCTTGATGCTAGTAGTGGTAGATTGTCCGTTGGCATCTTTTGCAGTAAAGTTGAAAACAACCACATCGTCTACGCTACCAGCCAAACGAGTTTTAACGATACAATTCACAGCGTTTCCTGTTACAGCAGAATCGAAGAAAGATTTTGTTGCCGCGCCATTAACAGAATAATTGGCGTTAATACCAGACAAGTTGCCTGAACCAGAAGTTGCAGCAATGCTGAAAGACAACAATGAATCGCTCATTACAGAGATGTCACCGCTTACATATTTTGCACCTGCGGTTAAAGAAATACTAGGTTTTGGATCTTTGCTATCGCCACCGCATGAGCCAAAGAAGGCAACAACGGGCAGAGCAAGGGCTAAAAGTAGATGTTTGATTTTCATATTTTTTTGTTTGTTACGCAAATTTCAAGAAAAATCGCAATTTTCCAAGCAGTTTTTAATGTATTTTCAATTCCCGACAAATTGTCATAGGTTTTAATCTTTTGATTTATTTTCAGACAATGCCAATATTTGGCACAAGCATTGATTAAAGGAGTTGCAATGTTCAAAAACAAAGAGACTTTTTTTAGCAGTGATCAGGATTCAGAGGGATTTGAAGACGCACCAGAGTTTTTGCCACTATTTTCCAAGCACGAGGAGGAGGAGAGTAATAAATTAGAGGTACCTGCCGAATTGCCGGTGCTCACGATGAGAAATACTGTACTTTACCCAGGGGTGATTTTCCCCATAACAGTTGGGCGTGATAAAAGCATTAAGTTGATTCGCGAAGCCAATAAAAAGAGTAAAATCATTGCCGTTGTGGCTCAAAAGAATTCAGATGTTGAAGATCCTCAAATCGATGACCTATTTACTGTAGGTACGATGGCTCAGATCATTCGAATGATGCGTATGCCCGATGGCAGTTCTACTGTGATTTTGCAAGGAAAACGTCGAATTAAAATCGATGAGTTTGTTCAAAGTGAACCCTATTTCAAAGCAAAAGTGAGTTCTCTGCCAGATTTGCAGATTAAAGAATCGAAAGAATACAAAGCAACCATCGATTCTATCCGCGATCTATCAAATCGGATTATCCATCTTTCACCACAAATCCCTAGCGAAGCTTCCATTGCGCTAAGTAATATTGATTCTCGCACCTTTCTTATACATTTTGTCTCCAGCAATTTAAACATCGCTCAAACTGAAAAGCAGGCGTTATTGGAAATGTTGGATCCATCATTGCGCGCTACCAAAGTACTGTCGCACGTGACCCAAGAGTTGCAGATGTTGGAATTGAAGGATCAAATTCAGAGTCGTGTCCGCACAGACATGGACAAGCAGCAGAAAGAGTATTTTTTGCATCAACAAATCAGAGCGATTCAAGAAGAATTGGGTGGTGATACACCAGATAAGGAAATTCAAAATTTGCGTGAGAAAGGGATGACTAAAAAGTGGAATAAAGACATCCATAGTCATTTCAATAAGGAATTAGATCGTTTGATGCGCGTAAATCCAGCCTCTCCTGATTATTCCGTTGGACTCAATTATGTACAACTGATGTTGGACTTGCCATGGGATCAGCAGACAAGCGACAATTTTGATATTCACCACGCCCAAAAAGTATTTGATGCGGACCACTTTGGATTGGAGAAAGTGAAAAAGCGGATATTAGAATATTTGGCTGTTTTGAAACTCAAAGGCGATATGAGATCTCCCATCATTTGTTTGTACGGCCCTCCGGGTGTTGGAAAAACCAGCTTGGGTAAAAGTATTGCTAGCGCTTTGGGACGCAAATATGTGAGGATGAGTTTGGGCGGTTTGCACGATGAGTCAGAAATTAGAGGTCATCGTAAAACCTATATTGGTGCTATGCCAGGTAGGATTTTGCAAAATCTAAAAAAATCAGGCACATCCAATCCCGTTTTTGTGTTGGATGAAATAGATAAATTGGGCCGGGATTTTAGAGGCGATCCATCCAGCGCGATGTTGGAGGTGCTTGATCCTGAGCAGAATTCTGCTTTTTACGACAATTACTTGGAGTTAGATTACGACTTAAGTAAGGTGCTGTTTGTGGCCACTGCCAATAATTTAGATACCATTCAGCCTGCGTTGTTGGATCGTATGGAAATTATTGAAATTCATGGGTATAGCATCGAAGAGAAAATCGAAATTGCCAAGAAATATTTGGTTTCTAAGCAGCGAAAAGCACATGGGCTGAAGGCCAATCAATTTAAGGTGACCGACAAGGCTTTGGAGTTGATCATCGAACAATACACCCGAGAAAGTGGTGTTCGCTCGTTGGATAAGAGAATTGCTGCGTTGGCGCGTTTTATGGCTAAATCCATTGCGATGGAGGAACCGATCAAAAAGCAAATTGGCGTATCTGAAGTGGAAGAGATTTTGGGTGCTGAGAAATTGGAGCCTGAAATGTACGAGAACAATGATACCGCAGGTGTGGTTTCTGGTTTAGCTTGGAGTCCGATGGGTGGTTCTGTCCTTTTTGTGGAAAGCAAACTCTCACGCGGAAAAGGCTTACTACAAATTACCGGTCAGCTCGGCGATGTGATGAAAGAGAGTGTGATGCTAGCGAAAAGTTACCTCAAAGCCCATGCGGAATACCTTGGAATTGATTCAAAAGTCTTCGATTACTGGGATATACACGTCCATTTTCCTGCCGGTGCAATACCTAAGGATGGACCGAGTGCGGGTATAGCGATTTTGACATCACTCGCTTCGTTGTTTACACAGAATAAGGTGAAGAATAAGTTGGCGATGACAGGAGAAATCACCCTGCGGGGCAAAGTGTTGCCAGTGGGCGGAATTAAAGAGAAACTCTTGGCAGCCAAACGAGCTGGAATTACGCAAGTGATCCTTTGTGAGCAAAATAAGAAGGATGTCCTCGATATCCCTGCCCAATATTTGCATGGTTTAGAATTTCATTATGTCAATAATATGCTGCAAGTCTTAGATTTGGCCCTCACCGACAAAAAGGTGAAAGATCCTATCGATGTGTTTGGTGTGTTGAAGGAAAAGTCGGAAACAGGGAAAGAATAACACGTTTTTTTTCTTAAGTTTGTTAGCTATGATTTTTCAAAAATTGATTTCCTACCTCACCTTTCGCAAGCAAACGGAAGTAAAAAGCACTTTCAATTTGCGTATGATGCACGGCATGAATCGAATTTCGATTTTGATGTTTGTAATTGCGTTGATTGTGATTATTGTGCGTTTTACGACTAAGTAAATGCAGTGGCCCATGCAACGGTTTTATTCGTTGATTGTCATTTTTTTGGCCTTGGGGTTATCTAGTAACTATGCATTTTCTCAATCTGCGGAAAATCAAAACCCTGTAAATCCGGCCTCGCCTTCATCGCGTGCGGAAGGTTCCAAGTCAAAAGGAATAGGGCATTCTAAATTGGTTGTAACCGCGTTGAGTCAGCGTGGGGCGGATAATGAAATCAATCATTTGATTGATGTTTTGCCTTTATTTTCGATCACCAACGACAGTATTATTCAACCCATCGACCTATCGGCAGATTATACGGGGATGCCATTGGTTGCTTGGAAGGTGATGATTTCCAAGGATAGTTTAACCCGTGGAATTAAACACGCTTACGGTTTTGTGCCTCACCACCATGGCGTTGGGTTATTGCCAACTCATACATTGATTTTGGTTGATAATCCAATGAATATGAGGTACCGCGCAACCAAAATACGGGTTGATTTGAATCACAATTTTGATTTAACGGATGATGGAGCTGCGCAGTGGTATTTTCCCATGAAGTTGACATTGCCTAAGCGGAATGACGGAGACCGCGTTTTTAGTCAGAGCCTTATTTTACTAGATACAACGCAGAATGGTATGGCCGTTGGATTTAATCAATTTATGCCGGGAGAATTGAGGTCGGTCCAAAAAATGTACGACGATGCCATTGCCTTGGTTTGCGGACGTAGAGAATATTTGGGATGCAATATCAGTTTTAGGCAACATCGTAAAGCCGTTTGGTTTGGAGGGGAGAAAATCAATAACTCCATTCAAAACGATACTTTGTATTGGGCCGTGAAGGATGTCAATCTGAATGGGTTGTACAACGACATAGGTATCGACAAAGTAATTGTGGGTAATAATCGGGGTGAATTCAACAGCAGCAACTCATGGGATTATCGTCCGGGATTAATAGTGGATTGGTTAGGGCAGGCCCAATTGATAGAAAATGTCAATCAAGGCAAGGACGGGATATGGGCGATTTCGCATCGAAAAATAAAAAATGTGGGAATCAAGGGAAGTCGGAGTTTGTTGATTGGCGAGAAATTGCCCAAGTTCAAGTTTTGTTTAATTGAAGGCAAATACCAGCCCGGTAAACTAAAGGAGAATCCGGTACATCGCCGTTCGATTCGGACTTTCAAAGGCAAGTATACTTACGTTGTGGTTTGGAATGCCGATAATCCGAATTATATCAACGACAGTGCTGAATTACACGATTTATCTAGGAATTTGCCCGATAGTATTCAAATTGTGTGCTTGAATCATGGCGGAGGTGGAAGATATGTCTATCAATACAATAAGAGATATGAAACCCAATTTATTCAGGGGTTCTGTTCATCTGAAGTGGCCGAAAAACTGAAACTACAAACCATGCCGCAGTATTTTTTGATTGATCCGAAACAACGTTTGATGTCGATTAATCAGCGCCCGAATACATTGAAAAAACAATAATTGCCAGTTTGCGATTAAGCGAATTGTGCAAGAGGGGTGGAATATTTGAATTATTATTTAACTTTGCAATTGTATGAATAGGACCGCATTAACCGTAGTACTTGTGATTTTGTTGTTGGCTTCTCTTGGAAGTAATACATTTTTGTATCTCAACAAAATGAAAAGTGACAAAGAATTGGAAAACAAAGTGGCTGTAATGAAGGCCAAAGATTCTTTGCAAAGTGAGTTAAATCGAATGGAAGATTCTTTGAATTTGGTCATTCAAACTTTCCAAAATGAAAATCAAACCTTGGTTTTAAAGGTGGAAGAGTTGGAGAGCGACAAAAACCCAAGGGTTATTGCTGCAATGCAGGAAATTTATCGTTTGAGAAGAGAAATCTCCGATGGTATTTCAGGTGATGGCGCAACTGCCGGCAGCGGTGATGGTGCTAAGAAATCGACAAAGGCTTCTAGAAAAGCAGCGAAGAGTGGCAAGGGTGGAGCAGAAGTGGAAGATTTGCGCAAGCAATTGGAAGAAGCCCGTGCTAAAGTTGCTGAATTGATGGCGTTGATAGAAGGCTTAACCAAAGAGAAAAATGATTATGTGGCTCAATTAACTGCCGAAAAAGATCGTTCTGCTACGTTGGAATCTGAAAATGTTGAATTGAAAGATCGTTTAGACAAAGGGGCTCGTCCTCAGTTTGGCGCATTGTTGATTACTGGATTGTTTGATAAGAAGGGTGTGATGACCGAAACCATGAAAGCTAAGGGCATAGATAAAATCCGTGTAACTTTTGATGTGTTAGAAAATCCAATGGTAACCCAGCCTTTAGAAGAAGAAGTGACCATTAGGATCATCGATCCTAACGGTGGTGTTTTGTCTACTACAAACACCAAGTTGACAGATAAGAGCAAAGTTAACAGTTTGAAGAATACCATTCAATTTGATGGTGCCTTGCAAAAAGTTAAATGGAATTTCCCAGAAAAAGGTTTGTTGACAGGAAAGTTGATGAAGGGTAAGTATACTGCAGAGTTGTGGACACGCGGATTGATGCGTCAGAAGAATAACTTCACTTTAGAATAAGTACACTCGCTTCAATATGTAATTCATTAAAAAGGGCGCCCAATGGGCGCCCTTTTTCGTAGATTGAATAAATATCTCTATTATTTCTTAGGTTCTGGGCGCATCATCGTGTCTGGGTTGTAATTGCGACCCATCCAACGATATACTCTAGACTTGAACTTCTCATTCAAGTAATACATACAAGGTACCAAGATCAAGGTTAGGAAAGTACCAAATCCCAATCCGTAGATCATCGTCCAGCTCAAAGGACCCCAGAAGGCAACGTTATCGCCACCAAAGTAGATATGGGGGTTCAACTCGCTGAACAATGTACCGAAATCCATATTTAATCCTACCGCCAATGGTACCAGACCTAAAATGGTCGCAGAGGCAGTTAACAATACAGGTGTCATACGTGTTTTACCCGCTTCAATAATTGCATCTTTTAATGTCGCTCCTCGCTCACGCAGCAAATCCGTAAATTCTACCAACAAAATCCCGTTTCGAACAACAATTCCGACCAAAGCCACAATTCCAATACCAGTCATTACAACGGAGAAGTCCTTGTTGAATATCGCAAAGCCTAATAATACGCCTATCAACGATAAGAAGATTTCGCTTAAGATTAGCAATGGCTTACTGATAGAATTAAACTGTGTTACCAAGATGATCAAGATCAACGCCAAAGAAGCCAACATTGCATTGCCCAAGAAGGCGCCGGTTTCCTTTTGTTGTTCCTGCTCACCGGTCATGATCACTTGAATGTCCGATGGTTTGTCGAACGCGTCCAAAGCACTCTGAACATCAGCAACAACCCCATTGGGAGCAAAACCAGGCAATACGTTACTCGCTAGGGTAATTACGCGCTTTTGATTTAAACGGTTAATCCCACCGAAAGTATTTGAATACTCCGCCGAAGCCACTGAACTCAAGGGGATCTGACGTATCAATCCACCCGCTGCCATATCGCGAAAAGTGATTCTCATATTCAATAACGCATCTAAGTTGTTAGCATCCAATTTCTTAATGCGAACCATAATAGGGTAGTCGTCGTTCTCGTCCTTAAACTTACTCGCTTCGGTACCATAAATACTGCCTCTCAATGCCATACCAATTTGGGCCGTGCTGATTCCGAATCTGTTGGCCCGCTCACGATCAATTTTGATGATGATCTCCGGTTTAGAACTGATAAAGTCGGTTTTCAATTCCTCAACACCAGGGATTTTTTTGGAATCCAAAAGCGTTTTTAAGTCCGATGCCGTTTTTACCAATGAGTTAAACTCGTCACCGCGAATTTCAATGTTAACGGCCTTTCCAACCGGAGGGCCATTTCTTTCTTGCTCTACGATGATTTCAGCGCCTGCAATGGTTCCAATATTAGCCCTGATTTTTTTGAGCATCTCCAGCGTGCTTTGGCCTTCGCGTTTTTCAAATTCCACATAAGCCACTGTGATTTTTGCTTTATTACCCGCAGTTGTACGATCTCCACTTTGAGGGTCGGTAGCGCCAACGGCGACGTTAGAAATCACACTTTCAATCAATGAATTATCTTTTCCGATGGTGTTAAAAACACGTTTTTCTGCAATTTTTAGAATGCTATCGGTGTGTTTGGCCGATGTACCCGTAGGCATCGTCAGGTAAACATAAGTAAAGTTTGGTTCCGCTTGTGGGAAGAATACTACGCCTGGTTTGCGGATTGCCGTGATAACGAAGGATCCAATTAACAATACAATGGTTGCAAAAATTGTCTGTCTCGCGTGGTTCTTTTTTAGAAGATAGGTGATCATCTTCTCGTATTTGTTTTGAACCGAAGGCCAAGTTTTGGTTTGGAATTTTACGATCACATGCCTCAACCAATAGTGATGAGCTAGGTAAACCAACAATAATGTCACGAAGAAATTCCCCGTACCAAATCCGCCACCTACATATCCGAGGATCGAAATGATTCCCATTACGATCGTTGTTCTGCGAACCGCCTTTTTGGTTTTGGCTTTGTCTTCCACAGCATGCTCGTCTTCCATGAAATCGACAGCAAACACTGGGTTGATGATGTAAGCAACCAACAACGAAGCCAACAACGTAATAATTAGAGTAACAGGCAAGAAGAACATAAATTTACCTACAATACCTTTCCAGAACGCCAATGGAATAAAGGGGGCTAGGGTTGTCATAGTACCCGACAAAACAGGAAGGAATACCTCACCAGCAGCTTTTTTCGCAGCTTCTTTAATGGGTAATTTGTCTTTATGAAAGATACGGTGGGTATTCTCGATAACCACAATCGCATCGTCTACCACAATCCCTAAAGCCAACAAGAATGCAAACAATACAATCATATTTAAGCTAAAGCCAATCGTAGGCATTATTAAGAATGCAATAAAGCAACTCAACGGAACTGATAGGGCCACGAAAATTGCGTTTGTTGCACCCATGAAGAACATCAAAATCATTGTTACCAAAATGAAGCCAATGATAATTGTGTTGATCAAATCGTGAACCGTTGTTCTTGTCTTCACCGATTGATCGCCCGTGAAAACAACATCCATTTCTTTGGGGTAGGTTCCGCTGGTCTGTAAATCCTTGATAATTTCATGACACTTATCGCTGGTTAAAATCAAATTCTCACCGGCTCTTTTTACCACGTTCATGGTAATTACGTTTTTACCTTCCAAGCGAGCGTAACTTTCTTTATCCTTAAATCCGTCAACCACCTGGGCCACATCCCTAAGATATACCGTGGCTCCAGTTCCTGTGCGAACCGCGATGTTTTCGATTTCCGTTTTGGAATTGAATTCACCGCTTACACTTAAAGAACGTTGCATTTGGTCAACGTCAATATTACCGCCAGAAATACGCATGTTTTCATACTGAATGGCTCGGGTTACATCGTCCATTGTTAAACCGGTACTTGCCATCGCTGTCAAATCCAAGTTGACCTGTAATTCCTTGTCTAAAGCACCAACAATATCAACACGTGTGATGCTCGGTAAACTCTCAATCTTGTCTTTTGCGATCTCTGCATAGCGCTTCAATGACTGCAAATCGATGTTTCCACTGATGTTTATATACATAACCGGCATGTCAGAAAAGTTGATTTCCTGAACAATAGGGTCGGTTTTTAAATCGTTTGGTAAATCGCTCTTCGCTTTGTCAACCTGGTCTTTCACCTTTTGCTTGGCCAAGTCTACCTTGACGTCGGTATCGAATTCAACAGTTACTATACTGAAATCCTGAATCGAATTGCTTTTAAGTTTTTTTACACCGCTGATAGATTTGATTTTCTTCTCAAGTGGTTTGGTGATTAGGTTTTCGATATCCTTTGGCGATGAACCCGGATATACCGTTTGAACGATAATCGTTGGGATAACGATGTCAGGAAACTGCTCTTTTGGCAACGAATTATATGAAAATATCCCGGCGATACTGATAAATATCGTCATGATATAAATGCTGGTTTTGTTATCGATACTCCAGCTCGTGGGTTTAAATTCTTTAAATTTGCTCATTTTTTTGGGATTATTTGCCCGACATCCAGCCACCAGTAATGGCTTGACCGGTATTCAATTCTTGGTAACCAGTGGTAATAACCAAATCGCCTTCGTTCAATCCCGATATGATCTCTGTTTTGCCATCGCTGCTTTTACCAGTGATGATTGTTCTGCGCTCGGCAACAAATGCTTGGGCCTCGCCTTTTGCATTGCTTTGGGCTTTGGCAATCACTACATAGCTTCCAGATTCTGTGGTTTGAATACAGTTTGAACTCACACTGATGGTATTTGAATTTTCATAATCCACGATTTTCAATTTTGCAATCATATTTGGCTTTAAATTGTCTACGTGAGGCAATTTGGTTTCCACACGGAAAGTGCGATTCAATGGATCGATGTACTTAGAAGCAAAAGATATGTTCGCATCAATTTCCGTTTGAAGGTCGGGGAAGAAAATTTTGATTTTATCACCTGCCTTTACTTTTTTGGAGTGCGATTCAGCAACATCTGCTTTGATTTTGATATTGCTCAAGTTCATTACTCTGAACAAGGGTAGGCCAGGGGCAACGGCTTGACCCACTTTGGCATCAACACTTTCCAAGGTTCCGGTTATTGGTGCCTTGATGTTATACATGTCGATTTGTGTTTCCAACGTCTTCATGCTTTTCTCCAATGCTTCTTTCTGATTTTTCACAGATAGATATTGAACTTCAGTACCCACGCCTTTTTCCCACAGTCTTTTTTGCTTTTCGAAAAGGGTGGTGACGTAGATCATTTGTTGCTGCAATTCGTTGCGACCTTGAGAAATGGTGGTATTATCGAGTTGGGCTAATACTTGACCGGCCGTAACACTTGCGCCCGGTTGAACCAATACTCTTACGATGGTTCCGGGGACTTTAGGCGTTGCGATGGTGCTTTCATTGGCATCGGCGGATCCTTCGATCATGATGTAACTTTGGAATACACCCTTCTTGATTTCGGTGATTTCAACGGCCTTACCATTGATTTTTCCTGATTTTTGATCGATCTCTTTTTCAAGAGCACTTGCCTCAGACTGCAATTTGGCAATCTCTTTTTTAAGCGCGTCTAATTTGGCTTGTTTATTGTCTTCGGCGGTCTTCTTGCCTCCGCATGCGCTGATGGCCAAAGTGGCCAATACACTGAATAATATGATGTTGCGTTTCATGGATTTTTTATTTTAAAGGTGTTCCTGTTGTGGTTCTATAATCGATTTTTGAAATGACTAAGTCGTAAATGGCATTCATGTAATTGTTGTTGGCAGTGCGAAGCTCTGTTTCTGCTTGCATGATTTCTAAGGTGCTTCCAACGCCTTCCTTATACTTCAAATTCGCTTTGTCGTATATCTTCTGTGCCAATACCAGATTCTCTTTTTGGTTGATTGCTTGTTGGATGTTGACTTCGTAGCTGTTGATTGCATTGGTGTATTCAAAGGCAGCGTATCGATCAAAATTGGCCATGTCGTTTTTAGCCTTTTCGATTTTTATGTTGGTCTCGCGAATTTTGGATTGTGTTAATCCGCCTGCAAAAATTGGCACTCTAAGGTTGAAGCCATAGACAGAGGAGGGGACCCATGAATTGTTCACAGGTAAGTTGCTCTGGAAGAAGTTAAATTCACTGCGCAATGTGCTTTTTTGATTTTGATAAAAACCCACAACAGAAGGCAATGAACTTGCCTTGTATCGCTGTTTATCTAAGTTCCCAAGTGTGATACTTTGCTCCAATAACTTGTGCTCGATGCGGTTACTGCTAGAGAATGAACTCTTAGCAATGTCGTCAATACTCAATGAATTCTCCAACTTGTCAAGGTCTTCAGTTAATGTAATTTCAGTTTCTAGCGACAATCCCATTTGCATTTTTAGGGCATTTTTTGTGATTAGAATTGCATTCTCTAACTTTTCCTTTTGCAACTTAAGATTCCTCAAAGAGAGGGTGAGTCGGTCCACATCTAGAGATTCAACAAATCCTTCTTTGTTCATTTCAGTGACATCGTAAAGGGACTTTTCCAATAAGGTGATATTCGTTTGGATTAAGTCGAGGTTTTTCTGGGTAGACACCGCCGTGACATATGCTTTGGCGACATTGAGTTGCGCATCGCGTAATGCTTTTTGCTTTAATAAGTCGCTCATTCCCATGAATGCTTTGCTTGCACGCAATCCCACCATGTAAGTACCATCAAATAGCAATTGACTTACCGAAAATGCAGCATTGCTACTGAACTCTTGCTGAAAACGTAAAAAGATAAAGTCAGGGGCTGAAGATCCAGGAGTTTTGGTGAAATTGTTTACCCAGTTGCCAGGGATGGTAAGGTACTGTTGGAACCCCGCCGATGCACTCACTTGAGGCAATCCGTAAGAAGTGGTTTGTTTTACCGTTTCCTGCGCAATTTGCACATCATATTGTGCATTTAAGTAACTTAAGTTGTTTTGCTCCGTAAAGGCCAACGCTTCCTGGAGGCTGAACTGTTTGACTTCCTGCGCGCGCAACGACAATTGGGCGAGGAGAAGTGAAAGAATGACTATGCGTTTCATGTTAATTTTTCTGTGGTTTGTTTGTCCAATCGATTTCATCTACAATTTTTAATCCTTCTGATGTGGAAATTCCGCGTAAATGGTATCGGATAATTTCTATGACTAAATCATTTTGAGGAATTTCTAAGTTATTCAGCTCCAAACTCTCGAATACACTGAACGAAAGCATCGAGAAACTATGAGCAATGACAAGGGCATCAAAATTGTTTCGGTAGTGTCCGGTGTTTCTTCCGAGTTCGATGTTCTGTTTGATGTGATTTACGATGTGACTGCTTCTATGCTTTTCGAAAATCTGAAAGCTGTTGGGATGATACTTTTTTAGGTCGTACATCATGCTAGGGCTGAAACGACGTTGATTGCTGATTATGTACTGGGTGATTTTGTACAATTGATAAATGGGATTTTCCTCAACAGCTATAATGTTGCTAATGGCTTGCTCCGTTTCCTGCATGTGCGATTCGATTGTGCACATAACCAAGCTTTCTTTGTCCCTAAAGCACTTGTATAATGTCTTTTTGGATATGGAGATTTCCTTGGCGACATCGTCCATGGTGACACTTTTTACACCGAAACGACTGAATAATCGCTCTGCTGTAAGTTGAACTTTGTGCACCAATTCCATAATATGGCGCAAAATTAAGAATTAAAATTCGCTTTGGAAACTATTTCTGTGTTTTAAGTTTCCATGGTGGGCGGAATTTTAGCAGCAATCGATGATCAATGCATTTTTACCGACCAAGGTAGGAGGTATTGGGGTCCTCGGAGGTACTGAATCTGATCGATTTGTTGCAAAGTCTTTAGATCAATTCCGGTGGTCTTGGCTAGTGCTCTGAATTTTGCTTTACTCACCTCATCGGCTTGTAAAATTTGACTCAACCAATCTTCATTTTCAGGGAATTTAACCACTCTGTATTCCTTGATTTGTGCTTTCCTTGCAGCCGATGTAATGGCCCTGTCTATCCCACCAAGCCCATCAATCAATCCCAATGGTAGTGCATCTTCGGCAGTATAGACGCGACCTTCGGCCAATTCAGAAACTCTCCCTTTGGTTAATTTTCTTCCGTTGGCAACAGTGGTGATAAAATCATCGTAGATGCTATTGACCATCAACTGCATTTTTTCTTGTTCTTTAGGGCTTAAGGCTCTGTCAGGGCGCCATCCAGCCGACAATTCACCCAATTCTACCGTTTGATAATTGAGTCCCATGGTATTGCCGAAAAGTTTTTCTGTGTTTGGTAACAAGGCAAATACGCCAATGGATCCCGTAATTGTATTGGGTAAGGCGAAAATACTATCTGCCACACAACCCATGTAGTAACCGCCGCTAGCAGAAACATCGCCAAAAGAAACGATCACGGGTTTTACTTTTTTACAGGCAATGATTTCATGGGCCATTTCATCACTCGCAAACGCGCTTCCACCTGGAGAGTTTATACGAATTACGATGGCTTTGATACTTTCATCTTTTTGGGCTTTATGTAACTGTGTGATAAAGGTTTTGCTACCAATCTGCTCATTTGGATTCTGTTTTCCTGGCATGATTTCACCCACGGCATAAATCACTGCAATTTTATTCTCACTATAAGCATAGGGGTCGGCGTCTTTTGCATATTTCGCAAAATCGAACCAATGGGCTGTTTCCGGTCTCATTTTAGCCTCTTTGGCCGCGATGCTCTTTGCTTCTGTTTCATACTCTAAGGCATCAACCAAGCCCAATGATTTTGCGTCTTTGGGTAATTGCGCCTTGGATTGCATCGCGATTTGCCAAACAGAATCCATTTGCAAATTTCTACTTGATGCGATGTTTTTGATTTGAAATTTGTACAACGATGTGATGTAGGCTGTGACTTGTTCGCGATTGGCTTCGGACATTTCCTTTTGAATGAAAGGTTCTACCGCCGATTTGAATTTGCCAACGCGAAAAACCTGAAAATCAACCCCTAATTTGTCGAACAGGCCTTTGTACATGACAAATTTGGCTGATATCCCATCCACTTCAAGAAATCCTCTAGGGTTTAAAATAACCTTATCGCAAGCCGATGCAATGTAATAGCCCAATTCGGAATACAATCCGCTGTAAGCCACAACAGATTTACCCGCCTTTCTAAATAACAAAATAGCATTTCTAATCTCCTCCGCCGTGGCCATTCCGCCGCCATAACTACCGCAATCCAAATAAATGCCTTTCACTTGGCTGTCTTTGCTAGCCTTCTTAAGTCCGTTGATTATATCGTCGAGCCCCAATGCAGGTGATTCATTGCTGGCAGCAGAAATGATTTCATCTAGTGGGTTAGAGGTGCTTCGTTCAGTGACTTCTGTACCTAAAGTTAGATTTAGGATGGTTGATTCAGACAATTCTTCTTCCTTTGAATTACCAATTTGAGAGGTGAGTCCAGAGATGAAAATGCCAAATACCAAAGCAATTGAAATGATGCCTAGAGCAAATCCGCTCAACAGGGTAATAAAATACTTGAGAAACTTTTTCATAGTAAGGGTCTCAAATTTAAGATACGCTTCACAGTTTATTTACATCATTCGTCAAATTGAATCATTGGGGGGATGAAAATTGGTATAATATTGGTTAGATAGGCATTTTACAATCATTGACATAACTTTGGTTTTTCCCATAAATGAAAACTATCATTAATTTCAACCGCTTTAAAACAGCCATTTTCGCATTAATTTTTTCTTGCGCGGGTCATCTCTTTGCTCAGCAACCTTTGGGTTTGGTAGTGGGTGATTTGAATACGCCTTATTCGGTGTTTATGAATCCAGCGAATGTTGCATCGAACTATTCTAAGAGGGTTTATGTAAACTGGTGGGGTACGTCGTTGGATGCTCAAAGCAGTTTTGCAAATTCATGGAAACGTGAATCGAGCAGTTTACGCATGGATCAGTCTTGGATGCCAAAATCTGAAAATCAGAATTGGAGCTTGAATTATTTGAATGAGACCTATGGTCCGTCGATGTTCTTTATGGCCGACAATAAAGTGGGTTTTGGATTAGGAATAAAAGGGGTTTCAGGTTTCAATTTCCAGGGGGTAAATCCAGATTTAGGGAATATTTTACGATACGGCAGGTCGGAATGGGACAAGAAAATAGGCGGAACCATCAAAAATCAAACACCATTTGCGTTTAACACCGATAAATACCAAGAATATTTTTTCTCATTTGGTTCGTATGCCGGCGATGCAAATGCTAGAAAAGGGGCCTCTGCATTTAAGTGGGGTGCGACCACAAAATTATTAATAGGAATGGGCGCTGCACATTTGAGTGCGAGTAGTTTGGACTTGCAATACAAAGGAAACAATGATTTACAGGTCAATCAATTGTATGGTGCTTATATGTTTACCGATGCTCAATCTGCATCCAGTACAATGAATGCGCCATTGGGATTAAAATTTGGTTCGATGTCTGGAGTAGGTGCGGGTTTTGATTTAGGATTTATGTACGAGATCAGACCGGGAATGAAGCTGGATTTGAGGTCATTTACGGGCTGTGAACGTGAATTACAGCGTACCTATAAAGTCAAATTTGGCGCGAGTTTAACCGATGTTGGTTTCATCTCTCATGATGGCACTCGCTACCAGATGGGTGTAACCAATGGTATATATAAAATGGATTCAGCATTTGCAATTGGACAGATATACGGTGTTAACAGTGTGAATCATAGCCCCAATGCATTTGATCAAATTGGAACGGCAGCAGAGAAAGTGGGCGCTAATCCGCTTCGTTCATTTACCACTTACACGCCCATGGCATTCAATATGCAAATGGATATTCGCTCCGGCAAATGGCACTTGGGTGGTTATTTGGTGCATAGTTTAAAACCGGTGGATATGCCTGGTCTTCGACGTTCGTCCTCTCTGAGCTTCGTGCCTAGATTTCAAGGGGAGAGATTCGAATACGGCATGCCTATTAGCATAGCCAACGACTATACGGAAGTGCAAGTGGGTGGTTTTGTGCGATTTGGTCCAGTTATTATCGGAAGTAACAACCTTTGGGGATTGGGTAATTTCATGAGAAATACAGGGACGCAAGGGGCTAGTTTTTATATTGGGTTCAGGTCAAAAATTGGCGACTGTCATCGTTACACCGACGAATACGACGAAGAGGAAATCAATAATGATAGTATAGCTCCTCCGGTGGAAGTTACAGAGAGATTTGTTGGTGATACTGTGATCAGGATCGTTCGTGATACTGTGATAAAAATCGTCCGCGATACCATTATCAAGACAGAAATAAAAACTGTAGTAAAACGCGATACAATTGTGGTGAATAAAAATATCCCAACACCCATTAATCCTGCCTCTCAAAAGGCTTTGAATGACTGTAAGAATAGGGAAGAAGCATTGAAAAAGCAACTTGCCGACATTCAGTTGAAAGAGGTTGAAGCAAGTAACAAGGCCAAGAATTGTGAAACTGATCTCGTTAAATGGAAAGGTGATTACGATCGGTTGAAGGCAGAAGATGATAGAATCCGATTGGAACTAGATCGGGTCCGTTTCGAAAATGAACGATTGAAAAATGAAAATGCTTTGGCGGATGCGAAAAAGCAAATTGACCTATTAAATGCGGAGAAAAAGCGATTGGAAGATCAGCTTAAATCTGTGGCAATAACTGAGGATTGCACCCCATACAAGAATAAGATTGCTCAGTTAGAGCAACTATTGGCGGCGGAGAGAACCAAATCTGCTGGATTGACGGCGGAACTAGAGGTTTTGAAGAAATCCGTGGCCGACATCAAACAGCAGTTGACTGCGGAACAAGCAAAAACAAAAGAATTGGAAGCCAAGTTGAAATTATGCATTCCTAAAGATCAATTAGACAAAGCATTGTCGGATTTAGAAGCGGCCAAAAAACGCATCAGCGAATTGGAAATCGCCATAAAAAATGCATCAACTGGAAATGATTGCATCAAAACGCGCGATTCTCTAAATCAAGCATTGGTGGATTTGGAATCTAAGAAAAATGCCTACGATGTATTGATGGCGGAATACCAAGATTGTCAGAAGTCTCTAAAACAGATGAAAGCTGATTTAAAAGCCTGTGAGGACAAATTAGCCACTGCGGGTAGTAATTCTAGCTCAACCGATATGATGGCTTTAATGGATGCGCTGAAATCAGAGATCGCCAAATTGAAATTGACCATCACCGAGTTGAATGGGGAAGTGGATGCGGGCAGAAAGAGTTTGGATGAATGTCAAAAATTGATGGAAGATAAGGCATTGGCTATAAAAGATTTGCAAGACAAATTGAACGCCAAAACATCGGAAGTAAACTCTTTGCAATCTCAATTGAAATCAGCGCAGGCACAACTAAACGACGCAAAAGCGAGATTGGCCAAGTGTGAGGAAGAAAAAGCATCGATGAACAACGGTGCGGGAAGTCCTCCTTCGGGTACAGGGAATTCCGGTGGCGCTACGCCTACGCCCGGTGGAAATGTCCCATTCGGTGGTGGCAATTAAAAGCTGCCGTAAAGTCTGATGTTGATGCGTCTTCCGGTGAGATAATCCGGCACGCCGTAACGGTTGTTTTGAAGGTCTTTGACCCAGCTATATCCGATTACGTTGTTGATATCGAGCAAATTGAAAATGTCGATGCTTAACCAAGCATTGCTCATGCCCATTTTTCCTACCCATTTGTACTTTTTAGGTTCAAATATTTTACTAAATCCTATGTCAACCCGACGATATGGAGGTATCGTGTTAGGCGTTGTGGTATATCGGGCCTTACCATCCAAATAATAGGGAATACCTGTTCCGATATTCATGGTCAAATTCACTCTCAAACTCGGATTGTTGGGCATTTGATCCTGAAAAACCGCACCCAAATTCACTCTGCGGTCGGTAGGACGTCTTAAATAATCCGTGGTAACCGAATTGCCTGACACCTCATCGCTGTATGTGATTTTTTCTTTGGTCTGCATGATGCCTAGCGTAAACCAACTCTCTAATCCTTTGGTGAACTCTCCGTAAATGCGTTGGTCAACGCCCCAAGCAAAGCCTGTAGCGGAATTGGTGCCATAATATCGAATCCGAATATTGTCGAAAAGGTAGGGAACCAAATCCTGATACCCTTTGTAGTATGCCTCCGCCGTGTATTTAAATTTGCGACCTCCATTGAAGAAATATCGCTCATATCCAGTTACAAGATGCCAACTCTTTTGCGCTAATAACTGACGGTTTAATTGGCCATCGAAGTTTCTTAATTCTCTGTAGAATCCTGGTTGGTGATAAGCGCCGATTGCTAATTTGTATAGGACATCGGGTTTTTTGGCGGCATCTGAACGCTGACGTTCATTGAACGATTTATGGGGTTCCCAACTCAAGCTCATTCTAGGCATCACCAGCATTTCACGGTTTACCGTCCAATATTGGGTCCGAATGCCCGAAGTGAGCCAAATTTGCTGTCGTTTACTCAGTCTCCACTGGCCTGCGATATGTGCTTTGCCACGGTAAGAATTCAAGGTGTTTTTGGCGAAAATATAGTTATCAAACAGAATACTATCCTCCATTCTGCCAAACGGTGCTATGTTGTATCCCGCACTATCATTGTAATACCATTCAGCAATCTTATCTGAAACACTTTCTTTGTTTAATCGAACGCTGTAATTCCAAGAAAATGCATCGGTGGACTTTCCAATTTTTCCGATGTGCGCAAATTGCGTCACGCCGGACAGCATTCGGTTTCTGCCATGGTCGATGTAATATCCATAACCCAGTGTTTTAAGAGGTTTTCCATAGGTTTTAGAACCCATGTCGCGATCCAATTGCGATAAATAATACAATCCTTCCACATCAAAAATCTCTTGCTCCTCAATGGTAGTGTGATTTATTATCCATTTGAATTCATTTCTAACGTTTGGGGTATACCTGAATGTAATCGACCCCATTCCGTATAGATATTTGAGTGATTCTTGTCCGCCCATGCCCACATCCAATTGATATGCATTTTGGATCGTACCAAAGGTTGTACTTCGGCTGATGGGGTTTAAGGTGTAATTGTTACTAGCTAGGTTCCCTAAGAAATCAATGTAAAGTTTGCGATGAACCTTATATGTAACCTGGGTTTGCAGGTCGTTAAATCGCATAGAATAATTCCCTTTTACATTCAAGGTTTTGGTTAGCAATGAGTTGTTGAAATTCCGTATGCCCAAGAAGCCTGAAAAGCGGTTCTTTTTTCCATTGATGGTGGCGCTACTGAGCATCGTACCCACGGTAGCACTGCCTTTAAAAGAGTCGGGCCGGATATAATCGACATCCAAAACAGAGCTCATTTTATCGCCATACTGTGCACCGAATCCTCCAGCACTGAATTTTACCGATTGTACTAGGTCAGAATTGATAAAACTAAGGCCTTCTTGCTGACCGCTGCTAATCAATTGAGGTCTAAGGATTTCAATGTCGTTGACGTAAATCAAATTTTCATCATAATTCCCGCCTCTCACGGTGTATTGGCTCGACATTTCATTGCCCGAAGAAGCGCCGATGAATGTTTTAATTAACGATTCGATACCATTGCCCATTGAGGGGTTTAGTTGCAATTTTTGGGGCTTGATTTCTTCCAAGAAGGGTCCGCCTTGTGAAATTCCAATTCTGACTTCGGCAATCAGGTCCAATCCGCTTCCCAGTGTAATTGTTTGTAAATCAATTTCTTGGTTCGATTTTCTGCTGCTGCTATCGGTTTGATTTAGCCATTTGTAACCAAAGAGTTTTTCTCCATTGCGATATCCAAAAATGAGATCGCCTGGGAATAAGGTTTCGGAAGGGGCGAAGTAGCCGGCCGAATCAGTAATTCCAATTTGCGAATCATCCGATAAGCGGATTTTGATTTTGGCAAGGCTAGTGGATGAGGTAGTACTTTGATTTTGCGATGCATACCGAATTACTCTTCCTCGCTGAATCGCTTGTTGGGCATTTGCCACAACACCGATTAGGGTGAGAAGTAAAAGCGACAGGATTTTTTTCACGCAAGTATCTAACGCAGAAATGGTTGCGTTATTTGATTAATTGTTTGAGTTCTGTAATGGTTTGTGTTGGGTTAGCACTGCCAAAAACCGTATTTCCAGCAACCAAAACGTCAGCACCTGCATCGGTTAACATTTTGGCATTGCTCAGGGAAACACCACCATCAATTTCGATTAAGGTGTTGGTGCCTGCTGCAGTTATCATTGACTTGAGTGTTTTTACTTTGGCGTATGTGTTTTCGATAAATGACTGACCACCAAATCCGGGGTTGACGCTCATCAGACAAACCACATCGCACAAATAAAGTACTTCCTTGATCGATTCAACTGGGGTATGAGGATTGATGGCGACACCTGCTTTCATGCCATGATTCCGGATGTTGGTTAGCGTGCGATGAAGATGGGTACAAGCTTCAACGTGAACGGTTAACACATGAGCGCCAGCATCAGCAAAGGCTTTGGTATAACGATCGGGATCCACAATCATCAAATGCACATCCAATGGCTTGGTGGCTTTTGATTGCAGCGGTTTCATCACAGGGAAACCAAAAGAAATGTTGGGTACAAAAACGCCATCCATTACATCCACATGAAACCAATCGGCTTCACTTTGGTTGATCATTTCGATTTCATCGAACAACTTGCCGAAATCGGCGGATAGGATGGAGGGTGCAATCATTCCAGGCATGATGCAAAGTTAAGAGGATTATGCTTTCAAAGCCAAAAACAAATCAATGCATTCTTTGGCTTCTTTTACATCGTGTACTCTCAAAATATTAGCACCGCGATCCAAAGCGGCCATATGAAGCGCCGTGGTCCCATTTAATGCTGTTTCAGGCGTGCCATTTATGGTTTTCCAAATCATTCCTTTTCTCGAAATCCCAACGAGCAATGGTTTGTTAAACTGCCTAAATTTTTGCAACTGATTCAACAACTGAAAGTTATGTTCAGTTGTTTTGCCAAATCCGAATCCGGGATCAATCACCCAATTGGCAAAATCTGCTTTGCGATACTCTTGCTTTTTTTGATTGAAATATTCAAGTATTTCACCCATCAAATCATCGTAATGAGGATCGTCCTGCATTGTTTCTGGGTTGCCTTTTTTGTGCATGGCAACATAAGCTACCTCATTGTCGAACACCGTCCGAAACATCTTTGGATCATTATCGCCCGCTGCAATGTCATTTATCATGTCGATGCCCAAGCCAATGCAAGCCAACGCCACTGAACTGTAATAGGTATCTACGCTAAGCCAAGCCTCGGGGAAGGCCCTACGGATTGCTCTAACAACGGGTGCCACGCGTTCTAGCTCTTCACCAAAACTTACTCTCTCACTGCCCGGTCTCGTACTTTGTCCGCCAATGTCAATAATAGCAGCACCTGCTTCAATCATCGCACCAGCGAGATCTACAGATTCTTGCTCAGTTTGAACCCGGCTTTTTCCGTAGAAAGAGTCTGGAGTTGTATTGAGGATGCCCATGATTACGGGCGTTGTCAACGACAGTTTTTTTTCTTTAGATAGTAGGAACATGGTCTTATTTGATCACTTCTTTTGGATTGCCAACCATCAATTCTGGGCGAACCCATTCGTTGAATTGTTCTTCGGTTAACAGTCCTAGTGCCAACGACGCTTCCTTTAATGTCATATTCTCTTTGTGCGCTTTCTTCGCGATTTTGGCTGCATTTTCATAGCCGATATGGGTGTTTAATGCGGTTACTAACATCAAACTTTGATCTACCAACCGTTGAATATTGTCCAAATTTGGTTCGATGCCAACAGCACAGTTGTCGTTGAAGCTCAAGCAAGCCTGGCCCAATAAACGAGCGCTTTGTAACATATTAGAAGCGATAACGGGTTTAAATACGTTCAATTCGAAATGTCCTTGAGAAGCAGCGAATGAAATGGCGACATCATTTCCCAAGATTTGGGCGCAAACCATGGTTAATGCTTCGGGTTGGGTAGGGTTGACTTTTCCTGGCATGATTGAACTGCCGGGCTCGTTTTCGGGGATGATGATTTCACCAATTCCGCTACGTGGGCCAGAACTCAACATTCGTATGTCGTTTGCAATTTTGAAACAGCTCATTGCAGCGCGTTTGAGTGCTCCATGCAATTCAACCATTGCGTCGTGGGCTGCCAAGGCTTCAAACTTGTTTGGTGCAGTTACGAATGGCAATGCGGTTTCTTCGGCAATGTATTTAGCAACTAGTTCAGAATATCCCGCAGGGGTATTTAATCCAGTTCCAACGGCGGTACCACCCAATGCCAATTCTGCAGCGGTAGGCAAAGCGCGATTGATTGCGCTTACACCGTTCTCTAATTGTTGTACATAAGCACTAAATTCTTGACCCAGTGTTAATGGAGTAGCATCCATAAAGTGGGTACGACCGATCTTTACGATGTTTTCATAATCGCGAGCCTTGTGCTTTAATGTAGTTTTTAGCGCTTGAATCCCAGGCAATGTGTAATCTACTACTTGCTTGAAAACAGCAATACTCATTGCAGTTGGGAACGTGTCGTTTGAACTCTGACTCTTATTTACATCGTCGTTAGGATGTAACACTTTCTTTTCATCATCCAATTTTCCACCACTCAATACATGAGCGCGGTTGGCGATGACTTCATTCACATTCATATTACTCTGGGTTCCAGAGCCTGTTTGCCAAATTACCAATGGGAACTCAGAATCCAATTTGCCCTCGATGATTTCATCACATACGGTACAGATTAAGTCACATTTTTCGGCCGACAATACACCCAAATCACGGTTTGTGCGCGCAGCACTTTTTTTCAATATACCAAATGCACGGATGATTTCCAAGGGCATGCTGCCTTCAGGTCCGATTTTGAAATTGTTTCTGCTGCGTTCGGTCTGTGCGCCCCATAATGCATTGGCGGGGACTTTGACTTCACCCATGGTGTCGTGTTCTATGCGATACTGTGTCATAATATGCTACAAAGATAAAACCCCCAAGCCACACTTACGAAATTGAATATACACCGCAGCGTTATAAAAAATTAGACATCAAAAATTATTCGTTCATAAAGCGAAACGTCCATTTACAAAAGCCCGACTATCTTTGCCAGCATATGTCAGAAAAGAAATTGCTCGACGCGCTCAGTTATCATGCCGATGGAAGACCTGGAAAAATAGAGGTAATATCTACCAAGCCCACTCAAACGCAATTTGATTTGGCATTGGCATATTCTCCGGGGGTTGCCGAACCGTGTTTGGCTATTGCTGCAAACGTAGACGACGTATACAAATACACGGCAAAAGGGAATTTGGTAGCAGTAATTTCCAATGGTACCGCCGTATTGGGATTGGGCGATATTGGTCCGGAGGCATCCAAGCCGGTGATGGAAGGGAAGGGCGTGTTATTCAAAATTTTCGCCGACATCGACGTATTCGACATCGAACTGAATTGTAAGGATGTTGATCATTTCGTTGAGACGGTTAAGGCCATGGAGCCCACTTTTGGTGGAATCAACTTAGAAGATATTAAGGCGCCAGAAAGTTTTGAAATTGAAGAGCGATTAAAGGCTGCGTTGAATATTCCGATTATGCACGATGATCAGCATGGAACGGCAATTATTTCTGCTGCGGGTTTGATCAATGCATTGCGATTGGTTGAAAAAGAATTGAGCGATGTTCGCATCGTAGTGAATGGGGCTGGGGCTTCGGCCATTGCTTGTTCCAAATTGTTCGTGTCGCTCGGGGCCGATAAAAAGAATATCGTAATGCTCGATTCAAAAGGCGTTTTGCGTGCCGATAGAACCGATTTAGATAAATATAAGAGTCAGTTCGTCACTCAGCGCGACCTAAATACATTGGATGATGCTCTGGTTTCAGCTGATGTTTTTATTGGTTTGAGCAAAGGAAATATTCTTACCCCTGAGATGATTTTGTCGATGGCGGAAAAGCCCATTGTCTTTGCGATGGCAAATCCTACGCCTGAAATCGACTACCATTTGGCGGTGGCAACGCGTCCTGATTTGATTATGGCTACAGGCAGGTCGGATTACCCCAATCAGGTTAACAATGTATTAGGATTCCCTTTCATTTTCCGCGGCGCATTGGATGTTAGAGCAACGGAGATCAATGAAGAAATGAAACTCGCTGCGGTTCGAGCCATTGCTGACTTGGCGATGCAGCCTGTGCCAGAGAGTGTGATGATGGCATACAATGAAAAGAACTTGAGTTTTGGTCCGCAGTATATCATTCCTAAGCCGATGGATCCACGATTGCTGACAACGGTGGCTCCGGCGGTGGCAAAAGCGGCTATGGATAGCGGTGTAGCCAAGAATCCGATTACGGATTGGGAAGGCTATAATTCACAGTTACGTCAGCGATTAGGCATCGACAATGATTTCGTAAACCGTTTGATGACCAAAGCGAAAACCAATCCTAAGCGTGTTGTTTTTGCGGAAGCCGATCATATTCGCATCCTAAAAGCGGCAGAAATTGCAAAACGCGACGGAATTTGCGAACCAATTTTGTTGGGAAATCCTGAGGCCATTCAGAAAATGATGGATGAGAATTTCATTGAGATTCCTGGGGTAGTCATGATCGACCCTAGAAAGCAGGATGAACAGTTAAAGGAATATGGCGAAATCTTGTTTCAAAAGCGCAGTAGAAAAGGACTCACGGGATTTGAAGCGGAATATCAAATGCGAAATCGAAATTATTTTGGTTCGATGATGGTTGAGCATGGCAAAGCGGATGCCTTTATTAGCGGTTTAACAAGGAATTACCCCATCGCATTGAGACCGGCTTTGGATTGTATTGGTATGGTTTCAACAACCCATCGGGTGGCGGGAATGCATATCATGATGGCTAAATCAGGTCCTGTGTTTTTTGCCGATACTACGGTGAATATTGACATTGATGAAGATTCTGTTTGTGAAATGGTTGGTTTGGTACATGATAGAGTGAAATCATTTCAGATTGAACCACGCATCGCATTGATTTCCTATTCAAACTTTGGTAGTTCAGCGGGTAAATACCCTTTGATGATGCAAAAGGTGGTTAAACGTTTACATGCGGATCGACCTGACATTTTGGTGGATGGTGAGATGCAGCCGGTATATGCGATAGACGGTGATTTGAGAAGCAGAAGGTTTCCATTTAATAAGTTGGGCGATAAGTCGGCTAACGTATTTATATTTAGTGGTTTGAGTACCGGAAATGCAGTATATCAGATCATGAGAAGCATGGGGAATATGGAGGCAATTGGTCCTGTTTTGTTAGGATTTAAGAAGTCGGTTCACATCCTTCATCACAGTTCATCCGTTCGCGAAATTTTGAATATGGTGGCTTTGGCGGTGAGTGAATCTCAGGATAAATAAGGATTTTGTCATGGAGAAAACGCCATTTATCGAACTAGAAATTATCGAATGGGGATCGGTGAAATATATCCAATCCTTGGCGTTGCGACATGAGGTTTTGCGCAAGCCTTTGGGGATGGTTTTTGATCCCGCGATTTTCCCGGAGGAGAATGGTGATATTCATTTGGTGGCCAATCATGGCGACTGGTTGGTGGGCTGTATGATACTCACTGAATCGGGCAACGATTTGAAAATGAGGCAGGTAGCGGTCGCTAATAAATACCGTAAAAATAAAGTCGGTGCGAGAATGGTTTTACTGTCAGAGGCAAAAGCCATCGAAATGGGAAAGAAAAAAATGATACTGCATGCCCGAGATTCGGCATTGGATTTTTATGTATCGCTAGGATATAGCATTGTGGGAGATCAGTTTGAAGAGGTAGGTATTCCGCATCATCTAATGGAGAAGTCCTTCGTCTAAGCGAATAGAGTTTTCCCCGATTTTGGTGAGCATCGACAAAGAATAAACTATCTTTGTAAAACATATATTTATGGAAATACTAATTACTGCCGCACAGTTTATTTTAGCTTTATCGATTCTAATTACCTTGCACGAATTTGGTCATTATTGGGCCGCCAGAGCATTTGGTATTCGCATCGAGAAGTTCATTTTGTTCTTTGATGCTTGGAACTTTAAGTTGTTTAGTTTTAAACGCGGCGATACAGAGTATGGTATGGGTTGGTTGCCATTGGGCGGTTACGTTAAGATTGCCGGAATGATGGATGAGAGCTTGGATACCGAGCAAATGAAGTCGGAGCCTCAGCCTTGGGAATTCCGCAGTAAGCCAGCCTGGCAGCGTTTGATTGTAATGGTGGGCGGTGTAACCGTGAACTTGATATTGGGAATCATCTTGATGATTTCATTGACCTATTCTCAAGGTGAAGCGTATATACCAAACGAGGCTATTAATAGCAAAGGTGGTGTGTATGCTAGCCCGGTGGCGCGCTCTATGGGTTTTGCTACTGGGGATAGAATTATCGCTTTGAATGGTCAAAAAGTCGAAAATTTGGATGCCGAATTTGGTAACCCTTCTTTTTTAATGGCCGATAAAAAGGTTATTGATATCCAACGTGCGAGGTTGGTGATTGTTGCTTCTTCTGATTCTACGCAATCAGCGACGTCTCAATATGTTTATTATGATACCACTTTGGTATTGCCTGAAAATTTTGAAGAGTTGCTGTCGAAGAAGTCAGATATGCCATTCTTCGCACCTCGATTGTCGTTCGTTGTCGGTAAACTCACCGGCGGCGGAAACGCATACAAAGCAGGATTCGATGTGGGTGATGCGATCCAAAAAGTAGAAGGTAAAGATGTGTTGTCGTTTTTTGAATTCAAAGAAACCTTAGTGAAATACGCTGGGCAAAGAATCAAAATGCAAGTGAAAGACACAATGGGCAAAACCACAGTGTTAACAGTGGATGTCAATGCGGATGCTACCATCGGATTCCAACCCAAGTTCTCGGGATTTGAAAACGATGAAAAGATCATCCAATATGGTCTGGGTGAATCGGTCAACAAAGGCGTTTCTCGTTCTTTTGGTTTGATTGGTGCCAATGCGAAAGCCTTGGGTAATGTGGCTTCTGGCAAAACAGACGCTTCTAAGTCGTTGGCTGGTCCGGTGGGTATTGCACAGATGTTTGGTGGTACCTGGGATTGGGTTAACTTTTGGACACTTACGGCGATGCTTAGCTTGGTGCTTGCGTTTATGAATATTCTTCCTATTCCAGCATTGGATGGCGGACATGTGATGTTCTTATTGTATGAAATCATCGCAAGACGACCTGTTTCAGAGAAGGTATTATACGTGGGTCAGTTAATTGGAATGGTTATTTTACTCTCTTTGGTAGCTTTTACTTTCTGGGTAGATATCGCTAGAGCGTTGGGGATTTAATATGCAAAATGCATTCGAGTTTTTTGGGCTAACGCCATCTTTGAATTTGGATGCTAAACAACTTCGGGTTCGATATATTGAAATTCAACGACAAGGTCACCCCGATTTGAAAGGCGATGATAGTTCAGAGATTGACGTAATTGAGCTTGCGAATCGTTTTTATGAGGAGTTACGCACGTCTCGCGGCGTTGTAAGGGCCTATCTGCTTTCGATGGACGTGGTCGACCTAAATCAAAATCGATTGCCTAAGGATTTCTTGTTTGAAATGATGGGTTTGAACGATGAAATCGATGAAAAACATGCCGGTGATTTGGCGGCGGGAGAGAGGGCAGGAGCCTTGTTGAATCAAGCAGAAATAGAGTTAACGGAAGCCTTGAATTTATTAAAAGATGCGTCATCACCCAATTTGGATGAATTGGTTGAATGGTATCAAAAATCGAAATATTTGGATCGTTTGCGCAAAAATTTTCTTGGAATAGAGGAGATTTAACCGCATAAATGTAATTTTACCATTCCATGTCAACCCGCACTCAACTAAAGAATCATCATGAAATCCGTGTCATTTTTCAACGGATGGCTTTAGAAATCGCGGAATCTTTTGCCGATCAAGAAGATTTATATTTTGTGGCTATTAACGAACGAGGGATGTCGATTGCGCTGGAGTTGAACCACGAATTAGATCGCATTTTACCCGATTGTAATATTTCATTGGGGAATGTTAACGCCTCAGAGGATTACAAATGGGAAGGAATTCTGCCGAATATGGTGGCCATGTCAACCCCAGTAATTATTGTAGACGACGTGATTCACTCGGGTGGAACAGCGATGCAAGTTTTGGTTGATTTATATGAGCATGGCTTTGAAATTATTCGTACCGCATTTTTAGCGCAACGCGAACATAGGGATTATCCCATCCAGGCAAATTTTGTGGGTGTTTCAATCGCAACGACATTGCAAGAACATGTATTTTTTAACAATGAGGATCCCGGAGATCTAAAATTGTATTTGATTTGATTTTCAAATAGTGCTGTATTGGAAATTTACTTGTCATTCTGACAACTCTTTGCTTCGTTTTTTGTTATTTTTGAATAAGTGAAAATGCGCTACTCTTTTTTCGTGCTGTTTTGTTTGCTGTTTGGCACGGTAAAAAGTACGCATATTGTGGGCGGGGAGATGGGGTATAAGTATTTGGGTAATAATCAGTACAGAATTCGCCTAGATCTTTATATTGATTGTCAGAATGGTAATCCACAGGCCATTTCATCTGATGCAACCGCATACATTGGGGTATTTAACGGCCAAACCCGAAATATGATTGGGGGTTATCCAAAACAAGTAGGTCGTCAAGGCCCCAAACGTGTCGTAAAAACCAATTATAATTGCATTGTTCTAGCACCTAACGCTTGCGTGGATCAATATTGGTATGAAGTCACCTTTACTTTACCTCCCATAACCGGAGGATATTATGTTTCATTTCAGCGCTGTTGCAGAAACGGTTCCATTAATAATTTGGTGGATCCAGGGGGGACGGGTGCCAACTATTGGACGTTGATTCCTGATGCACGGACGCTATCGAACAAAAAAGAGAACAACTCAGCAGTGTTTAAGGAGTTGCCGCCTAATTTTTTATGTACTAATACGCCATTAAAATTTGACCACAGTGCTACCGATGATGATGGTGATAGTTTGGTTTATGAGTTGTTTAGACCTTTTACTGGAGGAACTTCAAACGCACCGCGTCCAGACCAAGGAACCAACGGAGATTTGCAAATGCCGCCTTTCTCCCAAATAACTTGGAGCGCCAGTTATATTGATACCAATCCGATTAATGGAAATCCTCAGTTGCAGATTGATTCTAAAACTGGCTATTTGACATTAACTCCAACCAAAACAGGTCAATTTGTGGTTGGGATTTTGGTTAAGGAATATCGAAAAGGTCAATTGATTGGAACAACGCGACGTGATTACCAATTCAATGTGCAAAGTTGTGTGATTGATGTTGTGGCGTCGTATTTCGTGCCTACATTTATTTGCGGATATCAGTATAGGTTTCAGAATAAGAGTACTTCAGCCCAGCGATATCATTGGGACTTTGGCATAGATAGCTTAAAGACCGATACATCAAACTTACCGAGCCCGACCTATACGTTTCCTCATGCGGGTAAGTTCAAGGTGAAGCTTTATGCATACAAGAATAAGTGTTTGGACAGTTTTGTGGCTTACGTTACCGTTGTTGAACCCTTGAAACCTAAGTTGCCCACGGATACAATTATTTGTCCAGGCGGTTCTGTGAAATTGAAATCGAATATTAAGGCGGATGCTTATAAATGGAGTACGGGTCAAACAACTGATTCGATAATTACCAAATTGGAAGGCTGGGTTTATTTGGATGTGTATTCTAAGATTTGTTATTGGAGGGATTCAATGAAAGTTACGATTGATAGAAATATTGTTATTGCTATGGGTGACACTACCATTTGTAGCAATGATCCTATCAATAGAGATATTTATGGCGCACCGGGTATGGCGAAATATACCTGGAGTACTGGGGCCACATCGAGACTTACCACAGTTAAAAAGACGGGTAAATACTACTTGATTGGTGAGACTGTGAACAAATGCAAATCCATAGATTCTGTCCTGGTTTCTCAATATAGTCCGGTGAAGGTTGACGTGCGCGATACTACGGTATGTCCGTCTGCTGTGGTGACCTTTGATTCTAAGATTAATACCGGTGGAAACACAACGGTTGTTTGGAGCGATGGCGCATCGGGTAGAACGGCAAATATTACAACGCCCGGATTGTATTGGGTTAAGGTGACCGTTGGTTTGTGTTCAACGAGAGATTCATTTACGATTAAGAATTTTCCTTATGAGTTTAAAATGGGTAAGGATTTGAGGTATTGTGAAAAGATCGATACCACATTGACAATCACCTTGCCGAATGTGACCAAAATCGTTTGGAATAGGGAAGTTACTGGACCTGTGTTCCGTTTGACAGCCCCAGGCAAAGTTGTCGTTGAATTGCATAACTCCAATGATTGCCCTGAAAAGGATTCGATTGATGTGAAGTTGTTTCCCAATCCTATCGTGAATTTGGGGCCCGACACATCGTTGTGTTTGTCTGAGATGCCTACGTTGGATGCCGGTGCTGGCATGATTTCCTATTTGTGGAATACAGGCGCTACATCGCAAAAGATAATCGGTTACGATAGTGGTTTGTATTGGGTGAAGGTGAAAGATCCGGAAGGGTGTGTAAATCGCGATTCTGTGAATTTGAATAAGCGGAAGGATGCTTTTCCATCAATCATTTTTATGCCAAATGCATTTACTCCGAATGGCGATGGACGGAACGATATGTATCCGATGAACCAATATATGGTGAAAGGTTCTTTGTATAATGTGAAATTATTCAATCGTTGGGGTGAGAAAATTGCTGAGTTTACCAATCCAGATATGAACTGGGATGGCAATATCAATGGCAAGCCCGCTTCGGAAGGAGTTTATATTTTCATTGCCTATTGGATCGGTTGTGATAATGAAAAACGTTCGTTACAAGGCAATTTTACTTTGCTTCGCTAGGGTAAACACCCCTAAATAGTGCAATGATGTTTTGAGTGAGTAAATTTGGGTATGGGAAAAATATTAATAAAGAATGCGAGTATAGTATCAGACAATAAAGTGTTTGAAGGGGATTTATTAATTCAAGACGGTTTGATTCAACGGATTGATGCGTCTATCGATGCAGACAATGCTGATGTTTTAGATGCCAATGGTTCATTCGTTATTCCGGGCGTAATTGATGATCAAGTTCATTTCCGCGAGCCGGGATTGACACACAAAGCATCGATTTATACTGAAAGTCGTGCTGCATTGGCGGGAGGAACCACTTCCTACATGGAGATGCCCAATGTGAATCCGCAAACCGTTACCAATTTACTACTGGAAGAAAAGTACGCTTTGGGTGCAGCAAATTCAGCCGTCAATTATTCGTTTTATTTGGGTGCTACCAATCATAATTTAGAAGAAATCAAAACGGTGAACCCGAATACTGTTTGTGGTGTAAAGATTTTTATGGGTAGCAGCACGGGCGATATGTTGGTGGATCAGCCCCATGCACTCGAAGGTCTTTTCGCCCATTGCCCCATTCTAATTGCTACGCATTGTGAAAATGAAACACGGGTGAAGTCGAGGTTTGCCGATGCCGTGGCTGCATTTGGCGAGTCTATCCCTCCAAATCAGCATCCAATCATTCGCGATGCCGAGGCTTGTTATTTATCGTCTTCATACGCCATGGAATTGGCCAAGAAGCATGATGCGAGATTACATATATTACACATTACATCGGAGAAAGAGTCCCATCTATTTAGAAATGATATTTCCCTTTCAGAGAAGAAAATCACTGCGGAAGTGTGTGTGCATCACCTGCATTTCTCAGATCGTGATTATGAGACATTGGGCAACTTGATTAAATGCAATCCAGCTATTAAGACAGAAACGGATCGCGCCGCATTGTGGGTAGCTTTGCTCGACGATCGGTTTGATGTAATTGCTACGGATCATGCACCGCATACCTGGGAAGAGAAACAGGGGAAGTATGCTCAGTCCCCTTCGGGTTTGCCGTTGGTTCAGCACGCGCTTTCATTGATGATGGACTATGTAGTTGCGGGAAAAATAAGCATCGAACGATTGGTAGAGAAAATGTGCCACAACCCAGCGATATTGTATCAGATCAACAATAGAGGCTACCTAAGAGAAGGGTATGCCGCCGATATAGTGATGTTGGGCAAGAATGATCGTGCGGTGAATAAATCCGATCTTTTATATAAATGCGGTTGGTCGCCCTTGGAAGGACATCAATTTACCTATCAACCAGAAAAGGTGTGGGTGAATGGGGTGTTGGGGTACGACGGTGGATTGACGGAAAATTATAATCCTCAGCGATTGCTGTTTAACCGCGGTTAATGGAGTTTTGAGCGCTTGACGAAGAAAGCGGTTAATGCTTGCTCGATAGGTTTTGATACATCGGCGATGAATGATTCAATCCCCAACTGAATACACTGGTCGTTGAATTGCTTATTTCGTTCCGATTCTATTTTTTGATAGGCCATTTGAATTTCATCGGGTTGAAGTTTGATGGATTCATTGGTTTCTAAATCCATGAATTTAATAGGTCGATTTCCCGATGCAAAATCCAGGTTCAGCTCTTGTTCTTCATGTTGGATTTGTAGCAGCAGGACTTCACATTTTTGAAATCTGAGCATGGCCATATATTTCCAAAAGGAGGCCTCGGCTACCGCCTCGGCCGGACCCCACAAAAAATCGCTCAATATCACCACCAATTGACGTCGTCCTACGTTTAATATGGCTTCCTCCAATGTTTGATTTGTCGGTGGATTCGCTATTTTTTGCGTCGATTTTTCATTCATCCAAAGTGGGCTGAGTGCCGCCAACTGTTGCTGGTAATGGCCTCTCGTGCTTTTGCAAGCACTTCGTTGATAGAATCCACTTTCATTGAATAGACCCAATGAGAAACTGTCTTTTTGTTGCTGAAGTAGGCCGCTAATTACAGCCGAAGTTAGCGTTCCGAATTTCAATTTTAATTCCTTTTTCTCCGGAAACCGCATACTTGCGGAGGTATCTAGCCAAATGTGGGCCTTTAAATTCGTCTCCTCATCAAACTGCTTGATATATTTTTTATCCGTTCTAGCCAACAACTTCCAATCAATATTCTTTACACTTTCCCCAGGGTTGTAGGGGCGGTGTTCTGCAAACTCGACAGAAAATCCTCTGAACGGACTTTTGTGCAGACCGGCAATGAATCCTTCCTTGGCGTAATTGGCCAAGAGTTCAAAATTTGAGTAGGATTGGATTTCTTCGAGTAGCACGGAAGTTTACGCTTGAGGAATTTGAAATGCCTTACTGTTTGAGGATATTAAATTGGTGTAGGAGTCATAAAAAAGGCCGGCGAGCCGGCCTTTTTTAATAAGTCTTTTCAAATTACAATTGTGCCTCAATCTTCGATGCAATGTTCTGTTTTGGAACTGCACCTACGATTTTATCAACCAACTGACCATTTTTGAAAATCAATAAAGTAGGAATACTGCGCACGCCATAGGTCATTGAAATATCTGGATTTTCATCCACGTTCAATTTGCCAATTACGGCTTTGCCTGCATATTCATTTGAAAGTTCATCGACCATTGGACCGATCATGCGGCAAGGACCACACCATTCTGCCCAAAAATCTACCAATACGGGTTTGTCTGATTGCAATACAACTTCGTTGAAGTTACTGCTAGTGAATTTTTCTGCCATTTTGCTGATTTTATATTATTACGAATTTATGAAATTTCTGCGGTTAACGGATAATTTCTTTCATTTTGGCAACACCAATGCCAAACAGGGCGTAGTCATAAAAAACGGGGTCATGAGGACGAAATTCGCGCAATCTGTCGGTCAATTCCATACACGACTGCCAATCTGACTTATCGCGATGTAACAAACCCATTTCAATGGCGATGCGTTGCACGTGGACGTCGAGCGGACACAACAGCTCAGACATCGAAACCTTAGACCAAATGCCAAAATCCACCGGAGACTTTTGTCGAACCATCCACCGGAAATACATATTCAATCGCTTGCAAGCGCTGCCCTTTAATGGCGATGCCAAATGCTTGTCGGTTCGATGCAAATGCGGAAAAGCACTCCACGTAGATTGAAATGCTAAAAGAGCCTCATAAACCTGAGAGCCCTTAGGCGCCTCAAGAACAGCTGGAGTAAAAAACAAATCCTCCAAACTCGG
Source organism: Bacteroidota bacterium (assembly GCA_041192805.1). Classification (GTDB taxonomy): domain Bacteria; phylum Bacteroidota; class Bacteroidia; order NS11-12g; family UBA955; genus UBA955. Next base: position 133,589 of record JBEEMF010000086.1, on the reverse strand, counting down.
CGATGTTTGATAGTGCTGACGGAAAAATGAAATCATCGAAATCACATCATCACCGTTTAATGTCCGATGCACAAACGACTGAAATCGCTTTAAATCAGACGGTTCATGCTGCGTGATAAAGTCGAAAGGAGCATCATCCATCAAAAGCATGAGTTTTTGAGCACTTCTGATAATCGTTTTGCGCTGACCCCAGGCCATAATAGCAGCAAAAAATCCAGCAATTTCAATGTCTTGCAGTCTAGAATACCTATGTGGAATTTGAACAGGATCGAATTCAACAAATGCATTTTCTTCCACCTCTTTGGCCCAATAATCCAGCAAGTCCTTAATCTCGAGGTCTGTCATTGTTTTACAACGGGGTAGTTGGGACAAAGAAATAAATGCTTGCGGTCAAAATGCCTGTAACCGATCACTTCAAATGCTAGGAAAAGATTAAACCTTGGCCAAAGCGCCTTCGAGATCTGCAATCAAATCGTCTACATGCTCGATGCCAACGCTCAAACGAATCAAACTGTCCTTCAATCCATTGGCTTCGCGCTCAGCCTTAGGAATACTGGCGTGCGTCATCGTTGCTGGGTGACCTACCAAGCTTTCAACACCGCCCAAACTTTCCGCCAAAGCGAAGAGGTGAGTGGATTTCAAGAAGGTCAAAGCCTTTTCAATGGCATCATCTTTCAACGTGAAAGAAATCATACCTCCAAAGTCCTTCATCTGCTTTTTAGCCACCGCATGATTGGGGTGGGATTCAAAACCAGGCCAATATACATCGCCCACTTTTGGGTGATTTTTTAGCCAATGTGCGATTTTTGCTCCGTTTTCGCAATGACGTTGCATGCGGATATGAAGCGTTTTGATGCCTCTTAATGTCAGGAAGCAATCCATCGGTCCAGGGGTTGCCCCGCATGAATTCTGAATAAATGCCAAACGATTGTGTAAATCATCGCTAGAAGTACATAAAACACCCATCACCACATCGCTATGACCATTGATATACTTGGTTGCTGAATGCATTACGATATCCGCACCCATCTTTGCTGGGTTCTGCAAATAAGGGGAAGCAAAGGTATTGTCGACCACTACGATGCTGCCAAACGCATGACCAATCTGAATCATGAGCTCAATATCAATGATGCGCAACAATGGATTGGTAGGCGTTTCCACCCATACCATTTTGGTGTTTTCATTCATCACTGCGCGAACAGCAGCCTCATCGCTCATATCTACAAAGTGAAACTTGATTCCGTATTGAGCAAATATTTTTGTAAATAAGCGATAGGTTCCGCCATATAAATCGTTGGTGCTAACCACTTCATCACCAGGCTGTAACAACTTTGCGCAAGCATCCACAGCGCCCATTCCGGTACTGAAACACAAGCCATAGGTAGTGCCTTCCAATGCCGCCAAGTTTTTCTGAAGTACATCGCGCGTAGGATTTTGAGTTCTGCCATATTCATATCCTTTGTGGTCGCCAGGCGCCGCTTGAACATACGTACTTGTCTGAAAAATAGGGGTCATGATTGCACCTGTAGTTGGATCAGGCTCGATGCCCGCGTGCAAAACCAACGTTTCTATGTGATTTGATTTCATGGTGTTTTTTTTGTTGCTATGGGTGGAATTCTATTTTATGATGGTATTCGTCTGCAAGTCTAATGAAACGATGCCGATCAAATGCGAAATTACGATTTACGTTCGATGTCTTTCAACACTTCTTCCAAGATGCGGGGAAAATATTGTCCTTCGAGTTGATGGATTTTTTGGGCGATATCAGAGGCTGTATCACTCGGGAGTACTTGACATTTGGCTTGATAAATGACAGCGCCTTCATCGTAGTGCTCATTTACCCAATGAATCGTGATGCCTGTTTCATTTTCATGGGCGGCTACAACAGCTTCATGGACATGCATTCCATACATGCCTTTGCCACCGAATTTGGGGAGTAGGGCTGGGTGAACATTTATTACATGAGGGAATTGATAAAGCATTCGCGAAGGGAATTTCCATAAGAAGCCGGCCAAAACAATTAAATCGGGATTGTATTCGCTCAAAATAGAATCGATCCGATCACCAGTATTCCATTCTTCTTTGGTGAAGAGTTCGCAAGGAATGCCCAGTCTAGATGCCCGTTCAAAAACGCCAGCACCAGAAACATTACAAAAAATGGCTGAAACAGTAGTATCAGTTCCGGCAAAGTGATTGACGATATTTTCAGCGTTGCTGCCGCTTCCTGACGCGAATATTATAATTTTCACTGGGATAAGCTAAATTGTGAAACCATGACTTCTAGCTCGCGCATCATGCGATTTCGGGGTTGATTGGGTGCGAAAATAAATCCATCAACTGCAACATAGCGATGATTTGTCGTATCCCGTATCACACGCCTTAAAAAGGGGCCGCGTCTGTTTGTGTTTAATTCAGTTTGCCAGCCATTCATCCAATATTCCTGACCATAAGTGCCGTTTACTGTCCATTTTCTAACGGGGAATTGTCCACTTTCACTGACTTCAACCCAAGTACCTTCGGCGGTTTTAAGATATTTTTTTGTCAGAGCGTTACGCACGACGGTTTGATCTTCTAATGAATCAGAACCTGCAATAAACTGAAGCATCAAATTGCTGTGATAATTTCCGGTTTCTTGTCGTAACCATAGGAAATCATTGGCTTTAGCTACCAATTTGAATTCAGCGGTCGACATTGCTTTTACGGAATAATTTGCTTCAATTGCCTCAGAAATACTATCGCTATAACGATTTTGAATTAGGCTAGGGTGGCGTGATCCTGTTTTGCTTACGGTTGTGTTTCCCAGTTCAAATTGCTTGGTGATTGTAAACAAGGTCTTTTGATTTGCCTGAAACCAAGAAGATTTAATATTTTCTCCATCGGAGTGACTGTCACGGATAATCAATACCACTTGTGGGACAGACCAAACGTTGCTGATCCAGGTGCATTGGATATTGTTGATGGTGGTGTCCTTCAGTGTTTTTTTGGCATCTGGTTTTTTTGAATCTGCTGATTGGGCGATATCGTCAAATTTGCTTTTTGGGTCAATAATCCAAACCAAGGGAGCGGATTGCATCTTATTATGGGTCGCAATATCATCTTCCTCCATTTGGGAAAAATTGTGCAACTCAAATTCGAACTGTGCTTCGTAAAAGGCATCGTTAGACTTATCGAGGTTTTCTTCGAAACGAATTAAGTTACTATCAACGGCCCAAAGCGTTTGTGAGAAAATCTCATTAGCGCTATCCTCAAAGAAATCGGGATAAAAGACAGTGATTCTAGCCGCCGTACCGATTGATGAATCCCTGCGGGACGTATCACTAGAATTACATCCAGAATTTAGAAGAAGTAAAATATTGGTTGAAAAACCTATCGCTATTTGGAGTCTATGTCGGAGCAATGACATCAACGGTGTTTGGGTTTTTGTATGATAAGCCTTTGTCCCACTTGTATATTGTTTGATCGCAAGTGATTCCATGTTTTAATCTGGGTTACTGTAACTCCGTGGGTTCGAGCAACCAAACTCAGTGTTTGTCCGCGCCTAACAACGTGAACAATTCTAGATGAGCTGCCTGATTTTGCGGGTGCGTGATATGCCGCGGCTGTGGCTCCTGCAACTTGAACTCCACGAGGCACTGATTTAGGATAAGCATAGGGTGCTCTATAGTTGGTAGGGACGTATGCTCCTTGAAATTTGGCAAATGAAGCAGCGCTATCAAATCGATCAATGAAATCCATACTCGCGGAATAGGGCATCAGAATTATACTATTGGTTGCCATATCGGTGTTGTTGTTTAGCAATTCCTGATTTAAGCCTGTTAAATTGTGTTGACTTCCCAAATACTCATTGATTTTACCCAAATGCATCGTAGAATCAATTTTGGTTGGAGCTAATACGATACTTTGATCATTGTGCAATTCGTTTTTGCCTTTTTGGGTAAAGTTTAGCACATAAGCTACTGCAATAAATTTGGGAACATAATTCTGCGTTTCTTTGGGTAAAAACGGCAATACTTCCCAGAAATTGGTTCTTCCGCCGCTTCTGCGAATGGCTTTTTGTACGTTGCCAGGGCCACAATTATAAGAAGCGATGCTAAATAGCCAGTTGTTAAAAATCGACTGAGAGTTTGCGAAATATTCACACGCTTTCTGGGTACTAGCAACAATACTCTTACGATCGTCGCAAGGATATCCGATACGCATCCCCATCAACTTTCCGGTGTAGGGCATAAACTGCCAAAGGCCTGTTGCTCCGCACCATGATACCGCACTCGGATTTAAGTTGGATTCAATGACTGAAATGTATTTTAACTCTGTCGGCAAGCCATTTTTATCCAAAATTTCCTCAAAAATGGGGAAATACAATTTCATTCTCTCGTGGATTTGGTTAAAATAACCATCGCCGTAACCCAAGTAGTAGCGAATGTGTTGTTCTACCAAACGATGATATTGGAAGGGGATTGTGCTTCCGATTTGTAACATCATCTCTTCGAATTCCCTTCCGTTTCGATAACGTTGTTCAATGTGATTTACGGGGGAATGTGAAGGGATATTGCCCAACAATTGCTGGGTAAGGCTATCGATTCTCGCAATGTGATTGTCGCCCATTGGATTCAATGGCGCTTGGGCATCAACATTCGAAAATGTCATAATAGCCACTGTGATTGCGATGAAGAATGGTTTTATCATTTTGTTCAAAAGTAACTCCGTTAAAGTTCGCTTGTATTAAGCAAAGACTGAGCCATAAATAAAGGGCACTCAACAAATGTGTATATTTGTAATAATCTAAATGTAGGAATGGTGCGAAGCCTTTACTATCTTAGAGGTACCAAAAATCATACAGTCCGTGGCATTGTCAAAAAATATTTTATCGCCGGAATCCCAAGCGCAGACGCAGTTGCAATCGGTTGCTCAATTTTTTAAAGGGGGCACTTTAAATATTGGAATTCCCAAGGAGGTGACATTTCAAGAAAATCGCGTCCCGCTCACACCTGCCGGTGTGGCTTATTTTACCAGCAATGGCCATCGAATAGTCATTGAATCGGGTGCTGGCCGCAATGCAAATTTTTCGGATATCCAGTTCAGTGAGGCGGGTGCGGAAATTGTTCACTCCAATAAAGACGTTTACTCTTGCGATACGATTTTAAAGATTGACCCACCAACGTTAACCGAAATCGAGTTGATGAAACCGGGTCAGTTGTTGATTTCTGCATTGCAAATCAATCAGTTGGATTCAGTGTTATTGCGGAAATTGATGGAGAAAAAAATCAATGCGATGGCGTATGAGTATTTGGAAGACGATGGCGGTACGCGACCTATCATTCGTGCGATGAGCGAAATCGCGGGAACGGCTAGTATACTTATCGCAGCAGAATACTTGAATAATACGCATATTGGTAAAGGTGAGTTGTTAGGAGGATTTGCCGGTGTTCCACCGACACAGGTTGTGGTGATTGGTGCCGGTGCAGTGGGTGAATTTGCCACGAAAGCAGCTTTGGGATTGGGAGCAAACGTGAAGGTGTTTGATAATAGTATGTACCGACTTCGTAGAATTCAGAAGTCGTTTGGATTCCATTTATACACCAGTACCATTCAGCCCCAAGTGATTAAAAATGCCATCGCAAGTGCCGATGTTGTAATTGGTGCTTTGGCTGGCAATACCGCAAGAAGTCCAATCGTTGTTTCGGAGGAAATGGTGATGGGCATGCGCGCTCATTCCGTTCTAATCGATGTAGCCATTGATCGCGGTGGGAATTTCGAAACCAGTGAGGTGACCAACCACGAAAAACCCGTATTTCACAAACACGATGTCATCCATTATTGCGTCCCAAATATCGCCTCGCGTGTAAGTCGTACCGCAAGCTACACATTGAGCAACGTCTTTACTCCAATGCTAGATGAAATGGCACAAATGGGTGGTTTTGGCGAGTTTTTGAAGATGAAAGCGGGTGTTCGGAAGGGGACTTACTTGTATCGTGGAAGCCTTACCAATAAGAATTTGGCTGATAAGTTTGGGATCAAATACCACGACATCGATTTGATGGTGGGATTGTTTATGTAATTCGATTTATCCGATTTGATGATGCAGTTTTTCGGCTTTGATGCTTGAGAAATGCGTTTCTACGCGACTCGCGTGTGTATCGGTAATTAGAATCTGACCGAATGATGTTTCGCCTACCAATTCGATAAGTCGCTGCGCACGATCAGCATCAATTTTCTCGAAAATATCATCGAGCAACAGCAGCGGGCATTTTTGGGTCACCGATTGAAAATATCTGTACTGAGCCAATTTCAGGGCGATGATGAAGCACTTAATCTGACCTTGGGAGCCGAATTTCTTCAACGGCAATCCATCTAAGTTAAATTGCAAATCGTCCTTATGAATGCCAAAAGTAGTCCGTTGTACCGCCGAATCAGTGCGGTGATTATTGTATAAGATATCGGCAAAACTCCCTTCGCTCAACGTGCTTTCGTATTGCAATTCTGGCGTTTCCCTACCTTGGCTTAAATCCTTGTAGATCGGTACAAAAAAGTCCAAAAATTTCTCGATAAACTCCTTTCGTTTCGCGTAAATCAGTTCGCCCGTAGGGATAAGTTTGGAGTCAAAACTGCCCAATAAATCGGGATCAATGAAACGACCTTGCATATTTTTAAGCAAAGCATTTCTTTGGTCCAAGGATTTTTTGTAGGTGCTTAGATTTTGAAGATACGCGGCATCAATCTGACATAAACTGAGGTCGATGAACTTTCTACGGTCCTCGCTACCGCCCAACACTAAATCAATATCGTAAGGTGTAATAAAAACGGTTTGAATCAACCCAATATGGTCCAGCAATCTTGGATAGGGTTTGTCGTTCTTCTTGATGGTCTTCTTTCCCGATTCAAATTGAACCAGAATTTCGGCGGGCATTTCCCCATCGAATTTCCCTTTGATCGTAAAAAAGGTTTGCTGATGCTGTATGATTTGACTATCGATGCCGTTGAAATAACTCTTGGCGTTGGCCAAGTAATGAACCGCGTCTAAAATGTTGGTTTTCCCAATGCCGTTGGCTCCAGTGATTGTATTTATACCATTGCAAAATTCCAACGATAACTCATTGTGGTTCTTGAATTGAAACAGTTGCAATTTGGATAAATACACTTGGCAAAAGTAATTCAAATGCTCGGAATGCTATTGATTTCAAGGCAGTTTGAGTTATGCTAAATTGTCCACATTGCGAATGGGTTTTTTCGTTTTGATTTAACTTCGTTATTTCAATCGCATGCCAGTTTTTTCTCATTTACACGTCCATACTCAATACTCGTTATTAGACGGGGCAGCCAGTATTAAAAGCTTGGTGAAAAAGGCCAAAGCCGATGGTATGCCTGCGATGGCAATCACAGATCACGGGAATATGTTTGGTGCGTTTGAGTTTTATCAAGCGGTAACCGCCGAAGGATTGATGCCTGTAATAGGCTGCGAGTTTTATGTGGTTGAGGATCGATTTCAGAAATCCTTTACCCAAGGAGCAAAGGACAAGCGATATCATCAACTGTTGTTGGCGAAGAATCAAAAGGGGTATGCCAATTTGAGTAAACTCTGTTCACTCGGTTATTTAGAGGGATTATATAGCAAATATCCTCGCGTAGATCGCGCTTTGATAGAACAATATAGCGAAGGTCTGATCGCCACAACTTGCTGCATTGGTGCGCAGGTACCGCAAGCCATACTCTGGAAAGGCGAGGAAGAGGCCGAAAAGGTTTTCTGCGATTGGCATAGGATTTTTGGTGATGATTATTACATTGAGCTTCAGCGACATGGCCTTAAGAATTTAGATGGCACAGGTATTTCGCAAGAAGATATCAATCAGACCCTAATAAAATTTGGTAAAAAGTACAATGTGCATGTCATTGCGACCAACGATTCCCACTATACGGAAAAGACGGATGCCAATGCCCATGATATTTTGTTGTGCATCAATACCGGTGAATTTCAAAGCACGCCCAAAGCAAGCAACGAAGAAGGCGGAAAAGGATTTCGTTTCGCGTTCCCGAACGATGAATTCTTCTTTAAATCACAAGCCGAAATGGCGGCCCTATTTCACGATATTCCGGAGGCTTTGGACAACACCAACCGATTGTTATCGACCATTGATCCGCCACAATTGTCGAGAGATATAGTACTTCCCAATTATGAATTGCCCATAGGATTTGACGATCAGAATGTATTCTTAAAGCACTTGGCTTATGCCGGCTGTATGAAGCGATATGGTGGGGTGATTCCTTTGCCCGTGCAAGAACGATTGGATTTTGAATTGAATACGATTACCCATTCGGGTTTTGCGGGATACTTTTTGATTGTTCAAGATTTTACCACTGCAGCGCGCGAAATGGATGTTTGGGTTGGTCCAGGTCGTGGTTCCGCCGCTGGTAGTTTGGTGGCCTACTGCCTTGGAATTACTAATGTAGATCCTGTAAAATACGATTTGCTTTTTGAGCGTTTTCTGAATCCAGAGAGGGTGAGTATGCCCGACGTGGATATTGACTTCGACGATCAAGGCCGGGATCGTGTGATACAATATGTTGCAAAAAAATACGGTGAACGTCGCATCGCACAAATTATCACCTATGGTACGATGGCAGCCAAAAGTGCCATCCGAGATGTAGGTCGTGTGTTGCAATATCCCTTGCAGAGTACAGATCGATTGTCCAAATTGGTGGTTGGAAACTTGAACCTGCAAACGTTATTGCATGTCAGTCCGGATGATTTGGCAAAAGACGATTCCAAAAACTTAAAGCCCGAAGAAATCGATGCGATTCGGGAAATTCAGAGGGTATATCAAGGTAAAGACGATGCGTCAAAAGTGCTTCACGATGCAGAAAAGCTTGAAGGCAGCGTAAGGAATACCGGTGTTCACGCTTGCGGAATCATTATCGCACCGCAGGATATTGAGGATTTGGTTCCGGTGGCTCTATCTAAAGAATCTCAGTGGATTCAAGTGCAGTATGATGTCAACCAGATTGAAAAAGCCGGCCTACTCAAAATGGACTTTTTGGGTCTGAGCACGCTTACCATCATGAAGGATGCCATTAAGTTAATTAAAGAAACCACGGGCGATGTGATTGAGTTGGATTTGATTCCTCTGGATGATGTCAAAACGTATGAGTTGTTTCAGCGCGGAGATACCAATGGTGTGTTTCAGTTTGAAAGTCCAGGGATGCAAAAGTATATGCGGGAGCTAAAGCCAACACATTTCGGGGATTTGATTGCCATGAATGCTTTGTACCGGCCGGGGCCGTTGAAATATATCCCGGATTTCATTGATCGAAAGCACGGTAGAAAGCCTGTGGAGTTTGACCTTCCCGAAATGGAAGATTACCTCAAGGAGACCTATGGAATTACCGTTTATCAGGAACAGGTGATGTTGCTGAGTCAGAAAATCGCAGGATTTTCAAAGGGTAAGGCCGATGAGCTGCGCAAGGCCATGGGTAAGAAAAATAAGAGTATCATCGACAAGTTGAAGGGGGATTTTATGGCTGGGGCGACAGAGAAAGGGTTCCCCGAAAAGGTGCTTGAGAAGATTTATTCCGACTGGGAAGAATTTGCGCAGTATGCTTTTAATAAGTCACATTCAACGTGTTATGCGGTTATTGCTTTTCAAACGGCTTACTTAAAAGCCAATTATCCGGCTCAATTTATGGCCGCGGTATTGAAGAGTAACATGGGTGATATCAAAAAGATTACCTTCTACATGGAGGAATGTCACAAGCAGGATATAAAAGTGCTGGGCCCTGATTTGAATGAGAGTAGGAGTGTGTTTACGGTGACAAAAAGCGGGCAGATTCGATTTGGATTGAGCGCGGTGAAAGGCGTGAGCGAAGTTGCGGTGAATGAAATTTTAAAGGAACGCGACGAGAAAGGCGTATTTAAGAGTTTGTTTGATTTATCCACTCGAGTTAACCTGAGGTCTGTGGGAAAACGCACGCTGGAATCAATGGCTAAAGCGGGTGTATTTGATTTTGATCCACGATATCATAGGGCTCAATATGTGAAAGAAGATTCGAATGGCATAAACGGGATTGAATTGGCGGTGAGGTATGGTACTCGAATTCAGCATGAGCGCTTTACGGGTCAGATGGGTCTGTTTGGTGGTGGTGCGAATCTTGATAATGTAGAGCCAAAGTTGCCTCAAGTAGACAAAATGACCTTGCTAGAGGAATTGAAAGAGGAAGAAGAGTTGGTAGGGGTATTTTTGAGTAAGCATCCGCTGGACGATTTTAAATTTGTATACGACAGTATTGTGACGCATTCGGTGAAGGAGTATCGCGAGAATCTTGAAAATAAGGCTCCGATTGTTTTTCAGATGATGGGTATAATTACCAGCGCCAAAGAGTTTATGAGTCAGAAAGGCAACCCCTATGCTCGTTTCAACTTTATGGATTACTCGGGTACGGTTGAGATTTCGATTTTTACCGATAAGTATTTGAAATTCAAGAACTTAATTGATAAGGATTATATATTGCTAATCCAAGGTCAGACCGATTATTCCAAAGCCAAGGACGAGATGCGATTGAATATCAACGCGATGCAATTGGTTTCGGAAATCGATGCGATGGCTCTTTACAAGTCGGTGCATGTTGAAATGACACCATCAGATTTGGAACAAGGCAAGCATCAAATCGTAAGTGATGTTTTGAGTCAATTTCCAGGGAAATGTCCGTTGTATTTCAATTTTTACGATGCCGACGATAATATGACTGTGAGGATGGTTTCCAAAGCGGGATTGAATTTTGTTTCGGAGGTGAGGGAGATGTTGGATGAAATGGAAGTGAAATTCGCACCTAAATTGGATGAGCGTTGGGTACCAGAAAGAAAAGATGAAAGTCGCCGGTTTTACAATAGCTAGGAACATCGTGAAGGCGGATTATCCTTTGCGGGAGGCTTTGCTTTCTGTGTTGCCACTGTGCGATGATTTTGTGATTGCGGTGGGGGATTCTGACGATGGCACAAAGGAGTATTTGCAGGCGATGCAGGAGCCTAAAATTCGATTGTTTGATACGATTTGGGACGATAACAAACGAGTAGGAGGTGCAGTGTTGGCGGATGAAACCAATAAAGCGTTGGCTACTGTTCCCACTGATGCCGATTGGCTCCTTTATATTCAGGCCGATGAGTGTTTGCATGAAAGATATGTCCCAATGGTTAGGGCAGCGATGGAAAAGTACCTTCATGATGATGAGGTGGATGCCTTGTTGTTTGATTATCTCCATTTTTATGGGAATTATTCCATGGTTGGCGATTCGCGTCGTTGGTATCGCAATGAAATCAGAATCATAAAAAATCATCGTAACATAATCAGTTGGAAAGATGCGCAAGGTTTTAGGACAGCGGATGCGAAAAAACTAAAAGTGGCTCATTGTGGAGCTTGTATTTACCATTATGGCTGGGTGAAGCATCCCAAATTTCAGCAACAAAAACAAGCACAATTCCATCGGTTGTGGCACGACGATAAATATATGGCGGCGAAGGTGTTGACATCGGAATCGTTCGATTATTCCAGCATCGATTCATTGAAGCATTTTGATGGAACCCATCCGGAAGTAATGATGTCGAGAATTGAAGCCATGGATTGGAAGTTTGAGATTGATCCAACAAAGAAGAATTTTGGTTTAAAAGCCAAGGTGTTATATTTTATTGAGAAGATGTTTGGATGGAGAGTGGGAGAGTACAAAAATTATCAATTGATCAGATGAACGAAAACAAGAGAGTGATTGTAATTGGAGCCGGCGCTTCAGGATATTTTGCGGCCATTCGCATCAAAGAACTATGTCCAACCGCGGAAGTTGTTATCATGGAAAAAACGGGCAAGACATTGGCTAAACTGCGAATTAGCGGTGGCGGTAGATGTAATGTAACGCATGATGTTACGGGCAATGCTCAATTGTTGGAACACTATCCTAGAGGGAAGAATTTCTTAAAAAAGGTCTTTTATCGTTGGGGTGTTCCTGAAACCCGGGATTGGTTTGAGAAAAATGGTGTTGAATTGAAGGTGGAAGAGGACGGACGTATTTTTCCCGTGAGCGACTCCTCCGAAACCGTTGCACAATTGCTTGAATGGAGGGCGAAAAAATTGGGTGTGGAACTGATGCTGAACTCATCTGTGGTTACCATTGTTCCAATGCCAAAAGACGGTTTTTATCGTTGGCAAATCAATACCAATACAAGTGGAAGTGAGATGGCCACGGATGTTGTGATGGCTATGGGTGGCTTTCCTAAATTGTCACAATACAATATGGTTGCGAGCTTAGGGATTGAAATCGTGACGCCAGTACCATCGTTGTTTACCTTCAATATTAACGAAACCACTTTGCACGACCTACACGGAGTTGCTGTTGTTGATGCCAAGGTGAAGTTGGTGGGCTATCCCGAGAGTTACAATGGTCCGTTGATGGTGACTCATTGGGGGATTAGTGGCCCTGCTGTACTAAAAACCAGTGCATGGGCTGCCAGATGGTTGAATGAAAAGGCTTACGTTAACACGGTATTAGTGTCTTGGGTGAATCTGTCTGAAGAAGAATTACGACAACAATTAAACGAAAATATCAGATCGAATCCCAAGAAAATGATTTCAAATTTGGGGTTGGATGGTGTGCCTAAACGACTTTGGGATTTTATCTTAAGTCGTGCCCAAACGCCGGTGAGCAAGCAAAGTGCCGACTTGAGTAAATACGAATTCAATAAAATTGTTGAGAATATGATTCGAATGCCTTTTGAAGTAGATGGTAAAACAACGTTTAAGGAGGAGTTTGTTACAGCCGGTGGGATATCGCTGACTTCGGTAGATTCCAATACGATGGCAATTAAATCTCAGCAAGGATTATATGCAACCGGTGAGGTGCTTGATATAGATGGTGTCACCGGGGGATTTAATTTTCAAGCGGCATGGTCAACAGCGGCAATTTTGGCAGAGGCCATCGCTAAGCAATAGTGTGTTCTGGATAGGAAAGGAATCGTAGATAAAGTATTATTCTTTATTAGTGAATTTATACCCTAAACCACGGTGACTTAAAAAGTACCGAGGGTTTTTAATATCAGATTCAAAGTACTTTCTAAATGCCAAAATAAAATTGTCGATCGTTCTAGTACTTGGGAAAACGGTATAACCCCAAACGGTTTTTAGAATTTCTTCACGCGTAACCACTTGTTCTTTTCTTTCAACGAGCAATCGTAACAGCTGAGCTTCTTTTTTGGTGAGCTTGAATTCGCCGTCAACGCCAATTGCTTTGTATGTGTTAAAATCTACATTGTTATTGCCAAACTGGAATTCCATGAAGTTGATGACAGCATCTTCCCGATGGGCTCGCATGAATATTTTTTGTACGCGCAGCAATAATTCCTCTAGCTCGAATGGCTTGCTCATATAATCATCAGCGCCTGCTTTGAGTCCATTGATTCTGTCCTGGGCAGTACTTCCCGCTGATAAAATCAAAATAGGGATATTGTTGCTTGATAGTCTAATGTGGTGTGTTGCGGTTAAGCCATCCATGCTAGGCATCATGATGTCCATGATAATCATGTCGAAACTCTCCGTCTTTATTTTATTGATGGCAACAGCGCCATGCGGAGCCAAAGTGACACGGTATCCCTCGGCTTCTAAATTTATTTTCAACAATTCGGCGAGGTCTATTTCATCCTCGACGACTAAAATGCGGTAAATGCTCATTCCATTCTGAAGTCGCTAGCGTTAAAATTAATTACAAAAGTTGAACCTTTCGGATTGTTTGCTTGGACTTCAATGCGGGCATTATGGAGTTGGAGTATTTGTTTCACCAAATACAATCCTAGGCCAGATCCTGAACGACTGCGGGTCATTTCATTTCCCACTCGATAGAACTTTTCAAAAATCCTAGTTCGCTCTATCATAGGTATGCCGATGCCTTGGTCTGAAATCAGAATTTGGCAATGTTCATTATTAATGATTGAGCTCACGATTATATTAACGCCATTTGGTTCACTATATTTTATAGAGTTAGTGAATAAATTTATAAATGCGATTTTTATCATATTGCTATCGCAGTAAATTGAAAAATTCGAAGGTATTACTAAACTAATTTTTAGTATTTGTTCGTCGGTGAATTGACAATCGACCAACGCTTTTTGAATAATATCCGAACAAGATTCCCATTTTTTCTGTGCAACAGGCAAGCTATTTTCGAATTGCGTGGCCAAAAGCACCCTTTCCATCATACCCGAAAGTCTGTCGATGTTCTTCTTTGAAATCTCCAATACACGATCTTGCGCCGCAATATTTTTGTTGCGAATCACAGTCTCTATGGCCAGTTTTGCGGCTGCGATTGGCGTTTTTAATTCATGAGTTACGGCCATCATAAAGTTGGTTTTTTGAAGGTTGAATCTTAGAATCTGATCGATATAAATGTACATTGCCAGAATGATGATTAGAGTAATTAATCCAATAACAATCCCTTCACCCAACCACGCCTTGGATTTGCGATCCAATCGTTGGTCCAATGATTTTAGTACTGCTGATTTGATTGAAATTTGAACTGTAGCAATGTTTTTTAGGGTATCGTAGGTGATGAGAGCTTTGAAATCATGATAATTATTATTAACAAATAATTTTATTTTTTCATTGAATAATTTAAATTCATTTTTCGAAACAACTGTACGTAAGAAATATTTATTTTCATGATGATATTCTACTTCAAACTCTGTGGCTATCTCCTCTATGCAAATGCGCTGTTCGGAGCTTAGAATTTTCTGTTCCATAAGAAATTCCGTTTCACTGTATTTTAGCAATGAGAAAGTCCACCAACCCAGAGCGGCAATCATATAACTAGCAATAAAGATGGCGATTCCAGTAAGTATTTTTCTTTGCGACATGATGTTGGGGTTAATAAGTTATGGGCTTGTAATACACAAAGTTCGTATTATTCGGGCTAAGATTTTATCTTGCGTGGATATCATTGTTTTTTCCCCCAGTGATGTGAAAATATGAAACCCATCCAGGAAATCATTTTAGAATTTCAAAACTCAATTCCAGGTCTTGAATTGATTTCAAATTCCCTCGATATGAAGGAATATGGTTCTGATTATACAGAAGATCTTTACTTTCCACCGGCCATTGTTTGTTTTCCGCGGTCTACGGAAGAAATTTCATTACTGCTCAAAATTTGTAATCAGCATTCATTCCCGGTGTATACCCGAGGTGCCGGCACAGGTTTATCGGGCGCTTGTTTGCCTGTTCGGAATGGCTTGGTTTTGAGCACAAAAAAATTGAATAAAATATTGGATATCGACACCAAGAATTTGACTGTAACGGTTGAGTCAGGGGTTGTGAATGCCATAATTAAGGAAGCTGTGGAATCCCACGGGTTATATTATCCGCCAGATCCCGCCTCTCAGGGTAGTTGCTCTATTGGAGGGAATTTGGCTCACGGCGCGGGGGGACCCCGCGCCGTGAAGTACGGAATTACGCGCGACTATGTATTGAATTTAGAAGTGGTATTGCCTACCGGAGATGTCATTTGGACCGGTGCGAATACCCTGAAAAACTCAACGGGATTTTCTCTAACCCATCTGATGATCGGCAGCGAGGGAATGCTTGGCATCATTACAAAAGCCGTCCTCAAATTAATTCCAAAGCCCACACAAGAATTATTATTGCTTGCCGCGTTTACCAATCTCGAAGATTGTGCGTCTGCCGTAAATGCGGTATTGTTATCGAAATTTAAACCCTGTGCCATCGAACTAATGGAGAAATCAGGCATTGAGATTTCGATGAATGCAACACAAACTCCTTTTCCAACCCATGAATCCGCCGAAGCCTATTTGCTTTTTGCCTTTGATGGATTTGAAGGCGAAGATCTTTTTGAGCAAGCCGAAGGGATATATGAAATACTGGATGGATTTAATGCCATCGAAATCCTGCCATCGCCCAACGCTGATGTGGCTGCCCAATGGTGGAAAGTCCGACGCTCCATCGGTGAAACAGTAAAACAAATTTCTCCTTATAAGGAAGAAGATACCGTTGTGCCTCGCTCAGAAATGCCTATGCTGTTGAGAAAGGTCAAAGAGATTGGGTCTAGATACGGATTTCAATCTGTTTGTTATGGACATGCCGGCGACGGTAATTTGCATGTAAATATTCTCAAAAACAACCTATCCGATGAGCAATGGAACATTGAGATACCCAAAGCAATCACTGAGATATTTGAACATTGTAAACAAGTGGGCGGGACTATTTCGGGGGAACATGGCATCGGACTTGTCCAAAAAGATTACCTACCCATTGTATTTGGAGAGACCCATTTTACACTCATGCACGGAATCAAGAATACGTTCGACCCCAACCATATACTCAACCCGGGTAAATGGCTGAATTAATCGAGGGTTCTAATGGCATTGTTTGAAAAGGCGATGGGTTTTTCGGCGAATAGAATTTTCGTTTTTGCCCAGGTCGATCTAAACAATTCTGAATGTCGATAAGCTTCCAAGGCTTCCTCATTTTCCCAAATGCTAAAAGTGCTCATTTGATAAGGTTTATCAGTTTTTTGAAGCAAGGTTAAACTCAAACACCCTGGGAAATTTCTAATATGAATTTTTGACGCATCAAATACCTCCAAAAACGCATCGATTGCGTCTTCTCTACACGTCATAGTTACGATGCGATGTATCATGGGGCAAATTCTAACAAGATGTTTCGCCCTTCGGTCAAACTCAAATATTGGACAGCCGAACCCGCATTTACAGCCACTTGCATAATGTCGCCATAACCAAATAAACAAAGTTCCATCCCCTCCATAACATCGTTATATCCATTACTTAACTGTTTGATTTCCATGGAATGACTGATTCTGAGTCGGAACGACCTGCCTTGTCCTACTTCCTCAAAGGTGCTCCGGTTGATATTTAAATAGGCGTTTCCGTAATAGTCGTTATACAGCACGGTGAGATTCATAACGTTGTTTGAAAGGGTAGGCGTTGGCGGTGCTGAGCGAACCATCATCTCCTTGATCTCAAAAACGCCATCAATTTCGAAATTCGAATCCATTAACCTTTGCAACGCAGGGATATAAATCTGAGACATTGCATCGGTGACTTGGTAGCCACTTGGATTGATGTTGTAGTATACGATATCGTCGTTATTGAAGTAAAGTGGCAACAATCCATTGTCGGGCGCTAGGAAAAATGACCCATTCCATCGTGCCAAAACAAATCTAGGGGCCATTCTACTCATCGTTCCAACCCTACAAATATGAACACTGCCTTCAGGGAACTCGGGTACAACCAGCTGTAAGAAAACAGACTGACCTAGAATATGTCCTTTTTTAAATGGCTGGGGGCTGATAACTGCTCTGTGATTTGGGAAATTTCTAGCCAATCGAGCTTGGGTCACCGTATAATCTGGGGATTCAACACTAAAATCGCATAGCACGTGAATTATGCCATTGGAGTTTAGGTTCTGTGAATTCATGATTTTAGTGATAATTGCAAATGTCGATTCTAATGAATCTTATGCAAATATATAAACAGACCACACGCGGATTAATCTATCTCAAGAAATAGATTGATTATTTGCAGCAACTTTTACCGCCACTTTTGCCTTGAAGAGGGGTAGCTTTAAAACCGGTTTTTTCGATTTCAGCCATTCCTTCTGTCAATTTGACGATTTGGTCCATCCCCACATTTTTGAAAACCTGTTTGTTTTTGGGGTTGCCATACCAAGATACTTCTATGCTCTCAATTTTGGTTGCTTTGCCTAATCCCGCTTCTAACTGAATGCTGTTGGCGCCAAATGATCCACCAGACCCAACTACATGATAATAAGATTGTGAACCTGTCGGAGTTGAAACGGTGATCTTTACTTTGCTGTTTTGAGCATCTCTCGCACCCTTCTTGCCTTGCAATTGCAATGTGATCCAATGGTTGACGTGGTTTGGGTTGGCAAACAATGCGTTATGGGCATTATCGCCCTCTACAGCTCCGCCCAAGGTTGTGTAAATATCTTGGTCGCCGTCATTGTCCAAATCACCAAAAGCAATTCCATGTCCTTTTTGTAAATGTGCCATTCCAGAAGAGTGTGTAATCTCTGCAAATCTCTTTCCTTCCATGTTTTTGAAAACCCTATTTGGCACCAACGAAGTGAATTCAAAAGCTCCCGTTCCTGCGTAAATATCTAACCAACCATCGTTGTCGATATCGCCAAAGCTGAATCCCATCGCAAAAGTTTGTTTCCAAAGATTCATTTCTTTACTTACATCGGTAAAGGTTTCGTTTCCGTTGTTTTTGAAAAGTCTCGATTTTTCAGCGTTGCTGGGCTTGCCAAGTATTTCCAGAGCAGCCTCTTCGCCCACGCGGGACAATTTCTCTGAGGGGAATGAAGTACAGAAGATATCTTCAAGTCCATCATTGTTATAGTCAAATACGATAGCGGGGAAACTCTGTTTAGGCAATATCACGCCGGCTTTATCGGCGATGTTCTCAAATTTAAATTTCTTAGAATTCCCGATTCTACCTCGGTTCATGAATAATTTATTGTCGTAATTCAAGCAAGAGATAAACAAGTCTTGAAGTCCATCGTTGTTGAAATCTGACCATATTGCAGCTTTAGCATAACCAAAATTACCGGCCAAGCCCCAGTCTTTTGCGACATTTGTGAAGGTTTCATTGCCGTTGTTGATGTATAATTCGCAAGGGAATTGATTATCGTTGTTGTTTTCGTTGGCAATAAAAAAATCAATCAATCCATCGTTATTGACATCGGCCCAAGAGGCAGTTTCGGTTGGACAAAAACTCAATGTACCGGATGCTATTGTAATGTCGCTGAAAGTTCCATCGCCATTGTTTTTTAGTAAACTGTTTGGCCATTCGCCGCCTTTGTCTAGCCAAGCCCCGCGCAAAACCAAAATATCCATAAAGCCATCGTTGTTAAAATCGGCTTGTTTGGCATTTAACCCACCCGTAATCCCCATCAACATGGCCTTGTCTGTTTCATCAACAAAACCGCCTTTGCCATCCGATATGAACAATTTTACATTGTCGTTCAATCCATAAGAAGAGCAAAAAATATCTAGGTGACCGTCATTGTTGAAATCTTCGGTCATGGCAGCGCCGGCCAATCCGTTGACATCCACGCCTAAATCGACAGCCAAATTTTCAAAAGGAACAAAGCCTTCCACTTTTTCGTCCAAGGCATCAAATGGGATCAAATATTCTTTAGGAACTCCTGTAGGGTATTTACCTAAAGTCATGTATGCGATATTCATCAACCACCTGCTTTGTAAATCATCGGGATAAGCACGCAATAATTGGGAGTATATATCAATAGCGCTCAATGAACCCTTCGTGTTTTTATGGAACGCTTTTGATTTTAAGGGTAAAATGCAACTTGCTGAATTGTGATTAGAAACACAATTGTCATTTTCACCCATTCTCAAATACCCTACAGCCAATAGATCAAAAACGACTTTAAAGTCTGGATCTTTCAATGCCTTTTCAGGACCTCCTGGGTAATTGTTAATCATGGCTGTCAATGTTTTTATACCTTCTTCGGTACTACCTGCATTGAGCAATTCAAAACAATATTTTGCTTCCCATTTAATGATATCTACTCCATTGGTGTAATTGTGCTTTTTCTCCATCATTCGGGCAGCACGTCGGCCACTCAGATAATAATTGATGTCGGGATCTGCATTTTGATTTAAGCTATCAAGCAGTTTTACCATGGCTCTGTTCCCATCGAATCTCGGGTCTTCTTTCGGGTCAACCGTATTGTTGCATGCGGAAATGACCAACAAGGCCAGAGCTGAAAAAATAATTAAAAAGCGATTTGTCATGAGATACATTGCGAATAATTGATTCAAATCTCGTAATAACTAAGTGATATTACTTTATTGATTGCTGATTTTGTTTATAAAATGACGTGAGCGCGACTTCCTCCAATCGTTGATATATTGGTGAAAAGTTATTGTTGTGGCGGGCTAAATTGGTTAACTAGACAAGTGATTTTCATTTAGGTTTGTATAGTTAAAAACAACTGCTATTGTCTGAAAGAATTTACACCCTCGATACCATTGACCCTCAACAGTTTTATGGGCCAAACAACCTACATCTCACAATTATTAAGTCGAAGTTTCCCAAACTACAATTTGTAGCAAGAGGCGATGAAATTAAGATTTTTGGTGATGAGGCCTCAATGGATGCGTTTCAAACGGCAATGAAACATTTGGAGAAAGTATTCCTCAAGAGCAAAGAAATTAATGAGCATATTGTCTTGGAATCACTAGAAGGCATCGAAGTGGTTAAACCGGAAAATACGGGTGGCCCTCTATTGATTGGAACCGGTGATGTATTGCTGATTGGAACCCGCGGTCAGCAAATCAAAGCCCGTACCAAAAACCAAGTTAAAATGGTGAATGCTGCTCGCACCAATGATATCGTTTTTGCCATAGGTCCGGCAGGGACGGGTAAAACCTATACGGCGGTTGCCATTGCTGTGTTGGCCCTTAAAGAAAGGGAGATTCGCAGAATCATTTTGACAAGACCCGCGGTGGAGGCAGGGGAGAATCTTGGATTTTTGCCGGGAGATCTTAAAGAAAAAATCGATCCGTATTTGCGCCCGCTTTACGATGCGTTGGAGGATATGATTCCAAACGACAAACTAAAAAGTATGGTTGAGAGCAGAACCGTTGAAATTGCCCCCTTGGCCTTCATGAGAGGTCGGACCTTGGATAATTGTTACGTAATTCTAGACGAAGCGCAAAATAGTACAGACCTTCAGCTTAAAATGTTCCTTACACGAATGGGTCCAAATGCTAAGCTCATAATTACCGGTGATCTCACTCAAATCGATTTGCCACGTAAACAGCAAAGTGGTCTGGGCAAGGCCTTACGGTTGTTGAAAAATATCAAGGGAATTGCTCAAATTCAATTGGATACGGATGATGTTGTTCGACACAGACTCGTCAAGGAAATTGTACACGCCTATGATCGAGAGTCGGAATGTGAAAAAGATTCGGAAAGCAATAAAGCGTAGGTAGTTATTTTTGCTATCAACTAATTACATGTCATTAAACGCACTCACGGCAACCAACTATAATTTCCATAATCAAACCCAATTTTATCGCGGTAAGGTTAGAGATGTATATACCATAAACAACGATTTACTAGTGATTGTGGCCTGTGATCGAATTTCCGCATTTGATCACGTTTTGCCCAGAAGCATTCCATACAAGGGTCAAGTTTTGAATGCAATCGCCAGTTTGTTTTTGGATAGGACTTCGGATATTGTCCAAAATTGGAAAATCAGTACACCCGATCCACATGTGACCATTGGACATCGATGCGATGCGCTACCAATAGAGTTCGTGGTTAGGAATTATCTTACAGGTCATGCCTGGAGAGTGTATAAGTCAGGCGGTAGGATTTTGTGCGGAAATACTTTGCCCGAAGGACTTAAAGAGAATGATCAATTGCCAATGCCAATCATTACGCCGGCCACCAAAGCAACTAGCGGACATGATGAAGATACCACCTACGATGAGATTTTGAAAAAGGGCATCGTTTCCAAAGAGCGCTTGGATGAGTTGTACGATATCACCTTTAAGTTGTTTGCCAGAGGCGCAGAAATCGCAGCTGAAAAAGGACTCATTCTGGTTGATACGAAATACGAATTTGGTGTAAAGGACAATCAGGTGATGTTGATCGACGAAATTCACACCCCAGATAGCAGTCGGTTCTTCTATGCCGATACATACAGCGAGTTGCAAGAAAAAGGGGAGCCTCAAAGACAATTGAGTAAAGAATTTGTTCGTGAGTGGTTGATGGCCAATGGCTTTCAAGGACTCGAAGGTCAAACCATGCCGATCATGGACGATGCGTTTGTGAATAGTATCACCGAACGCTATGAAGAATTGTTCAAGGCTATGACTGGCAATGCATTGCAAAGACGTTCGTATGATAATGTCATTGAGGATATCGAAAAAAATATTAATCAAACTTTAAAGAATTTATAAAGATGAAAAAATCAATTTTAATTGCAGCAGCCACTTTTGCTTTTGCATTTCAACTGACAGGTCAAAATGTGAAGACCTATGCTGGAAAGCAATATTTGGGTAGTGGGGATTTCAATGCAACGCCCAATAACAATTTGGCGGATGAATTATATTCAATGCCCATGGGTATTTGTGTCGACAATAACAACCGTATGTGGGTTACGGACATGCACAATGTCATGATTTTGGATGGTTCGCTAAGTCGTATTCGCGGCGGATTTTTAGGAGATCCAACACAACCAGGTTCTATTGGGACCGATAATGGTACTTCTACGGTAAGCCGATTCAATATGCCATCGGGTGTGTGCGTTAACAAAAATACAAATGACGTTTATATCGTAGATTCAGATAACGCTTTAATTCGAAAAGGAACTCAATTTGTGAATGTTTCGAATGGCACAGTATTTACTACTACAGCTGGGAACTATTCATTTAACGGAGATCATAAGGATGGATTGGTCGCGGATGCTTATTTTAGTTCACCATCGGATATCGAAATCAATTCAGCCGGCGAAATGTATATCTGTGACTTTGGAAATGAAGTGATTCGTAAGATTTCTGCTGGTAAGGTGACAACGATTGCGGGAAAGGCAAAGACAGCGGGTGATGCAAATGGAGTGGGTAGCAACGCGATGTTTTATGCACCTTCAGGTATTTTTTTGGAAGATGATAATAGTATGTTGATTGCGGATCGTAACAATAAGAAAATAAAACGATTGAATTTGAAGACAAACGAAGTTACTACAGTAATTTCTTCAGGATTAAACATGCCAACGGATGTGGTTTCAGCAAACGGGAAAATCTATATCGCAGATGAAACTTGTATAAAAGTTTTTGACGGAACCACGTTGAAAGTATACGCAGGACAAGCTGCCACAGTGGGTTATGTTGACGGTCAGGCAAAGACTGCCAGATTCGGCTACATGGGGTTGTTTACTTATAGAAAGGCTGACTCTGCTTTTTTCATTACGGACATCACCAACAATGTTATTCGCAGGTTGACATTGCAAGATCCGCCAGTGGTTGATTTTGTTGCCAATAAAACGGCAGTGAACGTCGCTCAGACAGTTGTATTAACCTCTACTTGTAGTAATAATACCGTTTCGTATTCCTGGTCGATTTCACCCAATACATATACTTTGCAATCCAATTCTAAGTTGACGGACAAGAACATTTTTGTATCGTTCAATTCGGTGGGTTCATATACGATAACCTTTGTGGGAGCAAATATGTCGGCCGACAAAACCCAGGTTGTGAAAACAAATTACATCAACGTTTCTAGTTTGTCAAGTGCAAAACCCTTGGCTGACTTCATTGCAGACATCACAAACCCAATGACAACCCAAACCGTTAGATTGGTTGATTTGAGCGATAATACGCCAACATCTTGGTTATGGACAATTGCGCCTTCTACTTACACATTGATGAATGCTACAACAACATCAATGAGGAATATGGACGTGAAATTTAATGCGTTGGGAAGCTACTCAGTGACGCTTAAGGCGACGAATACAACGGGAAATGATCAGAAATTAAAAACCAATTACATTCAAGTTGTGTTGAGCGGGAATCAAGATTTACCGGTAAAGCAGGTAGTATTCTACCCCAATCCGGCAAAAGGTGTGATGAATGTGATGGGTATAAATACTATTACTTCTGCAACTATGCAATCTTTGGATGGGAAATTGGTGCATGTTACTTTTGAAGGCAATCAGATTGATTTGTCTGATGTTTCTGCGGGGATTTATTTTGCTACGGTGAAGGATGAATTGGGTAGGGTATATCAAACAAAAATTGTCATTAATCCTTGAGTCGGATATTAGATACCATCAAAAAAAACCCGTTTAAAAACGGGTTTTTTTTGATGTCCACCCTTTCGTTCGGCCTCGCATTGCTATCGCAATGGCTCGGCCGAACCCTCCTCATTGATATCCAAACCCATCCATCCATACCCCCTGCAATTAAACCAATCCTCCAATCCGCGGGCTGGATGCAAGACGTCTCAATTGCTTCCTATTACACGCTTGCCATTTGCATTCTGCTGCTCCTTCCCAAACGAGCCCAGCTGATTGCCATATTTCAAGGCCTTTTTCTCGCCCTACAATCCATCGTTATTATCACCGATTATTATTTGCTTAAAACCTGGTCTTGCAAAACGAACCGACTTGCGCTGGATTATCTATCTTACCCTCAAGAAATTCTTAATTCCCTCAGTATACAGGATCGAATCTATATCTTAGTTTTTTTCATAGCCCTAATCGTCATCGCCGTTTTACTTGGCAAACTCCTGATCACTGTATTCAATAAATCCACACTCGATTTTCAATCAAAATGGATCATGGTACCGCTAGTTCTAATTCTTGCCGTTGGAGCCAGAGGGGGAATTACTTCAATCCCATTGAGTTTAGGCAGTGCTCAGAAAACCAACAATAGCCTACACAACGCACTTTCAATCAATTCTTTGTGGAATCTATTTCACGTCTATCAACAACCTACATTAAATCAGAATATCAAATCGGCATTGATGCCCGCTGAAATGGAGCAACGAGCGCTCGATAAATACATGGGTCCAGATACCTTTCCTGGCGGACTTAAACGAATGCCCCAAATCATTAAAAAAGGCTCCAATGTGCTAATTGTCGTGCTAGAAGGAATTGGTGAACATTGGCTGGAACGCGACCCATCCGAGTCCATTACGCCCAACTTACATCGCTTGGCCCAAGACGGAATGTGGTTTAAGAAGGCCTACGCCGCCGGCGATCGAACCGATAAAGGATTGGCTGCCATTTTTTGTGGTTATCCTTCTCAGCCGGTAAAAGGCATCTTGCTCGATCCATCCAAATGGGACGCGCTGCATCAACAATTTTTACCCGCTGAATTCGTAAAACAAGGCTACAATACCAATTTTTATTATGGCGGCGATCCAGATTTTGCCAATATGGGAACCTTCCTAAAGTTTGTGGGTTTCCAAAATATTAAAACCTATCCCAATTCGGCAGATTCAAAATGGGGCGTGAATGATAAAACCATGTCTAAATTGGTTCTCAACGATATTACCCATTTGCCGCAGCCCTTTTTTGCAGCTTGGTTGATGCTAAGCAGTCATGAACCCTACGATGTGGTCGACAATCAAGACCTACCCGAAGACGAAAAACTTAAACTGTCGATTCGATACTCAGACGCCGCCTTGGGAAAGCTAGTGGAAGGCCTAAAGCTTGCCAATCTATATGATTCAACGGTCATCATTGTCGTGAGCGACCACAGCAAATCCGTGGGTTTACCGGTAACCGAAGATTATGAGCAAGAGTTCTTTAGAATTCCATTGATGATTACGGGCGGACCTATTCGCGATATGTATCGTGGGGTGGCGCCTCATTTGATTGTGAGTCAGACCGACATATATGCCACCTTGACAGAGCAATTGCTGGGCAATACCGCCAAAACGCCCTTTTCTAGAAATATGATTTACGCAAATCACCCAGGGATGGCAATTTCTTTCACAGATAATAAGGCTGTTTTGACGGCAAGTGGATACCGACATTATCTGTTTATGGATGCATTTGACATAAAAACGTCTTCGGATTCCTTGGTCTTGGGTCTTCAATCTCAACTAATTAGAGATTTTTTTAGAAAATAATGTAACAAATCATTCGTTTTATCGTCAATGCTTTATGGCACCAAATTTGCCAAATAGAAAATCATGGATAAACGATTGAAAAAGAATTGTACCATTATCGCAACTTTAGTCACAATTAATGTGGTTAGTTTCTTTGCAGCGGAAGCGTACTTCTCTAAGTCAACCCCCAATGCACATTTAAACCACAGCGGTTTATTTCAGTTCTTCGATTTAAGTCCCAAAATGGTAGCCCCTTCTAAATGGCTAGAAATGGGATTTGAATTGATCAAAAAAATGAAGTAATCACTTCAAAACGAAATGCCTTTAGGAACACAGAAGCCGTTTCATCTATTGTTCTCGCAGTCTGAGAAAATCTTAAGTAAATACAAACTCTATCACATCCTATTTTGGTTGATATACGCAGTAATCATTGCTGCGGTAATTCGAATAGGAAACTCTTGGGGTGATTCGATTTTACGCCAAGTTCCAATTTTGACAACCCACGCCGTTGTTGTATACTTTAATCTCTATTACCTCGTTCCTCGATTTCTGCTGAATCGGAATTATTTGTCCTATGTATTCTCGATATTGCTTTTGATAAGCGCGGCATCTTTCCCAATTTCTATTTTAACCCATTCTTTAGTCGCAAATCAAGACATTCAAAGCGTTGTCTGGTCGTCGTTTTTCTTATTTTTGATTGGGTTGGGTTTGTTGTTTAGCATCATCCTCTCAATGACGTTTAAGTTTTTAAAAGATTGGTATGCGGATCAACAGTCGAAAAGAGATTTGCAAAAAATGCAATTGCAATCTGAGCTGAAATTTCTGAAAACGCAGATCAATCCCCATTTTTTATTCAATTCATTAAACAATCTCTATGCGCTCACATTGATTAAAAGTGATTTAGCGCCTCAAGTGGTATTGCGTTTGAGTGATATTTTGCGCTATGTGCTATATGAAACCAGCGAAGGGAAGGTGGACCTTCAGAAGGAACTGCAGCATCTGAGTGATTTTGTTGCCTTGGAACAGATGAGGGTGGGCGATAGGGTGAAAGTAGAAATCGACATGGAAGAGCCAACGAAGGATTACTTAATTGAGCCGATGCTGTTTTTGACGTTGATTGAAAATGCGTTTAAACACGGTGCGCAGTCGGCGATGGAAGAGGGTTGGGTGAAGATTTCGGGTAAATCGTTGATGGGTGGATATTGTTTATTGGTCGAAAACTCAAAACCAATCGTACATCAGGCATCAACCCAAGGTGGTATTGGGTTAGACAATCTTAAAAAACGATTAAATTACATTTATCCTGGTGCGCATGAATTAATCATTACAAACGACCAAAGAGAATATTGCGTTACTTTAAATATCGACTTAGATCATGCCGAATAATCCTATCAAAAGTATTCTCATCGATGATGAGCCCTTAGCCTTGGAAGTGCTGAAATCGCATTTGCTCAATTTCCCAAGGATTGAAATTGTAAACACATTCTCCAATGCCGGCGATGCAATGAATTGGCTTGAATCAAACCAGGTGGATGTTGTGTTTACCGATATTCAAATGCCGGGCATTACTGGGTTAGAATTGGTGAAAAATCAGTATCCTGCGCCCCATGCGGTCATTTTTACGACAGCCCATACCAATTTTGCTGCCGATGCGTTTGAGTTTGAAGCGCTAGACTATTTACTGAAGCCCATTTCCCCTGAGAGGATGGAAAAGGCGATCAAACGTTTAGAGGAGTATATTTCTATAAAACGTGGTACCAATGAAGATGTCAGTGTTAAACCGGATTTTGTATTTGTAAAGGTGGATGGTCAGCATCAAAAAATCGCCTACAACGACATCCTATTTGTGGAAGCGTTTGCAGATTATGTCAAAATTTGGATTTCCAATGAAAAGAGAATTGTGACATTGCAGACAATGCGCAACATGGAAACAGCCCTCCCTGCGGAACGTTTTGTGAGAATTCATAGGAGTTACATCGTTTCAAAAAGTCATATCGAAGCGATACAAAACAATGCAGTTGTCATCGGGCAAAAGCAGTTGCCAATCGGAAAGAACTACAAAGAACTAGTGCAATCGATCGTAAATAACGCGAAACTGAACTAGTAGTTAGGTGCCGTTTTTATTGATATTGGATTTTTTCGAGAATATTTTTCAAGAAAAAAATTACTTTTTACATTAATCAGACAATTCTAACTAATTGTTATATAATTACTTACATTTGTATGGTAATTGAAGTGTCACAATCATTTATTTAGCCAACAAAACCAGTAGAATATTGGTTGATTGATTCAGTTAATACTGCAAAACCGATTGAATTCCTTAGGGTTTGTATGGATTTTATCAATTAAAGAAAAATATCACTGTGGCGACATTCGATTACAACAAAATTAAAAATTTGGCAGCTGCCAAACGGATTCCGATTAAAGAATTGGCTCGTAGATGCGAATTAAGTGAACAAGGATTTCACTACATGTTAAAAAAGCACACAATGCGGGTAGATACCCTAGAACGCATTTGTGCAACATTAGAAATCACGATGGTCGATCTTTTTGCTGATACCCCGGTAAGCACAGCCATTGGAGGCGTGAGGCATGAAGCATTGGCTTCAGCCAATACGGAATTGATGCAGAAATTGGATACTATCATTGACTTATTGAAATCGGAGAAGCATTTGGCCTAAAAATACTAATTCTCCCAAATTAGGGTTAATTAATTATCATTTCCAGCATAAACCTCAAAGGCTTGATGCTTCAACTGGACCCAATTAATGTTGGGTATGAGTTCGGTAGATTGCTGTGTTGAAAGCCACGCAAAAGCCTCTTCACTTGGAATATTACCTACCAAATCGTCTTTTGCCATAGGGCATCCTCCAAATCCTCCCAAAGCAGCATCAAACCTTCTACAGCCATGCTCATAAGCGGCTTGTATTTTCTCAAACCACTCATTGGGTTTTGCATGTAAGTGAACTCCAATTTGTACGTGAGGTAATTTATGATGTATCTCAGTGAACATGTCGCCCAGTTGCTGCGAATTAGCACTTCCAATCGTATCCGATAATGAAATCGTTCGGATGCCTAGGGACGCGATCTTCGAGGCCCAATCCGCGACTTCGCTCGCCGACCATAAATCGCCGTAGGGATTGCCAAAAGCCATGCTTAAATAACAAACAACTTCTTTTCCGCTGGCTACTGCGATGTCTTGAATCCTCGCCAACCTGCGAAATGCTTCGTCTCTGCTAGCATTTGTGTTCCTTCTTTGAAACGTTTCACTCACGCTCAACGGAAATCCTAAATATTTTATTTTGGGATAGGCCACAGCGCGCAAAGCACCTCTTTCATTGGCAACAATGACCAAAAGCTTTGTTCGGGTTTCT
This sequence comes from Bacteroidota bacterium, assembly GCA_041192805.1. Classification (GTDB taxonomy): domain Bacteria; phylum Bacteroidota; class Bacteroidia; order NS11-12g; family UBA955; genus UBA955. The sequence continues at coordinate 104,549 of JBEEMF010000086.1, read as the reverse complement.
ATTTCGCTAATCGCCTGAACGACTTCGGCGGTATCGGCCATTTGAGGAATGGATTCCGGATTCACAAAACTGCCGCAGTCTAATACATCAAAACCTTGATTTAATAGGGTTGTGAGGTATTTGATTTTTAATTGAGTAGGGATGAAGGCTTTGATGCCCTGCATTGCATCGCGGGGACATTCTACCAAAGTCAGTCGTTCCGCCATCTTCATGTCGCAATTTACTACAAGAAGTCGAAGAAATACTGACTAATCTTTTTGTATAAATGCACGCGATCTGGACCTATCACATTATGCTTGTGTCCTGGATAAACAAAGTAATCGAGTTGGGCATTTTTCGCCTTTACTGCTTTATCCACAAACATCAAACTGTGCTGCCAAACAACCACGTCGTCATCGGCACCATGGATCATCAACAACCTACCTTGTAATTTATCGGCATAGCCCAACAAATTATTGGCTTTGTAACCTTCTGGATTCTCATCCGGACGGTCCATATATCGCTCGGTATACATGATTTCGTAGTAGCTCCAATCAATAACGGGACCTCCAGCCACACCCACTTTGTATTTTCCGGGAGTGCGCGTCATTAAACTAGTTGTCATAAATCCGCCAAAGCTCCATCCATGAATACCTACGCGGGTTGAATCGCACCATTTTTGTGATTTCAACCATGCCAAACCATCCAACTGATCCGCCATTTCAGGAGTACCCAATTGTCTGTGAACGGCATTTTCGAAAGCTAATCCGCGGTGAGAAGAACCTCTGTTGTCTTGGGTGTAAACGATGTATCCGTTTTCTGCCATATAGTGCATCCAAAGGTTTCCGCCGCCCAACCATGTGTTGGTGATCATCTGGGCGTGGGGTCCTCCGTAAACATAGACAACCACCGGGTATTTCTTATTGGGATCGAAGTTGCTTGGGTAGAAAGTTCTAGAATACTGATCAAATCCATTCACCATTCTTTTGTTGATTTCAATTTTCCCAAGGCCAAGATTCGCAATGGGATTGGGCGATTCAAAAATGGTCTGACACACCAGCCAATCAGGTTTTACTGCTGGGTTAGCAGGGTTTTTGGGATTGATTTTATAGTTCTGAATCGACTTCTCTACATCAATGGAGTAAATAATTCTTGGTGTGTTATAACTGCTATGAATGTTCAATAAATACCCATTTTTTGCTTCGAAACTCGCTTTGTTAGTTCCTGTAAACGGGGTTAAATCTAACATAGCGGCCTTCCCCGTGTTGGCAAATTGTGATTCCATCCCTTGTGCATTTACTTTGCTGTTGGCCCAGTCCAAGGCATGCGCATGTCGCTCCAAGGGCGAAGCCATCGTATTTTCAAACAACAAATATTTACCATCTTTCGTAAAGCCCAAAACATCGGTCACTTCCCAATTCCCCTTGGTGATTTGTTTGATGATGGGGCGTTTGTTCGCAAATTTGAACAGGTATAAGTGATTCCATCCATCTGACTCGGATTGCAAGAGAAAATCTGTGTTAGATCCAGGGATAAATAGGGGGCCATTTTCTGGCTCAACAAATTTGGGATGACTCATTTGGTAATCAACGCTAACCAATCCTCCCGAAACCGCATCGTACTTGCGAAGTTCCATTTTATTTTGCTCGCGATTCACCCAACTAATGTAGATGAATTTGCTATCTGGGGTCCAAGTAATATTGGTCAAATAGTGGTCGTAGGTTCCTTGGGTATTCAGATAAACCAATCGATCGGACATTAAATGATAGATTCCCAAGGTTACGGTATGACTGCTATCGCCAGCCATCGGGTATTTGATACTGTTGGCTTTCGCAGGTCGGGTTTGAACGCCAAAAAGTGGATAATCAGTTACCCTGCGCTCATCCATGCGATAAAAGGCCAATTTGTCGTTGTCGGCGCTCCAGAAAAGGCCTTTGCTGATGCCGAATTCATTGCGATGCACGCTCTGACCGTAAACGATGCCGTTGCCACCATCCTTGGTGATTTGGATTTCGCCAGATTTGGAGGTCGCCAAGTTTTTTGAGGCCGACGTTTTTCTGCCGGTGATATATAGGTTGTCTTTTTTTATCACTGCGATCAGCTCCGCGTCGGGTGAATATTCGGTCGCTTGCGCTTCTTCAGATTGACCGTGAATTGAATATTTGACTTGAACCGGTCCAAACATGAGGTTTTCCGTCACGGGCTTTTTGAAATCCACCGACATAACAAATCGACCTACTTCAAACCAACCTTGATAATCGGCTGTCCAATGTATCATTGGGAAACCAAACATATCGACAGTCTCACCGGAAGTAGCTTTGATAGCAGTTTTGGTCAGTTGGATAAATGAATCCACTTTGATCAAAGGTGTTTTCACCAACTGGGGCGATACGGTATAAACCACACCATCAATCACTTCGGCCAAATCAGTCTTGGTGATCCATCCATACAATTTGGCATTTTTTGGATAGTATTTTGGACTGAAACAAGCATCGATTGTCAACGCTGACGCGCTGGCTGGGGTCGATTTTTTGCTAGTAACAGCATCGCCATTGGACTGAGCTAAAACTGCGGTTGAAGTAAAAATGGTAAGGATTGAAAAAATGCGGACAGAAATGCGGTTCATAAATAGGGTTTCAGAAGTTTCTAATGCAAATTTGCTGAAAATTTATCAGATGACTACCATACAATCCATCATAGAATCGGCTTGGGAGAATCGTGCCCTTTTAAGCGAAGAAAAAACCGTTGAAACCATTGAGTTTGTAATTGAAGAATTGGACAAGGGACGAATACGCGTTGCGGAGCCTCTGGCAGAGGGTGGTTGGAAGGTGAACGATTGGATTAAGAAGGCTGTGATTCTTTATTTTCCAACCCGCAAAATGGAGACATTTCACGCCGGTCCGATGGAGTTTCACGATAAAATGCCTTTGAAAAAGAATTATGCTGAATTAGGGATTCGCGTTGTTCCTCACGGGGTAGCAAGACACGGTGCTTTTATCGCCCCTGGGGTGATTATGATGCCTTCCTATGTAAACATTGGGGCTTACGTTGATGCGGGAACTATGGTTGATACTTGGGCTACCGTGGGTTCATGTGCTCAAATCGGCAAGAATGTGCATTTGAGTGGTGGTGTTGGTATTGGTGGGGTACTTGAGCCAGTGCAAGCGGCTCCTGTAATCATCGAGGATGATTGTTTTGTGGGAAGCCGATGCATCGTTGTTGAAGGATTCCACGTGGGTAAGCAAGCTGTGCTTGGGGCGGGACTCACACTAACGATGAGTACCAAAGTCATCGATGTGCAAACGGGAGAGGAGTTGCCCAAAGGATATATTCCCGAAAGGAGCGTTGTGATTCCTGGCAACATCAAAAAGGCATTTCCTGGTGGTGAGTTTTACGTGCCCGCGGCATTGATTATCGGACAGAGAAAAGCCAGTACCGATTTAAAGACATCATTGAACGATGCGTTGCGTGAGCATAGTGTTGCTGTATAATAGATTCAAGTAGATGAAAATCGGATTTGATGCGAAGCGATTTTTCTTCAACCATTCTGGTTTGGGGAATTATTCTCGCATGCTTATCGAATCCCTTTTTAAGTATTTTCCTGAGAACGAATATGTTCTTTACTCTGATCGATTGGATACTTTGGATCACGCACATCCTGAGGCGCTTCGAATTCTCAAACTCTATGTAGATAATAGGAGCGATGGCTCTGATCTCTATACTTTGGTGATGGTAGATGCGCCAAAATGGTGGAGAACTTGGGGCTTGGGGAAACGGGCTGCTCAAGATGGCGTTGAGGTGTTTCATGGCTTGTCGAATGAATTGCCATGGGATTTGCCGACTTCTGTCGCTTCTGTCTGCACAATCCACGATGTAATATTCAAAGAATTCCCTGCCTATTATCCTTGGGTTGATCGATTGATATACGACTTCAAAACAAAGAAGGCCATACAAAACGCTTCTCGACTCATCATGACGAGCCAAGCCACACAATCTCAAGTGGAGAAATACTATCCCAATGCAAAGGGTCGTTCCGTGGTTGTTTATCAGGCTGTGGATCCGGCGTTTTACGGGGACGGTCATGTTCAAAGAACGCGAGAGACCAATGCGCCTTATTTTGTTTATCAAAGCAGTTTTACCCAGCGTAAAAATCATGCGGTATTGGTTGATGCGTTCGCGTTGATTCAGCATCAAACCGACTGGAATTTGACGTTAATAGGGTTGAATGGGCCTACTTTGGCGGCGGTTCAATTGCAAATTGAGAAGTTGGGGCTTGGTAACCGAATTACCTGTTTGGTGGATCAATCGCGTCAGGAAATGATCGATTGTGTTACCGGCGCTGCAGGGTTCGTATATCCCAGTTTGAATGAAGGTTTTGGCATCCCGCTGGCTGAATCTTTGGCGGCTGGATTACCTATGGCAGTTTCCAATATATCGGTATTCCGTGAATTGACCGAGGATTTGCCTGTGTATTTCCATCCAAACAAGGCTGAAGAAATGGCCTCGGCCATGATTTCTATTACAACAGCGGAAGAGCAGACGAGGCAACGCTTAAAGCAGTCGACATTGCAAAGCAAAATTGACCCCAAGACCATTGCGGAGCAATTGATACGGGTGTATTCAGACTTGAAAAAAGTTTAAAATCCTAGCCCCAAACTCGTGGTGGCGTTAAAAATATTGTCTTTTCTGCCGGTGGAATACGTTTCTGATTGCCACCATTTACATTCGGTTCTCCAATACAATTGCTTGAATAACTTGCGGTTGACACCAAGTGCTGCTCCGTAAATTTTCCCATGGACGTTGTTATGTAAATCCTGGTAAAATTCAACCCTTGCGCTTAGGTTAGTATTGGTTGCTATTTCATAACTCGCTGCAAAATTGGCATTGCACCAAAATCCATCGCGATGGAAGATAGAATTGGGTCTGTAGGGCGAGGGGACTTTACTTTCATCATTCCCCGCATAAAAACAGCTTGTGAATTTCCACTTATCTTTTGTTCCAATCCAATAAATATCGCTGAAAATACGTCGATGTGTTTCTCTGTCTTGATAGTAAACGTTCCAGTTGAATAGGTTGTTCTTGTTAAGAGTGAATTCCAATTGACCTGTAATTGCTGGCGGAAATTCCTCCTCCTGTCTGATAGTTTGCCATCCATTGAGCAGATAAAAACTACCTTTCAATCGCTTGGACAATGCAGCAGTGATTTTCACTCCGGCGAGGTAATAAGGACTGTATTCTGCTGCCAAAGACCGAGTGTACATGATATGGTCTCGGCTAACTGGGTTTTCATTGGTGAAAGGCGATCCAATCAATCCAGCCTCAACCCAAACATCTTTTTCACTCCATGGTTTTACCCCCAAACTGGCTTCCATGAGATTGTTAATACTGTAACCTCCTGGGTAATTTTGGTCCATGTAGCTACCAAAAGCGGGGACCAACCTTATTTTTAGTCTATCTGTGGCATATCTAAAATCCACATAGGCCAAATTGATATCGACCATGTTGGTGCGCGAGTTTGAAACCAAACCGGGAATGATGGCAGGGAAAATATTTTGATTCCAGTCACGATAGGTAGATTTTGCGTAATACGCATCCATCCACCCAGAAATACTCAATTTGCCCACTTTTTCGCCCCCCACAGAATCAATAAAGGCCGTATTGGTGATTTGGGCATGACTATGAGCGGAAATGAAAAATATCAATAATCCGACAATTAGTTGTCTGATTTGTGATTTAAATAATTTATATACAATGTTTTGTAAAATCATTTTGCATTATTTGAATGGGGAATTGGGCTCCTTTTTGATCACGTTATAGGTGAGTCGATCCGCCAGTTTTGGAAACCATTTGTTGATGAAAACAGCCATTTTGCCCTGCAGTGTAAGGATAAGGTAACTGCGTTTTTTGTCGATGGCGTTCCAGATGGCCTCGGCTACCGCCTCGGCCGACATTAATTTATCTTCTTTTAAAGGAGAATCATTCTGTTGAGAACCATTCTGGTCCAACGCCGACTTTCTAATGTTGCTTTCGGTATATCCTGGACAAGCGATTAATACATTAAGACCGGTTTCGAGGTTCTCGCAACGCAAACTCTCCAAAAATCCTTGCATCGCAAATTTACTGGCACTATAACCCGTTCTCGCAGGCAGCCCCTTGAATCCAGCGATTGAAGAGATGCCAATAACCGAGCCCTTATTTTGTAAAAGTTGGGGTAGGGCGTATTTGGTGCAGTAAACAGCGCCCCAAAAGTTGGTGTCCATCAGACGTTTGAGTACAGATAAATCCGTATCGACAAAAATGCCACGCATCGAAATACCAGCATTGTTGATCAGTACGTCGATTCTATTGAGATTTAGAAGGCTTTGCTCTATGAAGTTTCGACAGTCGTTTTCAAGACATACATCGCCAATGAAAGTAAAGACCTTCAGATTGTCGGTGCCATTAGAATATTTGATTTGATTCGAACACAAAGCAGCCGTTTCAGCCAATGATTCTGCCGACCTAGCCATCAATCCAACTGAGTATCCACGCTTTACTGATTCAACGGCCAAAGCCCTTCCTATGCCTGAAGAAGCGCCAGTGATAAGAGCAACGCGCGGATTCATATTACGATTTCCATTTGATGGAACATCCTACCGCAGGAATTTCGGGGTAGTCGATTTCCAATCCATCTAACGCAAACTCTATCGCATCTTCCAGATAAACACGCATTACGGCAGCCTCGTTTTCCCAAGAATCATCAATGGCACCTTTGTAAACCAACTCTCTTCGCGCATTGAATAAAAATACCTCAGGTGTTCTTTCAGCGCCCAACTGTTTCAGTATTTCTTGCGACTCGTCGTGCAAATAGGGAAACGGAACTCCGTATTGAGCTACCAATCGCTGCATTTCAGCAAAACTGTCCATCGGTTTTTGACTCGCATCATTGCCGTTGATAGCCAAAACACCCAAATTGTCTTCTTCATATTGCTTCGCCAACGATACGATTCTTGGCCAATAGGCAAGGGCATAAGGGCAGTGATTACATGTAACTACAACAAGCAATGCACTTTTGTCCGACAAATGGTATGTGCTAACGGGTTTACCAGTAGTGCTTTTAAGTTCGAAATGCTTTAAATTATCTCCAATATTCATGTTCTGTAATTGAATCGCAATTTACACAATCCTTTGAGAATTTGTGGGTTTTTTGTGGGTCAAGAAGTTTGGCAACATGGCTTGATTGGGGTTACTTTGCAATAATGGATCAATTTGTTGTTTCGGCTAGAAAGTATCGTCCAACCACGTTTGAAGATGTGGTAGGTCAGCACCAAGTGGCTGAGACGTTGATGCATGAAATCAACAACAATAAATTGGCTCAGGCCTTTTTGTTTACGGGTCCTAGGGGTGTTGGAAAAACCACTTGCGCTCGGATTTTGGCCAAAGTGATTAACGCCCAAGATGGGGGAGATCCAAACCAAGATTACGCTTTCAATATTTTTGAATTGGATGCGGCCAGTAACAATTCGGTGGAGGATATCCGTCATTTGATCGACCAAGTGCGAATCCCGCCACAAGTGGGTAAATACAAGGTTTATATCATCGATGAGGTACATATGCTGTCGACCCAGGCTTTTAATGCCTTCCTGAAAACATTGGAAGAACCTCCTGCCTATGCCATCTTCATTCTTGCCACTACGGAGAAACACAAGATTCTGCCTACGATTTTAAGTCGATGCCAGGTCTTCAACTTCAATCGTATCGAAACCAAGGACATGGTTTCACATTTGGAGGGTATTGCGAAGAAAGAAAACATCAGTGCGGAATTGGATGCCTTACATTTGATTGCCCGCAAAGCCGACGGTGGACTTAGGGATGCACTTTCTATGTTTGATCAGTTGGTGAGTTTTGGTGGCGGACAAATTACGTACGATTCAGCGGTAGATATATTGAGTGTCTTGGACTTAGATACATTCTTTAATGTGTCGTCAATGCTATTTCAATCGCAAATATCCGATGCTTTAATGGCCTATGATGCCATCGTGAAAAAAGGGTTTGATGGATCTACTTTTTTGGGAGGTTTGGCATCGCACTTTAGAAATTTGGCGGTAAGCAAAGAGACAAAAACCCATTCATTGTTGGATGTGTCAGATTCGTTCAGAGTGAAGTATACAGAACAATCGCAGCAGTTCAGTTTTGCTTTTATATTAAACGGTTTAAGTTTGGTTTCTGAGGCCGAGGATAAGTATAAATCTTCGCGCAATCCGAGGTTGCTCGTTGAGTTGTTGTTGATGAAGCTCGGACATTTACAATCGTTTATTCAGAATATCCCGTCCCTTGAGGAAGTAAAAAAAAAACTGAGTAATTCAGAGCCGATTAAGCCCTCATCCTTCAAAAATGCACCCAGCATCGTAGAAGAGAAAGTCAAGCCTGCCCCACCAAAGATTATTGAGAAAGTTGTTGTAGCGGAGAAGGGGAAATTATCTGGTTTTGAAGCCTTTAAACGTCAAAAGGAACTGCAAGCAAAAAACGATTCTGAAGCAACTGAAGATGATGACGCTGATACATCTGCAGTATCTCAACCAAATGGGCTGACGGGGGTGTCTGATAGCAATCAGCTTGTGGATACCGATTTGGGAAGTGATTCAAATGTTGCAAAAACCGACAGCCCTAAGCCGGCAAAAGTGGTTTATCAAACATTGGATGAGGCCTATGTTGGGTTTTATCAAACCCAGAGCCCAAGGATATTGACCTGCTTGAAATCATTGAAATATCGTTTGAATGATAGTCAGTTGGTTATTGAATTGTCTACATCAGGGCAAGAATCGATTATCGAGGAAATAAAGCCTCAAATGATGCAATTCTTAAGATCACGATTAAAACCAAATCCGGTAAAAAACATCGGATGGGAAATGGGAGAAATTCAGGTGGTTGAAAGGCGACCTTATACCGATAAAGAAAAGTTGGAATTTTTGGTAAAAAAGCATCCGGTTTTGGGTGAAGCCCTAGAATCACTGCATTTAAGATTACCATAATTAATTCCGTTTTCCGGCCAAACACCCAAATTTCTTTGTTATTTTTGTAAACAACATTCATGGCTGAACTTTCTTTTCAAAATACGTCGGTAGCCTTTGCTCACAAGAGCGATGCAGAGTTGTCTAAGGCAAAGATGTTGTTTAAATCCTTCAATTATCCAGCATTATTAACGTATGGTCCGGCTATGGCAAAAGTGGCTGTGGTTTTGGGACTTAAGTTTACCATTAAAAAGACCATTTTTGAGCAATTTTGTGGTGGCGAGACCATTCACGAGTGTAATCGTGCCATTGTTTCGTTGGCAAAAAGTGGCATCGGTACTATTTTGGATTATTCGGTTGAGGGTGAGGAGAGTGAATCCACTTTCGAATTCACGGCCGCTGAAATCCTAAAGACCATTCAAAGAGCTAAAGGGAATAAGGATATACCGTTCTCGGTATTTAAAACCACAGGTGTTATGTCATCTCAGGTTTTGGAAGCGGCTTCATCGGCCATCGAGAACAATGATATTAGAGACATCTCATTGGTAGAGAATCATTTGAATTCTAGCTTGAAATCAGATTGGCAGAAAGGATTTACGCGTTTTATGTCGTTGTGTAACGCCGCCGCCAACAGTGAAGTCCAAATATTTGTTGATGCCGAAGAGACTTGGCTCCAACCGGCAATTGATTTGATGGCAACCTATGCTATGGAGCAGTTGAACACAACGAGGGCATGGATTTTTAATACTTTGCAGATGTATCGACATGATCGTTTGGCGTACCTTCAGCATCAAGTCGCTGAGAATAAATGTAAATACGGATATAAACTGGTGAGAGGGGCATACATGGAAAAGGAGAGGGCTAGGGCAATGAAAATGGGGTATCAAGATCCAATTCAGCCAAATAAAGAAGCCACCGATAGGGATTATGATGCCGCAGTTGCCTTTTGTTTGGAGAATTATAATTCTGTTTCTGTTTGCATCGCTACGCACAATGAGAATTCATCCATGTTGGGGGCTAATTTGTTGGCGAAGCAAGGATTGACCAATGGCGATATTAAAGTTTCATTTTCTCAATTGTTGGGAATGAGTGATCATATTAGTTTTAATTTATCGAATAGTGGCTATAGAGTGAGTAAATACGTGCCTTACGGTCCGGTACTTGCTGTGATTCCTTATTTGACACGACGTGCTCAGGAGAATAGCGGGATGGCTGGACAGATGGGAAGAGAGTTGGCATTGATTGAATCAGAGATTAAACGCAGAAAACGATGAACCTAAAAAAACACTGGTATAAATGGGTTGCGGCAATCTTCTTGACGTATGTCGTTTTGGGCGGTCTTTTTCTGCCTTTGAAGCCAGGAATTACTGCGGTTACGCCGGTTAAGTTGGAGTCCGGTAATAATATTTCCATTAAACTGAATGTTTATAATGCGCCTTGGTTGAGAGTAAATGCTTCAGCGGTTGAGTCGATGCCCAAAGAAGGTGAATTCCTAATCCCAGCAAAGGTTATTCTTGTTTCCAAGGGTGTTGAAGGCAGATGGGAAAGTCAAAAGATTGAGTTTTCGGGCAACCACGGTCAAGTGATCGGATTGTTCGATCTAAAAATGGGTCAATCCAAGATTCCGAATGACTATTATTCCGTATTTATAGAATTGTCGAACGGAAAATACCTAGGCTTGCCTGATGCCATTTTCTTGGGAAGAAGCGCCGTCGATACGATGGGTGTCACTACGATGACCTCAAGTTCAAATGCGAACATCGCTGTAGAACAGGAGAAATTTGAAATGAAATTCCCCAACCGCGTTGTATTAAATGAAAGTGTCCGCAATTTGTTTTATCACGTTCCGATGTGGTTTGCGATGCTGGCCTTGTTGGGAATTGCGGCATGGTATGCCTTGAAATATTTGAGATATTCTAATTTGGAAGACGATATCATGGCTGATGCCCTTATTCGTGTGGGGATTTTGGCTGGAATATTAGGCTGTATCACGGGAGCGACATGGGCTAGGGTTACCTGGCAATCGTGGTGGCCAGCAGCAGATCCGAAACTGAATGGTGTAGCCATCGGTATGACAATGTATATGGCTTATTTGCTTTTGCGTTCAACCATGAATGATCCCTACCAAAGAGCGCGAATTACCTCCGTGTATTCGGTATTTATATTTCCTATTTTCATTGCCCTTATTGTAATTATGCCCAAATTATCACCCAATTCATTGCATCCGGGTTCTGGTGGGACAGTAGGATTTAATAAGTATGATTTGGATTCAACGATGCGACTTTTCTTTTACCCCGCAGTGATTGGATGGATTGCCCTATTTTATTGGATCGCTAATTTGCGATTGAGAATTGCTCAGTTAAACGAAAAACAACTTAACAAATGAAGACATCTGTCAGTGAACAGTTTGATGCCAATGCCGCCGAATTACTGGCGCATCACAACCTTATGAATGCCGTTTATGGCGTTTTGGTTATAATTTTTGTAGGAATATTGTTCTATTTGGTGCGATTGGATCGCAAAATGTCACGCTTAGAAAAAAATCAATCATGAAACCCTTTCATTTGATTTTATTGGTATTGGCCGGTGTTGGAATCGCAACGGTTATCAGTATGTATGGCAATACCACTCAATATGTCGCCTTTCCCGATGCCAAACGCATCGCTATCGAAAACCCAGGAAAAGCAGTACACGTCGTTTGTAAACTCAATAAGGCTAAGCCCGTCATTTATGATGCCCAGACTAACGCCAATCGTTTAGAATTTTACGGATTTGATTCATTGAATAATGAAAGCAAGGTGGTATTCACCAAGCCAAAGCCCGCTCAGTTTGAGCAATTGGAAAAAATGGTTTTGATCGGAACCTATCAGGACGACCATTTCTTGGCCACTGAGATTCTAAGTAAATGTCCATCCAAGTATGAAGACGCACCAGGAGCTGTGAAATCGAACAAATGAACGAACCAATAAAGAATATCGTTTTTGCGGGTGAATGGCTTTGGTTAGGTAACTTGGGCCATGCCTTTACGATAATTGCCTTTATCGCGGCTATCGCTTCAGCTTACTTCTATTTCCAACACGAATCATCCAAGGACAATTCCATGCTACAATGGGCAAAGCGCTGTTTTCAGTTGCATGCAATTTCGATTGTGGGTGTTTTTGTGGTGTTGTTTTCGATCATTTTTTATCATCGATATGAGTTTTACTATGCTTGGCGACATTCGAGCAATGCCTTGCCGGTATACTATATGATTTCCTGTTTCTGGGAAGGTCAAGAAGGAAGTTTTCTCCTTTGGCTTTTTTGGAATGCATTGATAGGATTAGTCTTACAGCGCAGCGCCAAAGATTGGGAGAGTCCAGTGATGGTGGTAATTGCCTTTGCTCAAATCGCTTTGGGGTCAATGCTCGTGGGTTTCCATTGGGGTGATTTCAAAATCGGAAGTTCTCCGTTTGATCTGCTTCGTGAACAACGTCCTGATTTCTTGAATATCCCAATTTTGGGTCAGTTGGGCGTTGAAAACTACCTACAAGTATTTAAAGATGGCAATGGATTGAACGCTTTGCTTCAGAATTATTGGATGGTAATTCACCCGCCGACATTGTTTTTGGGTTTTGCGACAGCCATCGTACCATTTGCTTATAGTTTATCCGCGCTTTGGCGAGGCATTGATAGGGGTTGGATCGCGCCAGCTCATATTTGGAGTTTGGTGTGTGCCGGAATCTTGGGATTGGGAATCATCATGGGTGGTTTCTGGGCCTATGAGAGTTTGTCGTTTGGTGGATATTGGGCATGGGACCCCGTAGAAAATGCTTCTTTGATGCCATGGCTCATTATGGCGAGTGCTGCGCATATGTTGATTATTACCAAAGCCACGGGCCGACATCTATTCACATCGCATTTGCTGGTTCAATTGTCGTTCTGGTTGGTCTTATACGCAACGTTCCTCACACGAAGTGGAATCTTAGGGGAGGCGAGTGTGCACTCCTTCACGGATTTAGGATTGTCGGGCCAGTTATTATTATTCTTATTGGCATTCTTGGCGTTGGCCTTGGTTGTTGTCTTGCAGGGTAAGCAGCGAAAAATTGCCTTATTTTCGATATTGGCTGTCATGCTGATTCCTATGGTTTTGGCCTATTCCATCGAAGCACCTGAGTCTGTCGCCACTTTTTATCAGTGGTTAAAGGGTTTAGGTACCTGTCTTTTCTTTGGCTGGCTGATCTATTACATTTATGTTTTGTATCAGCGTACCAAAATGGAAATGTCGGACGAGCGCATGGATTCTCGTGAATTCTGGATGTTTTTGGGTTCGATGTTTTTAATCTTGTCGCTAGTTCAAGTATTTGCAGCCACTAGCATTCCTGTATTCAATAAATTGTTTGGATACAAAACGGCGGTGCCCACCGCTGCCGATTACAACAAAGTACAATTGTGGTTGGCTATGCCGATTTTCTTGTTAATGTCGTTGGGGTATTGGTTCAAATTTCGTGAAACCGACATTGCATCAATCAAACGACCGTTGCTGGTGAATACAGTATTGACACTTGTGGCGACATTGTTACTTACCATTGGCTTCGCTATCGAAGGATATCAGTTTATCTTATTTTTACTATTGACTGTTGGTGTGGTTGTGTTCAATATGATTTACGGCATCCAAAAGAAGAAAACGGAATGGAAGCGATGGGGTGGAAACGTATCTCACATTGGATTCGGAATTTTGATGATGGGTGTGCTGGTGAGTTCGGTGAATAAGAATATTTTATCGTCTACCAAAGAAGGAATTGATATGGCACCTGAGGTGGACCAAAAAGGAAATCAGGATACCAAGGGCATAAAATTCAATCGTGAGAATCAGTTGTTGTACAAGAATAAACCGCAGGTTTTACAAGAGTACACAGCAATTTATCTTGATGATAGAAAAGGACTTGGAGTAGATAGCATCGACAAATACTTTAAGGTAGCTTTTGTCAAAAAGAATGAACAAGGCAAAACCATTGATAGTTTCGTTTTGGAGCCTAAAACCCAGAACAATCCGAAAATGGGATTGCTGGCTGAACCGTCTACACGACATTTTCTGCATACGGATATCTTTAGCCACGTGAACTATGAAAGTAGTATGGATCGTAAGGAGCCCTACAGTAATTTTAGAGTCGATACGATTGGGTTTTTCAGGCCTTTCATTACACAAACGGGCAAGGTGGTGATGACGATCGACAGTATTCGTAGGACCAAAGAGACCGCGGGTTTGAAGTTGGTATTGGCGATTAAGGCTAAGCGTTTGGGCGATTCTGTTTGGTTGCGTCCTGAGTTCATGATTAATGAGCAGACGGGGGATTTTGAGATGAAAGCTGCGGAAAACGATCGCTTTGGCATCATGGCGAACATCATCAATTTGCAGATTATCGATCCAAATCCTGCGCATCAAAACATTGTATTTGTGATTCAGACAGGTGAAAAGACGCCTGTTTGGGATTATGTTGTCATTCAGGTGATTGCCTTCCCATGGATCAATTTGGTATGGGCTGGAACAATTATTATGGTCATTGGGTTTGTGATTTCGGTTTTGAATCGTATTGATAAGCAAAAAAAGCTGATGGCATGACCCGCCGTATCATCATATGGGGCTTAGGCAAAGTAGGCAGGGCACTGTATGAGGGTTTAAGGCATTCTTCCATCGGGGTAAACGTTGTTGTTGGCAGGGAAGCATCGAATCAAAGAACTGCGGAGTCGCTTCTTTCGGGTGAAGGTGCTTTGTGGTCGGCGGAGGAAGTTTTAGCAGCGCCGCAGAATTTCTTCTTACCGGGTGATTTGGTATTCGTATCGGTTGTTGACCGCGAAATAGCCAAGATTTTTCAATGCTGCGATTTAGAAGGAGTTACATTGGTTCATTGTTCTGGTGCTACATCGATAGTGGAGTTGCAAAACGCCCATTCAGGTGTGTTTTACCCGCTTCAGAGTTTTGTTGGTCAGGGTGAGGAAGATTGGCAGAGAGTCCCTGTTTTTATTGAGGGTTCTGACGAGGGTGTTGAGGCTATGCTGACAGCAATCGCCAAGGAGATGGGTGTGATATCGATTGAGAGATTGAATTCTGGGCAAAGGGCTTATTTGCATTTGGCAGGTGTTTTTGCCAATAATTACACGATGGCGATGGCTGGAATTGCAAAGGATTTATTGGATGTTCAAGGATTGAATCCGGATTGGGTTTTACCCATATTGATAAAAACTGCGGAGAATTTTGGTCAGGGCAAGCCATGGGAATTAATGACTGGGCCCGCTTCTCGGGCCGACCTAGCCACCATAGAACATCATCGTTCAATGTTGGAAAATCAGCCCGAAATGCTAAGTACCTATAATGCAATTGCTCAGTACATTATTAACCGACCGAAGGACTCGTCGGAATAGGCATCAGATCAAGCGCCTCGGCCGAATCGGTATCGAACGAAAGAATCATCAAAAAACGCTCCATCGCAGCCCAGCATAAACGGTTCTTCCATTCGTTGGCCCCCAAGCATAACCCGCGTCAAAGTCGGTTGCAGCAGGTTTTTCCCAATTCATAATTGGATGATGCTGAGATACATTCGCCAAGTTTTCACCACCAAAGTAGAACTCGAATTGCTGAGAAATTACCTTTCGGACTTGTAAGTTAACAATCCAATAATTGGGGCTGTACCCTGGGTGCTTGGGATGGCTGATACTAGAGTAATAGGGAAGTCGTTTGCGGCTATTGAATTGACCTACCGCATCAATATACCATTTGTTCCTGGTTTGATATTGTAAGGCGCCAATGGCTCTGTGAATAGATTGCAAGGGTTGCTGCTGAAATTGGTAATTCAACCATTGCTGACTGTTGATCCAGCGATAACTTACCTTAAAGCTTAATCTTCGATGCAAATAACCGTTTAAATCCACCTGAGCGATACGCGTTTTCCCTGCTTCTTTTCCATGAACAGAATTTATGTACACTTCCGTTGCATTTTGATCTCTATCTACCAATACCTGACTCAAGAACTTGGTCTCAAAATAATCCATCACCAAGGTTGCAGGGTAATCAAACATCATGAAATTTGTCATATAGCTGACGCCGTAATTCCACGCTCTTTCTTGCGGAAGCCATTGATTATTAATGAGCGATGCGGAATCTAGGATGATGGTCCTCCCGTTTATCAACAAGGGCAAGTTCTCCGCAATGAAATAACTACTTCTTCGGGCCATGCCCCCCTGGATATTTATGCGATTGGTTTTGTTGATTTGATATTTCGCATGCAAACGAGGCGTGAAATAGGCCTTGTAAATGTTGTGATAATCGGCGCGCATGCCAATCACCGCTGATAGTTTACTGCCTTCAATCGTATATTCACCAAACACCCCAGCCGAATTCTGCCAACCGTTTAATCGAAAGGAATCGCCGCGTTCGTTAGTTAGATTTTCATCCAAATGATTCGCTGAAAGTGTCATACCCATATTTATCCGGTTGTCCGTGAGACTCTCTTTTTGAAACACGCCACTGTAATAAAATCGGTCTTCTACGGCTTCATATTTCCGATTCAGCATCGAATTGAGTAGGGATGTTGTTCGATGCCTAGATACGTCGATTATATTCCCTAGGCTCGTGCTTCCACTCTGATTTAAAAACACCCCGATCTTTGTATATGCCTCAGCGTGCTGATCAAGAAAATCAAACTGAAAATCGTTTTTATCCAAACTGATCTCGCTTTTACTACCAGATTTGAGCGTGCCACCACGTTTGATATCCGAATAGGCCAGCGCACCACCTTGCATCTCTACCTTTTTTCCAGGAATCTGAAAATGATCGGCAATGAAATATCTCTGCGAAAGAGGCATATCGGCCATTTTATCGTTGCCCATGTCGGTTGTTGCATATTGACCCCCTGAATGCAAATACAAATGATTGATTGCACGGTTGGCGATAACTGACTTGCTGATCACGTTAATCTCGCTACGGGCTTGTTGGTTAGAATACAAGTTGACAAACAACCTCGGATCTTTCATGCCAGCCTTTAACTGATAATTCAAACCACCTGTTAAACCATCATAGCCCAGCGTTGCCGAACCCGCACCCTTGGCCAATTGAACTGCTGAAACTATAGGTCCTGGGATGTTGGAAAGCCCATTTAATGTCGCCAAGCCATTGATACTTGGTATATTTTCCCGGCTCATTAAGACGTACTTTCCGCTGAGTCCAAGCATTTCTACTTGTTTTATTCCAGAAACACCATCCGCATTGCTAACTTCAACGGTATTGCTGAGTTCAAAGCTCTCAGATAGGGTACAACAAGCGGCTTTTTTGAATTCCGATTCTGTAAGAATTTCTTGCAATCCAACGCCTTTTCCATTGAAATAGGAGCCCCTTTCCGTGCGAATCTCAACGGTAGCAATACTATCCGATTTTTTCGGCATCGTATCCAACGCGCTACTCGATGTTGGCGTATTTTGGGAGAAAAGGTTTATGGCGTTAACAAGGCAAAAAAACAGAATTAGTGTTTTCCTGGTCCCCATTCGTCGTCGTTTTTACGATATTTACAACAATCCGGCAAGCTTTGATAAACCACATTGCTGGCCTTTACTTTATTGGTATCGTGACCCACCATGGCTATCATGTTGTGCAATTGAATTTCCTTTAATTTGGTTGGGTCGTAAGTGATGGTAACCATACTACTTTCGATGTTATAAATGGCCTTATAAATGCCATTTTTATCCAAAGCAGTTTCGATTCGTTCTTTACATTCCGCACAATTGCCTTGGACCTCAAAAGAAATCATCGTTTTTTTGATGGGCTTGGGAGCAATGTTTTTGCTGCTTGGTAAAGTAAATGCTACTGATATAATGCCGATGATGGCAAAAAGGGTGTTTAAAATTTGTTTTGTTTTCATGTTTGTTTTGGTTGAAATGATAAATTGATAATAGTGAATTCGAAAAACTCGAAACGACCTAAATCAACCAAACGCATTTAATGTCATACAAATACAATTCAGATAGCCTGGATGGCGGTTTTTCATGAATGATTTGAGAAGTACGACTTAAATCAGGGGAAACACAAATTGAAGAGTGATTTGAGATTGTTGGTAGGATTTGAAATTGGGGAATGGCTAAAGTGAATTTCGTAAATACAGATGGGTAGGGTGATAAGGAGAAAAAATACCCATCCTTACAGCAATGTTCTTCGACAACATTTTGGTTGTCAGCACATTTAACAGGATTTTCCATAGAAACAGATTTGTCCATCTCGCTGCAGCAATCATCCTTTGCATCGTCTGACGAATTCAGTAATGAAGACTCATCGCAGTTTTCAAATATCCAATGCTGTCCATCCTGCTCGCAAATATGATAAGCCATTTGGGCACCTCCACTAGAGAAGATTACCAAAATACTCATCAGAATTGCTTGAAAAATGCGCATGGATACAAAGTTAGATAATTTTCCAATCATTATCACTTTTGGTTGTATTATCGTAGAATTATACATGAGTTGGCGTAATTTATTTCGGGTTAAAACGGATTTCCCTGTAAATCAAGGGGATGCATCGTTAAAACGCGTGCTAGGGGTCAGAGATTTGACCTTTTTTGGCATTGCAGCGATCATTGGTGCGGGAATTTTTAGTTCAATTGGTGATGCCTGTGCGAAAGGCGGTCCAGCTTCCGTTTATTTGATTATTATTTGTGGTGTGGCTTGCGCTTTTGCCGCTTTGTGTTATGCCGAATTTGCCTCTAGAATCCCAGTTTCTGGCAGTGCCTATACCTATGCATATGCCTCATTTGGTGAGTTATTTGCTTGGATCATTGGTTGGGCATTGATTATGGAATATGCCATCGGTAACATTTATGTCGCCTTTTCATGGTCTGGCTATGTCGTTCATCTCCTAGATCAACTGGGATGGATTCTCCCTCGTTGGATGGTGACGGATTATTCAACAGCCCATGAAATGTATCAAACTGTAATGTCCAAGATGCAAGGGGCTATTTCCGGCGGCGAATTTGGAGAACTTTGGAAATCTGCCAATTTAAGTAGCTATTCACAGGCCGATAATGATGCTTTCAACGCTTTCGTCAATGCGCCGCAAGTATTGGGTTTACATCTTGTTTTTGATGCGCCAGCACTGTTAATCAATGTCTTAATTACGATGTTGGTTTATCGCGGAATTAAAGAGTCTCGAAACGCCTCCAATTTGATGGTCATACTTAAACTGGTTGCCATTTTATTGGTTATTGTTGTGGGTATAGGCTATATCGACGTAAAGAATTATACCCCCTTTATGCCTAATGGGTTTGAAGGAGTGATGCAAGGTGTTTCAGCGTTGTTCTTTACATATATCGGCTTTGATGCGGTAAGTACGTTGGCTGAGGAGTCGAAAAATCCCCAACGAGATTTACCTCGCGGTATGTTCTATTCCTTGCTGATTTGCACGGTGTTGTACATTTTCATCACACTCGTATTGACAGGGATGGTTCCATACAATACGCTAGGCGTGGGTGATCCGCTTGCATATGTCCTTGGAGCCCGCGGGATCGATTGGTTGGAATACATTGTTTCCATTGTGGCTGTTGTAGCGATGGCCAGTGTCCTGTTGGTTTTTCAAATGGGTCAGCCCAGAATTTGGTTAAGTATGAGTAGGGATGGATTGCTTCCGCCTGCGTTTTCTCGTATTCATCCAAAATTTAGTACGCCATCGTTCGCAACCATTATAACGGGATTGATGGTAGGTGTTCCAATCCTTTTTACCAACGAAGGTTTTGTCCTCGATTTTACTAGCATAGGAACCATTTTTGCTTTCGTTTTGGTATGTGGTGGTGTGTTGCTGTTGCCACCGAGAAAAGAAGGTGAAGGCAAGGGTTTTGTGATGCCATATATTGATGGGAAATACCTGTATTCTATTATAATAATTGCGTCAATCGTCTTAGTGCGATATAACTTTCCGAGTTATTTTGATCAATTGCTTCAGTGGAAAGATTGGAGTACAATGTTTGTTGTCGCCCATCGATTGTATTGGATACTCCTATTGGGTTTGTCTGTAATGAGTTTTGTCCGTTGCTGGTCCCTGATTCCCTTGTTGGGCTTATCGATTTGTGCCTATTTACTCACAGGCATGGAAGCCAACAATTGGTATTGGTTTTTTGGTTGGTTTGGTATCGGGCTAGTGGTTTATTTTTCTTACGGTTACAGGAAGAGCAAATTGGCTGCAAATTGAAGATTTAGGACCCCATTTATTTCGTAATTTTACATCATATCACCATGATTGACCTGCCTAGAAAAGACGTACTCGAGAAAAAGGAAAAGGCCTTAACCGATGTAATTAAGCGGTTGTACGATAAATATCGCATCACCCAGAAAATGGATGAAATAGAGTTGGTGAAGCTGTGGGGTGAAATCGTTGGTCCATTAATAGCAAAACACACCAGTAAAATTGAAATGCGCGGAAAGACGCTATACGTGAGTTTTGATCAAGCACCCTTAAAAAATGAAATGTTTATGCAAAGGGAGCAGTTGAGACTGAATATAAACGAACGTTTAGGCCCAAATTTCGTAGAGAAGATTTTTATTGGATAGGATTACAATCCCCCGTTAAGCGCATTCGCATGTCTATCACGCTGCGCAATGGCCTTTTCGATACTCACATTCAATTCAAACCCAACGATGATTGTAAGTACGTTGATATAAATCAATATCATTAGTGCAATGATTGCCCCGATGGATCCGTATACTTTGTTGTAGGTGTTGAAATTGTTGACGTACAACCCAAAGGAAACCGTGGATATTGCAGACAGTACCGAGGCCATTACACTTCCAGCGCTAAGGAATTTCCATCGCTTAATATTGGATGGACCAAAAAAGTAAATACTGGAGGTGGCTATCAGAATGAGCGCTGCCAAAACAAAATACTCTAGCAATAAAATGAAGAACTCATATACACCGGCCAATGGCCAATCGTGAGAGACAATGTAATGCACACTTTGGTAGGCATATGTGAGAATCAATAAGGTTACAATCACAATCACGCTAATCCAAAATGTCATAAATATGGCCTTTAATCGAATCTGAAGCCAGTTTTTCTTTTTACCAAAAGGCAGTCGACGGTTGAAAGAATTGATCAACAAATGGAAGGCATTGGAAGAAAAGTAAATGGTAGTAAAAAATCCAAAAGAAAGCAGACCTGTATTCTGTTTATGCAAAATTTCTAGAATCGTTCCCTGGATTTCTTTGAAGGTTTGTTTGGGTAAAATTAGTGATAGCTCTTGAATGAACTGAGTTTTCAAGCCGTTTAATGGTAGATATCCAATCAGTGTAAGCAAGAAGATGATCGCTGGGAAAAGTGCTAGGAAGAAATTGAAACTCAAACTTGAAGCACGCGTATTGAGGTTCTCCATGAACATAGACCGGAAAAAATACTTACCTACGTTATATAAGCTCTCCCCTTGAAATGCCGCTAATCGCTTGTTTTGCAAATAGATCATCAGCGGGTGGGTGTGGCCTTGGCTGTCTTTGGGTCGTTGATCGTTTGAAGACAAGTGTTCCTCTACCTCATGCGCGGTGTGCTGAATCTTGTCCTTTATTGATTTGTAGTATCCCATCTCTTGGATTAACTATTAAATCCGTATTTCTCTAGTATGATGCTGGGTATTTTAACAGGACGAAGATCGGATTTTCTTGCATAAAACATCACCATCGAGGCAGTGTTGAGTAATTCACCGTGTTGATTATAAGTTTTATACATAAATGTACAGCGTATTTCAGGGATACCTTCAATCCAAATTTCAATACTCAATAAGTCATCGTATCTGCCGGCTCTCTTAAAGTCGATATTCATCGATTTGACCGGCATAATGAGCCCATCGTCTTCCATATCTTTGTAAGTGATGCCATTTGCTCTCATTTGCTCGGTTCTCGCCTCCTCAAAATATAAGGCCCAGTTGGAATGGTGAACAAATCCCATTTTGTCGCATTCTGCGTATCTAACCCTTACCTTGTGCGTGTAAACTGATTCTGTATTCATTAATATCGTAACAAAAATGCTTCTTTTATTTGTTCTTTTCTAGCAAAAACGAGGCCCATTCCAAACAAATCGATTGTTACCCTGAAATTATCGTCGTTTTCCAACTGTTTCCATCTAAGCTGAGACTCAACGCTGTTATTGATGCCAAATATCACAATACATCCGTTTGGTTCCAATCGGGTAGAGGCAAAGTCTAGCAACGACCAAAACTCAGGATTACTTAACTTTTCATTGATAACCAACAAGCTGATGGGTGAGTTTGGAAGGCTGTGGTGATTGAAATGCTTGGTGATATCCGCTATTTCGTCAAAAGGATGAGAAATGACGAGTTCGTTATTTTCGTAACTTCTCAAATTGAATTGAGTAATTTCATTGATTTTTTTTGATCGATCATAGCTGAAAAATCTTTGTATCAAATCGTGTTCGTAATGAATATTTCCCCGTTGCAGATATAAAGGCAAAACGCCCAATGAACTTCCAATTTCGATGATGTTGCCGCCTAACTGTTTGTATTGAATCCATCGGAAAAGAAGTCGATAGTATTTGGCTAGTGGAATGCGATTGTTAGCCACATCGCTTAATGAAATTTCTTTTAATTCACTGTCCAATAATATTTTAGCATCGGATTGTAACATCCGTTTTCTGCACAACTCAGCAGCGGGTTCATAGGAATTGGCAAGTTGTCGATAAAGAACTTTATCGGCAAAATCATAAACAAATGGGGAGTGTACGCCATGACGGTTACTAGATTGGACCAAATAAATTAGATAGTCAAGCCAACCAAATAACCCATTCAGGTTCATGATTTTACACTTTTCAGTAACTTTAGTTCTTGTTCGGCTTTTGCAATTTGCTCAGTGGCTTTTGCGATATTGTCATCAAACTGTTTCACGAAAGCGCCTGCATTTTTGCTGTGCTTAAAGAAACTCTTGTTGTTTTCCATCGTCGCAATTTCATCCTTGAATTTGGTGATCTTCTCTTTGATTTTGCGTTCTTCTAATTGCAAGCGTTTCTGCCCATCCGTACTTGTCGCCAAATTACTGAAGTGCTCCTTTTGATTGGAATTGCGCTGGTTGTTGCTCGCTGAACGATATCTATTGAAAATCTCATCGGCCAAGGCCTGATACGTTTTATTCATTTGTTGGTATGACTTCCCGGAGATAAAACCGGCATCATTCCATTGCTTCTGCCAAACTTTGAGCTCGTTGAAAAGGGTCTGGTGGTCGATTGTTTCGTTCGATTTCAGTGTTTCAAGACCTAAAATTACTTCTTTCTTCTTATCGATTGCGCCGCTTTCTTCTTGTTTACGCTGTTTGAACCATTCATTCTTTCTAGCATAAAAGTGATCAAATGCGGTTCTGAATCTTTTCCAAACCAAGTCGTTTTGATCTTCTGGAACTGGACCCACCGTTTTCCATTCATCCTGAAGTTTTGCAAGCGCATCCGAAGTCTTCATGAACTCATTGGAGTCCTTTAGAGATTCCGCTTTGTCGCACAAGGCTTCTTTTTTGGTGAGATTGTCTTTCTTACTAGAATTCAAATCTTTGAAGAAGTGCTTTCGTTCTCCATAATATTGGTTGCGAATGGCTTTGAATTTTGTCCAAATCTCTTCGTTTTTATCCGTAGGGACGGGGCCAATCTTTTTCCATTCAGCCATCAACTCATCAAGCTCTTTGCCAATTTTTGCCCATTCTTTGGGTTGAGTTGGTACAACAGCGATACTGGTTTCAGCGCGTTCGATAAGCACAATTTTCTTATCTAAGTTCTGCTGTCTTTCCGCATCGATGGTTGCCTGTTCGGCTTTCTTAGCATCAATTACGATGTCGGAAGCCGCTTTAAAGCGTTTCCAAATATCTTCTGAAATTTCAGCTCTTACTGGGCCAGTATTTTTCCAATCATCGTGGTATTTATTCAATTGCAATAAAGCCTTTCTGATGTTGGGCTCGTCTTTCAATTGCTCGGCCCGCTTGATCAAATCGATTTTTAACTCTAAGTTCTTGTCCTTGTCCAATTCTTTCAACTCGTTGAAAACTGAAAGTTGGTTGTAAAACTTGTCGACTTGAAATTTGTAAGCCGCATATAATTCGTCTTGATATTCCTTTGGAATTTGTCTTACTTCCTTCCACTGTCGCATGTACTCACGGAGCGCATTCAAACTTTGATCGTTCTCTTCAGAATCTACCAACGCTTTGATTTTATCCAGAATCAGTTGCTTTTGTTTTAGGTTATGCAACTTTTCCTCTTCTGCACGCTTGCGCTCATCCTCACGTCTTTTCTTGAAAGCGGTAATGATTTGCTGAATGGATTGCTTTGTATTGTCTGAAGGAGCAACAAAATCCCTAGGATCATTTCCAGCTTCAACCCATGTTCTAATCATACCGGGTCTTTCTTGGTCTAGCAGATCGTCCAATGCATTGCGAATTGCCTGCAATTGGTTGTAGGCTTTCTTCACATCGGTTGCGTGAACCAATTCCTCGGCTGCTGCAAGTAATTCTTCTTTGCCAAGGGTTGAATACTGTAATTCCAATGAAATTTCCTCAGTGTTGAGTTCAATCATTTGTTCGGCTACAGTTAATTGCTCCGCGTAGCTTTCAGCTGCCTTTTCTAATTCGTCTGACATGATAAATAAGTGTTGAAATAGGGTAAATTATTGTTGATCGATAGATTCTTTTGTAAATAGCATCCACAAAGCGGCTTCCGCGGCTTCTGAACCCTTGTTGCCTAGTTTGCCACCGGCACGTTCCAAGGCTTGTTCTTCTGTATTGGTTGTGATAATACCAAAAATACAAGGTTTATTCGTCTTTAATGACAATTCCCCAACGCCACGAGTAACAGATTCACAGACATAATCAAAATGGGGTGTATCGCCTTTGATTACACAACCCAAAGTAATTACAGCGTCGCAACCTTTGTCGAATAACCATTGAGCCGCAGTCGGGATTTCAAATGCACCTGGCACTGTGGCTTCAATAATGGAAATAGACTGAAAAGTTTTGTGATGATTTAATGTTTCAACTGCACCATCCCTCAATACTGAAGTAATATGCTGATTCCATACAGCTGTAACTACACCAATTTGGTAGTGTTTCTTGTTGTAGGAAAAAGTAGGTGAGGGAGAAGAAGAAATCGCTGTTGCCACCTGCGTGTTTATTTGTTCAATTCACCCATCAAACCTTTAAGGCGATAGATGTACTTCTCAGCGTCTTGTCCTTCTCTAGTAGTACCATACTTGTTGTCGAGTTCTTCGTAACAAGCCAATGCAGCACTATAGTTTTTTGACAATTCGTAATGTACTCCGGCTTTTTGAAAATAAATACTGGTGTATTCGTTATCGCCCAAACGAGCGGCTTTCTCATATAAGCTGGCAGCTTTTTCCAATTCGCCTAAGCCACTTTTACAAGCTGCTTTTGCTGCTATGATGGAAGGACCTAACAATGCGTCGTTTGCACTGAATTTATCTAAATAATCTAATCCTTTTTTGTATTCAGCTTTCTTCAAGTACGACAAACCGGCAACCAATGCTGCTTCTTTGCCTTTCTTAGTGAAACCATAATCATCGGCGATGTCAACGGCAGAAGTGATTTTGCTCTTCTTGTCACCTTTTAATACGATATCGAATGAGTCAGTTTTGAAGAAGTGGTACATCTTGGCAAATTTCACTGAAGCTTCTTTTTCTTGAGAAGGCATGTAAAAGTTGAACCAATATATCATGCCACCTACAATCGCCAAGGTTGCAATACCTACGATTTGAACATGTTTCTTATTCACTTCGTAGAAGTTTTTAATTCTGGCTTGTAGTAGTTGATAGCTTTCTTTGATGTTCATAATGGTTAAAAGAGGGCGCGAATATAAGAAATTTAAATTTTAGTCGGTAATATATGGGTAATCGTTTTCGATATAAACATCGGTAAACAGTTCAGAAGCATCTGGATAATCAGAGTTCTCTGCAAATTCAACACTCGCATTAACAAGAGTCATGATGTCATCTTCCATCGCATCCAATTCTTTCTCAGAAGCAAACTTCTTCTTTAAGATGGTTTCTTTGGTAGTCTCCAATGGGTCTTTGGTCTTGTAATCCGCTACTTCTTCTTTAGAACGATAACTAGCAGGGTCACTCATACTGTGTCCGCGATAGCGATACGTTTTGATTTCAAGGAAAACGGGACCTTTTCCAGTACGTGCATGCTCACAGGCATCCGCAATGGCGTCATGCACTGTTTCACATTTCATCCCATCAACCTGGAAACTCGGCATATCAAAACCCAATCCGATTTTGTAAATATCCAATAGGTTAGTTGTGCGCTCTACGCTGGTTCCCATCGCATATTGGTTGTTCTCACAGATAAATACTGCGGGTAACTTCCATAACATAGCCATATTAAAAGCCTCATGAAGGGCGCCCTGACGGGCTGCACCATCTCCAAAGAATGTCAAACTGACATTCCCGGTGTTATTATATTGTTCAGCAAATGCCAAGCCGGCACCCATTGGGATTTGCGCCCCAACAATACCATGTCCGCCTACAAAATTGTGTTCCTTTGAGAACATGTGCATGCTTCCACCTTTTCCACCAGTACATCCAGTTTCTTTGCCAAATAATTCAGCCATAACAGCATTTGCAGGAACGCCCATTGCCAAAGCATGACCGTGGTCACGATACGCCGTAATTACTTTGTCGCCCTTTTTAATGGCAGACATCATACCCGCCGTGATGGCTTCCTGACCTATGTATAAATGACAAAAACCTTTGATTTTTTGCTGTCCATATAACTGCGCAGCTTTCTCTTCAAAACGACGTTGCAATAGGATGCTTCTGTACCACTCGAGGTATACTTTTTTACTGAATTTCATTTACGCTGACTAAAGTGTTTGCGAAAATAAAACAATCCATTCAAACTGAGGCATTATGGATGTCTAAATTCATCAAAGAAACGATTATATCTTTTCTTCGATGTTCTTGACCTTATCTTTAATCAAGCCAATTTCTCGCTGAATCATTCGAATTGCTGGTCCGATATCGTCTGATTCCGTTGCTTTCGGCTCCTCGAATTTTGGATTGATATAGTTAACAAATTTCCAGACCTCCAATATTTCACTCACTTTAACCGTATAAGGTGCATATCCAGGATTTGTACTGCATAACAAAAAGGTACCATCCTCTTCTACGCGATTATAGAGTACCTTAAATACGATCCCATCATCTTGAGTGACAACGATGTAAGGGTGGCCATTCCTTACCATATTCCAATCTTGGATGTATTCACCGGTAACGAAAGCACCATCAGATACCGGTGGCATGCTATCACCGGAAATGGGGAAACTTCTGTATTTGCGATTTGCCGATAAGAATGGAAGATTAAAAGCGGGTAGGGTTTTGATATAATCGGGGTCTGCATAACCCGTGGCATATCCCGCCTTGGCTTTCACCGGAACCAATTCGATATTTTCTTCGTTGTTTGAATTGACAGTAGTGGCCAAAACACGCAATCGCGTACCAGATAAATCTAAGTCGAACCCTTTTTCCAATTGTGAAAGTTGCATTTCACCAACCAAGTTTAAATCGATGCGAATCAATTTATCTATGTTGATTTGGAAAAACTCCGACAAGCGAATCAAAATTTGAATGCCAGGCTCGGCAACGCCGTTTTCATAGCTGTTATATGCAGAACGCGTGAGTAATAGGCTCTTGGCGACATCTTCCTGACTCCGTTTGCGGCGTTTGCGTAATAATTTGAGGTTTTCTTTGAGATACATTGTTAAAAAAATTGACAACTTTGTGCTTGGTAAATGAACAACATAAAATTGATATTGTCAAGTTTATCCAACTTTTTTTGTCATTATTTTCATCAGCGTTCAAATTGTCAATAAATTGGTGATTCTATCTGACTCCGATTTGTTTGGACTTTGTATAAATTGATATTATTTTGCCTGTATGAACTTTTGGTTAATCAAATCGGAGCCCTTCAAATACAGTTGGGATAAGTTCATGAAAGACGGAAACACATTTTGGGATGGTGTGCGTAATTATCAGGCCAGGAATAATCTTAAAGGCATGGAATTGGGTGATTTGTGTTTATTCTATCACAGCAATGAAGGCAAAGAGGTAGTAGGTGTGGCGGAAGTCGTTAAAACCCATTACCAAGACCCTACAACCACCGAAACTGCTTGGGTAGTTGTTGACGTTAAGCCCGTTCATCCCCTCAAAAATCCTGTGTCGTTGTCTGTTTTAAAATCAGATCCAAGGCTTTCAAACATCGGATTAATCAAGCAACCGAGATTATCTGTCATCGCAATCACCAAAGACGAGTTTGAAACCGTAATTTTGTTATCCAATGAGTCAGCCTAAATTGCTCATCAGCCAAAACAAATTAAACCTGATTATTAGAAGGTTTGCGTTGCAGTTGATAGAATTACATGGTGATTTTTCTAACACCGCCATCATCGGTCTACAACCGAGGGGAATTCAATTGTCGAAGCGATTGGTAGAGGCAATCACCGAACTTCAACCCGAAACCAACTTAAAATATGGCGAACTCGACCATACCTTTTTTAGGGACGATATCGGGCGGGGTGAAATCTTTATGCCCAAGAAATCGAATATCAATTTCTCCACCGAAAACCTCAATATTATTTTGGTGGATGATGTCTTATATACCGGTAGAAGTGTACGCGCATCGATTGATGCCTTAATGAGTTTTGGAAGACCAAAGCAAGTGGAATTGATGGTCCTAGTTGATCGCCGTTTCCAACGTGAATTACCAATTTCTCCAAATTATACTGGTGTAGTGGTAGATTCTAGAAGTACAGGAGAACATGTTAAAGTGGATTGGTCGTTGGATCATCCTCAAGTGTGGCTTTTAAGCAGTAAGGAATGACATCGAACACACCCATCAAACACCTACTAGGAATTAAGGGATTAAGTGCATCCCATATCCAAACGATTTTTGAAACTGCCGACAATTTTAAAGAGTTGCTCAATGGTCCGGTGAAGAAAACGCCAGCTTTGCGCGATATAACCATCGCCAATTTATTTTTTGAAAATTCAACTAGAACTCGAGTTTCGTTTGAACTGGCCGAAAAGCGATTGGGTGCCGATACCATCAACTTCTCAAGTTCATCATCGAGCGTAAAAAAAGGGGAAACCTTAATCGATACGGTTAATAATATCCTTAGTATGAAGGTGGATATGGTCGTTATGCGTCATCCCGCCCCCGGAGCATGCCTGTTTTTATCAAAGCACATCGATGCGCAAATTATCAATGCGGGCGATGGAACACATGAGCATCCAACCCAGGCTTTGTTAGATGCATTCTCAATCCGCGAAAGATTGGGCGATGTAGCTGGGAAAAAAGTGGTAATCGTAGGTGATATTTTGCACTCCCGCGTAGCTTTGAGTAATATTTACAGCCTGCAATTGTTGGGCGCTGAGGTTATGGTTTGTGGCCCGGCAACGCTCATTCCAAAGCATATTTCGCATCTTGGAGTTAAGGTGTCGCACAATTTGGAAGAAGCACTCAACTGGTGTGATGTGGCAAATATGTTGCGGATTCAGTTGGAACGACAAGACCAGCGGTATTTCCCTTCATTAAAAGAATATTCAAATTTGTACGGATTAACTCTAGACAAATTGAATCGATTGGATAAAGAAATTTGCATCATGCACCCAGGTCCAATTAACAGGGGGGTGGAAATTAGCAGCGATGTGGCCGATTCTAAACACAGTATGATACTTCAGCAAGTAGAAAATGGGGTTGCGGTGAGAATGGCTGTATTGTTTTTATTGGGCCAACAGAGATTGTAAAAAATGACAGAGTTTAATAATTCTTCAAATCCCATCCTCGTTCAAAATTACAGGGGTGGGATCGTAGAGAGTTTTCACAGAGGATCCTTTTGCGTGGTGGATGAGAACGGAAAGGTTTTGTGGAGTGTTGGTGATATTCAACAGCGTTCATTTCCTCGTTCAGCACTCAAATATTTTCAGCATATACCTTTTTTGCTTTCTGGTGGATTTGATGATTTGGGCTTCGGACCCAAGGAATTGGCCATCATGTGCGCTTCACACAATGGAGAAGATATGCATTTGGAGGTGGTGGATGTGGTATTAGGTAGAGTGAAATTGAATAAAGATGCCTTACAATGTGGAGCCCAGCAACCTACGCGTAAAAACGACTATATTCGATTGATTCAGAATGATTTAGAGCCAACATGTATGCACAACAATTGCAGTGGAAAACACGCTGGATTTTTGGCTCACTGCGTTCATCAAGATTATTCACTCGGAGATTATTTAAGTCCTCAACACCCGTTGCACCAAGCAATTAAAACAGTGACGGCCCAATTCTATGAAATGATTGAGGATGATTTAAGTGTAGGTGTAGATGGATGTTCAGCACCCATTTTTGGTATGCCTCTGTACAATCAAGCCTTGGCCTATAAAAATTTGATTGCTCCGATGCCTTGGAAGGATGAAGCGATGGATTCTGCTTGCAAACGCATCGTTTATGCGGTAACCCAATATCCTGAATTGATTGCCGGTACAAAGCGTTATTGTACAGATTTGATGCGTGTTACCAATGGTAGAATCGTAGGAAAAACAGGCGCTGATGGTGTCTATTGCTTGTCGATTCCAGAAAAAAATTGGGGTATTGCAATAAAAGTGGACGACGGTAAAATGGGTCCTCAATATCAAGTGGCTCATGGCTTACTAATCGCTTTGGGATTGTTATTACCGCATGAGATTCAAGCTTTAAAATCTCATGGATATTGTGAAAATCTCAACTTCGCAGGCAATTGGGTTGGGAATTCTGACGTTGTTCCATTAAATTGCCCGTTTTAAAATGGCTTTATTTATTGTAGAAAGCGAAATTTCCCGAATGGATGAGCGCATGGCGCGATTGATTCCCAAGCAAAGAGCTTTTGTTGAAGAAATGTTCGAACGCGGTGTATTTCACATGTACGCAGTATCCGAAAATTTGGATAAATGGTGGTGTAGTATTGAAGCGGATTCAGAAGAAGATGTTCACCGCATACTAGAAGACATGCCCATAATTGATTGGTTAAATCCTACTATCAACGGGTTGATGTTTTACAACTCTGCAGATCAGATGATTCCTCCGATATCCTTGAATTAATTGATATTCTCTATTACTCAATCCAACTAAAAATCTTGCTCCAACGAATTCCTTTGGAACGATATTCCATGTTGCCATTGTAGCTCAGCGGTTGATTGGTTTCGGGATCAATCGCCATTACTTTCTTGATGCTGAAGAAAGTGAATACTGGCTTTCCAACGATATGGTCCTCAGGTACATAGCCCCAATATCTAGAGTCCAAACTGTTATAGCGATTATCGCCAATCATCCAGTAATATCCCATTTTGAAGGTGTAATTCTTGATTTCTTCCGAGCCACCATTCGTGTAGAATTTGCCATTTTGCATGGTAATTCCCGCACCTTCATATTTGTTAATCGCCAACTTTAAAAAATCCCAATTTTTGGTCGTTAAGGTGACGATTTCCCCACGCTTTGGAAGATACACTTCGCCATAATTATTCAGGTTCCATTTGGCTTTCAAAAAGTCTGTCAACGATGTGTCTGCATGGTTGTCGATGAGCTGACCATTCTCCCTCACATTACCTGGGAATAATACCCTTTGGTAACCAACATCCATGGTATCAGGAAAAATGCTCAATACAGATGGGTTGTTCTTTAATTGCTCATAATTCTCAGGCCAGGTGAAAATATGATAGGGGATGATGTATTTGCCGGTTTTTTCCGCCGCTTTCTGAATCTGTTCCGCATTGGGTGGGAAGTTGAAATCGCCCAAATTGTTATCGGCTAAGAAGTCTTCGGTGATCGGCTCACGCATCAAAGCGAGATATCGTTTTTGCTGTTTACCCACTCTCGGTAAGGGCTTGCCATTGATGTATATGTTTCCACCCACAATCGAAACGCGATCGCCAGGGATACCCACACAACGCTTTACATAGTTGTCTTTTTTGTCGATAGGAAGATTCAAATCCATTCCCGTCTCAGATTGTTTGTAATCGGAAATACCATCGGCATTGGCATCGTCGTCTGCGGGCCAATTGAATACAATGATATCGTTGTTTTTGATTGTATACCAACCCGGCAACCTCATGTAGGGCAATTCTAACAAGTCGGAATAGGCCTTTACGCCCATTATTTGTTTGGTAGATAGAACTGGGACGGATATGGGTGACATTGGAATTCGCATACCAATTTTTGCTCTGCTCACCACCAAATAATCGCCTACCATCAAGTTCGATTCCATTGAAGGAGTAGGGATTTGATAAAGGTCGAAATAAATGGCGCGCATTCCACCAGCCACATAGGCAGCGAATAAAATCGCATCGCCCCATTCCCTTAAACCATTGTGCTTGGGAACGTTGGCTTCTTTCCAATCCCGATCACCGGCAGGACCATAGTATTTGAGGTCTTTGAAAGCTAGGATAGGGAAGTATATAAAACTAAAGACGGTACCAATCAACTGTTGCCAGTATCCGTTTTTGCCAAAGGACCGCAAAATATCGAGAGTAATATTAAAACTGAATAAGATGTTGACACCGGGTATCACCATGCCAATCATATACCACTTGGGACGACCTACGATTTTGATCCAATACCACCAACTAAGAATGGGAATCCATGCCATCACTGCCTTTTGACCGGCCGATTTGAACATTTTTGAAAGCCCCACACGGGTAAGTACAAAACAAATCACCCAAAGGATGAGGAATAGGTTGGAATTAAAGCTCTCCATGATTTAGAATCAGTTTTCAAAGTTAAGCAAGTCGGACATACCAAACACGCCCGTTTTTCCGATCAACCATTCGGCGGCAACGATGGCTCCGATGGCAAATCCTTCACGATTTTTGGCCTCATGTTCCAGTTTGATGCTGTCTACGGAACTTTCAAAACTCAATATATGCGTTCCGGGGACATTGGGTAGGCGCTCCGCATAGATTGGAAGTGCCACTTGTGAATCATTTCCGTTGATTTCTTGTCCATTATCGAACAGTTCCCAATGATTTAAGGTAGACGACGATTTGATTACATTTTCGGCCAGCGTAATTGCGGTTCCGCTTGGGGCATCTTTCTTTTCTGTATGATGTATCTCACGGATATTGCAATCGTAATTGTGTCCATTCATGATCTTGGTGAGCTGTTTACTCATTTCAAAAAACAGATTTACGCCTAAGCTGAAATTGGTTGCCGTAAACAAAGAGCCGTTGTACTGAGCGCAATTTTGTTTTATTTGATCCAATTCTTTATACCAACCTGTGGTTCCAACAACTACTGGGATTTGATTCAAAAAGCAGCTATTGATATGACCTACAGCTAGTTCGGGGGAGCTGAATTCGATGGCCACATCGGCTTTTACGTGCGTATCAGTGGAATAGGGATTTTGAGTATCGTATTTCCCTACGATTTCATGTCCACGTTCAATAGCCAATCTTTCAATGATTTGACCCATTTTACCATAGCCGATCAACAATATTTTCACATTACAAACCTAATGGATTTTCTGACGGAACGCGAGGATTTACTGCGATAAAAGTGTGTATTACAACGAAAAAAATGCAATTTTGTATAAGTATGGGAAAGAAATGGATCTGGTCTCTGTTGACTATGGGTGTACTTGCAGTGGGTTTGAAATTGTGGTTGCTGCCGAATTGGTATTCCACTAACAACAAAAACGTTGCACTGACTTATGAAACACCTATTTCGCTTTCCGAGTTTGATGCGATGGTGAAGGATAAAACTGGGTTGTCGACCCCTTTATCTTTGGCCAAAATTGCAAGTTGGCGGGGATTGAAATTGGGTACAGACGGTACCTCAACATTGGTTATTCGTCCCAAAACAAGTTTTTGGAGTTTGATAAAGCTACTTGTGAAATACCAGCGCGAGCAGACAATGGTGACAATTCTAAGCCATTGGGATTACAATCAATTTCAAAAACAATTGTCTAAACAGTTTGATTGGTCCCCAACAGAATTGGGTGAAGAACTCATGGATCCCACCAATCAAAAGCGCTGGAATGAACAAACATGGCTCAAGAAGAAGGGTTTGGATTCATATAATTGGCAAGCCATCGCGATTCCCAATTCATACATGTTTAAAAGGACGGCAACACCCATTCAAGTGTTGGATCGATTGGTGAAAGAGGCACATGACTTTTGGACAAAAGAACGGATGTTGGCGGCGAGTAAATTGGGCTTGACACCCGTTGAGGTAGTGAAATTGGCCTCTATCGTAACCAAGGAGAGCAACCACGTTCCTGAGTATGGGAAAATGGCATCAACTTATAAGAATCGTTTGAAAATTGACATGCTGCTTCAAGCGGATCCAACAGTGGTTTTTGCCAGAGGCAGAGCGGGTAGGGTATTGAATCGGGATACTAAAATCGAATCGCCATATAACACATATTTATATAGTGGTTTGCCCATTGGAGCGTTGTGTATTCCTAGCCTGAATGCCATTGACTCTTGTTTGTTTGGGGCACAATATCCATATGTTTATTTCTGTGCTAAATCTGATCTTACACCGCAGCATGATTTTGCGATCACGTTGGATGAGCACAACAAAAACGCCCAGCGATTCCACCGGGCGTTAAATGCATTGAAAAAGAAGTAATCCGAACTTATTGTTTGATGAATTGCTTGCAGATAGCCGTTTGATTTTCTGCGATGGCATTCACGAAGTACAAACCGTTTGAAAGATTTTCGATGTTTACGATGTCAACATTGTTTCCCGAGAAAACTACCTTGCCATTCTGAGACATGATTGTCACTTTGCTAACGATAGCAGAGAACTTAATTTCATGTGAGGCAGGGTTTGGATAAACCGAAAAGCTGTTAGAATTTGCTACGGAATTAATATTTGAAGATGCAGCTGATGGGAAACTCAACGAAGTTTTAACCACTTGATCGCCGTTGTTATTTCCATTGGAATTAGAAATTACACCAGAAGTATAAATTGTAACCGTGCCAGATGCAGTGGCTGGTGCTGTCCAATCAACATACCAAATACCAAGTCCTGGCGTGTTGTGTCCACAAATGCTGCGATTACCACTGGTATAAATGCTAGTTCCGGTAGAATTTCCACTCATCGTTCCAATTCCAGCATTGCTGCTGTTAATCACAGTCAATTGAAATCCTTTTTTTATTGATGTCCCACCCATTTTCACTCCTATAGTGTATGTTTTGCCTGGAGTGTACTCTGTGGCTGCGGAAGCAGTTGACTTATCGATAACGGTAACTACAATATCACCACCTAAATTGGTAGTTCCGCCATGACATGCAGAACAGTTTCCAGATGATCCCGGGGCATCCGTTCTGTCGCCTCCAGGTCCGCTCGCGTTACTCGAATTGACAACCACTAAAATGGCACTGGCTATAATGGCTAAAGTAGTTCTAATGTATTTTTTCATAGTATTCTGAGTCAACAAAAATATGAGGGAGCCGCCAAATTCCCAAATGACAAAAAAGTTGTCAAAAAATCGCATTTTTAATTCAATAATATACCCAAGGCTCAAAGTGATTTATTAGATTTGCAACTAGATGAATACACCAAACGATTACTTACCCATCCTGATACAAATTGGTGTCGCTGTGGGATTTGTAGTACTTACTTTGGGCGTGTCCCATTTGTTGGGCCCCAATCGTAAAACTGCCAAACGAGAAGACAATTTTGAGTGTGGTATTGAAAACCAAGGAAACGCGAGATTTCCCGTTTCTGTAAAGTACTTTCTATCTGCTATTTTGTTTGTGCTTTTTGATGTAGAGGTGATTTTCTTCTATCCCTATGCTGTGAACTTTAAAGAAATGGGCTGGTCGGGATTTGGCGCAGTCGTAGCCTTTGTTGGCTTCTTTTTGATGGGTTTTATTTATGTTTGGAAACGTGGTGCCCTTGAATGGGAAAAATAAAAAAGTATGGTAAAAGTTGTTGAATCACCGGAAGGGTTAGAAGGACAAGGTTTCTTCGCTACCTCTTTAGATAAAGTTATTGGATTGGCGCGCGCTAATTCTATTTGGCCATTGCCTTTCGCTACATCGTGCTGCGGTATCGAATTTATGGCCACCATGGGTGCAAATTATGATTTGGCGAGATTTGGTTCTGAACGGTTGTCTTTTACACCCAGACAAACAGATTTGTTGATGGTAATGGGTACAATCTCAAAAAAGATGGCCCCTGTACTGAAACAAGTGTATGATCAAATGGCGGAACCCAAATGGGTATTGTCGGTTGGGGCATGTGCGTGCTCCGGTGGAATTTTTGATACTTATAGCGTATTGCAAGGGATCGACAAAGTAATTCCGGTAGATGTTTACGTTCCCGGATGTCCTCCGCGCCCAGAGCAGATTATTGAAGGATTGATGAAAATTCAGGAATTGGCTAAAAACGAAAGTCTTCGCAGAAGAGATACCGATGAATATGCCAAAATGCTGGAGAGTTATAACATTGAACAAGCCAAATAAGGACAATCATGAATAACGAGATCTTAATGGCTTTCATTTATGAGAACACGAATAACTCAGCGGTTTGTTCAGCAGATCAATACGATATGCTGAATGTCAATATCAAAGCGGATCAATTGATTGATTTGGTTGATGTATTGAAGAACAAGCAGGGTTTTATTTACCTCACTGATATTTGTGCTGCGCATTATCCCGAAAAGGTGGGTGCAGAATTCGAAGTGATTTATCACTTGCATAATCTCATCGAAAATCAACGTGTTCGATTGAAAGTGGCCTTGGCTGAGTCTGATATCAATATTCCAACCCTCACCGTTCATTTTGTTGGGGCCAATTGGATGGAAAGAGAAACGTTTGACTTTTATGGCGTAAACTTCGTAGGTCACCCTGACTTGCGTAGAATTTTGAATATGGACGATATGGATTATCATCCCTTGCGTAAACAGTACGCTTTGGAAGATGAAACCAGAACCGATAAAAACGATACATTCTTCGGACGATGAGCGAATTAATCATTAAAAGTACCGGTCAAATGATCTCCACGGAGACCATTGATGGCGATATAGCAACCCTAAACCTAGGACCAACGCACCCTGCAACCCATGGTGTATTTCAAAACATATTGAAAGTAGATGGTGAGCGGATTTTGAGTGCTGAACCTACCATAGGCTATATTCACAGGGCCTTTGAAAAATTGGCTGAGCGCAGACCCTACAATCAAATCGCAACCATTACCGATCGCTTGAACTACTGTTCATCCCCTATCAATAACATTGGTTGGCATATGACAGTGGAGAAATTGGCCGGAATTGAAGTGCCAAAGAGAGTGGATTACATGCGTGTGATTGTCATGGAATTGGCTCGTATCGCGGATCACTTGGTTTGTAATTCGGTGATTGGAGTGGATACAGGTGCCTTAACAGGATTTACTTACATGTTCCAAGAGCGTGAGAAAATCTATGAATTGTATGAAGAAATTTGTGGAGCCCGTTTAACAACCAATTTGGGTAGAATAGGGGGCTTTGAGCGTGATTTTAACGATATTTTTCATGCCAAATTGAATGCCTTTTTGAAAGAGTTCCCTGTCAACTTTGATGAGTTTGATCGACTCCTTACACGTAACCGTATTTTTATGGATCGTGTCATTGGCGCCGGACCTATCACCGCGGAAAGAGCTGTTGAATACAGTTTCTCAGGTCCCAATTTGAGGGCTGCAGGTTTGGACTATGACGTGCGTGTGATGAATCCATATTCAAGTTACCAAGATTTTGATTTTAGTATCCCTGTTGGAAAAGATGGTGATACCTATGATCGTTTCGTGGTCCGACAGGAAGAGATTCGTCAGAGCTTGAGCATCATTCGTCAGGCCCTGGATAAAATGCCATCGGGTGATTTCCATGCAAACGTACCGGAATTCTATTTGCCTCCAAAAGAAGAAGTATATCGCAGTATGGAATCTCTCATTTATCACTTTAAAATTGTGATGGGTGAAACTACCATCCCTGCCGGTGAAGTGTATTATTCAGTAGAAGGTGCCAACGGTGAGTTGGGTTACTATTTGGTGAGTGATGGCGGTCGTACCCCATATCGTCTGCATTTTCGTAGACCTTGTTTTATCTATTATCAAGCTTATCCAGAAATGATTGTGGATTCAGTACTCAGCGATGCCATTTTGACGATGAGTAGCATGAACGTAATCGCTGGGGAGTTAGACGCTTAATTGTATCGTTGTGAGTCAAGAGAATATTCAATTACCAGAAGATTTGTTGCAAGAAGTGGGGCGACAAATCGCGAAATTCCCGGTAGGGATGCAGAAAAGTGCTTTGTTGAGCGTTTTGCATATCGCACAAGCCCATTTTGGTCATTTGTCTGAACCCGTGATGGATTATGTAGCTAGGTTGCTGCATATTTTACCAATCGAGGTGTATGAAGTGGCTACCTTTTATTCGATGTACGATACCGTTCCGGTTGGAAAGGTGAAATTGGAAGTTTGTAGAACAGGTCCATGTATGATTGAAGGCGCAGAGAAAATCGTATCGTATATAGAGAATAAACTGGGCATCAAAGACGGTGAAACCACATCAGATGGCTTGTTTACCCTAAAAACTGTGGAATGTCTTGGCGCATGCGGCTATGCACCGATGTTGCAGGCCGGGGAGAAGTTTCATGAGCATTTAACGGAAGCCAAGGTAGACGAATTAATCGAACAGTATCGCAATAACCCTAAAGCCAATTATTTGGGCCTATAATTATGGATCGCAAACTATTATTAGAGCATATCGGGGTTGAAGGGATTCACACCCATGATGTATATCGTAAACAAGGTGGATACAAGGCGGTTGAAAAAGCCCTAAAATCCATGTCGCCCGATGATATTGTTGAAGAAGTAAAAAAATCCGGACTCAGAGGTCGTGGCGGTGCAGGATTCCCAACAGGGATGAAGTGGAGTTTTATTGCAAAGCCAGAAGGCGTTCCTCGTCATTTTTTGTGTAACGCCGATGAGAGCGAGCCTGGAACTTTTAAGGATCGCTATTTGATGGAGAAAATTCCTCACCTTTTGATTGAAGGAATGATCTTGTCGTCTTACGCTTTGGGTTGCAATCAATCCTACATTTATATCCGTGGTGAATACATGTATATACTACAGATATTGGAAAAAGCTATCGCCGAAGCCTATGCAAACGGATGGTTGGGCAAAAATATCAAAGGAAGCGGATTTGATTTGGAACTAGCTGTTTCTACAGGTGCGGGTGCCTATATCTGTGGTGAAGAAACTGCATTAATTGAAAGTTTAGAAGGTAACAGGGGCAATCCTCGGATTAAGCCACCGTTCCCAGCCGTAAAAGGTTTATGGGGCAGGCCTACAGTAGTTAATAATGTTGAAACCATTGCCGCGGTTGTTCCCATCGTGAATGAAGGGGGCGATGCGTATGCTCAGTTTGGCATTGGAAGAAGTACAGGTACTAAATTGATCAGTGCTGCCGGAAATATCAATAATCCAGGTGTATACGAAATCAATATGGGTATTACAGTGGAAGAGTTTATTTACTCCGATACCTATTGCGGTGGAATGAAAAACGGTAAAAAGTTGAAAGCCTGTGTGCCAGGTGGTTCTTCTGTACCCATTTTACCTCACTATTTGGTGTGTAAAACCGCCGCAGGTGAAGATCGATTAATGTCGTACGAGAGTTTGTCTGATGGCGGATTTGCTACCGGAAGTATGTTGGGATCGGGCGGTTTTATCGTTTATGATGAAGACCAATGTATTGTTCGCAATACGTGGAATTTTACGCGCTTTTATCACCATGAAAGTTGCGGACAGTGCAGCCCTTGTAGAGAAGGAACCGGCTGGATGGAGAAAGTTTTGCATCGACTAGAATATGGACATGGCAAAATGGAAGACATCGATTTGCTTTGGGATATTCAGAGGAAAATTGAAGGCAATACCATTTGCCCTTTGGGCGATGCTGCTGCTTGGCCCGTTGCTGCTGCGATTCGACATTTCAGAGAGGAATTTGAGTGGCACGTGAATGAATCCAAACTTTGTACAACAAAAAATTACGGTTTAGTAACCGAGAAAAAATTTGAGCCAGTTAACGCATAATTATGTCAGAAACTAACCCAAAATTCAAAGTAACCATCGATGGTGTAGAAGTGGAGGTTGATCCAGGGACCACCATCCTCAATGCAGCACGTTTGATTGGCGGTGATCTCGTTCCCCCAGCCATGTGCTACTATAGCAGTTTAGAAGGTAGCGGCGGTAAATGTCGCACCTGTCTAGTTGAGGTAAGCAAAGGCTCTGAAAAAGACCCTCGCCCCATGCCCAAATTGGTGGCTAGTTGCTCAACGCCAATCATGGATGGTATGGAAGTGAAGAACAAGAGCAGCGAAAAGGTGATGGATGCACGCGCTGGCGTAGTTGAAATGCTTTTGATCAATCACCCATTGGATTGCCCAATTTGCGACCAGGCGGGTGAATGTGACCTACAGAATTTGGCCTACGAACATGGCAAAAGCAATACCCGTTACGAATTTGAAAGAAGAACCTTTGATAAGGTAGATATTGGTGAATATATCAAGTTGCACATGACGCGTTGTATTTTGTGTTACCGTTGTGTTTATACTGCAAACCAATTGACCGATCAACGGGAACACGGTATCCTAAATCGTGGTGATGCTGCTGAAATCGGGACTTTTATCGAAAAGAATTTAAAGAATGAATTCATTGGAAACGTCATCGATGTCTGTCCAGTGGGTGCGTTAACAGATAAAACGTTTAGATTCCGTTCTCGTGTTTGGTATACCAAGCCGATGGATGCGCATAGAGATTGCAAATGCTGTTCAGGTAAAGCCGTTGTTTGGATGATTGGCGATGAAGTGGCTCGTGTTACTGCCCGCAAAGACCAATACGGTGAAGTGAAAGAGTTTATTTGCAATGAATGTCGTTTCGAAAAGAAAGACAAATCCGATTGGACAATTGAAGGTCCACGACATATTGATCGTAATTCAGTGATTTCTGCCAACCATTACGAGGTAGACGCGCCGGCGCACACTCCTTTATTAAACAAAGCTTAATACAGTTATGGACAGTGCATTATTTTTAGAGAAACTCATACTTATCGTCGTGATATTAATGATCACGTTGGTTATGGCCTTGTATTTTACCTTTGGCGAGAGAAAAATCGCCGCTTTCTTTCAGGATCGTTTGGGTCCAAACAGGGTAGGTCCTTTTGGTATATTTCAGCCATTTGCCGATGGAGGTAAATTGTTGTTTAAGGAGGAAATCATCCCAAAAAATGCCGAGAAATGGCTCTTTATTTTGGGTCCTGGCATTGCAATGATCGTCGCTACCATTACAAGTGCGGTAATTCCATGGGGTACATCCTTGCCCATTTTCGGAAGAACCGTTCAATTGCAGGTTGCCGATGTCAACATTGGTATTTTGTATATCATGGGCATCGTAAGTATTGGTGTTTATGGTATCATGATTGGCGGATGGGCATCGAACAATAAATATTCATTGTATGGTGCAATTCGTGCGAGTGCGCAGATGATTAGTTACGAACTTAGTATGGGCTTGGCTTTGATCGCGGTTGTAATGATGAGCGGAACGTTGAGTTTGAAAGAGATGGTTGAGCAGCAGCAAGGTTTGAACTGGAATGTTTGGTATCAGCCGCTAGGTTTCTTATTGTTTTTGACATGCGCCTTGGCAGAATGTAACCGTGCGCCGTTTGATTTGGCCGAATGTGAAACAGAATTGATTGGTGGTTACCACGTAGAATATTCTTCTATGAAATTGGGTTTCTACTTATTTGCTGAATACATCAATATGTTTATTTCTAGTGCCGTTATGGCCTGTGTTTACTTTGGAGGATACAACTTCCCAGGTATGCATTTGATTACAGATCCAACATGGTTAGGATTGACACAAGTTGCGGTGATGTTTGGTAAAATCTTCTTCTTCGTATTCTTATTTATGTGGATCCGTTGGACATTGCCACGTTTTAGATACGATCAGTTGATGCGATTGGGTTGGAAGTCAATGATTCCTTTGGCCTTGTTAAATATGTTGGCTACAGGTGCTATATCGTTATACAACACCTACGGATTCTAAGTTAATCCAATAGAATTTCATACAGAGGAGGAAAGAAATTTCCTCCTTTTTTATTTGGATTGAAAATGCTCAAGTAAACGCTCCATCTTTATTCCGCGACTTCCTTTGATAAAGGCGAAGTCACATTCAATTGGGTGCGTATCAAGCCAAGCCAATAAAGCGTCTATCGTTTTAAAGCGATAAGGGTGATTTGGGCAGGCTTCGCAGAATTCCGCACCAACCAAGAAAGTGTTTTCTTGTATTCCCAATGTATTACAAAGTTCAAGCAATGCGATGTGTTCGGATTCGCTGTGATCGCCCAGTTCTAACATATCCCCCAAGAAAAGTTGCTTGTTGCCCTTCAAGGTCGCAAATGATTGGATGGCAAAGCTCATTGAGCTAGGATTTGCATTATACGCATCAAGGAAGATCTGAATGCCGTTTATTGTGCGCCATTCGCTGCGGTTGTTGCTGGGAACATATTGACATGCCAACGACATGGATTCAGCAGCATTTAAGCCATAAGATACGCCAAGCGCTGTGCCGAACAGAAGGTTATAGGCATTGTAACGTCCGCTTAAAGAAGAAGAGAAAGAACCAACGAGAACCTGCTGATGATACAAATCGAAGGTTAACAACGGCATCTCTTCGTGAATCTGAGCAAAGAAATCCGCCTCTTTGTTTAATGTGCTAATTGTCAATTGATTGTTTAGTCGCTTCTTCATCGAGTTTAGCCAATCATCGTCGATGTTGACAATCGCCAAGCCATGGTTCGACATTAATCTGAGGTACACTTCACTTTCTTCTTTGGCAACTGTTTCGATATCTCCGAAACCTTCTAAATGTTCTTTTCCGATGTTGGTAATGATGCCAGCGTCTGGTGAAATCAAATCACATAGCACTTTCATCTCACCGGGGTGGTTGGTGCCTAGTTCGATAATTGCATATTCGTGAGCAGGAGTCACGCTAAGCAATGTGAGGGGAACGCCGATGTGGTTGTTCCAATTGCCTGGGGTTGCCAAGGTAATTCCGGCTGCACTTAACACGGTTCTGCTGACCTCTTTCGTGGTCGTTTTGCCATTGCTGCCACCCACAATAATCTTTTTGCAAGGCATTTGGGCGAAATGGTGTTTAGCCAATTCTTGCAAAGCGGTGAGGCTGTTTTCAACATAAACAAACCGG
Source organism: Bacteroidota bacterium (assembly GCA_041192805.1). Taxonomy (GTDB): domain Bacteria; phylum Bacteroidota; class Bacteroidia; order NS11-12g; family UBA955; genus UBA955. The sequence goes on along the minus strand of JBEEMF010000086.1, from coordinate 61,305 downwards.
GAATCGCTTTTTAACGCGTCACTATCAACGATTACAATGCGAGCTCCTTGTTCTATGGCCTGCACTGCGAATTGGTTGCCATCAAATCGATCGCCCTTTAGACATAAAAATACATCGCCCGGTTTTAGCGACCTAGAATCTGTGCTTAGCTGGTAATTTGATTCAATAAACGCGGGGTATATTTTATTGATGAAGTCCGACCATTCCATAATTCAAACCTAATTCAAATCGATTGTGCGATGCAAACAATAAATCCCCAAAAAATAGGATGGCCAATTTTTCAGAGCAACTGATTGTATTTTTGCATTTATTGCAAGAATCCCATGCCACAAATTGAATGTATTGATTGTCTGAGTTATATTCACGAAACATAACCTATGCGTAAATTATTACTTTTCGTTATTCTCTATTTTTCATTGACTGCCGTTCATGCTCAACTGAATTACAGAAGCAATCAAAATGGTTTCAAGTTGATGGATGGGGCCAATCAAATAGAAAGTCCGTTTTGGGGTGGTTTTAATTCGCCGCAATTCCAACACATGGATCTAAACGGAGATAAATTATTGGATATCATCGTTTTTGATCGGTATGATTCTAAGGTTATGCCATTTTTGAGACTTGAGAATGATGTTTTTCAATACGCTCCGGAATATGAGGCATCGCTTCCCAAAGGATTGTACTATTATAAAACTGCAGATATCAACAGCGACGGGAAATGGGATATTTTCACCTTGTCGGAGAGTAGTAATATGCTCATTTATATCAACCAAACAACGGCAGGTTCTAATAAGTTGAAGTTCAATGGCATTGGCCCTTGGTATTACCGAAATCAATATGATTCTACTCAGCCTATTCTTTACAACCCGTTGAGTTTTTCGAAGTTTGATATGCCGGAAATTTCCGACATCGATGGGGATGGGGATTTGGACATTTTATCTTACGATCAAGGCAATTATACCTACCGTTTGTTCAAAGATGTACGCGCTGATAAAAAATGGCCCAAAGACACCTTTGAGTTTCAAATTATGGATGTTTGCTTTGGGTATTTTAATGAGGGGTTCGATAATTCTATTATGTTGGGTGAATGTCCTTACAAAGACAAACTCAAGCCACGACATACAGGCGGCGCAACTTGTTTGATGTACGATGCTGATGCCGATGGAGATAAGGAATTGATGATTTCAAATATCGGTTTTCCAAGATTTACCTACTTGAAGAATGGTAAAGCACAGGCCAAATCTTATTACGATACGATGGTTGCCTATGATACCATTTTTCCCAGAAATACCGTCGCAGCCAACCAAATCATGTTCCCAGCGGGTTATTTGGTAGATATTAGTGGAGATGGCGTTCAAGACCTAGTGATTGCCCCAAACAACTTTACCGATGTCAAAGAAACCAATCAAGTGTGGTATTATAAAAATTTAGGCCAAAGCAATAAGCCCAATTTTCAGTATGAGAAATCTACCTTATTTGCAGATAAAACATTGGACTTAGGTGCTCGCACCGCCCCAGTTTTTGTTGATATTGATGCAGATGGTGACCAAGATTTGCTGGTAGCCAACAATGGTGATTATGAAATCACAAAAGGATTACGAGATCGAATTGCTTTGTTTGAGAATACAGGCAATGCTAAAAATCCTGTTTTCTCGATTAAGGATAGAGATTTTATGAAATTCTCCGATTCGTCGAACTTGGCTTATCAACACATCGTGCCTAGTGTGGGGGATATCGATAGCGACGGGGACTTGGATTTAATTATCGGATTAATTAATGGTAGAATTGCCTTATATGAAAATACTGCAGGCGCCAACAAGCCAGTGAAATGGGTATACAAAACCCGAGATTTATTGAAGGTTTCCATGGAAATGGGAGAGACAAATGCAGCGCCTTTTCTCTATGATTACAATGCCGATGGCAACATGGATTTGTTGGTTGGTTATTACAACGGTCGCGTTTCATTGTTTGAAGCGGCAAATAAAACCTATAATAATTATTCGCTCAAAACGCGCAATGCATGGGGAGCACGTGGCAATGAATGGAGAGATGATGTAACCCCAGGCGATTGGAAAGCATTTGGTTATGCAGTGCCGAGAGTGACCGACTTAAATCGCGATGGTAAGCAGGAGTTTATAGTTGGTACTGCCTATGGTTACACTAGACTTTATCAAATTGATGGACATCCGTATACAGATTCATTACTTGAGGATAGTAGCTGGTTTTTCCAATATACCGTGTCGGATTCTACGATGCCTAAAATGGGTTCGCGCGTTGTCCCAGCATTTGCCGAGTTAACGGGTGATTCATTACAAGAGATGGTATTTGGATTGGGTAGAGGTGGTTTAATGTGGGCAAATTCTTTGAATTCTAAAAAACCCTCTTCAAACGTCAAGTCCGTTGAATCAATTGCTGCCAATTTGTATCCGAATCCCGGAACCAATATCGTTGTACTCAGTCGCTCAAAAGGTGCAGCAACGTCTGATTGGAAAATTGAATTGTTTAATTTACAATCTCAATTGCAATACAAAACCCACCTAGGTTCTGGAGAACAAGGCGTTGGAATTCCGATACAAGACTTAAGTAATGGGGTGTATTTTGTGAAAATCACTAACTTGGAAGGACAGAACTCGTCGATTAAACTGATTGTTCAGCACTAATTTGGCTCACATCCAAAATCTGATTACAGTACTTTTTATGCTCATCCTCGCGATTTGAAGCGACAATGAGTGCACGGTTTCCCAGGTAGGTATTCAATAAGTTATCGTACAACTGATTGCCGCTGACATCTAAGTTAGTTAGTGGTTCATCTAGAATCACCAAGGATTCAGTCCCCATCAATGCCATACACAATTTTACGCGTTGTTTCATTCCGCTAGAAAAGGTGAGGAGCGCTTTGGATTTTGTATTACTCGAGAATCCACAAATGGAGATCAAATGATCTAAGGTGACAGCCGAAGCAAACCCTTTAACACTGTGGTGAAAATTAAACCATTCTTGTAAGGTGAATTCCTCAGGTAATTCAAGGGCCGGTGATGCAAGTGCGATGTGCTTATACCATGAATCAGAAGGAATTAGTTTGCCATGGCTATCTATCCAATCGATGCTTCCCTCTGTTGGGTTGGTCTGACCTGAAATCATCAAGGTGAGGGTTGATTTCCCACTGCCGTTTCCTCCCAAAACAGCCAATCGTAATGGCTGATTACCGTTACCCAAATTGAGCTCAAGATTCAAATGTCTAAACAACCATGTTCGATGGTAGTTTTTGCCACAATCTTGAAAAACTATTTTCATCGTTATTTAGCGATGTATCCTTTCATGATACCACGATCAGATTCTTTGATGAATTGTAGAATCTCATCTCTTTCGGTGGTGGGAGAGAATTCGGTTTCAATAATCTTAAGAGATTTGGCAGTATTATACCCTTTAACAAACAAGGTTCTATAGATATCCTGTATTTCGGCAATCTTCTCGGTTGAGAATTCTCTTCTTCTAAGTCCTACGCTATTAACTCCTTCGTAACTCAATGGTTCACGTGCTGCTTTTGTATAGGGGGGGACATCCTTTCTTACCAAAGAGCCTCCGCTAATCATGGCGTGACGTCCTATTTTGACAAATTGATGCACCAATGCAGCGCCACCAAGAATCGCCCATTCACCAACCGTTACGTGACCTGCAACTTGTACACTGTTCGCCAAAATACAGCAATCCTCGATTACAACATCATGAGCTAAGTGGACATAAGCCATCAACAAAACGTTGTTACCCACTTTTGTAACGCCGGAAGCCTTGGTTCCCTTGTTGATTGTTACGTATTCGCGGATTGTGGTATTGTTTCCAATGACAGTTAGTGTTTCTTCGCCATCAAATTTTAAATCTTGGGGAATCGCACCGATGGATGCACCTGGGAAAATCCGACAATTTTTTCCAATACGAGTTCCTTTAAAAATGGTTGCACCCGACATAACGTGGGTACCTTCACCAATTTCTACATCGGCGTGAATGGTGACAAATGGATCAATAATTACGTGATCTGATATTTTTGCTGAGGGATGTACGTAGGCCAGTGGCTGAATCATTTTTGAAGTCTTAGTTTTACGAATTAAACGATTTTTACGATTTGAGCCATCATTTCTGATTCACAAACCAATTTTTCTCCTACCCAAGCACGTCCCCGCATCATACATAATCCACGACGTACAGGTTCAATCAACTCAAGTTTCATAATTAATGTATCCCCTGGAACAACTTTATCCTTGAATTTCGTATTGTCGATTTTCAAGAAATATGTCCCATAGTTTTCTGGATCCTCCACCGTACTCAATATCAAAATACCACCACATTGAGCCATCGCTTCAAGCTGTAAAACCCCCGGCATGATAGGGTCTCCGGGAAAGTGTCCAGCAAAGAAAGGTTGATCAAAAGTGATGTTCTTAATACCCACAATGGTATTTTCTGTTTTCGAAATAATCTTATCAACCAACAAAAAAGGGTGGGCATGAGGTAACATTTTGATGATGTCCTTGGTTGCGTACAACGGTTTTTCATTGGGGTTGTAATACGGCGCCCCATCTTGTTTTCTGCGCAATTCCTTTTTCATAACTTGTTTTATTTTCTTAGCAAAAGCCACATTACTGGCATGTCCTGGTCTGGCCGCCATGATTTGTCCTTTAATTGGCATTCCAACCAAAGCCAAATCGCCAATCATATCAAGCAGTTTGTGTCGTGCCGGCTCATTTTGAAAACGCAAATCCAAATTGTTCAAGATCCCATTCTGAGTTACCTCAACCGTATTTTTATTAAATACAGAAGCCAATCTATCCAATTCATCCTGTTTAATTTCTCTATCAACTACAACGATTGCGTTATTAAGGTCCCCACCCTTAATCAGATTGTTTTGAAGTAAATATTCTAACTCGTGCAGGAAGCAAAAAGTCCGACAAGGTGAAATTTCTTTCTTGAATTCGCTCATACTGGTAATTGCCGCATGTTGACTGCCTAAAACGGGAGAATTGTAATCTACCATTACCGTTAAACGATAGTCGTTCACTGGCATCGCGATGATTTCTACTTTATTTTCTTCATCGGTAAAATTGATGTTGTAAGGAATTTCAAAATATTCTCTTTCCGCATCCAATTCTACAATTTCATTGGCTTCGATGAAATCAACGAACGGACGACTGCTGCCATCCATGATTGGCATCTCAGGGCCATCGATGTCGATGAGTACGTTATCAACTTCCATCCCTACCAAAGCGGCTAATACGTGCTCTACGGTAGAAACTGACGCGTTTCCCTTGGTTAATGTTGTGCCACGACTCGTATCGGTCACCAAATCGCAATCTGCTTCAATAATTGGTGAGCCTTCTAAATCGACTCTTCTGAATTTATAACCGTGATTTTCCGCCGCAGGGTTTAGTGTTAAAGTTACGTTGGCTCCGGTATGTAAACCAACACCCGAAATGGTGATGGTGGATTTTAATGTTGTTTGTTTTGGATTTAATTGATTCATCGTGGATTGACTATGGTTTTTTAAATGATTCTAATTCTCGTTTTAGTGATTCTAATTCTTGCATCAGGGTACCTAGCTTCCGATTGTTAGCAACGCTCTTTAAAAAAGTTCTCACGTCCGTTGCTGGGGTTCCCGTTAGCTTTTGATTTTCTTCGGTTACATTTCCAGTAATACCCGCTTGTCCGCCAACCGACGTATTTGGTGCGATGGTTAAATGTCCTGCAACACCCACTTGACCGCCAAACTGAGAATAGCCACCAATTTTGGTACTGCCTGAAATTCCTGTTTGGGCCGCAATAACTGTATGCTCACCGACTTCAACATTATGAGCGATCTGAACTAGATTGTCTAGTTTGGTCCCAGTCTTAATAACCGTGCTTCCCATCGTTGCTCTATCAATACTGCAATTGCTTCCAATTTCAACCCAATCTTCCAGGACTACATTGCCCACTTGAGGAATTTTGACATATTTGCCATTCACTGGCGCAAAGCCAAAACCATCGCCACCAATCACACTGCCTGCCTGAATGATACAATGGTTTCCAACGATACAATCAGCGTATACAACAACGTTGGGGTAGATGATACAATTGTAGCCAACTTGAACATTTCTGCCGATGTAAGCACCAGGATAGATCACCGTGTTATTTCCAATGGATACGTTTTCTTCGATATATGCGGTGGAGCCAATATGCACATCGTTCCCAACAATGGCCGTTTGGTGAATATGGGTCGATTCAATGCCTGTAGAATGTTTGTTCGGGTCGAAATGTTTACCCAAAATGGTACAAAACGCAAAATAGGGATTGTCGTGGTGTATTAATACCGCACTAATCGGATGCTGCGGTTTGAAATCCTTAGGGACGATTACCGCGCCACAGTTTGTTTCATAAAGGGCTTGCTCATATTTGGGGTTTGATAAAAAACCCAATGAATTTGCATTGCCTTCTTCCAATTTGGCAGCATTGGTAATTGTTACCGAAGATTCATGAAGATTTAATATTCCACCAATCTGAGTCGCTATTTCTTTGGCCGTAAGCATCGTTTCAGCCTGCAAATTAATACCAAACTCATAAATCACCGCCGATTTGCCCACATAAACTCACTTTTCATGGATGAAAAACCCACAATCGTATGGAGATTCAATTTTTCTTTCTATTTTGGCCGATAGATTAATAAGAAATCTATCATGAGTGTAACAGAAGACCAAATGTATTCCGACAAATCACATCCCAAGGGATTGTACGTTTTGTTCGTGACCGAAATGTGGGAGCGTTTTAGCTATTATGGCATGCGCGCCTTGTTTGTATTGTTTATGGCGAAAGCGATGCTTTTCGACAAAGCCTACGCATCTCAAATTTATGGTAGTTATACCGGGTTGGTTTATTTAACCCCTCTTTTGGGTGGTTATATGGCCGATCGTTATTGGGGAAATCGCAAGTCAATTGTCATTGGTGGAGTATTAATGGCCATTGGACAGTTGTTCATGTTCTTTGCAGGTACTTTTTATCAAGAAATTGAAATTGCCGCGCCGTTAATGTTTACGGGTTTAGGCTTTTTGATCATCGGTAACGGATTCTTCAAACCCAATATTTCTACGATGGTTGGTCAGTTATATCAAGCAGGAGATAAGCGTGTAGATTCAGCCTTTACGATATTCTATATGGGTATCAACTTGGGCGCTTTCATCGCGCCTTTGTTGTGTGGTTATTTGGGCGATACAGGCAATGCTGCTGATTTCCGTTGGGGATTCATGGCTGCATGTGTAGGTATGATTGTCAGTTTGATCCTTTTCATCACTTTGAAAAATAAATACCTCGTAACACCAACCGGTGAGCAAATTGGTGATAAACCAAACTCTGCCCGTGAGGTGAAATCAGAAACCGAAGCTGCTGCGCCTGTGAATTATACCGCTATGGGTATTTGGGCTGCTGTTTTTGGTGGGTTGCTCTATCTGTTTCATTTTCAAGCCGAGATGGATTGGATTGGATCATTTATTTTCTCATTAACCATTGCTGCACCAGGTTATATCATTACCGACCCAACCCTGAGCACTGTTGAACGTCAGCGCATCTGGGTGATTTATATTGCCGCTTTTTTTGTTATATTTTTCTGGGCTGCGTTTGAGCAAGCGGGTGCATCTTTAACCTACTTCGCTGAAGAGCAAACCAATCGTGAAGTCTTTGGTACCACAATTCCAACATCGTATTTCCAGAGTATCAACGCGGTAGCAATCGTAATCTTTGCGCCATTGTTTGTTTGGTTATGGGGTTGGATGGGCAAGAGAAACATGGAACCTGCATCGCCCTTTAAACAGGCCATGGGATTGTTCCTTTTGGCTATGGGTTACCTAGTAATCGCATTCGGTGTTAAAGGCATCGATCCTAGCACAAAATTGAGCATGGTTTGGTTGGTGTCGTTGTATACAATTCACACCTTTGGTGAGCTGTGTTTGTCGCCTATCGGACTTTCTATGGTGAACAAATTGGCTCCCGTGAAATTGGCTTCTTTGTTGATGGGCGTATGGTTCCTTTCAACTGCGGCTGCCAACAAATTTGCAGGAACTTTAAGTGCTTTATATCCAGAAGAAGTGAAAATGGAAAAGCGTTATTCTGCCAAAGCAGATGCCTCTGTGATGGCAAGCTTCAACAGCAACATGCTTGATACCAATGTATGGAAAGCTGATCCTAAAGGAACTTATTCTTTGGCTACAGCGACGGTAAAAACGGTTAAGGCTGCAGATGCTGAAACGGATTCTATGGTTGCTTTGACCATGAATACTGTTGCCGCTGCTGATAACTCTAAACACGTATGCACAGACTCATGCATGAGCAGTGGGACTTGTCCAATGCACAAACAGGCCGCTGTTATGAAGAATATCTCGGTTTTCCATTTGAAAGTAATCAAATCGAATAATAAATACTTTGATCGTGGTATTTTGTTAAACGATACTACGCTTATCACTCACGATTCGGTAGACGTCGTTACCAACGTCAATGGTGTAAAGACCGCGACTAAGCAGGAGAGATTGCAGACATGGAATTTGAAGCCTAAAAAACCATTTTTTATTCATCATGATTTCAAAATCGTAACGCTTTATGATTTCTTCATGTTGTTCGTATTTATGGCGGGAGCCGCATCAATCGTATTGTTCTTTTTGAGTGGTAAGCTCTTAAAGATGATGAATGGTGTGCGATAAGCCATATGAATAATTTCCTGTAACAAACACTTCGTTTCTTACAAACAAAAAGAGGGAGCCAACGGCTCCCTCTTTTTGTTTCAATTCATAATCAATTTATCTATTGCAAGTGCAAAAGCAAATCAGCAACCACAAATGTGCTGCCCCCAACATAAATCAAATCCTGAGGTCGCGCATCGTCTAGTGCTTTTATATAAGCCGATTTGACATCGCCAAAAGGCCGACCTTCTAATCCTATTTCATTGCCTTCTTTTGACAGTTCATCAGATGCCAAGCCCCTAATTACGCTAGGCTTACAGTAGTAATAAATCGCATCCTTTGGAAGTAACGCCAAGATTTTTTGTCGGTCTTTATCAGAAACCATACCCCAAACCATTCTAATCCTCGGTGGTTGTGCCAGTATATCATCGGCGGAATAGTGATTGGCAATCAGATTGTTTTTCCAATCATCCACCGCCTTTATATATTTTTCACTCAATTGCGACATTGTACTTAGTACGCCATCAGAATTGTGGGCTGTATCGGTTACGGTCCAAGGATTGTTAGAAATGATTTCCCAACGACCTCGTAATCCGGAGAGAGCTACAACATTTTCTAAGGCTTCAAGAATCAAACTACGCTTCAATGGAAACCACAAGTCCTTTAATGCCTCGATAGCGCAAGCAAATGTCTGAATATTCTCAAGCTGATAACTACCCTTTAAGGCTAAATGTCGGACGAAGCCAACATCCACCGCCAAATCATGATAAATTCTAGCACCATTTTCCGATGCAACGGCCTTCATCACATCCATCGCTTCATCTCGCATTGGGCCTAGAGCCAAAGGAATTCCACGTTTAATGATCCCCGCCTTCTCTGATGCGATTTTTTCAATGCTATTGCCCAAGAGGTCCATGTGATCCCAGCCAATATTGGTAATGACAGATAGGATAGGCTTGATAACATTGGTGCTATCCAACCTCCCGCCGAGTCCCACTTCAATCACCCCAATATCGATTTTCTCCGCTCTAAAATAATAAAAAGCCAAAGCAACAGTGATTTCAAAAAATGAGGGTTTGATTCTATCCAGCGTTTCATGGATCTCATTCATGAAATCAATTACCGTTTTCTCTTCGATGCATTTTCCATCGATGCGAATGCGCTCTGTGAAGTCTAATAGGTGAGGAGAGGTGTAGAGCCCGGTTTTGTATCCGTGCTGCGTTAGCGTGGCTGCCAATAGGCTAGAAACGGAGCCTTTGCCATTGGTCCCAGCGACATGAATCCATTTTTGATCTCGGTGAGGATTGCCGATGGCCTCAAGCAATGCAATCGTATTGTTTAAATCAGCCTTGTAAGCGGCTTTCCCAATGTTATGAAACATGGGTAATTGACTAAACATGTAGTCTAGGGTTTCACTATACGAGGTAAACCTCGGCATTAAAAAGATTTCGTTACGTTTAATGTCACCAATGCACTTTCACCGCAGCCTTCACCGTTCTTGTCGAATTTAGAATCATTCAAAAAATCACGGAATATTCGCATCATATCGTTGTTGTCACCGTTCCATGAAGTTCCTTTCACGTTCCATTCAACTACGCTATATTTTCCAGTACAGTCAATTCGAACCCTGGCGATAATTATACCAAATGCATCAGTTCTTGGGTTGTCGTAATTGGAAGTCATCGCATATTTTTTGAATGTATTGGTAAAATTCTTACCACCCTTATTTCCAGTTACTCGATCACCATAATTACCGGTAACTCCGCCATTTGTGCCTCCTTTTCCTGAGCCAGTGCTACCGCTGCCGTTTTTCCAACCATTCGGATCACCTTCGCCACCCTTACCGCCGCGTTTTCCGATTTTGGTCATATCGACCTTAATTTTAGGGTTGTCCGATGCAGGTCGATCTGAACTTGGTGGATCGATAGGAGGTAAACTCGTTGTTTCTGGATTCGCTTCACTCGTTACTACAGGTCCCGCGCCACCGCTTTGAGGTTGATTGGATTTAGGTCCTTCAGAGGGGTCGCCGCCCAATTTTGGAGGAGTTGGAGATGGGCCACCGTCGGTAGGACGACCAAAACTAGGGTCTTCCACCATTCCGAAGTCCAATATCAAATCACCTTTCTTATTTTCAAATGGGGGATTGGGAATTGAAATATGCACAAAATAAAGCATCAACAAGATAATTGCAGATGCAACCATAGCTATAGCCCAAGATACAGCGCGTTGGCCGTTAGTGGTCCTAAGATTTTCCTCAATTTGATAATGTGCCATCAGTTATTCCAGTCTAACGCGATATCGGATACGGATAATGTGCCAGTAGGTAAAATTTTAATCGTTTCGGCGTAATCACTCGCCAATTTATCAGATTCAAATCTGCCCAAAACCACTTTATACAAACTCGATCTCTTCCCTTTCACTAAACATGCATCAATGCCAAGTCGTTGCCACAGCAAGCATTCCCTTTCACCCAACGAAGGGGTGAGGTACGCGCCGCCAACAACCACAAATTTGCCTTTTACCTCTACATTAACTTTTTTGAATTCCGCAATGCCATCCATTCCCAAAGAGTGTTTCAATTGATGAGAAATAACGTTTGAGTTTGATGATTTATCTTGCCCTTCAGTTTCATCTACAATGATAAACTTATCACTATTCGATTTAATAGGGGCGTTAATTTTGATTTTTTGACTGTCTTGCGGAAGCAAAGTCGCCATGTCATTGCCAGTGCTAACCGACCATATTTGAGCGATACTCAACAATACCCCAGCGCCAATGCTGATGATTGCAAACGATGCCGCTATTCTCCATAAAAGGGGTGTTTTTCTCTGCGATTCAGTAAATTCACTATGATGCGGGTCCACAGAAGATTCAACGAGATCAACTGTCGGTGCTTCAATACTTTCCAAAGGCGTGATCTCCACAGTTCTGGGTTGATTGCTTTCAGAGCGATACACCGGAATGTCCTTCCATTGCCAATCGATGATAGGCAAACCATACGTTTCCTTACTCAAATTCAACGTTGGGCTGGCAAGGAAAAATAAATCACCAATGGCATTTCTATGAAATTTTCCTAAGTCACCTACAGAAATGGCGTGAGTAGAAGTGCAGTTATTAGTAAGGGCATTAAATTCTGTCACCAATAGATTTGATGATTGTCTGAACTGTAAACCACTGATCTCCCGAAGTTCATTGGAAACAAATCCATCGTCCTCTTGGATGTTTGAATTAAAGAAAAGGGTATGAACACTAGGCTTGAGCTGACCAGAAAAAGGATTGGCCATGCCATAGTTTTTGCGAAGTATAAACGCCCCGAAACCTGGAATAACAGCACATTCGTGTTTGTATAAAACACGGGTGATGGCCATTATTACTGCGGGATTCATAATACAATATTACGGCTATTTTTTAAATCTTTCTCAAAACAACGACAGGGAAAGTCCGCCCATCAAGGTTAAACCAAAGTTTTTATAACCATACCACTGCTGATATTCATTATTCAAGAGGTTACTACCTTGAATCCAAATTCTACCTTTACCCGAAAGTCTATAGTCGATTCGTGCGTGAATATCCATATATCCGGGCATTTCCTTGGTTTGAGGCTTACCATCAACAACCAATTGATTTCTGCGTTTGCTAACACCGTCTAGGCCACACTGAATTTCAATTGATTTACCCAAATAATACTGACCTGCTATTCCATAGGTAAGGGAGGGTAGATGCCAAGCGTAATCATTCCTATCTACATTGTAGCTAATCACTTTTGCGTTGGCTGACAATTTCAATTGTTCGCCAATTTTATACTTGACCATGCTTCTAAAGTACACGCTGTTGACATCGGCATAGATAAATTGTAACGAACCCAAACTATCTATCATTGACTTTTTATTGCCCGAAACCATCATTGAATCGGCTCTTGAAACAACCAAGGCCATGTCTGAAGATGAATTGCCACCAAAATCCAAAGCGAACTCCGCGTTTTCAGTGATTTTTCCTTTGATGCCTAAGTATCCGTTGAATTGCTCGTAAGTATTTTTAATGGAAACAGAATCACCGGTAAATGGCATGTAAGAATTCATTCGTCGGAAACTATTCTTCTTTAAGCCACCATCAATTCCGCCATAGATTTTCAAATTTAAGCCCGTTAATGTCTTTTCGATTTCTAGGTATGGGTTGACAAAAACCTTGCTTAATGCATTTTGCGTATCAATGGTCTGTGTCCAATTTGTTAAGAGCACTCCAAATTTAACATCCAACTGGGTGGGCTGATGGTTGAATTTTATGTAAGGCAACGCATCGATGAACAACTGTTTGTTTTGACTTAATCCATTGACTTTGTTGGTGTCTGCTTTTTGTTGCATATCTAAATACGTGGTACTCAAATCAGCACCCCAAACAACATTTTTCACTCGATGAGAAAGGTTTAAGTAGCCACTAAAGTCCAATTCCCTTTGACTAAACGATCCGGTGTTGAATGCTTGGGCCGCAATGCCAGTATGAATTGAGGGTCTTTTTCCGCTCGCTATTAGGTCGTAATCCACACCCAAACCAAAATGATTGCTGATTTTGCCAGTACTTGTAATACTTGGCTTTTCATAGGCCGAATCCTTGGCGAAGAAATTGATTTTGTCAATGTTATAAAAGATCTTGGTTTCCAAGCCGGAATTTTGGAAGTACTTGGCTCCTTGCAATTGAAATTTATTGGTAGAAAACTCACGTATGGAGTTGGCTGGGTTGGCATTTAAATGCAAACCACTAAAGTTGTAACTGTAGTTTGGGTTTGCTTTACTACTTAAGTAAAGTTCTCCAAGGATATGTCCATAATTTCCACCGCCAATTCTTGCGTAATTTGATAAGTAAACTGAGTCGGAACTCTTGTCTTTCAGTTTTTCAGGTTGTACCGGACGAATAATTTTTCGTGTATTCCATGCGAATTCTGGTGTTTCGAACTTGACATTAATCTTGGGGTTTTCTGAGCGGGGAACGATAGGATCTAATACCAACTTTGAGGATGGGATTAGTTTAGGCTCGAATTTGGTGGTTACCTGACGCGACGAATTGTCGATCCCACGATTTCCTGGTTGGGCAATAATAGACGCACTTGCAAGCGTTGTAAGTCCAATTAGAATGACACTTTTCATGTAATTACAAAATTCAATGAATCATTCGGTAGGATACACACCGTTTTTGAGGGTGTCTAAAAAATATAACGGATTGGACAATGTTGTGCTTTTCATAAAAGTAATTAAGAAAATTTGCAGAAATAGTTGAAGTATTTGTTGGATTTACTTATCTTTGCAGCCCAATTCACGGATTATGTACGCCATTGTTGAAATAGCCGGAAGGCAATACAGGGTAGAAGAGAACAAGCATCTTGTTGTCAATCGTCTACAAGCAGAAGCAGGCTCAACTATTGAGTTTGATAGAGTATTAATGGTCGGTGGCGATAAAATCAAGGTGGGTGCCCCCACGGTTGATGGCGCTACTGTTACTGCCACAGTTAAAGAGCACGGAAAAGGTGACAAAGTATTGGTATTCAAGAAGAAAAGAAGAAAAGGATACCAAAAAATGAACGGATTTCGTCACTATTTGACATTGTTAAAAATCGAAAGCATTAAAGCCTAATATAGAAGAACGTCATGGCACACAAAAAAGGTGCGGGTAGCACGAAAAACGGAAGAGAATCACACAGTAAGCGCTTGGGTGTAAAAATCTATGGTGGTCAGGTTGTGAGAGCAGGTAATATTATTGTTCGTCAGCGTGGTACTAAACACCACCCAGATGTGAACGTAGGGATCGGTAAAGATCATACTTTGTTCGCATTGTCTGATGGAATTGTAGTATTCCGTAAGAGCAGAGAAGGCAGAAGCTTCGTTTCTGTTCAAGGTCAAGCCTAAATTATTTAAAAAATAAATATCAAAAAAAGGGGAAGGTCACTTCCCCTTTTTTATTTTTGTACCACCATGAAAAACCTCACTCCAAAACATCCGGTTGATTCATTCACTTTGATGAATGAGATTGTATTGCCTAACGATACCAATACTTTGGGGAATTTAATGGGAGGTAGGTTGCTACATTGGATGGATATTTGTGCGGCTATAGCCGCTCAAAAACACAGTCACAATATTGTGGTTACAGCCGCAGTTGACAGTGTTTCATTTAAGGAAAGCATTAGACTGGGTGATGTTGTTACGCTGAAAGCCTATGTGTCCAGGGCTTTTAATTCAAGCATGGAAGTGTTTATTGAAGTGTTTGCTGAGAATTTGCCTTCTGGCGGTCGGGTTAGATCCAATGAAGCCTATTATACGTTTGTGGCCTTAGACGGCAGAAACAAACCGGTAACTGTTCCAGAACTAACTCCGCAAACCGAGGAAGAGGTGTTAAAATTTGAGGGTGCTTTACGCCGACGTCAAGTTAGATTGATTCTGGCGGGCAAAATGAAACCCGAGGATGCACAAGAGCTAAAAAATCTCTTCGTTTAATCGATCAGATCTTCGCGCATCGCGATTTTTTGACTTATTTGATCAAACCAATTTCCCTTAATCGTTCCAAAAGAAACTCCATCGCGGTGCAATCACTGTATTTCTTTGGATTTTCTCCGGTAATACACTGTGGCAACGTATTTAATGGAACATTTGGACGTGGATGTAAGAAGAATGGAATGCTATATCGGGGTTTTACCCACTGACTTTGGGGCGGATTGACAACCCGATGGGTAGTGCTTTTTAACTGATCGTTGGTTAATCGCTGCAACATATCGCCCACATTGACTACAATATGATCCTCAACTTCCGTCACCCCAATCCATTGATTATGTTTGTTTAATACCTCCAAACCATCTGCACTAGCCCCAACCAATAGGGTGATCAAGTTAATATCCTCATGTTCGCCCGCTCTAATTGCATCTTTTGGATCCTCAGTAATGGGTGGATAGTGGATAGCTCTTAAAATACTGTTGCCTTTTGTAACGCGATCATCAAAATAGAATTCATCCAACTTTAAATGCAACGCAATCGCCCTTAACATTTGAACACCGGTGTTCTCGAGCGCACGAAAAACATCTTCACCAGCCCTATTGAAATTCGATAGTTCAGCAACTTGTTTGTTGGCAGGATAGGAGTGATCTTCCAGCGTTTCGTATTGACCAAAATGCCAAAACTCCTTTAAATCCCCTGTATTTCGATTCTTTGCGTGTTCTTTTCCAAAGCCAGTATAACCTCGTTGACCTCCACCTTCCGAATCGTCGTATTTCAACTTAGCGGTTTCAGGTAAATCGAAAAAATTTGCCACTTCTTGATAAAGTAGCTTTAATGTGTCTGATGGAATACTATGATTGCGTATAGCAACAAATCCGATTTGTTCAAAGGCATTGCCCAACTCTGCAACGAATTGACTTTTTTGTTCGGCAGAACCTTCGGTAAAATGAGATAAATCTAATTTGGGAATTGATTGCATGGTACAAATTTACCACACAAGTACAAGAAATGTATTATCCGATTGAGTGAAATAATTTTGAATCACTCTCCTCCAAAATAATGGATAGGGTAGTTGAATTTGGCGAAATCATTAACGTATCCATATCGCTCATCGCCTGGTAAATCTCTTGAAAATACATCGACCATTCAGGGTGCTCAGAGATATTGTCTTGTATGAAAGCCGAAATTTCAGCATCGGCTTCACCATAATAATAAAGAAGTAGGTCTGAGTGTGATAATGGTCTTGTCATATGCTTCGCTAAAACGACAAACATATAACGGACCGAAAATCAGATTATTTTACTTTGGCAACACTTTTTTGCATCTTTTTTCGCAAGTTCAATATTGCGTAGTGCATTCTGCCGATACAAGTGTTGATATTGGTTTCTGTAAGTGCCGCGATTTCTTTGAAACTGAGGTCGGCATATTGACGTAAAATCAACACTTCACGTTGGTCTTCAGGGAGTTCCCAAATCCACTGACGCAAAATATCAACATCGTCCTTGGCCACTCTATACTCTTCCTGGCTTTCAACGGTAATACCCAAACTATCAAAAATATCACGTCCTTCAGTATCTACAACTACGGGCATTCTTTTTCTCGCACGTATTGTGTCGATGCTCATGTTTCGAGCGATACGAAGTACCCATGGCAGGAATTTATCTTCGTGATTGTATTTGCCCTTCTGTATGCTATGAATCACCTTGATGAAAGTCTCCTGAAAGATGTCTTCAGCAACGTAACGATCGCCCACAAGCAAATAAATACTCGAAAGTATTCGAGATCTATGGCGTTTCAGTAATGTTTCAAATGCTGCGTTGTTACCGTCAATGTAACGTTTAATCAGCACGCCGTCAGTTATCAATGATGTAGTCATAATACTCCTCCCTTGCAGGTTTAAATTGGTTTAAATAAAGCAAGAATTGGTTGAGTATTTTTCTACGTATAGGCGTTTCAGATGTGTTTCGGTCGTAAATCAATGCAATAAAATTCGCAATTGCAAATTTTAATTGTAAAAAACGCAAAAAAATAAATTATTTCAAACCATTAATAAATTCGACGGACGTCATTTTTGGCTTGCCCGGCAATTGCATTTGGTTGACTTTGTAGCAGCCATCGTAAAGACAAATAACGAGTTGACGTGATTCGATGACGATACAATTGCGTGAATTGGGTATGGAGAGTTCCATTTTTTCACCGCCGAGTATTTTCATGTCGCCCCATTCACTCTTAATCCAAGCGCCGGGAAAGGGATTTAGACCCCTCACTTTATTGTGAAAATCATTTAGTGACAGTTGCAAGTGTAATTCGGCGAAGTCTCGGTTCAACTTGGGCGCCGATTTAAGTTCCTCGCTGAAATCCTGAGGAGTGGTTTGATAATTGCCATCAGAAATCAAGTCCAGCGTGTGCGCAATCAAGTCTGCACCCTCAATCATCATCCTGTCGTGCAATTCACCGAGGGTTTCGTTTTCGCCAATGCTAAGTTCTGCTTTTGCAATAATATCACCCGTATCGATCTCGTGTTTTAAAAAGAATGTGGTTAGCCCCGTAGTTGTTTCACCATTAATTATCGCATGATGAATGGGCGCAGCTCCCCTGTATTGAGGAAGTAATGAGCCGTGTAAGTTAATTGTTCCTAGGGTGGGGAACGACCATACCTTTTCTGGAAGCATTCTAAAGGCGATAACTACGCCTAAGTTTGGATTCAAGGATTCCAATTCCCTCATGAAATCGTCTGATTTCAAATTGGCAGGTTGTAATATATTTAATCCGAGTTCATTCGCTTTGCGCTTTACGGCGCTTTCTGCAATTTTCTGACCTCTACCGGCTGGTTTATCCATTGCCGTAACCACGCCAACCACATGGAACCCGCTTTTTACTATCTTTTCCAAAGAAAATGCAGCAAAATCTGGGGTCCCAAAGAAAACTATGCGTAGCTTAGATTGTGTCATTCAGTGCAAATGTACAACAGCCCAAAGCAACCAAACCAATCAACTTATTGTCAATTCCTTGCCAAAAGGTAAGAATCATAAATAAAATCACCGATTTTTGTATAACAAGTAGACATTTCCCTGCAAGGAATGATGATAAGAAACTGCGCCCGCACGATTTTTTTTAAATTGGAACAGACCATTATTGCTCTGCGCGCGCAAGTGTTTTTATTTTTCTTAGTCCTAACATCCTCGTTGTTAGCCAATGTGGGCAATCCAATCCACGCATCATCAGGAGAACCTATTTTTATTATTAACAAAGGCCAGTGGTCTAACAGCGTTTTGTCTAAGGCCCATCTCAACATCGGAGATTTGTGGATTACACAAACCGGATTCGTTTGGAACTTAATCGATACCGGTGCATTTGAGAAACTGCATGATCGCACAACTCAAACACTAAAGATTCCAACGCAAGCGGTGTTCATGGATTTTGTACAACCCACCGGTTTTTCAGCAGCCAAAGGATTAGGAACAGCATCCACAGAGTATTACAATTATCACAATGCCAAAGGCAGTTTTATCGAATTGCATAAATACAGTAGCATCATCATTTCAAATGTTTGGCCTGGCGTTGACTTAGAAGTTAAATCTTTTCAAAATACGATAAAATACAATTGGATCGTTCATTCCAATGTAAATCCTAACGTGATTCGCTGGAAATATCGAGGTGAAAACAGTTTGGAATTAAGCGCATCGAACAAGTATTGTAGAATTAAAACCAATATCGTTGACTGGACAGAAGAAATCCCCGCCGTATACTACAATGGAAGTAATGGTGCTAAAGATGAGGGGCAATCGGGCAATTCAACACTCAGAGCCAATTATATCCAACTTCAAGATGGCTCATTTCAGTTTGATATCAAGAACTTAGATTTAAAAAATGCCGATGATTTGGTGATAGATCCAAAATTGGTTTTTAGCACCTATACGGGCTCCAGAGCGGATAACTTTGGTTGCACAGGCACTTACGATATTCAAGGCAATGGCTACGCGGGAGGTACCGTTTTTGATATCGGACTGCCCATAACCCCAGGCGCTGCACAAACAACCTTTGGCGATGGCGTGTCAGAAGATTTGGGCTATGGTGGTTCTAGAGATGCCGCTATTTTGAAGTTCAATTCAACGGGCGACAAATTGCTATTTTGTACTTATCTAGGTGGTTCCAACAATGAGCAACCGCATTCCATGGTGACGGATTCGTTGGATAACTTATACGTGATGGGCTCAACCCGAAGCACAGATTTTCCTATGGGCAACAAGGGTCAGTATGATAATTCGCACAATGGCGGGTACGATTTCTTTGTCACCAAGTTTAACCCTTCAGGAACATCTATTATGGCTTCTACTTTTTTTGGAGGCAGTGGCTTGGATGCTGTTGGCGCTGATAGATCGGAAGCTGGCGTAAGTGTTGATGACTTTCCCCTGATTTATAATTATGCCGATGAGTTTCGCGGTGAGATTATCACCGATCAAAAAAATATTTATGTTTCCGGGATCACATATAGTATGAATTTCCCGAGGACCGGCAACGGGGTCTATGGTGGTAAGTCCGATGCGGTTGTTTTTTGCTTGAATAATTCCCTTACCATTCTAAAATGGTCGCAACAGTTTGGTGGCGTTGGGTACGATGCACTTTATGGTATTGCTTTGGGTAAAGCAAATGATGTGTATGTAAGCGGTGGCAGTTCCAGTAGTAATTTGAAAACTATAATTGGTTCCAAATGGATAAACGATTATCAAGGGGGGATGGCCGATGCGATATTGATGCGATTGGATAAATATACGGGTGATGTTATTCAAGGACGCTACCATGGCACATCGCTGTATGAGCAAGCCCATTTCGTGCAAACTGGACTCACCGGCAAACCTTATATTTACGGACAGACCGAAGCCAATATGCCCAATGTGAACGCCAAATTCTATCAACCAGGCGGCGGTCAGTATATTTCTTGCTATTCCGTGGATCTTTCTTCCGTTGATATGCAAACCACCTTCGGTTACAATACAGGCAATACAATCTATCCCAACATTAGCCCAAGTGCTTTTTTGGTTGATCGATGTGAAAGGATTTTTGTTTCTGGATGGGGTGGGAGTACCAATTCTGCTTTGTATGATGTAAATACGGGAACTCCAAAACAACATCGAAATAAAGGACGTACAACTGGATTGTTAACTACGGTGGATGCCGCACAGAAAAATACCGATGGCAGTGATTTCTATCTCGCCGTATTCTCTAAGAACTTTTACTCATTGGCCTATGCCACCTACTTTGGCGGTGTGAGCACTCCAGGAAAAACAGCCGAAGAACACGTAGATGGCGGGACCTCTCGGTTTGATTCAAAAGGAATTATCTACCAATCCGTTTGTGCGGGCTGCAGAAGAAATGGATTGTTTCCAACCACGCCAACGGCTTACAGTCGGACAATGAATAGCAATAATTGTAACAATGCGCTGTTTAAAATCGACTTTGAGAACCTCAATTTAAAACCTCGGCTGAAAGATACTTTCGTTCAAGTCATCGCTACCCAGTCAATCAATTTTCAAATAAAAGGAATCGACCCTGATCCTTTTGATACAATGTATCTGAGAGCCAAATTGTTGAAGAAGGGTGGAATGATGGGCACGGATACGGCAAAGCTGACATTAATCCCAGGCATTGGTTCAGCAACCTTAAAGTTAGATTGGAAAACCATTTGTAGCAGTTTCTCAAAGGATACCGTTGAAATACTTGTTATGGTAATGGATCGTGGTTGCCCAAAGGCCGATACTACCTATGCTAGAATCAAATTGCTAGTTACAGAACCACCTAAGGTAATTCCACCTGATGCCATTTGTGTGAGTTTTGACCGACAAACATCTAAAATGTCGATCTCCTGGAATACCATCGCAACACCAGGTTCATTCTTTAAATATTTCCTACTTCGTAGAACCAATCCTGATGGGTCAATCAAAATCCTTGATACGATCCGAAGCGGTGCAGCTGGAGTTTATGTGGATGGGAATGTGGTGAATCCAAGGCAGAATAATTATTGCTATGAACTCATTGGTGTGAATATTTGCGACGTCCAAGTGTTTGCGAAAAACATTTTCTGTACCGTTACGGAATTGAATACGCCCATCGCTGGTGTTCCTTTGTATACTACGACCATCGTAAATGACCGATATTCAGAGATTCGTTGGGGCACGAGTAAAGAACCTGATTTTAAGGAGTATGAACTCTATCGGATTCCAAGAGGTGGGAAATTTACCAACGTGCCTTTTGCTATTACTACGGATACGTTTTATCGCGATTCGTCTTTTAATGTCGATGATCGGTCCTACTGTTACCAGATAATGGTTTCAGATCAATGTGGTCATGTAAGCTCTGGAAGTAATGAAGGATGTAATGTGGTGTTGGGTGGCACGTCGAAGGAAGCGCCTGATTACTATTTCGACTTAAATTGGATGGATTATCAAGGATGGGCTGATGGCGTGAGAGATTGGACATTGGAGCGGAAAGACGATGATCACGCTTTTTCTGTAATTGCCCCTTCTATACTAGTTCAAAGCTATCATGATGATAAGTTGGACTACGATTATGGCGGATACTTATATCGTGTGACAGCGCATCGAAACCAGTTGATGGCTGCAGAACAATCTTACAGCGAAAGCAATTGGATCTATTTGATTCAACCACCAGAAGTTTGGGTGCCCAGTGGGATTACGCGTAATAAGGATGGTTTAAACGATGTCTGGGGCACTTTCCCGTTGTTTGTTAAGGAATATGAGATGAAAGTCTACAATCGTTACGGGCAGAAGATTTGGGAAAGCACCTACAAAAAGAATCAATGGGATTGCCAGTATCAATCCAATGAAATCCCAGATGGGGTTTATGCGTGGTACCTTATTTTCAAGGGGTGGGATAAAAAAACGTACGAAAAGGTTGGTACGGTAACGGTAATACACTAACTGTTAGTGTGTTCGGTCTTGCAAATAGTCAAGAAGGTTTTGTAGTCCCTGCGTCTCCACACCTATGTCTGCCAATTCTTGGATAATAGCCTTGGCTGCTTTGCCATATTCAGCACTTTTATCCAAAATTTTAATATCAAGCCCCCACGTTTTCCAACCTTCAATCACAGCATCTGCTCGATTTTGACCTTCCAATTCACCAAACCACTGATTGGTAGTTGTGGCATCATGTTCCAATGATTTGATGTAAAGCCAAGTCTTTTTGCCTTCCATGATATCCCCGCCAATTACTTTGCCCACCTTGTTTGATGTTCCAAAGGCATCCAAATAGTCGTCCATCAACTGAAAACTCATCCCAACAGCAATTGCGAATTGGTATAATTTCTCAACCATATCCTTACTGGCATCGGCGGTAAGTGCGCCTGCGGCCAAACTACAACCCAACAATACAGCCGTTTTATTTTGGATCATATGCAGATAATCCGCCTCGCTCACTTCGTTTCGCTCGGCAAAATCCATATCGTCTTGCTGACCTTCACACACCTCAGTAGCTGTTCTAGAAAACAATGTCAAGATTGCATCTTTATTGGGTCCGCCATAGGCCAATATGGATTCATAGGCTTTTACCAATAAATTATCTCCGGCCAAAATCGCTGTGGGCTCATTCCACTTCTTGTGTACGGTAGCCAATCCGCGACGCTGATCCGCCCGGTCCATAATATCGTCGTGTACCAAACTGAAATTGTGAAAAATCTCAATTGCATGGGCCACCGGCATCGCATCCACCGTATAGCCACCACAACTCTCCGCGCCAATCAAACAAAGCACTGGCCTAACTCTTTTGCCACCCAAATTCATGATGTAATTCATGGGGTCGTACAAATTATTTGGACTGCCCTGAAAGGGATTCTTTCGCAAATAATCTAAATAGTTTTCTAGGTGCGTTGCAATACTCATATTAATCCAACAAATAAAAGTCAATTATTCTTTTTTGTGCGTCAGTTTTTTTCACAGAAACCGTAATCGGGTCGCCCATATGATAACTACGGCGTGTTCTTTGACCCACCAATTTCTTTTCAGCCTCGTAATAGGTGAAGCGATCGGTTTTGATATCAGACATACGAATTAATCCTTCGCAATGATATTCAGTAGCCATCGCATAAATGCCCCATTCCGTAATCCCAGTAATGGTAGCATCCATCGTTTTACCAATGTGCTGCTCCATCATCAAAGCCAGTGTATACTTTGTGCTCGCTCTTTCGGCCTCCGCCGCTTTCTGCTCCATGTTGCTGCTGTGCTTGGCAATCAATTCAATTTGAGACTCACTCATAACCGGTGCAGGGTTGCTCAAATATTGCTGCAATAATCGGTGCACCAATAAATCTGGATATCGACGAATAGGAGAGGTGAAGTGGGTGTAATTCTCAAAAGCCAAACCGAAGTGATCTGAGCGATACGCTGTGTAAACAGCCTTCGACATGGTTCTGATGGCCATTTGTTGCAGTATTTCGCCATTTGGGTCGCCTTGGGTTCTTTCCATCAAATCGTTAAAAGACTTCCGCATTTGGAGCTCATTGTCGATGTTTATTGGATATCCCATCAACTTACAAAATTTCGCAAACTCCAACAACTTGTCCTGTGGAGGTAAGTCGTGGGAACGATAAATAAATGGCAACTCTGGTTTCTTAAGCATTTTGACATGTTTCGCAACAGCTTGGTTGGCCATCAACATAAACGTTTCAATCAGCAAATGTGCATCAAATCTCGTTTTTACATAGGCTTCGATAGGTTTTTTGTTGGCATCAAAACGGAAACGAATCTCCTTCGACTCAAATTTTAACGCTCCTTTTTGAAACCTCAATACCTCAAAATGCTTGGCGATGCGATTCAATGTTGTTAATTCAGAAACATAATCACCCGCTTGATTAACGATCACATCTTGGGCCTCTTCGTAAGCAAATCTGCGCTTACTGTTGATAACGGTCTTTCCAAACCACTCACCCAAAACGTTCAATTCTTTATCAATCGTAAATATCACACTGAAAGCCAAACGATCCACATGTGGCTTCAAGGAACACAGATCATTGCTTAATTTTTCTGGTAACATCGGTATTGTGCGATCTACCAAGTAAACCGAAGTGCCTCGTTGTAAAGCTTCGCGATCGATGGCGCTGCCTGGGGTCACAAAATGCGAAACATCGGCGATATGCACTCCCAACAAGTAATTGCCTTCGGTATCGTATTCTAAAGAAATCGCATCATCAAAATCCTTTGCATCGGCAGGGTCAATCGTAATACAGAAAATATCGCGTAAATCTTTACGCTCTCCCCAGTCCTTTGAAGTGATTTCGTTGGGGATGGCATCGCATTCTTCTAATGTATCTTCCGGAAAGCGTGTGCTGAAGCCAAACTCGGCGACAATGGCATGCATTTCTGTATCGGCTTCGCCCACGGGTCCTAGGATTTCGACGATTCTTCCGATAGGGTTCCTGGCATTGGGTGGGAAGTCGTAAACCTCGATTATTGCTTTGTGGCCGTCATTCTTGGGGTCTACTTGACCAATGATTTTGATGTCTTTTAAGCCGTTTTTCTGCAACAATCCAAATACGTTTTTCTCGAATATATCCAAAACGGCTGAGTATCGTTGAGGGACACGTTCAATCAAAGACAGCGATTTGATGTAGGAGCGTTTGCCTTTGGTTTTTACTTCGCAGCGAACACGATCACCGGGTAGCATTTTACCTACCATGTCGTTGTCCATGTAAATCTGTTGAAGTTCTCCATCCAATTCTAGGCGAACATAGTAATCCCCACGGTTGGATAATACGAGTTCTCCTTCTGATCTCAGGGTAGGTCTGATAGGGGCGAAAACTCCGGCAGATGGCTCTTTAACAAGTCCGCGATTGGCCAATTTGAGTAGTGCTTGATGCACCATTTCTTTGGTGAAGTTTGCTTCGGCTGGTATTTTATTGAAAACCTGTGAAGCATTGACGGCGCCTTTGCCATCGTTTTCTAATATTGCCAGAACAATACGTTCTGGGAAGGTGATTTTACTGCGGTTCGACAATTTGAATGGGATCTAGTAACTATGAAAATATCCGTAAAGTTACGAATTAATCCTCTAAGCGATGTCAATTATCGCTTGATTGAGCTGAAACCTCGTCGTGTTCAAAATAATCCAAGTCCTTATGAAAGGCTTCTTCAACATTGTAAGTCCCCCAAAATGCTAGCGTTAAGCAGATTGCCCCGATAATTAATGCTGCAATAGTAAAGGTTCGGCCGTCAAATTGATTGTTTGAATGGAAGGTTGAAGAGAAGTACTCAAATCCCATGGTAATCAATAAAACGCCACCTCTAACAAAATTGGGTACGGTAGCCGCTACAGTACTACGAATGTTGGTTCCAAACTGCTCGGATGCATTGGTGACAAAAATCGCCCAATATCCAGTGACAGCGCCCAATAAAAAGGCAATCATGCGATAATAGTTTTGACTTCCCGCAGGGCCATAGAGGTAGACTAAGGTCATGACTGCGATGCCCATGAGGTTTAGATAGATTACCTTCTTTCTGCTGCGAAAAAGCTGACTCAATAAACCCGACAGCAAATCACCGGTACTCAGACCCACATAGCTCCACATCACCATTTCTGGGGTAGGAACGGAGAGTGTTTTCAATATTTCTCCATCTGCGGTAGAGGTTGATAAACCCAATATTTCCGGGAAAAACTTATGCGACAAAGCGATGAGAACCCCTACAACAAACCATACAGGTAGACCTATCACAATACAAGCCATATACTTCTTGAAATGTGCTTTTCGGAATAGCATGAAGAAATTTCCTCGTTTCACCTTAGTGGTGGTCGCATTTTCGAATAAAGCGCTTTCAAAGGTCCCTGCACGCATCAACAACAATAGAAGACCTAACACGCCGCCAACGATGTAAGCCGTTTGCCAATTTTCCAATTTGGTACCGATAACATCGCTAATTATATGAGTAATAAAGGCTCCATTTTTTGCGATAAAAAAAGCGAATACAGCGCCCAAAGCCCCAAAGGTGACGATAATCATGGTGCCTAAACCTCGTTTGTTCTTGGGCATCAACTCACTTACTAGCGTGATTGCCGCACCCAATTCACCAGCCAATCCAATTCCAGCCAATAAGCGCCAAAATTTATATGCCTCAACAGTGGTAACAAATGCGTTTGCTATATTTGCAATACTATAAAGTAAAATTGAGCCAAATAGCACACTAACACGACCTTTGATATCTCCGAGAATTCCCCAAATTAGTCCTCCAATCAACATGCCAGCCATCTGCCATCGGAAAAGAACGGTTTCATACATATTTACATCGATATTTAACGATGAAAGACTGTCCTTCTTGATTATGTTGAAAAGGATTAGGTCGTATATGTCGACAAAATAGCCCAATGATGCCACGGTAATGAGTAGGGCGAGGTTTTTTTGTTTTTTCATTTCAGAGGATGATTTCCAAAGAACGACAAAATTTCTCTAATTCTATTTGGTCGATCGCGTCGAAATGGCTTAAATGCTGACTATCAACATCCAATACTCCCCAAATCTCACCGGTTGATGTGTGAATCGGAATCACGATTTCGCTTTTGCTTTCTGAGCTGCATGCGATGTGGCCAGGGAATACGTCAACATCAGGAACCACAAGGGTAGTGGCTTGTTGCCAAGCGGACCCACAAACACCTTTGCCCAATTCTATTGTTGTACAGGCAGGCGGACCTTGAAATGGGGCCAACATTAGTATTTTGCCATCTACCCTGTAAAATCCCACCCACCACCACTGAAAAATGGTTTTCATTAATGCAGTGGCGTTGGACAAATTGGCAACCAAATCCACTTTAGTGTCCATTAAACCATTCCATTGGGTATGAAGCGCCGCATATTTTTCTTGTTTTGACAGACTTTTCCAGTCGATTATGTTGTTTTCCAGTGCCATTTGTCGCGAAACTACCATGTTTGAATTGAATTACCCCATATATACAAAGTATTTTTGGTTGACCCTTGATTCGGTTGTAAATTGCGGGTTTATTTAGAAAAATCAATAGATGGAGGTAATTAACACCAAGCCGTTTGAGGTCGTATTCACCTTCACAAGACATCCAAATCTGGGTGTTTTGGTAGAGGCGAATGCAGTGCAGTTGTTGGAGAATGGTAATCCATCATTGACATATCAACGAATTAGAGAAAAAACCGCGGATTACTTTGGATTAAATCCAGAGCAAAAGCACGTAGTTGAGATTATTGAAGGCCTTGAAGACGAAGCTATCAAAAAGAGGTTTTACAAGGGGACTAAAAAAATCAAAGCCGTGGATTTCTATATTAAAAGCTTTGATGAAGAAACCAAAAAAACAGTTTTAGAATTTGTTGAAAAGGAATTGTTAAAAATTCTTCGTGAAATCAAAAACTATCACATGTATTGGGCGGGTAAAACCGGCGAGCCCATGGGTAGCTTGATTGAGTTTCATAATGAGCCATCAACACCTTTGTTTCATTTTAGAAGGGATGAAGAGGGAATGAACTACTTTGTTACAATCAAGCATCGTGACGAGAAAGTTCATTTTTGTGATCCTGAAAGCGAATTATTGACATCCCAACCTGCCTGGTTATTGACACCCACCAAGTTGTTGTTCTTCGGAGCCAATGTTGAAGGTAAGAAAATAAAGCCTTTCCTTAAAAAGAAGTTTATCCATATCGATCCGCATCAAGAAGCAGCCTACATGCAGAAGTTTGTCGGCCCATTGTTGGAAAACCACGATGTATTTGCTTTGGGTTTTGATATTGTTACGGACCAATTGGAAGTGAAACCGGTGTTGAAATTGACATCAAGTTGGGAAAATCCACACATCATATTGTACATGCAGTACGGTGATTGGGTATTTCCGTATCATGTCAACAAGAAGGTGAACGTAAGATTGGAATCAACGGAAAATACTTACACCTTTCATAGAATCAAGAGGTTGTATTCAGTTGAAAAAGAAAAGATTGAGAGTTTGAAAGAATTGGGGTTGAAGCAAACCAATGGCAGTATTTTTAGTTTGCAAAATGAAGATTCTAATGCAGTAGATGTCATTTCGTGGATCAATGAAAACAGGGCTGTATTGGAACGCTCGGGTTTTGAAATCCAGCAGGAACAATGTGCTACTGAATATTATTTGGGCCCAATTCAATTGTTGGTCACCGTAAAAAACGGAATTGATTGGTTTGATGTTCATGCAATAATGAAATTAGACGGCTTTGAAATTCCATTTATCAAGCTAAGAAAACACATCATTGAAAGAAGAAGAGAGTACACACTTCCCAATGGTAAAATTGTTATTCTGCCGGCTGAATGGTTTGATCAATTCGCACAAATTGTCAATCTTGCCGACATACATGATGAGTCGTATCGCATAAGGAATATACATGTATCGTTATTAAGCGATTTAGATGAATACTTAAACGAAGCACCCCCAACACCTGAGTGGAGTGAAGCGCTGGCTCATGGAAAAATTCCAATGATCGACCTTCCTTCGCAGTTTGTGGGTGAATTGAGGAACTATCAATTGGAAGGGTTTAGATGGATCAATTTTATGCATCAAAATCATTTCGGGGCATTATTGGCAGATGATATGGGATTGGGTAAAACCATTCAAACGCTAGCACATTTGCAAGTTTTGGCTTCATCTTACAGAATTGAAAGAATTGCAAGGTCACAACTGGGATTAACCATTAATGGTGAAACGCTTGAAGTGACGGCACCAGAAACCCCGAGCATTGCTTCTGACGGAAGGCCATTGGCACCCGTAACTACCAAAATGGGACCTATTCTTATCATTACGCCTAAATCGTTGCTTTACAATTGGATGTCTGAATCCGCTAAGTTCTGCCCGGACCTGAAGGCAGCATTGTATTCTGGATTGGCAAGAAATAAAGTATTGGGTAGTTTTGATGTTCTCGATGTTGTTGTTATGTCGTATGGCACCATGCGAAACGACGTGGAATTGTTGAGAGAATACAAATTTAATTGCATTGTTTTGGATGAAAGTCAGGCGATAAAAAACCCATCATCACAAACATCTAGGGCTTTGTTGAAGGTTCAATCAAGGAATAAAATCGCATTGACAGGTACGCCAATTGAAAACACACTTCTCGATATTTGGAGCCAGATGAATTTCTTGAATCCAGGTTTATTGGGTAGTTATAGTTACTTTGAAAAGCAGTTTATTAGACCGATTGAAAAAGGTGCTAATCCTCAGAAAACTGAAGAATTGCGTAAGTTAATTGATCCATTTGTACTTCGACGTACGAAAAAGCAAGTCATGCAGGAATTACCGCCAAAAATCGAAAAGGTGCACTTCTGTGAGATGAGTCCGGAGCAAGCGGAATTATATGAATCAGTAAAAAATCAATATCGCAATGAGATTTTGAACCACGTAACTGAATTGGGTATTTCAAAATCGAGATTGAAGATATTTAACGGTTTGATGCACCTACGTCAGATCGCCTTAAATCCAACCTTGAAAGACGTGAATTACGAGGGTAGCAGTGGCAAGGATGATGAAATCATGCGTATGTTGCTTCGTGCTGTGGCAAATGGACATAAAGTATTGTTCTTTTCGCAATTTGTGGGCTATTTAAAGGTGTTTGAAGAGATTTTTGAGCAGCAGGGTGTTGAATACTGTTACTTGGATGGATCAATGGATGAGAAGGAAAGACAGGTGCAAATTGATTTATTTCAAAACAACGATGAAAAAAGGGTTTTCCTTTTGAGTCTGAGGGCAGGAAACAGTGGCTTGAACCTTACTGCTGCGGATTATGTATTCTTGGCTGATCCATGGTGGAATCCATTTACGATGAAGCAGGCTGAAGATCGGGCGCATCGCATCGGACAAGACAAACCCGTATTTAGCTATAAATTTATCACTAAGGATACAATCGAGGAGAAGATTTTGGCACTACAAGCCAAGAAAGCCGCGTTGGCCGAGAGTGTTATTCCCGATGAGGATTCAATATTGGCAAGTCTCGATATTGAAGAATTGGAAGATTTGCTGAACTAATACTTTTTTTGATGGAGGAGGGCTTCTTAATTAAGGCTTTTTCTGAGCAAGCATCGGCCGATTGGAAACTGGCTTTGTTAAATGAGTTTTCTCCTTCCGATTTTTCGAAAATTGAAGAGCAATTACGTATTGATTCAATAGCTGGGGTGTCTGTTTATCCGGCTGTAAGTCAAATATTTAGATCATTGACGTTAACCCCGCTGAATGATGTAAAATGCGTGATTCTTGGGCAAGATCCATATCACCAGCCTAATCAAGCCATGGGCTTATCGTTTAGTGTTCCATTGGATGTTAAAATCCCCCCATCGCTCCGAAATATTTTCAAGGAATTGGAAGCGGATTTAATGATTGAGACGCCTAAAAGCGGGGATTTAACCCCTTGGGCACGTCAGGGTGTTTTACTTTTGAATTCGATATTAACCGTGTCGGATAGTTCGCCACTATCGCATCAAAAACTTGGGTGGGAGCGGTTTATCGAAATGATTTTCA
This sequence comes from Bacteroidota bacterium, assembly GCA_041192805.1. Lineage (GTDB taxonomy): Bacteria > Bacteroidota > Bacteroidia > NS11-12g > UBA955 > UBA955. Next base: position 30,647 of record JBEEMF010000086.1, on the reverse strand, counting down.
CTGTATTGTCAAACCAAAATCCATTCGTAATATTTGTTTTATGGGGTAAGTCAGCGCAAAGATTCGCTGAGTTCATTGATGAAAGTAAGCATTTAATTTTTCGTGGCGTTCATCCTAGTCCGCTTTCGGCGCATCGAGGTTTTTTAGGTTCTAAGCCCTTTTCCAAGATAAATAATTCGCTGTTGGCGCATGGGAAATCTCCCATAGATTGGCGATTGAAATCTTGAGCGATTGAAAAATCAAACAGTACTTTTTGCTGTGAATATGTTTGTTGCCTCGTCCGATTGGAATGAAATAAATTTGATACGTGGAAAATCCAATTAGTATAACGCAGGCCACCATTCACCAAGGTAGCATCGCAGTATTGCAAAATGTCAACTTACAAGTCTCTGAAGGCGAATTTGTCTATTTGATTGGTAGAACTGGCTCGGGCAAGTCATCGTTGCTTAAAACCTTATACGGTGAATTGAAATTACAAGAAGGTAGAATCGATATCGCAGGTTATGATTTGGAGTCGATTGTGCCGAAGGATGTGCCATTTTTACGACGCAAATTGGGTATCGTTTTTCAAGACTTTCAGTTGCTAACCGACCGCAACGTATTAGATAACTTGATGTTCGTTCTGAGTGCCACAGGTTGGAAAAACAAACACGAAATGTTGGATCGATGCAAGGCTGTTCTCGAAAAAGTGGGCTTGCAAACCAAAGATTATAAGATACCTGCTGAATTAAGTGGGGGTGAGCAACAAAGGTTGGTAATAGCTCGTGCTTTATTGAATGATCCTAAAGTATTACTGGCCGATGAGCCTACGGGTAATTTGGATCCAGAAGTCAGCGATGAAATTATGATGCTTTTAAAGAATATCGCCCGCGAAGGGACGTCGATCTTGATGGCGACGCATGATTATCGACTGATCCAAAAATTTGGTGGTACTGTTTGTAAACTGGAGGATTGTACGCTTAAACAAGTCGATTCATTCCAAATATCATAAGTTTTTTATTGCAAGTCAATTGATTAGGCGAACCCTTCTAACCATTTTGAATAATTGAATTTTTCTGCGTGGTGAAGAGAAGCCGTCTTCTTTGACCGATTGCCAGGTTCGATTCGATAAATCGTTTTTCAACTTAGGGTCGATTAGTAAGGCCGCCCTTGATCCGCCACCCACCTTATTAAATATGATTGAATTATCGGTATAAACTTCGATGTTTTCATCGTTCAAGGCATCTTGGATACGTAATATTTCATTTGGATTCTGTCCGATGATAAATTGCCCGTCCGACATATTATTTATGATATCCGCGGTGGTTTTATTATCCTGTAACCTGGGGTTGAGCTTTTTGGCGGCATCCTCATATTCCATTTTATTCTGAATGGCAATGGCTTGGGTTGAAATGAATACAAACGGTTTTGTTGGTCGCTCTTTTGATAGCATTTTGCTGGACAGTCCAACATCGTCAAAGGAGCCCATGAACGTTGGTACAATGAAGAAGACACCGTTATATATCCAAAGACCCAATGCCATTTGATGAATATGATTGAATACTGGAATGACTTTATCGTGAAATGACAATAGAAATAACATGGGTAGCATCACCATGAATTCGGCGTTCCCAACGGAATAGAATGCAAATGCGAGTTGCAAGAGAAATGCAATAAAAAAGGGATTTTGAAACCGCTGTCGAAGTGCTGCTGTAAATTTTACCTTATTCAAATCGAGAGTAGAATTTCTTAACGAGTGAAGCACGCCAAATAAGACTAATACCAGACCAGCGATACCGATTAATGAGACAATGATCCAATTTTGGATTAAAATCAGCATGTTCCCATGGATTTGAAAAATGGTTCTAAGGCCATTGATTAGGGTGAATTTTAGGTTATTGATGTTTGGTATGACTTGGACAAGACCCGCATCGACATCATGAATGATGAAACTTAATATTGATTGATTTGATTTGATCGCAAATAATAGATAGAATACTACAATCATTGAAACTAGAATGAATAAAGGAATGAATCTTCGACGAGAAATGGCGTTTATAGCAAATGCGAGAAACCAGAATATATAACTTTGATGAAAGAGTACGGAAATCGCTAGCAATGCGAAGCCCATATATTCATGAGAATTGGAATTCTTAAAATTTGTTATGAAATGGCTTCCCAGTAAAGCAAAAAATAGGGGGAGCATATAAGTCTCGTTTTCTAGGGAAAATCGCAACAAGCCAAAACATCCCGCAATAAGTAATGACCACCAAAGAGATTGGCTTTTACTGTAGTTTAGGGCTAAAAGAACGCTATAGAAAACAAATATAGTTAAACCGTAGAACATCCAATTCATTGCGGTAAAACCGTTGATTGGGTTGATGTTGCTTGAAATGAAAATAGGATTTAAAGCGTAACACAGATAGTTGTAAAACAAATGGTGGGCTGAAACGAGCTCGGTTGATTGCCATGAATTGGCCTTTAATACGTCTGCCGCGTAACCCCACCCGTCGCCAGTATGTCCTATAGTGACAAATAGCAAAATTGCACCAACAATGACAAAAATCGCAACAAATAAATAACCAATTGCATTTATTGAAAATCGCATCGCAACAAATATAGGGTGTGCTATCTTTGTGCGGTGCAATCGGCTTTAGAGAATCCCATATTTAAATTAATAGGCAAAACTGCCGATAGGTTAGAATTGCGTGCCTATGTTGTTGGTGGGTTTGTTAGGGATTTGTTATTGCAGCGTGAAAACAAGGACATCGACATTGTTGTTGTGGGCAATGGGGTTGAATTTGCTCAAGCGGTTGCGAGGGATTTCGACAATGACTGTAGCTTGAGTGTTTTTAGGAATTTCGGAACGGCTCAAATTAAGTTTGATGATTGGATCATTGAGTTCATTGGTGCGCGCAAAGAGAGTTATCGCAGGGATTCACGTAAACCCATCGTAGAAGATGGGACACTAGAAGACGATCAAAATAGGAGAGACTTTACCATTAATTCCATGTATTTATCGTTGAATAGCGATAATTATGGAGAGTTATATGATCCATTTAATGGAATACAAGATTTGCAAAATATGGTTATCCGGACCTGTGCAGATCCTCAAGTTACATTTGATGACGATCCATTGCGAATGTTAAGAGGAATTCGTTTCGCCACAAGGTTGAATTTTAGGATAGAAGTTCAAACATTCGATGCAATTAAAGCCAATGCGTCTAGAATTGAAATTGTATCTCAAGAACGCATTTCCGACGAAATCAATGGGATGATTATGTGTGATAAGCCCAGCCGAGCGTTTGAAATGATGTCGAATACCGGATTGTTGGACATCATCTTCCCAGAAATGATGCTTTTGCACGGTATTGAAACACGGAACGGAAAATCTCACAAAGACAATTTTTACCATACGCTGCAAGTGCTCGACAATATTTGTCAGTTTACTGATAATCTATGGTTGCGCTGGGCAGCGATTTTGCATGACATAGCCAAACCGGCGACAAAGCGGTTCGACAATCAACATGGTTGGACATTTCATGGTCATGAAGACAAGGGTTCAAGGATGGTGAAGGTCATTTTTAGGCGAATGCGTTTGCCGCTAGATGACAAAATGCGTTATGTTTCTAAATTGGTCTTGTTGCATTTACGTCCGATTGTATTGTCACAGGAAATTGTAACCGATAGTGCGGTGCGTAGGTTGATTGTAGATGCTGGGGAACATGTGACTGATTTGGTTACACTATGCAGGGCAGATATCACCAGTAAAAATGAGGCCAAGGTGGAAAAACACCTCAAGAATTTAGTTAAGGTCCAGGAGAAAATCAATGAAGTGATTTCTAAAGACGAACTCAGAAACTGGCAGCCAGTTCTAACTGGGAATCACATCAAGAACTATTTTGAAATCAGAGATCCACAACACATTGGTATGATTAAAGAAGCGGTGAGAGAGATGATATTAGACGGTCAAATCCCCAATGAAATAGAAATCGCATTGACAAGAGCCATTGTGGTGGCCAAAGAATTTGGAGTTAAACCAAAATTGAAAGTCGAAGAATAACGCTAAGTCAAAGGAATCACCTCGATTTCTTCAAATAAAATCACGAAATTCGCATTCTCAATATGTTACAAATTGCCAATATTAGAAAAAATTCCAAAGAGTTAGCTGAACGTTTGGCTATTCGTGGTTTGGATGGAGATGCTCTTATGTCGTCTGTTTTGGAAATGGACGAAAGAAATCGTTCAAAGCGAACAGAAATGGAATCGTTACAAGCCAAAGGCAATCAAATTACATCGCAAATTGGTGAATTATATAAGTCAGGACAAAAAGCCGAAGGTGATATATTAAAATTGCAGAGTGTCGAAATCAAAGACGCTCTAAAGCAATTAGAATCGGATGTTGAATTGCTGGATCAGGAATTAACACAACTGTTATTGACTATTCCAAATACACCTTCTGTTGAGGTTCCCAAGGGAAAAACACCGGAAGACAACAAACAGGTGTTCTTATGGGGTGAAATGCCCAAGTTGCATGAAGGAGCCGTACCACACTGGGAATTGGCTGCCAAATATGATATCATCGATTTCGAATTGGGTGTAAAAATTGCAGGTGCAGGATTTCCTGTTTACAAAGGCAAGGGAGCCATTTTTCAGCGTGCTTTAATTCAGTTTTTTCTAAATGAAGCAGGGAAGGCCGGATACATGGAAATTCAACCACCATTGATGGTGAATGCGGATAGTGGATATGGTACTGGTCAATTGCCTGACAAGGAAGGTCAGATGTATCATGTGGGTGTGGATGATTTGTATTTGATTCCAACGGCTGAGGTACCCATCACCAACTTATATAGGGATGTCATTCTTCAAGAATCTCAATTGCCAGTCAAAAATGCAGGACATACACCTTGTTTCCGTCGTGAAGCCGGAAGTTATGGTGCTCACGTAAGAGGTTTGAATCGCTTGCATCAGTTTGATAAAATAGAAATAGTACAAATTGTTAAGCCTGAGGGTTCTTACGAAGTGCTGGAAGAAATGAATCAATACGTACAAGGTTTATTGCAGAAGTTGGGCTTGCATTACCGTGTATTATTGCTTTGTGGCGGTGATATGGGCTTTACGAGTGCAAAAACCTATGATATGGAAGTTTGGAGTGCTGCCCAAGAAAAATGGTTGGAATGTAGTTCGGTGAGTAATTTTGAAACTTTCCAAACCACACGCTTAAAATGTCGGTTCCGCAATGCCGAAGGCAAAACAGAATTGGCACATAGTTTAAATGGTTCTGCATTGGCATTGCCTAGAATTGTAGCGTCGTTGCTAGAAAATTATCAAACGCCAGAGGGAATTTTAGTGCCTGAGGAATTGGTGAAGTATACAGGATTTACAATCATCAACTAATTTATGATAGAACCCTTAAACTTGCCAAAATTTGATTGGGATGCACCTACCTCATTGGGTGAATTATTAAATCATGTTTTAGAGATTCAACATTTTCCTACGGAATTGGCCAAGGTGATTTCTACTATCCAGGAATCTCAGTGGGATTTGAGTTATCGAGATGGCGGATGGTCGATCAAACAAATCGTGCATCATTTGGCGGATTCTCATATGAATGCCTACGTGAGGACCAAACACATTATCACCCAAGATCAAACGCAAATTCAACCTTACGATGAAAATGCTTGGGCCTCTTCTTTGGATGCTGATTTTCATCATGAAGCATCCTATCTGATACTCTTGGGATTGCATCAGAAATGGTCGCTGTTATTACTCGAATCATTAAAAGATGCTGCGAATCAGTTGGTGAAAACGTTAGAACACCCAGAAAGCGGACGTCAAGTGAGTTTGAGTGATTTGATTCGATTATATGCTTGGCATGGAACGCATCATTTAGAGCAAATCAAGTATGCTCTGATTGCCAGTAACTAGTTATTTGTAGTCGCGGAATACCTTCCAAATTTGGTAGGGTACTTTTACGAAGTCAGCCCAACCAATCTTAGACCCTTTCACGTCGTTCCAAGTACGAATGGGTACTTCAAGGATCATTTCTGTGGCGTTTTTGCCGTAATGCTTTTTCATTCTAACTAACATTTCTACATCAAACAGCCACGATGTTTTAAACGGTTGATCCATGCAGATTGAAATGAGATGGCTTTTGAATATTTTGGCACCACATTGGCTATCATGAACTTTCCAACCGAGGCCTTGACTGATAAAAGTGGCAAACAATCGTCCTGAATAATGTCTAAAAACGGTTCTTTCAATTTTAGAGCCCAAACGAGCCACACGAGAACCAATAATCATATCGGGATCCGAGTCTTTTGCCAAATGGTAAAACCATGTCAGCTCCGAAAATGGTGTCGCCAAATCTGCATCCCAAAACCCAAAGTATTTGGCCTCCATAATTCCGTTTCCAATGGTTTCGCAGTCGTTAAGGAAGTCTGGTGCGGCCGTGTTGTTTAATAATACATCGGCCCATAATAATCCGCGTTGCACGGCGGTTGCTTTGCCTTGGTTTTGCAAATAACTAAGGATATGAATTCTATCTTGGACTCCGGTGCTACTGTTAGAATGCAGACTGCGCAAAACATCTATCGTTTCATCTTTGCTTCCGTCGTTGACAAAAATCAATGTAAGATCTGGATTGTTCGACAACTCACTCAAAAACGCTTGTGTGTCCAAACGTTCACTTTCATTGTAACAAGGAATTACTAGGCAAGTTTTTTCCATTCCAAAATAGTGTGCCAAATTAGCAACGAAATCCTAAGCAACCTAAGCTGTAATCAATTGTTTATATCAGTTTTCATGATTTTTTCTAAAAAACCGCTTTCGCGAAAGTAGATTTGCATCCGTATGCGGGTTTACCAGAATATTTTAGAAACGATTGGCAATACGCCGATGGTTAAATTGAATACGATTACCAAGGATTTGCCTTGTACCGTGTATGCTAAAATCGAAACTACCAATCCGGGAAATTCGATCAAGGATCGTATGGCAGTGAAAATGATTTTGGATGCGGAAGCCAGTGGAGCATTAAAGCCAGGCGGAGTAATTATTGAAGGCACGAGTGGAAATACCGGAATGGGATTGGCGATTGCCGCAGTGGTAAAGGGCTATCGTTGTATTTTTACTACAACCGATAAGCAAAGTAAAGAAAAGGTAGATGCACTAAAAGCATTTGGAGCAGAAGTCATCGTTTGTCCAACCGATGTGGAACCGGAAGACCCAAGAAGTTATTATAGCGTAAGTACCCGATTGGCGGCAGAAATCCCAAATGCATGGAAGCCCAATCAGTACGATAATTTAAGCAATTCAAAAGCCCACTACGAACAAACAGGTCCTGAAATTTGGGATCAAACCGATGGAAAAATCACTCACTTGGTTGTTGGAGTAGGAACAGGTGGAACCATCTGTGGAACCGGCAAATTCCTCAAGGAAAAAAATCCAGCAATACAGATGTTAGGAATCGATACCTATGGCTCTGTTTTCAAAAAATATAAGGAAACTGGGGTTTTTGATAAAAACGAAATTTACCCTTACATCACCGAAGGTATCGGCGAAGACTTCCTGCCGGCGAATGTCGATTTTTCAGTCATCGATCATTTCGAAAAAGTTACCGATAAAGATGCTGCTGTAATGACACGACGCATTCCTCGCGAAGAGGGCATTTTTGTTGGAAATAGTGCGGGATCTGCATTAGCAGGTATTCTTCAGATGAAAGATCGATTTAAGCCAACGGATGTTGTGGTGGTGATTTTCCATGATCACGGTACTCGCTACCTCGGGAAAATGTACAATGAGGATTGGATGAGAGATCGCGGTTTTATTGCGCCAAAAGCCCTGCAAACGGCAACTGATTTGATTCAAGGTCACGTGCAGTTGCCATTACTGACAGTAAAAGAAGGTGATTCTTGCGAAGAGGTAATTAGTATCATGCAGAAATACAGTGTTTCGCAATTGCCAGTAAAAAACGATTCAGGTGATTTTGTAGGTGCTGTGGAAGATGCGCATTTGTATGCTGAATTGTTGAAAAACAGAGATTTAATGAGCCATCCGGTTTCGCTCATCATGGGTAAACCGTATCCGATCGTAAGTCATATGGCTACCATCGAAGAAATATCGACAAAAATCAATAAATCCAATGCGGCCGTCTTGATGATGGACATGGGAGGCAATTGGCATATCATCACCAAGCAAGATTTAATCCAAGCCATCGCAAAGGGAAATTCTTAATTCTAATATGTCAGCTATCGTAATTAAAACTGCAGAGCAAATTGAAGGCATTCGCAAAAGTGCGAAGTTGGCTGCTGAAACTTTGAAATACTTGGAGCAGTTTGTGGTTCCCGGAATGAAAACCATCGACATTGATAAAAAATGTGAAGAGTTTGTGCGCGACAACGGGGCAGTGCCAGCAACAAAAGGGTATCGCGGCTTTAAACATTCTTGCTGCATCTCCCCCAACGAGGTTATTTGTCATGGCGTGCCCAATCAAACGACCCTCGTTCACGGCGATATCGTAAACATCGATGTCACAACGATACTTGGTGGATATTACGGCGACACTTGTAAAATGTATTATGTGGGGGAGCCGAGTGATTATGCCAAGCGCTTGGTTGAAACCACAAAAGAGTGTTTGAAAATTGGTATGGAGCAGTGTTTTCCAGACAATCGATTGAATAATATTGGTTACCATATCGCGCAACATGCCCATAAAAACGGGTATTCAGTTGTTTACGAATTTTGCGGTCATGGCGTAGGTCTCAAGTTTCACGAAGCACCCGATGTGGCACATATTGCCGATGCAAATACCGGTCCGATCCTCAAGCCCGGCATGATTTTTACGATCGAACCGATGATTAATGCAGGAAAAGCAAGGTCAAAAGTGGATAGGAAAGACGGTTGGACGGCCAGAACGATCGACGGGAAATTGAGTGCGCAATTTGAACATACCATTCTGATTACAGAAACAGGATATGAAGCGCTAACCGACGTTTATCACGAGTTCTGATGAAGGTTTTACCAATCCATACGGGAAACTTCAAATTGGATGGCGGCGCCATGTTTGGCGTTGTCCCAAAAGTGATCTGGAATAAACTTGTACCAGCAAATGAGAATAACCTCTGTAATTGGTCGATGCGATGCTTGCTCGTAGAAATTGAAGACAGAAAAATATTGATCGATACGGGTATCGGCAACAAGCAAAGTGAAAAGTTTTATGGGCATTACGATTTAAATGGCGAGGATAGTTTGATGGGTTCACTCGCATCAAATGGTATTTCAGCCGATCAAATTACTGATGTTTTGCTTACGCATTTACACTTTGATCACTGTGGCGGTGCGATAATCAAGCGAGATGATGCGTTGTTACCTCAATTTCCCAATGCAATCTACCATCTAACTGAATCCCATTGGAATCACGCAAATAATCCCAACGACAGGGAACGGGCTTCTTTCCTACCTGAGAATTTTATGCTTTTGAAAGAACTTGGACTTTTGAATTTCGTTAACGAGGGTGATATGATTGCGGATTGCATCGAAATAAAAGTATTCAATGGCCACACTTTTGGTATGATCGCACCCATTATTCATTGGGGTGCAACAAAATTGATGTACATGGCCGATTTGATTCCGGCAGCGGCACATATTCCCGTGAATTATGTAATGGGCTACGATATTCAGCCTTTGATTACCATGGAAGAGAAGAAATCACTACTTCCATGGTTAGAATCGGAGCAAATTTGGCTCGTTTTTGAGCACGATGCGAGTTTCTGCAGAGCGCAAGTACAACAAAACGATAGAGGTCAGTTCAAGGCTGTAAATGCTTCGGCAGACTGGTTTGATTGATATTAACCCGCCTAACTTTTACTCAAGCCCATATTTCTTGGTATCCAGGGGCTTTCCAGTAATTTCTTCGTAGATCATCATAACGGCCTGAACCGCGGTTTGGAAGTCGTTTTGATTGGATGCACTTCCCAAAGTCGATGCTTGTAACCACATATTGTAATTGCTAGCATCTTTCATCATTTGATAGGCTTGTGCACCTAAATCGTAAACCCTGTAATCCATTGGATTCATAGCAACCGCATTCTTTAATGTTTCGATTCCTGTTGCGATATCTCCCTTACTCAGTTGTGCTTGGGCTTTCATGATAAACCCTTCACCATCGCGAGGACGAGATTCTAGATATTGAGAAATCACATCGATGGCTTCATCGTATCGTTTTACATTCATCAAATATTGGAATTGCGCAAAACACGCTCTGCTGTATTCCGGATAATATTTCCGTGCTTCTTTAACTGCAAGTATGGCCTTTTCGATATTGCCCATGCCAATGTAAGCAGAGGATAGGTAGAATCGCACTTCAGAACGCGCAGGATCGATCTTTAAGTAATTTTCTAGTAATGTTGCAGCCTGGGCGTAAGCGGTGTCTTTTTCGATGGCTTTGATGCCTTTAAAGTCGTCGTGACTTGGGCGTTCGATAACCAATCCCGCGGGAACACCATCCACCATTTGCTGATAAACCGTGCCTTTTGGTGGGAATTCACCTGAGTTTAATCGCGCTTTATCAAAATAGGCATTGTAAAAAATGCAATAGTCCCAATCTTTTGAACTTCGATCATCAAATCTTGAATATCCTACGTGTACGTTTTTGTCGTTTCTGCAGTAGTATTTCACATGATCCATTCCGTAGGTCAGAACTTCGTATTTCTTCTCAGGATGTTTGCGAGCGACATTCTCTAAAAACCATTCTGCACTCGGACGCAAACTTGCCAAGTAATAGTCCATTTCATATTCGCCATAAGCTTTTGCTGTACCGCCATAAATTTCGTTGAAGTAACTGTAGCTAACGGGGTGGTTGGCCAAAATGAATTTGGTTGGCATAGCGAGTAAAGCAAGCGCAATCAAAGTGGGTAGTAATTGTAACTTCTTATTCCATCTAAAAAGTAAATCACCGAACCACTGATAACCAATCACAGCGATGGTGACGAAACAGGGTAGGGTGAACAGAATTTGTCGGATCCCACCGTACACTTGAGATTTCTGAATGTAGATGTAAACAATTGGGAAAATTGCCGCAAACAAAATCAAGAAAATTTCATTGGTGAAGCGCTTGCGATTCATATAGACCAACAGCGCAAAACAACCCAGTCCAAACATAACGGCCATCGGCGTTGTAATCAAAAGGTATTTCCTTAGATAATATAAAGGCAGCATGTCGGAGTCGTATAACTTCCCTTCAAATAACTGTCGCAATGAAACCGAATAGTTTGTGAACTCTTTTAACGCCTCCAAGGGATTGGTAAATGGTTGGTCAATACCATAGGGCCAGGGCGAAATCCCTAAAAGATAACTACCGAGTCCAATGGTTATAGTTGCAACAAACAGGGCTCCGAACCCCTTCCATTTTAGCGATGTGAATTGTTTGAAACCGATGTGCTCAATGAATTTTAATCCGGCATACATAATAAAGAAGGCAACAGATAGTAGACCTCCAATACGAACGCTAATACCTAATGCTGTACTTAAAACCAATCCCAACGCAGCATTCCATCGGAAATGAGGCCAATTTTGGAACATCCTTATGGCATAATACAAGCTCATGATGTAACCAAGTGCAAAAGGAACATCTTTCGGGTTATTCATCGCCTCGCCAAAGAACCGAGGCATCAAAAGCATCAATAAAAACGACAGCCATGCAAACGCCCAACTTCCTTGCGTTAATCGACGAACAACCAATGCCGTAAAAAGGATACACAAAAATCCGAATATCGAATTCCACCAATGACGGAATTGCATTTGATCATCAACTCCAAGATAATACCCTAAAATCGTGGTGAAAGTATCAAAGCTAGAACCGTAAACGTGCATCACACGATCGGGATCTTTAATCGTTGCCACTCCAGCGCCCATGGTTGGAAATGCTTTCGCTAATGTGGGCATTCGCTGACCCTTCAATTCATTGGTGTCTATGGGTATTGCCTCGCCAATCGATTCTAGATAATAATTGGCTATAAGCTTGGAATAGGTGTATTGGGTGAATTCATCACCTGATATACTTGCGGTTTTGCTCATTTGGGTCATGAAAACCAATGAAAACAAGGAGATTAACAAAAACACCCAACGATGGATGTTCTTATTGGCCGTGATGAAATAATTACCCGCCATTTTCCATTTTTGGGTTAGGATGCTCACGGCCGACATAGGCGTGGCTTGAACAGGCAATTCCAACGATTGTTCTAGCGTGGTGGTTTTATTGCACAAATAAACCAATTCAGCCATTGAGTTAACCTGACTGACTTCAGATGATATTTGAACTAGGCAATCGGCTGTGATAATTACAAATTTGCTTTGATAGTCAGCAGCAGTGAGGCCAAATAATGACTCAGTAAATCTTTTGTTTTTTACTTGAGGCTTGGCGATAAGATATCCTTTGTTCTTTGAAGAAATCAAAGACAAACCTTGGTTGATGTCGGATGATTTGGGCGCAACAGTCCCCGGGTATATCACCAAGATGTGTTTTTCCGCTAAGTACGAGTTTATTTGTCCCTGATTTGTCTTGCACATCTCGATGAAATCAGTCAACGAAATGGGTGAAAAGGGTAGTGAAGACTGGGTATTGTTTGATGCGTTATTCGTAGAAACTTGCTTTGCCATACGGTTAGCAAACCTACAAGAAAAATTAATTCAATGTTTGCAGAATTTGCAAAAAGCAATAGAGTAATTGTTTAAAGTTTGAATTTATCGCAAAAAGGCAGAAAATATTGTCAAGTTTGAGGTTTATTGCATATTTTTGCCGCCCGATCAAAGGAGGAACTATTTCTTGACAAACGAAAAAAACGAACAAGCCACAGACGAAACCGTAGAAGTTTCAACGGCTAAAACCACCAAAACAGCCGCCGCTGCCACTGCCCATGATGATTTTGACTGGAGTGCAGACGATGCCGGATTCGAGACTTACTCGAACGATGAGCGCAGGCGCTTAGAAGTGTCTTACAACTCAACTTTCCAACCCGTTGTTGAAAAACAAGTGGTTAAAGGCGTTGTTGTTGGAATGAACGAAAAAGATGTTGTAGTAAACATTGGATTCAAAAGTGACGGACTTGTACCACGTACGGAATTCCGCGATATGCCGGAATTGGCATTGGGCGATTCAGTAGAAGTATTTGTTGACATTGCTGAAGACAAATTGGGTCAGTTGATACTTAGCCGCAAAAAAGCATTGCAAGAAACGGCTTGGGAAAAAATTGTTGAAGCCCATAACAATGACACTATCGTTACTGGATATGTTCGTTCTCGGACGAAAGGTGGATTGGTTGTAGATGTATTTAGTTTCGATACATTCTTGCCAGGATCTCAAATTGATACTAAGCCAGTGCGTGATTACGACCAATACGTTGGTAAAAATATGGATTTCAAAATCGTTAAGATCAACGAAATCTATAAAAACGTAGTTGTTTCTCACAAGGCGTTGATTGAAGATGATATTGAAGCACAGAAATCTGTGATTTTGTCTAAGTTGGAAAAAGGACAAGTATTGGAAGGTGTTGTTAAAAACATGACCTCTTTCGGTGTATTTGTTGACTTAGGTGGAATTGATGGTTTGTTGCACATTACTGATATTTCATGGGGACGTATTAACCACCCAGAAGAAGTATTGAAATTAGATGATCGCATCCAAGTCGTTATTTTGGATTATGATGATTTGAAGAAACGTATTTCTTTAGGATTGAAGCAATTGACATCTCACCCATGGGATAATTTGACTGCTGATATCGAAGAAGGTACTCACGTAGCAGGTAAAGTTGTATCAGTTGCTGATTACGGTGCATTCATTGAAATTAAGCCAGGTGTTGAAGGTTTGGTTCACGTAAGTGAAATGAGCTGGAGTTCACATTTGCGTAATCCTTCAGAGTATTTGAAGGTGGGCGACGAAGTGAAAGCTCTGGTGTTGTCGTTGGATAGGTCTGAGCACAAGATGAGCTTGGGAATCAAACAACTGACTCAAGATCCTTGGATCGAAATTGAAAGCAAGTACTCTTTGGGTAGCAAGCATTCAGGTATTGTTAAAAACTTGACATCCTATGGCTTATTCCTAGAATTGGAAGAAGGTATTGATGGTTTGGTTCACGTATCTGATTTGAGCTGGAACAAGAAAATCAAACACCCAAGTGAATTCACCAAGAAAGGTGATAAGTTGGATGTGATTGTATTGGAAGTTGATAAAGACAACCGTCGTTTGAGCTTAGGTCATAAGCAATTGGAAGAGAATCCTTGGGAAACCTTTGAAACCATCTTCTCAATTGGATCTATTCATGAAGGAACCGTTATGTCTGTTAACGACAAAGGCGCGACCATTCAATTGCAATATGGAGTTGAAGCATTTGCACCTTCACGTCATATCAAAAAGGCCGACAATAAAACAATGGCGGATGACGAAACTTTAGAATTTGAAGTAATCGAATTCTCTAAAGACGCCAAACGTATCATTGTTTCTCATACCAACATTTGGAAAGGTGCAGAGCGTGCAATCAAAGAAGCAGATAATGCTTCTAAAGATAAGGCCCGTAAGAATGTTGCCAAGGTTGTTAAGAAAACGAATCAATCTTCAGAAAAGTCTACATTTGGTGAATTGGATGCATTAACCGCTTTGCGTGCTCAATTTGAGAAGCAAGAGAAAGGTGTTGCAAAAGATAAGGCAGACAAAGCAGAAGCCGTAAAGGTTGAAGCCGCTGCTACCAAAGCGAAAGATGAAGCTGCTGCTGCGAAAAAAGAAAAAGCACCAAAGGCTGATGTTAGCACCGTTGCAACCTTGAAGTCATTGTCTGGAGTAGGTCCAGCCATGGAAAAAAGGATGAACGCTTTGGGTGTGAATTCAGTTGACGATTTGAAAGCATTATCAGAAGATAAAATCGCTTCAATGACTACTGAGGATGCTAAAATTTCTGCTGATCAGTGGAACAAGTGGATTGAAGAATCCAATTCTTTGTAAAAAATTAAAATCTAATAGGAAAAGCCTCGCTTCGGCGGGGCTTTTCTTTTTTATAAATTAACTTTGTAGCCTAATGACCGAACAACTCATCGCCGCTTTTATTATTAGCGTACTACATGGTTTCATACCTGGTCATTGGTTGCCTTTTTTGGCTTTGGCCAAGAAAATGGGGTGGAGTAAATCAATAACACTCAGATACACGGGCCTTGCTGCCATCGCACATGCGTTAGGTACGGTTGGGGTTGGTTTGAGCATCGCTCAAATCACAATGATTGGTTTGCGTGAGAACCCGAATCAAACCAATGGTAGCAGTTTTAGTATTACCGAAATTTCAATTATCGGCCACCGGATACCTTTCGAAACATTTGGCGCCGTGATTATGATATTGCTGGGAATCTATTTTCTTTACAGGCACCACAAACATCACCACTTTCATTTTCCAGAAAAAGTGAACGAAACAGAAAGTAGATGGGCATTGGTAACAATTTTATTAGCATTGTTTTTGTCGCCTTGCATGGAAATCGAATGGTATTTCGCCACTTTAGCCCCTATGGGTTGGACTGTAATTTGGGCATTGGTATTTGTTTATGCTGTTACCACCTGGCTCAGTATGATGGGCGGCGTGTGGATTGGCTTTAAAGGCCTGGAACGATGGAATTCGCATCGTTTAGAACATAGTACAGGATTGATTACTGGAATCGTAATGATTCTTAGCGGTTTGATGTTGATGTTTGGTTGATACCCAAATAGCGATCGATAATGCCGTGCACAAAATAGAGCAGAGGCAATAGAATGAATGCCATCACCAATTTATAGATGTAATTTAGTGTTCCCACTTGCAGCACCCAAATCAAATCGTATTTGCCGCCCAGGTAAAAGGCAATAACTAAGACAACATAGCTATCAATAAACTGACTTACAACGGTACTTCCAGTTGCTCTCAGCCAAATCATTTTATCGCCTGTTTTATCTTTCAATTTGGTGAAAATAAATGCATCAACCATTTGACCGATCACGAAAGCCACTAAGGAGCCTAGAATTATCATTAAGCCCTGACCAAAAACGGCGTTGAATGCATTCTGCATATCATTTAAACCTTGTGTTTGCCCGCTGATATTCCAAAAGTCGGCCCCATCGAGCCACATTGCAACGCGCACAGCTAGAAATGAATAGATGAGTAGACTTGCGGCAATCCACGATAGTTTTTGAACGCCTTTCTTCCCAAAATATTCATTGATGATATCGGTAAGAATAAAAACAAAAGGCCATAAAATCACACCGGCAGTCATGTCGAAATTGAATTCCCCACCAAATATGTTTAATCCCAATGGTTCAATACCCAAAGATTTTTCCAAGGAGAAGATCTTTGCACCAATAAATTCTGCAACAATGGCATTGGTTAAAAATACCATCCCTAAAACTAGGAATAGGTTGTTTTTTCTTGAATTGAAATCTGTTGTCTTTGACATTGCGATCTTATAATTACAAAAATAATGGTTTGTTCGTCCTTGTTTATAGACAGCATCTATTTTGTAGATATTCATATCCCAATATTCAACAAATTGGATTGATTTTTGAATACTTGTAGAATCATGAAGTTATCAGTTAAAGCCAAGTTTTTGTTAGTACTAGCCATTTCGGGTATCAATGCCAGTAATGCGCAACTGAGCTTCGACCAATTGATGTCGAATGGAGTAAGAGCCGACGAAAAAGGCCAATACGATGAGGCCATAATTAATTTAAACCTTGCCGTTGATTCGAAGCCTGAAAATGATATGGCGTGGTTAACACGGGGGATCGTTAGGATTCATATGACGGATTTTAGCTCCGCTGTAGTAGATTTCAATAAGGCGATTTACCTCAATCCGGCACGACCTAAAACGTATCTGTATCGTTACATCGCATATTCGCATACCGAAAATTATCAATTTGCATTTGGGGATATCAATCACTATTTGGGCTTGGCCCCATCGGACACGTTGGGTAGAGTATATCGTTTAGAAATTTCCTTAAAATTGAAGGAGTATGATGCGGCGTTTGAAGATATGTTGTGGCTTTATAGGACTATGGGCGATTTGTTTTTAAGAGATTATTTACCCATCCTAAGTATTCACTTTGACGCCTCTAAAAAGTACGCGGATTTTCAAAAGATTCTACTTGGATTAAAGCAAATCAATCCTAGCGAGCCTTTAATTAGCGAGTCTTTGATTCAAAACACTTATCAAATGGGTCAGTTCGATCTCTGTTTAATGCAGGTTGACGAATCGTTGAAGCAGAACCCTGAGAATCAGAACTTATTAAAATTAAAAGCCGATGCACTCTTTTATTTGAATCGGATTGATGAATCGGAATCCATTTATCAAATATTATTGTCTGGGTCGCCCAATGATGGTGATCTTATGGCTGATTATGGTCATTGTTTGTTGCAATTGGAGCGATATAACGATGCCGATGTTTGGCTAAGTAAATCCATAAAAAGCAAGAATTCCACACCCGCCTATGCTTATCTTGGTAGAGGAATCGCTAGGTACAATATGGGGAAGATAGGAGTGGCTTGCGCCGACTGGGAACGCAGTCTTCTGTTGGGCGAAAAATCTGCAACCAAATGGCTCGAAAAACATTGTCAAGAAAACCCAACAACGAATAAATAAATGCGAAAATTGAAAATCTCTATAATACTCTGTTGGGCAGGCTTGGGTTGGCTTCAACTAGCCGCTTGCAATCAAAACAATACCCCCGTTAATTTAAGCCATCCCAATGATTCATTTCACATTGTGGCCGTTACTAAGGCGCAACTCACTTTTTTTGAACAACAACCACAAATCACCTTTTGGCGTTCCGTTATTTCTCTGACTAAAGATTCGTGCATTGTTGTGCACAAGGATAGTAGACGAATGTTGGATGTAATTTCGGCAGCGCAATTGGATTCAATGGTTGTGAAAAATCAATTGGATGTGGCCGCACAGTGTTACAGAGATAAGAATGGTTATGAAACCTGTGAATTGGTGAAGTTTGTTCGAGGGAAAAAGGAGTTTTTTGATTTTCAAAAAGTGGGCCCAATGGTTGACGATGCAAAAATAATATTCGATCAATACGGGGTGAATCCAATCTATGCACAATTTATTTTACTCATCGAATCGCCAAATAACCCAAAGGCTAGGTCGATCTCAGGGGCGGTAGGGCATTATCAATTAATGCCGTTTGTTGCAAAAAAATATGGATTGGTTGTCTCATCAACAAGAGATGATAGGCATGATTTTGCAAAAAGCAGTATGGCAGCGGCAAAACTGATGAAAGATTATTGTATTCCAAATGCCGAGCGCATGGCAATTAGTATTGGATTGGAGCCAAACCACGACGAGCTTTGGTTTCAATTGTTGGTAATGCACGTGTACAATGCGGGTGCTGGAAATGTAAGAAAAGCAGTTCAGGTAATTGGCCCAGGAAAAAGTGGGGGAGAGCTGATCCTGAAATTGTGGAAGACACAAGCGGGAGCCTTTGGTAATTCTTCCCAGAATTATACCCAACTGGCATTGGCAAGTTATGTAAACTATATGTACTGGTTAAATCAAATCTCAGAGAAACTTTAGTCAAAGTGTTTTTCGACCAAACCTCTGTTTCGAATGGTAGACTAATGTCATATTCCAATGTGGAAATCCTTAATTTATGTATAAAATCAAATTCGTAAAACATAGAATTTCAACAGTATGACAATTTTGTTTAGATTGATTTTAAATTGAAAACTCTGTTAACAATTTGTTTTAGAACGGGGTAACCTTATTCTATCTTTGCAGCGCGAAAAAAGACAATGTTCCCAAACATGATTGCTAGAAATATGAAAGTTTGGATGCTGTCCGCCGTTATGGCGTTATCAGTATCCTCTTACGCGCAAGACAAGCCAAGTGCCGAAAATGGTAAAAAGCTCTACGACGCAAACAACTGCGGTAGCTGTCACGCTTTAGACAAGAAATTAGTTGGTCCCGCCCTTAGGGGAGTTGAAACACGTCACTCCAGTGAATGGTTGGTGAAGTGGGTTAGGAACAACGAGAAATTCAGAAAGGTTGATAAAGACCCTGATGCGATTGCGTTGTACAACGACAATGGCCAGGCGGCGATGAACATTTTCGAGAACTTGACACCGGCTGATGTTAACGACATTATAGAGTACATCAAAACTGCTCCTGCCCCAACAAAAACTGCTACAGTGGTTGTTGACGGTGGAGAAAAGAAGGATGACAACACTACTATGTACATTCTGATATTGCTTGTAGCAATATTTAGCGTTGTATTGTTGGTGCTTGCTCGTATTCAGAACACATTAAAAAGAGTAGCTGCTGAAAAGCACCCTGAAGATTTCGAAAATCAAAATGCACCAAAGAAAGGATTTTTTGAAAAAATACTACCTGGTAAGTGGGGTAAAATGAACCCTGTGGTATTGACATTGTTCACCGTTGCCATTTTAGGTGGAGTTGGAGCTTACTATGCCTATGGCTTTGCAATCACAGAAGTAGGAGTTCAAAAAGGTTATGCGCCCAAACAACCAATTGCATTCTCACATAAATTGCATGCGGGAGAATTGAAAGTTGATTGTAAATATTGTCACTCAACGGTTGAAGAAAGTAAACAGGCATCAATTCCTGCTTTGAATACTTGTATGAATTGTCACAAAGGTGTTCAATTGACAGACAAATACAATGGTGAGATTTCTCCTGAAATCAAAAAGATATATGCTGCCTTGGATTACAATCCAGAAGGCAAAGCGGGTGAGCAATACGGTCCAAATCCTAAACCAATTCGTTGGGTTCGTATTCACAACTTGCCAGATCATGCCTATTTCAACCACGCACAACACGTGAAAGTGGGTAAGCAAACATGTCAGACTTGTCACGGAGCCATCGAAAAAATGGAAGTCGTTCAACAAAAGAACACTTTGCAAATGGGTTGGTGTATCGATTGTCATAGAAACGCTCAAGTGGATGTTGCCAACAACAACTATTACAAAGCGTTGCATGATAAAGCCAAGAAAGACATCGCTGCAAACCAAGGAAAGAGTAAATATTTCTCTGCAGATGGCAAAGTAAAGTTAACGCCTGCCATGAACGGCGGTTTGGAATGTTCTAAGTGTCACTATTAATTTTAACTGAAAGAATCATCAATTATGTCAAATAATATTAAATATTGGAAAGGTGAAGATGAGTTAACCAAGAACCCATCATTCTTGGCCGCTCAGCGCAATGAGTTTCATGATGATCTTCCATTGGATGAAGTATTCAATGAGGGAGATATTGAACTACAAGCCAATCGCCGTGATTTCTTGAAATATTTTGGTTTCAGTGTAACTGCCGTTGCATTGGCCGCTTGTAATAAAACACCCATTCGTAACGCTGTACCTTATTTGGTTAAGCCTGAGGAGATAATTCCAGGTGTTGCAAACTATTACAGATCTACATGTGGTGCGTGTTCTACTTCATGCGGAATTGAAGTGAAAGTTCGTGAGGGTCGTCCGATTAAAGTGGATGGTTCAGTGGATTCACCAATTTCTCAGGGAGGTACTTGTGCCGTTGGTCAAGCATCGATTTTGTCACTATACGACAATGAGCGTTTGGCAAATCCATTATCAAATGGTTCTGAGCAAACAGATTGGGCCGCTTTGGATAGTGAAGTTTCTGCTAAATTGAAATCAATTGTTACGGCTAACGGAAAGATCGCTTTGGTTTCTGGTAGCTTACACAGCCCTAGCACTTTAAAGGCCATCGAAGCATTTAAAGGAGCATATCCAACAACAGAACACGTTTCTTATGATGCGGTTTCTTACGCTGGTATTTTGGATGCGAATGCAGCAGACTTCGGAAAGCGCGCATTACCAACATACAAGTTTGATATTGCTAAAGTAATTGTAAGTTTTGGTGCTGATTTCTTGGGAACTTGGATTTCTCCAGTAGAATTCTCTAAAGGATACACAATCAACCGTCAGCCAAATGCAGAAGGTGGAATGTCTAAGCACATTCAATTCGAAAGCACATTGAGTATGACCGGTACAAATGCTGATCACCGTTTTCCAATGCGTGCATCTCAGGAAGCGTTGTATGTAGCTACTTTATATAACTACATCGCAATGGGTTCTGGTGCTCGCCAGATTCCTGTTCCGCAGCAAGGTGAATTGGCAGGTAATTCTATCAAGAAAACTGCCGATGCGTTATTGAAAGCCAAAGGAACCGCAGTGGTAATCTCTGGAAGCAACAATACCGAAATTCAAAAAATTGTAAATGGAATTAATATGTTGTTGGGTAGCTATGGAACAACCATCGACATGGTTAACCACAGCAACCAATATCAAGGTTCTGATGTGAAAACTGCCGAAGTTTTGGCCGGTTTGAAGTCGGGCTCTATTTCTGCCGTAATTTTCTATGGCGTGAACCCAGTTTACAACCACAGTAAAGATTGGTCTGAAGCGATTAAGAAAGCGAAAATATCCGTTTCTTTTGCTTCAAATAAAGATGAGACTGCTTCAGTTTGTCAATATGTTTGCCCTGACAACCATTATTTGGAAAGTTGGAATGATGCAGAACCCCGCAAAGGTTTGTATCAGTTCACACAGCCTACCATTTCTAATGTTTTCAATACCCGTCAAGCTCAGGTTACTTTGTTAACATGGGCCAACGCCAATATCGTAATGGAAAAAGATCCATTTGCATCTAAAGGTATTTTCTCTCAAAAACTCCAGGCTTCTCCATTCTATAATTTCATGAGAAACAATTGGGCTGCAGCTTTGGGAACTGATGATGCATTCAATGCAGCATTGGAAAAAGGTGTAATGGCTCCAAGTGTTTCTGAAGGTAGCGTGTCTTATGTCGGAAATGTTGAGGCTTTGGCTTCGTTTGTATCTGCTAATTCTAAGGCGACAGGAATCGACATGGTTCTTTATCAGCCAGTTGGGGTTCGTGATGGTGCGTACGGAAACAATCCTTGGTTACAAGAGATGCCAGATCCAGTAAGTAAAGTATGTTGGGATAACTACGTTGCATTGCCAAAATCATTGGCGATGAAATTGGATATCGCAGAGGGAGATACAGTAAATATTAAAATGGGCGATGTTACTTACAACAACGTACCTGCAATGATTCAGCCTGGTCAAGCCAACGAAACTGTTGCTTTGGCTTTGGGTTATGGTCGTACTGCAGCCGGTAAAGTAGGGGGTAGCATCGAAAAAGGTTACGATACAGTTGGTGTAAACGCTTTTGCTTTCGCCAATAACACAGGAAACCGCAGTTTTGTTGCAAAGAATGTAGATATCACCAAAGGTGATGAAAACTACAAGTTGGCACAAACTCAAACCCACCACAGCATTGAAGGTCGTGATATCGTTCGTGAATCTACTTTGGGCGCTTTCAAAAAGAATGCTAAAGCAGGAAACGACATGCCTGAAACTCATATTTATACAATTTGGGAAAAGGCAGAGTATCGTAAAGACGGAGCACCAAACCACTTGTGGGCTATGGCAATTGATCTTAACTCTTGTACGGGTTGTGGATCTTGCGTAGTAAGTTGTTCAATTGAAAATAACGTTCCAGTAGTTGGACGTGACGAAATTCGTTTGCGTCGTGAAATGCACTGGATTCGTATCGATCGTTATTATGCGTTTGAATCAGCTGAGGGCGCAATGACAAAAGATGATGAGATCGCGAAAGTAGATGCATCAGGCAACTTTGATCATTGGCAAAATGTGAACGTATTGCATCAACCAATGATGTGTCAGCACTGTGCTAATGCACCTTGTGAAACAGTTTGTCCGGTATTGGCAACAACCCACTCATCTGAGGGATTGAACCAAATGACATATAACCGTTGTATTGGTACTAAGTATTGTGGTAACAACTGTCCTTATAAAGTACGTCGTTACAACTGGTTCAGATACAACGACAACGATCATTTCGATTTCCACTTCAACAATCCATTGGGTAAAATGGTCATCAACCCTGATGTTACCGTTAGAACTCGTGGTGTAATGGAGAAATGTTCTTTCTGTGTTCAGCGTGTTCAAGAAGGCAAGTTGAAAGCGAAACGCGACGGAAAATCACCAAATGAGGTTATTGTTCAAACTGCTTGTCAGCGCGCCTGTCCTAGCAATGCCATCGTATTTGGTGACTTGCACAATCCAGAAAGCGAAGTAAGCAAGTTGTACAAGAACGAGCGTGGATTTAGCGTATTGGAAGAACTTAACGTACAATCTTCAGTGAAGTACATGACAAAAATTCGTAACAACGATTCAATTTAATTCACCCAAAAAATATTCGAATGATACATGATTCAATTTTAAGAGACAGACTTGTAACCGGCGATAAATCGGCATCTGACGTAACGCGGGACATTGCAAGACCTATTTTAAACAATCCAACCACTTCATGGAAGATTGGCTTCACTTTGTCGCTAGTTTTCTTGGGTATTTTTGGTGTGAGTTTGTTATACACCTTGTGGACAGGTATTGGTGTGTGGAATGTCAACAAATCAGTGATGTGGGGTTGGGATATTACCAACTTCGTATTCTGGGTTGGTATTGGTCACGCCGGAACTTTGATTTCTGCGGTACTGTTGCTTTTCCGTCAGAAATGGAGGATGAGTATTAACCGTTCAGCTGAGGCAATGACCATTTTTGCGGTTATTTGTGCGGCGATGTTCCCCGTATTTCACATGGGTCGTGTTTGGGTAGGCTATTGGGCTTTACCATTGCCAAACGCATTTGGTTCATTGTGGGTAAACTTTAACTCTCCTTTGTTGTGGGACGTATTTGCGATCTCTACATACTTCAGTGTATCGTTGTTGTTTTGGTATATTGGTTTGATTCCTGATATCGCAACAATCCGCGACAAGGTAAAATCAAAATTGGGTAAGACGATGTATGGTTTCTTCTCGATGGGTTGGACAGGTTCTACACGTACATGGGCTCGTTATGAGCTGGTTTCATTGATCTTGGCTGGTTTGAGTACACCATTGGTATTGTCGGTTCACACAATTGTATCAACGGACTTTGCAACATCTTTGGTACCAGGTTGGCATACAACGATTTTCCCTCCATATTTTGTTGCCGGTGCTATTTTCTCTGGCTTCGGTATGGTAGCTACTTTGTTGGTTGTTGCTCGTAAAGTGATGAACTATGAGAATTATATTACGATTGGTCACTTGGACGCTATGACAAGAATCATCATGGTAACAGGAACGATTGTAGGTATTGCCTATTTAACTGAGTTCTTTATTGCTTGGTATTCTGGTAACGTTTATGAGCAATATGCATTTGCAAACAGAGCTTTTGGACCATATTGGTGGGCTTACTGGAGTATGATGAGTTGTAACTTGATTGCACCTCAGGTATTTTGGTTCAAATGGGCTCGTACTACACCATGGTTTATTTTCATCATGAGTATTGTTGTGAACGTAGGTATGTGGTTTGAGCGTTTCGTAATTATTGTAACTTCTTTGCACCGCGATTACTTGCCTTCAAGTTGGGTTATGTATTCTGGTTCATTGACAGAAATAGGCTTGTTCTTGGGTACTTTTGGTATCTTCTTTACTTGCTTCTTCTTGTTTGCGAAGTTCTTGCCAGTAATTAATATGTCTGAAATCAAATCAATCCTTCGCAATCGCGAATAATAAATAACTATATAGATTACCATCATGGGAATTTTAGATAAAAAATTAAGCTTACGTGATCGCAATAAAATGTTGATCGGCGTTTGGGAAGACGAAGATCAGTTGGTTGCTACCGCTTCTGAATTGGTGCATGCGGGCGTTCATATTCACGACATATACACTCCATATCCGGTTCACGGTTTGGATAGAATTATTGGTGCACGTAGAAGTAAGTTGGCACGAATTGCATTTTTCTGTGCAATTACTGGATTTACTTTAATGACCACTATGATTTGGTACATGTCCGTACATGATTGGCCCATGAACATTGGTAACAAGCCGGTACGTTTCACACCGAGTTGGGCGCCAGTAATGTTTGAAGGTACTGTGTTGTGTACAGCATTTGGTATGTCGTTCTTCTTCTTTTGGAGAAACCGTTTGGTTCACGGCATAAAGAATGAAACATTAGATATTCGTCAGACCGACGATCGTTTAATCGTTGCCATTGAAACAGTAGCTGGAATGGATGAAAAAGCCATTTTGAATATGATGAAAAAGGGGGGTGCTGTTGAATTGCGCGAATTTGAAAATGGCGTACAAACTGTAATTTAATTAGATCAACATGAGCAACAAACTATATATTTTGTTCGGATCAATCGCTGCATCAGCACTGATGAGCGGTTGTGTAAGTCGTGGTAACAATCCCGGCATGGAATACGCCCCGGATATGTACTATTCAAAAGGGTATGAAGCATACAGTCAAGGCGATAGCAATCTTGTAAATCCTTACGGGATGAACATGAGAGAGCCTGTTGCGGGCACTGTAGCTATAGGTAAATTAGATTATCAATATAGTCTTGAAAACACTGGAGATGGTTATGATGCTTCTGTTGCATTAACAGCCCCCGCTGATGCTACCCTGGAAGATGGTAGAGGTCAGTACTTGTATAACATTAACTGCACTCCTTGTCATGGTAGCACCGGTAACAATGATGGTGAAGTATTCAAAAAGGTATCTACCCTAAAGCCAACTTGGAAAGGTTATAATGATGAGTATATCAAAACTTTGCCTGAAGGAAAAATCTATCACACTTTAACGTATGGTAAAAACAATATGGGAAGTCATGCTTCTGTATTGTCGCCAAAGGATCGTTGGAAGGTGATTAAATATGTAAAATACTTGAGTTCTCAAGGTGGTTCTACAACATCAGCAGTAGTAGCGACCGACTCAACAATGGCTAAAACTAATTAAGCGAAGAAGCATGGGACACGGACATCATGAAATTGAAGTAAAACAAGAGCAATTTGTTTTTTCACCGAAGGCTAAAAGATTCTCAATCATATTAATGGTTTTGGGTTTAATCCTTACAGGAATTGGTATTGCCACTATGGATAACCATAGTGAAAATCATAACTCAACCACTATCACTGCAGCCAGCCATGAAACACATGGTGAAGCAACAGTTCATAATGAAGGACATGCTTCCGAGGCGACCGCTTCACACGAAGAAGAGCACGGCAACGTTCCTAATGAAAAATTTGGACCCCGGGTTGTTTTTCATCATCAAGATAAACCAGCATCAACCCGTATTTGGGCGAACATGCTTATCGTTGGTTATTTCTTCTTAATGATTTCATTGACGGCCGTTATGTGGTATGCAATTCAGTACGTTGCAAATGCAGGTTGGTCGTCGTCTATCAAACGCGTACCTGAGGCAATTATGACATTTATTCCAGTGGCTTTTGTCATTTTAATGATCGCATTGTTTATGGGGAAAAATGAAATCTATCATTGGGTACATTATGAGCACCTTGGTTTAAAGCCTGGAGATGCGGGATACGATAAAATCTTGGTTGGTAAATCTGGTTTCTTGAATTCAAATATGTTATTCATTTTCCCAACAGTATTGGTTGTTATTTGGTATGTCATGATGCGTAAACTTCGCAGTCTGTCTGTCGCTGAAGACAATGCAACTAAGGGAGATTCTAGCTTCTTTAAAAAGAGTATCAGTTTCAGTGCTGGTTTTGCAGTATTATTCGGGTTTACAATTTCTGTTGTGGCTTGGTTAATTATCATGTCGGTTGATGCCCATTGGTATTCAACGATCTTCGGTTTCTATAATTTCGTAACACATTGGGTAACGATGATCACCATCATGGCCTTTATCGTTGCTTATTTGAAGAAAGAAGGTTACTTGGGCATCGTTACAAATGAGCACATGCATGATTTGGGTAAGTTTATGTTCGCCTTCACTGTATTCTGGGCTTACTTGTGGTTATCTCAGTATCTGTTGATTTGGTATGCACAAATCCCGGAGGAAATGGCTTACTATCAGATTCGTTTTGAAGATTACAAAGCCAATTTCTTGGGTAACTTCTTTATGTGCTTCTGTATTCCATTCCTTGGTTTGTTGATGCGTTCTGCAAAGAGAAACAGATACGTCCTTGCTATCATTGGTAGTATCATGATCATAGGTCACTATCATGACGTTTGGTTGATGGTGACTCCGGGTGTGTTTGGCACAGGAATGACATTTGGTTTCATGGAAATCGGAATGTTGTTACTAGTAGGTGGTATATTTATGTGGTGGGTATTCACTGCACTTACTAAGCGTGGATTGATTGCCGTCAATCACCCATTCTTAGAAGAGTCGGTTCACCACGATGTAGGAGTTTAATTTTAAACAAAAAACTTTATGGAAAGGCCACTCTAACGAGTGGCCTTTTTCTTGTACATCAGCATAATAACTCAATCAAATGAAGTTCAATAATCGTAATTTTGAAACAATGGAAATTTCTGCCAAATACAATCCCGTAGATATAGAAGATAAATGGTATCAATACTGGTTAGATCAGAGGTTTTTTAATTCTACACCAGACCATAGACCCGCGTATACAGTTGTAATCCCACCGCCAAACGTAACTGGTATCTTACATATGGGACATATGCTTAACAATACCATTCAAGATGTATTGGTGAGAAGAGCGCGCATGCAAGGATTTAATGCTTGTTGGGTACCTGGAACGGACCATGCAAGTATTGCTACGGAAGCCAAAGTTGTTAAATTACTCGCCGAACAAGGTATTCCTAAGTCAAGTTTAACCCGGGAAGAATTCTTGTCGCATGCCTACGCATGGAAAGATAAATACGGTGGAATCATTCTAGATCAATTAAAAAAACTGGGCGCGAGTTGCGATTGGGATAGAACACGCTTCACCATGGAGCCTTCGTTGTACGATGCTGTTATTGAAGTTTTTATCGATTTATATAACAAAGGACTCATTTATCGCGGTACAAAAATGGTCAATTGGGATCCAGCGGGCCAAACTACCTTGAGTGATGAAGAGGTGATTTTCAAGGATACACAGGATCAGCTTTTCACAGTGATTTACAAAGGGGTTGACTTTGATGGTGAATTAATGGTTGCAACCGCAAGGCCAGAAACAATTGCAGGCGATGTGGCAGTTTGTGTGAATCCGAATGATGAAAGATATCAAGCGCTAATTGGGAAGAAAGTTATGGTGCCCCTTATAGGTAGGGAGGTTGCGATTATTGCAGATGATTATATCGACATAGAATTTGGTACTGGTGTGTTAAAGGTGACCCCAGCACATGATATTAACGATTACAATATTGGATTGAAATTTCATTTGCCTGTCATTGATACCTTGAATGCCGATGGAACGATTTCCGCCGCCGGCGAATTATTTGTGGGTGAAGATCGATTCGTTGCCCGTAAAATGTGGGTGAAAAAACTGAAAGAGGAAGGACTTCTTTTTAAACAAGAGAACTATTCACACAATGTTGGATATAGCGAAAGAACAGATGCCGTTGTAGAGCCAAGGATTAGTACGCAGTGGTTTATGGACATGCAATTGTTCATGAAGGACAATCCAGAAGTGCTTTCATCTGTTATGAACGATGAAATTAAATTCTATCCATCAAAATTGAAAAACACCTACCGGCATTGGATGGAAAATGTGAAAGATTGGAATATTTCACGACAACTATGGTGGGGACATAGAATTCCCGCTTGGTATAATAATTCTGGTGAATTTGTTGTCGCCAAGACTGTAGATTCTGCCATAAAATTATTTGGCTTAAAAGGCATTCACGTCACTGCGCAAGAGATACATCAAGATCCAGATGTGTTAGACACTTGGTTTAGTTCTTGGCTATGGCCCATTTCTGTGTTCGATGGAATTGGGAAAGATGCAAATAAAGCTGAGTTGGATTATTACTATCCCACAAATGATCTAGTAACCGGTCCAGATATTCTGTTTTTCTGGGTGGCTAGAATGATCATGGCGGGGTATGAGTTTGAAGGTAAAATGCCTTTCAAAAACGTATATTTCACAGGCTTGATCCGTGATAAGCAGCGTCGAAAAATGAGTAAGAGTCTCGGCAATAGCCCAGACGCATTGGAGTTAATCGAAAGGTACGGTGCTGATGCCGTTAGAATGGGATTGTTGCTATGTGCGCCAGCCGGAAACGACATCTTGTTTGATGAATCCCAGATAGAGCAAGGTCGTAATTTCTGTAATAAAATATGGAATGCCTTCCGGTTGATGAGCGGTTGGGAAGTGGTTGATCAGCCGAGTACATTGGCGGCCAATAAGGCTAAGGTTTTCATTGACAGTAGGATTCAGCAAGTCATTAACGAAAACGAAAAATTCTTTGTCGAGTTCAAATTGTCCGATGCACTTATGAATATCTATAAGTTGATTTGGGACGATTTCTGTGCAGTGTATTTGGAAGCCGTGAAACCTCCGTTTGGTGATCCAATATCAAAAGACACATTGCAGTATACACAAGCGATTTTTGGTCAATTGATGGCGATGCTACACCCTTACATGCCATTTATTTCAGAAGAAATACATCATGCAATTCATCAAGGAAATCCAGCAAAACCTTTGGTTATTAGCGATTACCCAACAGCGAACGAATCTTCATCGGCTTTTCCGATGGAACCTTTGTTATTAGTATCTGAAGTTAGAAATTTACGTAATACCAAAGGTTTATCGCCCAAGGAATGCATACAGTTGTGGATACCCGGAAATGCTTTGGTTCTGATAGAAAATGCGAGCTTAATTGAAAAGTTGGCGAACGTACAAATCAATGTAATCGCATCGGAAAATATTCCAAATGGCCAACCCATTTTAGTCGGTATTTACGAAGTATGGTGTGAGTTAGACCAAACAATAGATCCCGAAAAGGAGAAAGAAGAACTAAATAAGGACCTGAATTATTACCAAGGTTTTGCGGAATCGGTACTTAAAAAACTCAGTAATGAAAGATTCGTTTCCAATGCAAAAGCGGAAGTAGTTGACATGGAACGAAAGAAATTGGCTGACGCACAAGAAAAAATCGCATTGATTACCAAGCGTTTGGACTCTCTGTGATCCGGTTACTTCCTAGTCTTCAAGTGATTCACATGGTATTGCCCTACGGAGTTACCCAATGTTTTTCCGTGTTTAATGGCATCTACAAAGTGAATTCCTCCATACAGTCGCGAAACACAGGCTTGATTGCTAGCTTCTCTAAAATTTTTGAACCGTCGAACGCCTAGTCCAAACTCGGCCTCTGCGCTATCTGTAAATTCGTACTCTCCAAACTGCGCTGTTAATACAGTTGCAGCAGCACTCGAAACAACGCTATGTCCAGATGGGTATTCCGGGAACCCAGGCGTTTGAATTGGCGCAACCCAACTAGAATCGATCAATTGATGTACCGCAGATATCGGTCGTACATAGTCGGTTTGATATTTCACATACCAACAAGTGATAAACGCATCAAAAATCGCCGATGATAGACGCATCATACCATCTGCCGTCTCAATCAAACTATAATTCTTCTGCCGAGCTACGGTTGAAAACATCGACAACCAATGTCCGGCTGGGCTTACCTTCAAAATATTAATGGTAGCATGGCCATAGTGAACGGATGCATTTGGATTATCGTCCCAATATAAAGCAGTTTGCAGGTTGGCGGGATTTTTCGCATTCACTGTATCATACACCTCTTTGGTAATACGGTAAAAACGAGACTTTTTAT
>JBEEMF010000085.1:0-9170 GCA_041192805.1 Bacteroidota bacterium | reverse complement strand
GTTTTTCAATAACACCTGCTTTTTCTGCGTTTACTTCAAAAGTGGCTTTGTCGCTTTCGAATTCTGCCAACGGGGCATCCATTTCTACCCATTCACCTTCTTTCACTAGCCAATTGGCGATGGTCACTTCACTCACTGATTCGCCCGGTGCGGGCACTTTGATTTCGATAGCCATGCGGTTATTGCGTTTTGCCCAACAAAGTTAGGCAAAGGAATTGGTTTGTGAAAGGGCTGTGGATTGTGATTGTTGGTGATACTGCATTATAAGCAGAAAGGCCCGCTAAGCGGGCCTTTCTGCTTATTTCTTTAAGGGATCTTTAAATATCCGATAGCTCAATTTCAAATGAAATTGCATGTATCCATCTGGCATAAAACCAGACTTCTCTGCATTTGGATCAAGACCTCTGTTGATCAAATCCTTGTGCCAATCTCTCATACTCGCAGACAGAGGTTTTACCCCATTGCTATTCATTGCCTCCGGCGAATTATTGTACCATGCGTCTACGTCTCCACCGAAATACTTTGAACCACTATTGTAATCATCCAAATTGTCCGTAGTTGTCATGGCATATTTAATTTCACCTCCAAAAGTCCATCTTTTTCTCATATATTCAAGATGGTATCCTAGACTAAACAACATTGCAAATGACCCATATGACTTATCATTAGATTTCAGGTCTCTTAAATCAATTAAATTCTTGGAGCCCCAATATTCAACGCGTTGGGGATTGTGCAGTAAAAATCCTGTACCCGCAGAGAATTTATGATTCCATTGATGGTTTTTCCCCAACGGCAATTGATTCTGTTTTCGCAACAAATAGATATAATCAAAATCTACAATTTGCATTTGGTTGTAAAAGCCCCAATTATTTGGCAAATTCACCACAATATCTTGTTTAGCACTATTGCTAATAGTTGGGTATTTCAAACTCGAAAACAGCCCTATTGAATTACTAAATGCCATTGAAACTGCTGTTTGGTATAATCCAAAACGATATGATACATTTGATGACTTATTATATTCAGCTGTCAAACCCATAGAGATCTCTACTGTTGATGGCATTGGGAAGAATTTATGCTTGTAGTCTCCCATGAACATTGCACCACCCCCAACAAAAGAAACATTCAAATTTTTCTGCCATTCACCAGCTACATATTCTACCGGTTTCAAATCAATTGTTTTCACTTTTCGATCTTTTCTATCAACACTGACAATTGGTTCTGCAATGGTTGTCAAACGTTTTGAAACTTTGTCGTTAAGGAAATATGTCATCCCTAAATGATACTGAAAATAACCATCGGGCATCATACTTTTTGTTCGCACTTGAGATGTAGTATAACCGCGGTTAACATAATCATTATAGTATGCCATCATTGTAGAAGAATAAGGCTTTTGACCTGTATTTGGATCTATTGCTTCAGGAGAGGCATCGTACCACTTTTGCACATCTCCACCATACCAGACACCAGAACCAAAATCATCCAAATAATCAGTTGTTGTAAATACACTCTTAATTTCCGCATGAAATGCCCATTTCTGCTTCAAATATGTGAGTTGAAAGGATGTATTTACACTACCAGCTATGGAACCATACTTCTTTGCCCCCGGCAAATACAACTGGCCTTCAGTACCCACTGAACGAAGGTTCATGAATTTGTATTCATTACCAACTATCAAACCATTGTCATCGTAGACATTGACATTGTATTCTCTATAGGGAGTATAATGAAACAATCCCAAACCCAATCCAAGTTGGGGTATCCATTTGCCTTTTTGAAATTTCTTTAAACTATAATCCCTTCCATCGCCCAAAGTCATAAGCATATCAAAGTCCAAACCAGACATTTTGGTAACGAATGCATATCGCCACATCATGCTTTCAGCCAAGTAACCCTGAGACCCGTTCATGAAAACCGGAGCCATCCCCGAAAAAACAGCGGGTGCATTACGATAATGCATCGAAATATTTGAACGGAATAATGAAAGTCTAAAAGAAGTACTTTTTCGCGCATTGTACTGTAAAAATCCAGATCCGCTGAACTCCATGGTTGATGGAAGAGGAGAAAACTTGTGCCTATAATCACCTCTGTAAGTAGCAGAACCAAACATAACTCCGGCTTCCCAAGATCCAGTACCCTTGCCCAGCATGTTCATCAACATCCCTGAGTCCACCGCTATTCTACTGATCAACGTGGTATCCACTTTACGATAAATCGGGGGAGGCAACTCCGCAGCCGTTAACTTGGGCACCATGAATTTCTGTCCATTGGCCAAAGTAATCACCGTTGGATTGCCTTCCAAATAACTCAACTCAAGCGTATCACCCACTCTATTGGCATTGTTGAATACTGGACGACCCAATGAATCCTCCATTTTCACAACCCTAGGGTTACCCACAACATTCATTTTCACTTTGCCAAAAGTATGTTTTGCTGAAACCACGAAATCCTTTTCTTCGCTATAATCAGATAATTTAGCGACCTTAGTCAACTCCATAGCTGGTAAACGACTATTTACACGGTTATCATAAATCATGGTTTCTAGGTTATTTGTGTAAAAGGCATCTACAAGAAGCTTTTCTGTTCCCGTTCCGTTACCGCCACTCACAGACAGCCCAACTGTTTTCTCACCTGATGCATTTCTGTTAAACGCCAATTCACCAATCTTCAATTGACCCGCAGAAACAGTCCTTGCCACATCCAAGTGCAAAATTCCCATCGTTGCGTCTGAACCAGGCAAATTGTTCTCAGAAAACAACAATTTATCCAAATTGTATACGATACCGTCAGAGCCCACTTTCTCCAACAACACTGAACCTGTATTGTTAAAGAATTTCATAGATGTCATGCTAAATTGAATATCCATACCCTCACGCAAATCCAACAAGGGTCCAGCTACATACATCACTGGCTCTCCCGAATTTGACCCAGAGACTGTCACTCCAGACAATGATACACTTTTCCTATACCAAAAAGGATCAAAACGCAAAGCCTGAACCAATCCTTCGGCACGAACATTTTCCATTACGATACTTCCTAATTCTTCTACACCTTTCACCATCACCCCATTTCCAGGATTTTGCAAATCCACTGATTGAAAAACAACTGGTTTGTCCAAAGTACCACGAACCACCAAACTTCCTTCTACCAAAAGAGTGGCTCCCGCTTCAAATTGCACCAATTTGCCTGCTTCGATGGTCATCGTTTCTCCCTTCTTCACAATTTGCGTACCCGCAATACGCATGACATCCTGAGATATCAATGCCCCTGCAAATAAAAATTGCACTAAGAAGATGAAAGTATATTTACTCAATTTGTTCATGATTATCTTTTTATTTGAATCACTATAGGTTCTTGATATTGAATTAATTTCACTTGGGTCTGAACCGATACTCGGTCTATTACAACATATTGTAACTTGGCCAATTGCTCACCCGAAAGATTTACGAAACTACCAGAAACCTCTTGCGCAGTTTCTGCCACTCCAACCAAACGCACACTCATACTGGTAATATCGTAATTGAAGTTTGGCATTTCCGGGTGAACTGCTTTAAAATCCATCCGTTTGGCAGAAGCTAAACGACTCAACGAAATACTGCGATCGCTACTACCCTCTACCAAAATAAATGGCATTGGAACTTGCTGCACAAATACTGAATCATCCAACAATGCCATACCATCTGATGTATTTATTCGAAATTTACACCATCCAGCAGCATTCGGCGTGAATTTGATTTTACCTTCATTCTTATTCAATTGCATCGCCGGATCACAATTACAACTCGCTCCACCAGCGTTTAATAAATTCACAAAACGCAATTCCGCAGATTTTCCCTCATAGAAAGTTTGAAATCCGTGGTCCGCTTTTTCTACAAAGCCCTTGGGCAATGCAGTCACTGTCAACGATTCCTCCGCACCATTCTTTTTAAACGAAATGGTATAAGTTCCAACGTAAGCGGGGATGAACAATAAAGTATCACCTTGCCAACGATTCAATTCAAAACGCTTGCCGTTTTCAGTGGCCGATACTTCCATATCTTCATGTCCGAACACTACAATTTTCACAGTATCTCCTGGTCGAACTGTTTCTATGTTATAGGCCATTAAAATAATGTTATCACGACCTTGCTCTTCTTTCAATTCCAATCCGCCGTTCAGCAATTTCAAACGCAACCTCATCTCACCTAGGAAGGCCCTAACTACATTCGCAGGACCGTGTTTAAACTTCCATTCCAAGTAAATCTTCTTCTTTCCATCAGCTAAGCCATTCTCGAGATCTTGGGCGAATAAAGCTTCAAACTGTTTTCGTTTATCGTCGTTCTTCGGCTTGGATTGATAAAATTTCATCAAATCTGTCAATTTGTCGAACAACAAATCACCGGTGCCTGGCTTGAAAAAAAATACATCCGACACACTATATCCATTGGGCTCGTTGTACTTACCTGTTGCAGGATCATATCCACCCAACGCCTCTAAATATCGTTTATCAAGGTCCTCTATGTAATCATAGCAACTCTTGATTTCTGGAACCGTCAATTCTACCTTGGTAGATTTGTTCATGTAATCCAACAAAGAATAGTTAATCCGGAACCATTCAATGGGGATTTGCAAGATCGACAATGAAATGAACAACAAGTACAATACGCTGATCAAGCGAAAGCGTAAGTTCTTCGATTTTTTGATTTTAACCGTACCTGCCATGTTATTTTACTAAAATTATTGGACTTCCTTTGGTGGTTGCACCGCCGTTTTGTCCCGCCAAACGAATGTTATCAAAAATCAATGTAGAACCCTTTGGGGCTTTTGATTCTGCCTCACGCAATTCATTTCGCAAAAAGCGTGTAGCACTATGCAAGCGCTGTGATTTGCCATCCGGTGTAACTACCGCCATGTCAAAATCAATCACCTGCCAAAAAGTATTATCTGATTCCAATTTATTTGCTGCTTGCATATTCACCGGATTTCCCGAAATATCCATCAACGATACTTTTGGTGCTCTCGGCATGCTCGCGAAGAAATTGGCTTTGTCGATGTTAGATCCATTGTCCTGCATCAATACTTCAAACTTACCTTCTTTCTGAGGCGTAATAAACAACACCATACCTGAGCGCTCAATATCCGCCGCATTAGAAACAAATTTGACACGATCCCCTTTGGGCACAAAATTCGTATCCAATGTAATGGTAAATTTCTCACCCACTTCAGCCCTCAAGTTAGAAACTTCTTGAATAAAACGAAACGCGGGAGCTTCAACGCGGAAACTGGTAAGTACCCGATCTTCACCAACCATAATCTCCATACTGTAGTTTCCCGCTTTGGCTGGTTGATATACCACGCGATAATCACTGCCATTGGTTGGTTTGCAATCTACAATTCCGCCATTGATCTTCACGGTAGGCAAAGCCCCTTTTTTCTTTGGGCGAACCAACACATCCAACTTCTCACCCAAAATCAAGTTGCGCTTGAAACGTTGAATAAAGTCGGACTCTTCCACCGTCAAGATTTCAAACTTTGGCAGCTCAACATTTTTGCCTTTCAAAGCGATCAACGTCTGATACAACATCACAGTGCGTAAATGCTCAAACGAAGTAGACATGACCCCGTTGGGAGCCTCCTTAAAGAAAAAGTCAATGTTATTGAATTTCGTACCCGCAAAATCCATCGGCTCCAACAAGTCGTTCGACAAATCCTTCACACCAACCGTTTTGTATTTGGCAAGGTATTGATTGATAATGTCAGCTACTTTAGGTCCGATTGCGCCTTTACGAATCCGTTTCTCGGCGAAATTATTTTCTCGCAAACGATCACCGCTCACACTCGTCTCCTCGGCAAACTTTTTATATTCCCCATTCAACCCATCCAATTTCCCCACCAAATCCAGGGTGGTATTCTTCAAATCCAAATGCTTTGGATCTACAGAATTGAATGCCTTCAAATCCTGCAACAAGCGATCATTCAAAGCCGACTGGGTGTTGGCAACACTGGTATACTGCGTTACATACATCCCCGGCGATGAGAAGAAGATGAAGAGAATGAACACCAAGTATAAGAAAGACAATTTCTTGAACGAAAAGTTCTTCGCTTTCGATATGGTAACCGTAGATCCCATAAAACGGTTTACTTACCGCTGTTCAAAAATTGGTTGTATTTGTCGTTGATGGAACGCATGTTTTGGTTATAACTGTCCATCAACTGATTGAATTCTTGCATGCTTTTCTGCATTTCTGCAGAACGTGTGGCATTGGCCTGCATTTCGGTGCGAATTTGCTGAACACTCTCGGTCATATCTTTCAAACCTTTATTCAACTCTCCCAAAGTAGATGCAAACTGTGACATGGCGTTTTGATATCCACCCATGTCAGCACTATTTCCATCTGCCGAGTCGCTTGTCAACTGAGGAAATACCTGTTCCCACTTGTAATCATCGTCTTCGGTTTGACGTTCGAAAGCCGAAATCAAGAACACCACGGCTTCGATACTCAAACCCAAGATGAACATTTCATTGGCGAAATTCCATCCCAAAAATTTAAACATGGCACCTACCAGTACCACCGCGGCTCCAAAACCATAAATGAAGGTAATGGGATCTAATTTGCCTTTTTTCTTATTGCTGCTCATAGAGATTATTTTTTATGAAAATGCTTATTTTTTTAGTATGTGCTCTTGAAATTCGTTCCAGTTGGCATTGGCCTGATTCAAACCTTTTTGTGTGGCTGATTTTGTCATAACCATGGCGATGATGACAAATAAAACCAAACCCAACACAAAGAATATCAATTGCTTATTGAATTTGTCGTCCAGCGATGCTTGAACGCCCTCAACCGTTTTATTTTGCTCTTCGAATTTCTTTTTGAATTCATCTAATGCCAAGTTCATTGCGCGCTCATTTTGCGCCTGCAACTCTTGAGAACGTGTAATCTCCGCAGAAACCTTCTCCTGCATACCGCTCAACTGCGACTGCAAATCGTTGTTTTTTGCTCGCAAAGCCGAAACCTCGTTCCGAAGTGTACGAACTTCCTCAGATGCTCTGTTAGCGCGGTCTGACACACGTTTTAATTCAGCGCTATTTCCGCTTTCCATCCCAGTTTGGGCGAAAGACAAGACACTGCTAAACATGATAATTGCTGTGGTAATGATTCTCATCGATTAAGATTTAATGCTCAGCGAAAATAGACAAACATTCAATACCAAACAAATATGTTACCATGAACCCTATGTAAAAAATCTAAGTGTTCGCAATTTAGGTCACATAGACAGTGCGACCCAAGATAAACCTTGATTAAACGATTTTCTTCTGAAAAAAAAACACACTTAAAAATTACCGGAAATAAATCGATTATATGCCTCACTTGCTCGCCATACTTTTATCACATATTCATCGAAATTTTCTGCCATTGTTAATTCCGCATCCATCGTGTGTTGCACATAAAACTGCTTATTATAAATCAACGGTTGCTCCGCAGCCGCTGCAACCAAATCCGAAGGCAATCGCTTGTTCTTCTCTCCCCTTACCTCGCCAAAATATTTCACAAAATCAGACGCCCCAATCACACCCGAAAAACCCTCCAAATTGCCCGCAATCCGCTCCCGAATCAACTGCAACGCCTCTCGCTCCGGCATATAAATCCCTGAATAAATCCCGCAATGCTCAGGTCCAAATTCCAAATACATGCCACCGGCCGACATCTCCTTCCTTCCGCCCAACTGAATCGCAGCCGAACAATGCAGCTTGTAAGGCGTTTTGTCCTTAGAAAATCGAATGTCTTTGTTGATCCTAAAAATACATGACTTCGCATCGATGCCCGCAAACCGAGGATCCACAGCAGCCACCTTCTCCAACAATTGCGTAACAAATGCCAAGAATGGCTTCTTCACATCCGCCTCATATCGCGCCCGATTTACATCAAACCAACTCTTTTGGTTGTTCAGTGCCAGTTCGATTAAGAACTCGTAGTACGCTTCCGTTAATCCCATCGCCCAAATATCATCGCATAATCTGCACAAAACCGCGATGCTCTTCGCCCGTTACATTGTGCTTCATATAATAAAAATACACACCCACCGGCAGCTCTTCTCCCAAATTGTTCTTTCCCGCCCAGTTGTTCTGATACGCACCCGTTGAATACACCAACTCCCCAGCCCTATTGTATATATCCACCCTGCGCTGGTTGTATTCAAACAATTCATACAAATCCCAAAACTCATTGTCGCCATCTCCATTCGGTGTGATGATATTCGGAATACGCACCACCTCGGGATCCACCACCCGCACCCACATTGAATCGCGGAACAAACAGCCGTTACTATCCAGTGCCAACAGCGAATATTGGATGCTATCTGTGGGCCTAACCCGCACACTCCAAAGCGTATCGCTGCCCATCATAAACGTCTTGGGCGACCATCGCCACATTTGTCCGTTCGCTGCATACAATCTCGCCACACCGCCCCGAGCAATCAACGTATCCTTCAGTGGCTTCATGGGCGATGCATATTCATTTACAAACAACTTCAAAGAGTCTTTACACCCCTGAGCATCCGCAACACGCAACACATAGTTCCCTTTGCTCAACCCCGATGCCTTGGCCGTTGTTTGCTTCGCTGGGTCATCCCATGCATAAGTCAGTGGCGCAAATCCACCCGTACCATTCACCTCCAAAAATCCATAAGTTGCCCCCGCACAGATGACTGAATCATGCAGACCCAAACTCAACTGAATTTTCGCGGGCGCCACCAAAACCCCAATCGTAACGGTAAATGGAATCGAACAGCCATCCTCCACCAACAATGTATAAACCTTACTCGCTACTGGATTGTCTGTAATCAATGTTTGCGTAGTTGCCACCCCATCCAATTGCCAGATGAGCGTTGAAGTTCTCCCGCCGCTGGCCGACATCAAAACATCGGTGGCATCGCCGTAACACAATACCGTATCGCTCAAGGCAAGACTACCCGTCAAGGCTGATCGCCGTTTAACAGCAAACTCGATGGTTTCATTTACCACCGTACAACCGTCTTCCACATGCACTCTGTATTTTGTTACACCCACCGATAGCGGATTCACCACCACATTATTTCCGATGAGCGATGCGCTATCCCACACAATTTTTCGCGATGGCGCGTATCCACCCGTATCAATCAGTTGAACCGAATAGGTTTGTCCGTGACACAAC
>JBEEMF010000084.1:0-3289 GCA_041192805.1 Bacteroidota bacterium | reverse complement strand
GCCGGGTGAGTTTGTGCGAGAAGGGTGGTGAAAAATTGTTAGATTTTGTATGTCCGGAATGGGACGCTGTTGGATTTTGGACCAAGCAGGGAGCTCCATTTTTCTGTATCGAGCCTTGGTGGGGTTGGGCTGATTCCTGGGCGGATACTGGCGAACTATCGGCGAAGCAGGGAATGTATACTTTGGTGGGAGGCGCATTCAAACAACACCGGTATGGCTTCGGTCTTATAGATTGATTTTGCGGATGATTTTGGT
Source organism: Bacteroidota bacterium (assembly GCA_041192805.1). GTDB lineage: Bacteria > Bacteroidota > Bacteroidia > NS11-12g > UBA955 > UBA955. The sequence continues at coordinate 3,034 of JBEEMF010000084.1, read as the reverse complement.
ATTAGGGATTAATTTTCCGGATCAATTTTCCGTTTTCGGAGACGGGAATTTCTGGAATAAACAGAATTTTCTTGGGTTGATGCAGTTTGGGGAGTTGGGCGAGGGTTTCTGTGATGCGCGTCATGTCTTCAATAGCATGGGAAGTGAATAGGGTGAGTTCTTCGCCTAGTATTGGATGGGGTTGACCGGCGATATAGAAGGAAAGTAATGGCCAATTGAGTAGCGACGATATTTCTTTTTCTAGTGGTTCGATGGGGATTTTTACGCCGCCCGAATTCACAACTAGGTTGGTTCTTTCTAGCCAAACGAAAGTGGTATCTGAGGTCTGCTGAATTTTGTCGTGGAGTGTGATCCTGCGGCCGCCGGTTGCGGGGTTTGAGATTTGAATTTCCCCAGATTTATTGGTGTTGAGGAAGGAGCCGGCCGTAAGGGTATATTCGGGTGTGTTGTGATTTAGTATACGGCCGGCAAAATGGGAAGCGGTTTCTGTGGAGCCAAAAGTATGAATCCACCTCGTCTTTGGAAATGCCTCCAAAATCTGTTTTTCCAGCTGTAAATCCATTGCCTGTCCGCCAATCAAAACGGTGTGCATTTGATTTAGGATTTCTCGGCCAGTTTTTGAATTTAATGCCAGTTGAAGCTGCATCGGTGTGATGCTTAAAACTGTGGCCTTGTATCGATTCCAAAGTTCCGTATTGTAGGGAAATACTTCCCCGTCTAGCATGAGTTCAAGTCCAAGGTGATTTAGACTTTGATGGCTTTTTGATCCTTGTGCATCGAAAAACGGATTTCCACTGGCCGGGCCAATCCATATTGGTGCATTCCAAACAGCGCTTCGGATGAGTTGCATAAATCCACCTGCTTTATTCAGGGGTAGTATGCACAATTGGATGGGGGCAAGCGGGGTATTTTCCTCCGTCTGGTCTGAACTTGTAAACCACATGTTAAGGGTGCTTTCTGCGCTCCATTGGAGGGCTTCCCGTGAGTGTTCTATAGCTGAGGGATCGCCCGTGCTGCCACTCGTGGTTAGTGTAAAATGGGTGTCGCCAAGCTCCCAACGACGTAGAATGTCGATCGCTTGTTCAATAGTCTTCTGTAATTCCATGAAGCTGCCTACTTTTTAATAATGTCTTCCGAATCAGATGGATAGAAATGCGATTACATCCAACCTTCTTCTTTCAAGAACATCTGGAGCACTTCAAAGAAACGATTGATGTCCTTTTTGTTGTTGTAATAGTGGGTAGAAACGCGAACACAATGGATATTGTTTTCCGCTACATATCGCAATATTACATTGTTTTTTCTGGCGAAATCACAAAAGCGTTGAGAGGCTTGTGGGGTAGAGGTTCCGGGCACCAAGGACTGGGAAATTGCTGTGATTGCAATTGGCGTTCCTTCTTTCGTTACCTGCGCATTTGATGATGCAATTTTGCTAGGATGTTCATGAATTCTGAATCCCACTTGTGCGCCCCTGGATGCATCTTCGGCAGGTGTAAGTATTTCAATCACAGGAAATTTCAAGCTAGGATTGTCGTTGATTTCCATCAGCCCATTCATCACCTCTTTGCTCAGATATTTCACTCGTTTTTCTATCAGTGCCGGTCCAATTTTCTGGTAGAATTGCATCGCAGCCTTGGCGCCATCGTACATCGGGCCAGGGAAAGTTCCGTAGCTGTATCGTGCAGTTTTATTCACCAACTCCCCCATGCTCGGAGGTATAGTGCTCATGTCGAATTTGTCCACGCTATAAGCCGCCACATGGTGAATTGCCGAGCGCGACAAGATCTCTTCGGACGCGTAGAAAAATCCCGTACCAATGGGACCTAACAACCACTTGTGGAAGCATCCGCTGTAATAATCGCAGCCCATTTCCTTCAGGTTCATTTGCAACATTCCCAGTGGGTGAGCCCCATCAATTGCGCTAATAATTCCGTTGGCTTTGGCCCATGCACAAATCTCATTTACCGGCAGTACTTGTCCGATGGTACAAGGAATATGAGGCACCGCAATCACCTTCGTATTTTTGGTTTTTACCGACTTTATGTTGTTCAATGTTTCTTCAGCCGTTGCGCCCAAAGCCGCTAATTTTAAAACGATGCCTTCTGTTTTGGCACGATACAACCAAGCGGCACATCCACCCACGTGTTCGTGCAATGTGATAATTACTTCGTCGCCCTTCTTTAGGCTGATGGCTCTGCAGGCTAAATTCACGCCTTCGCTTACGTTTTTTGTGATCGCCAATTCGCTGCCTTTACATCCCAAAATCTGACCGAGATTCTCTTCGAAACTGCCATCGTGCATGGGGTAAGCGCCATTTTCAGCGATGTGATGAAAACTTTTATTGAGTGCTTCCAAAACCGGATAAGGCGTGATGCCCATCGTACCATTGTTCAGGAATGTTAAATCGGATTTCAGTGGAAATAGCGTTCTAATAAAATCCCAATACGGGCCATCCTGTTCGGGATGATTCACATCGCCCTCCGGCGAAATCGGAAAAGGTTTTTCGGGGTCGAATTTGTAGTCCGATATTTTCGTTTTGGCACCAGAAATATTCTCGCCGTTAAGGGCCGATTTTCCTATGAGTCCGCCAACTGTTAGGCCGGCGCCGAGGGTTAAAAAATGCTTTCGTTCCATGGTATTCGTAACTCTAAATTGCAGAGATACAAAAATTATCGGTGAAACCGCTGTAAATCGTTCCTATTTTTGCATCAGATTCTCAACAAAATTTAGAAATAAAAATGAAGGTATTAGGAATCATGAGTGGGACCAGCATGGATGGGGTTGATTTGGCCCTTTGTGATGTCGAAAAGACATCTAACGGCTGGCAATCGCAAATAATTCAAGGGGTTACAGTGCCCTATAATGAATCTTGGCGCGTTCGTTTGAGTCAGCTCCGCTACCAAAATGCCGAAGTATATGCCAAAACCGATGTTTTTTACGGTCGATATTTGGGTGAGTTGGCATCCGCTTTTTTCAACGAAACAGGTCAAACCGCTGATTTAATTGCATCGCACGGACATACAATTTTCCATAC
>JBEEMF010000083.1:0-3170 GCA_041192805.1 Bacteroidota bacterium | reverse complement strand
TGCGATTGGTTAATAAAATGTTTTTCGTTTTCATAGGCTATATTTAGGTCCAAATCAACGCGAACAGTATTATGGCAATCCTCCATATCGGTTACTGAATCATAAACAAGAATTATTTAATATCTACATCAAACAAAATCAACATCTCGCTTTCCACTTATTTCATATAACTAATTGAATATCAATTTTTTAAATTCAATAAGTGATTCATAAAAACATCAAATCAATGTAAATAAATTGCTCTATGAATCAAATTATTATCAGAATTAATCATTAATAAACACAACCGTTACATTAAAAAGAAAAAACAAAAACAAAAGATTCATCGCATGTTGGCTTTACACAAACAATGCGTCGAACACAATAAAAATTTACACGGTGGCAATGGACTAAAATCCAACCAACAATTGGATTGCTCTGCCGGGCATAAAAACGCCAGATCCGTGGGTTTTATATCGTTGATTGCCCAAGTTCGTTAAGGCAAAATCTACATACACCCCATGCCTTTGATACCTACAACGCAGATCGCCTGTAACATAGCCCGGCGTACCCGCTGCGCCAATTCTATTGTCTTGAATATCGCCCTTGGCCAAGCGATGTTGTGACTTCGCGCCGTACATCGCCAACACAAATTGCCATTGTTTATTGGGACGATAGACCCACTGAAAATTGAACATGGCCGGAGGAATTCTACGCATGGGTTCTAGCGCAGTGAGATTATTTCCCACCGTAAAAAACGCTCCCGCCTTTAACTGCGACTTTTCCCCTATCAGCAGTTGAAAATCGCATTCCGCCCCCCAAATCTCTGACTCCCCCACATTTTGTTTAGCATAAACCGGATAGCCCTGTAAACTGTCTGTGGGCGACTTCACGCGGGAGATTATACCAGACAGTTGGTTGTGATAAGCACACACCGTGGCCATCGCTCGATCCGATTTCCATTTGATTCCCAGCTCTTTATTCAAACTATACTCTGGCTCTAGACCGTATTGAGGCAGCTCAAACCGAAAATCCACAATGCCCAGAGTGCCCAAATCATCTACATTCGGACTCCGAAAACTGCTACCTACATTACTATAGACAAACAAAGATTCGCTTAATTTTCGTGACGCCGCAACGTCAAAAACCACTGCCTCATTGTTATCAACTACTTCGCCCAACTCAAACGTGGGAATGCGCACCTGTGTACCACTGTATCGCAGTCCAGCCCTCAAAAGTCCGCTTTTCCATGATTGCGTGGCATATATAAAAGCGGATGTTTGGTTATTGGTGGCGTTGTTCGGATACAAAGCCCTGAGTTCCTTTGCGGTGGAAGTAACGATATTGAAATCCGTCCTTTGAGAAAAAACCCAGTCAAAGTATCCATCAAAACCCAACACATATTGAAAGCCCCGTTTTTGCACCCCAAAGATTTTTATCGTAACGAAACGCGTATCTACCGAATCTTTTTCGCGCCGCGATGTTACCGCCGCATTCTTTTGAAATGATCGCCATTCGCTCTGACTTTGCTGTCCGCCCGCAATCTCCACTTTCTCAAATATTCCGAGAACATTTGCCCATTCCTTTTTAACATAGGTCAACGAACGCAATTGTAAATCCATATTGTAATAGGCGTGGTTTTCCAGCACCACTTTGTGATACACAGGCACATTAAACTGGTTGTGATTCTGGTGAGCGAACGTCCACTTTCCGCGCTTCCCGTAAACCTGAAATTTTCCATCAAAATTCCGCTCACTATAGCCAGTTGGTGTGAGTTGTGCTTGATCACCCCCCGCAACAATGTTCCCAAAATTCCGTAAGGTACCACCCAAAGTCAAACCAAATTTGGCCGTCGCGTAATCAATGGATCCGCGGGCAGAACGTTCTTGTTGGCCAGACATGCCCCTGACAAAAAAATGGGGCACCCACCGATTGAGATTTTTGGTTTCGGGTTCGTGGAATTTGGCCAAAATCACACCGCCCATCGCATCGGAACCATATTGCACAGCGCCATTGCCGAACAATACCTCCATCTGATCCAAGCCAAATGCATCCACCGTATTTAAATACTGATTGGGCCCGTACCGAAAAATGGAGTTGTTCAAACGAATCCCATCCACCATCATCAACGTTTGATTACCCTGAAGTCCGCGCAGCGTGGGAGAGCCACCGCCATGGTTGGTTTTTTGTACCATTACCCCAGTTTGATGCATCAGCAACTCGGGGGTTGTTCTTGTTTCACTGCCGGCAGCAGCGCCAATTTTCTTGATATCGGTGCGATAAGGTTGCCTTTCCCAAGCCGTTGCGCGCAACAATGTAGCCTCAACCCTCACCTCAGCAAGTTTTTCCGCACGAAGCGAATCGCCCAGAACAACCACCTCTTTCATGGCCTCTACATCGGGCCGAGCCACAAGAATCGAAGAATCGATGCTACTATTCGACAAAACCAATGGGGGACACGCAAAAAGCCACCCCCCAAAGAATCCCATTAATAATTTTCTTTTCATGGACATCTTCTGCAGTCGGGAATTAGTCAATATCCATGGCCTTCACCCAAGGGGCCTGCCTCAACGTGGGCAATTTGGCTCGCTCCCCTTTCACGTATTTCCACAATATTTCATTCATGAGTTGTTCGTTGGCACGATCTTCACGCGACAAATCCAGTTTCTCGCTCATGCGCATCAAATACGAGGTGGCTTTGGGATTGGTGGCAGAGTTCACTTCATTCAAGTCAACCTCAGCGGCTACAACATTGAATCCTTTCCCATTCACCGTATCTGAAAAACATCGCCACATGGGCTCGGCGCCCGCATCGTACTGACTCATGGGCGGCATACCCAAAATCAACTCCATGGTTCTCAGCATTGAACTGGTACTGTACTTGGTGTGATCCACAAACCCTCTTTTCACCATCCCCCCGGCAACATAGGCCGTTGAGCGATGCGCATCGATGTGATCCGCGCCGTTCTGCGCATCGTCTTCAAGTATGAAGACCACACTCTCGTTCCAGATGGGCGACTTCGACAAATAATCTACAAACAATCCCACCGCCAAGTCGTTATCTGCCACATGGGCAAATGGCGTAGGCCTTCCCTTCCTCACCCCTTCGGTATGGTCATTGATGAACCGCAAAGTATTCAGTGCAGGCACCGCGTTGATGGCCAACAAACTATCGAAATCGCGACGCCATT
>JBEEMF010000082.1:0-4534 GCA_041192805.1 Bacteroidota bacterium | reverse complement strand
ATTGACAGATTTGATGCATCGAGCGATGTTTGCAGACTCGTTGTGGGTAATGATAACCGCCGATATTCCTGTAGAAACATCCACGGAGGCGAAGATAGGAATTAACTCGCCTTGTTAAAATGATTCAAGATAATCTGTCGGCCCGCCTTGGATACTTTCACCGATTCGCCATTTTGTAGCAATAATGTATTGCCCATGAGCGATCGGACTTGTTTTTGGTGTACGGCAAAGGAGCGGTGGGTGCGAATGAACTGATTTGGTAACAATTCCAAAATTTTCTTGATGGTTTTGGAAACGATGTATACTCTATCTGCCGTGTGTATGCGGGTGTAAGACCCGAAGCCTTCCAATAGTTTGATGGAGGTGGTTTCTATGTAGATCTGGGCGCCTTTGTCCTTAATGACCAAGTTGTTTTTGTTGGCCGTCTTTTTGCGTTCTAACCAATGGAAGTAACGATCCAAACAATTGAGTATATCGTCCTGGTACAACGGCAAGTTCAAATAATCACGAAGACACAATTCTGCACTGCGCTGCACGCAAGTTTGAGCAAATTGATTTTCGCTGTCGATGATAACAATGTATGGGTGTGTTTGTACATCGCGAAAGTCGTCCAAGATGTCATCACCTGTGGTTATATCGACGAAAATTAACGCCGGGGAACCTTGATCATCCATCATTGTGTTAGCCAACTTAGATAAATCAAATAATGGTTGAAGTTCTTTCACCACGGATTTGATGTGCAAATAGGTATTAGGAACTTGGCTTTTGTTTGTGTAGAAATACATGGCTTTTTCTGTAGGATAGGTTCAAAATTATAGGCAACTACACCACAAGGCACGATCACCAAATATTTTGTTATAAAACATTACTGATATTATAAAAAACGAAACAACAAGACTGGCTGAGTGTTGTTTTTGGTTATGAAATATTATAAATTGCGGTGCTGTATGAAAAAAATTATTACAAAATCAACCACTTTTTCGGTTTTTGGTCAGAATGTAATATTCCAAATGTTATATGTTACATCCATCGTATTTATGCTCTCGAATTGTCAATCTCCGGAGCAAAAACGATGGCATAGTTATTATACTGATCAATGTACCCACGTAGACTCAATTCGTCAGTATTTCTTCGTTGAAAAAGACCCAGAAAAGTATGTGCAAAATATTTGTAATGTACAAGGTCGCATGGATCGTTTGGGTTTGGCAGATTCAGCAGATAAGATGCTTGGGATTATGCAAGACTTTGCCAATACTTCAGGAAACAAGCGATTTTTCGTTTACCATAATTTGAATTATGCCTACCACTACATGATTTTGGGCGAGTATGACAAGGCTTGGAATAAATTCTTATTGCGGGAAAAATTTGCTGCGGCCGCAGACATCAATAATCAACTGATGGCGTTCAATTTCTTGGGTAGTTATTACTATATGATTGGAGAACCTGATAGTGCGAGTATGGCATTGGTGAAAGGATACAGACTCTCTAAGGATGTGGGCGATACCATACTGCAATTTACTTTGGCGCTGAATGCCGGAGCTGCTTACCACGATTTAGGTATGTTTGGTGCTTCTTTTTATTATTTTTCAGAGGCTTATTCTTACAGCCAAAAGCATAATAAGCCCTCATTGATGTTGGTGAATAATTTGGTGGCGTCGTTGACGTCTGAATTGAAATATGATCGCGCTATAGCGCTCTGTGAGCAAAACAGAGAACAATGGATGAAAGATCCAAATGATAGGGCTGCAGTATTACTAAAATTGAATTACGCCAATTTGTTATTAATGCGGAATGATGTGAGAAAGAGTGGCGAGATTTTGAAATTGATCAATTTTCAACTAATTGACCCATTGCACATCCCATTGTATCGATCCATTGAGTCAGAGGTGATTTTGGATAAAGGCGATATAAGTGGTTTTAAAGAACACATCGACACGCTCAAACCAATGATTTATGAAAATCAGCCCAGATCCATCATCAAGTTTAAGCACGTTTTGTTGAAATCACTCAAGTTTATGGATTTTCCACTGTCAATTGATAGCATTCAAACTTTTTACAATGACGCAATTAAACAGGATGAATTGGAATTGGTTGCCAGAGTGGAATATGCCTCGTTGTTAAGTGGCGTATACAAAAATCAGGGTAATGCAAATTTGGCTAGATTGTGGGAAACCAGGTTTTTTGAAAACCAAATGAAAATGGCAGACTTCAAAGATTCTCTGCATATGGTAGATATCGATGTTCAATTGGATCAAACAACGATGAAAAATGCCATGGTAGAGAAACAACTTGAGATTGAACGTGAAACCAGCAGTAATCGTTTGTTAACCTATTTGTCGATTTTTTTAATGGTCTTGCTTGTCTCTGCGATTATTGGTCTTGCACTTTATGTGAAAAATGGCAAAAAGCGGAACGATATAATCACCCTAGAAGCAAAGTTGGTGAAACAAGAATTGGAGATGCTCAGACAAGAAAAAGAACTCAAAGAAAACGTTGTAGCGATCTCCCAATCAATTTTGGAGGAGGTGTCGGGTATCGGACAGCGATTGAGAACTGCAGGGTTTGCCAGAGATCCTGAAGCGATTTCTATTCGATTGGATTTGGAGCGTCTCGCCCAATTGAGCCAATCTGTTATTCAGCCCAGTTTATCTGAGGTGGTATACGAATCATATGATTACTTATTTGTTCAATACCCCCAACTCAAGGCTTTGAATACAACGGAACGACGTATTTTGATCTTAACGGTATTGGGTAATAAGCCACGAGAAATCGCTGCGTTGCTGAAACTGAATGATCAGTACATCCGCAATGTTAAGTCAAAAATAAAAAAACTATTGGCGACAGAACCCGGTGTTGCAGACTGGTCAGATTTGAAACAGAAGTTATGATTTGATTTGCTCCAGATAATCGCTTGGAGATACGTCATGGTGTTTTTTGAAAGCATTGAAGAATGTGGTCCGTGAACCAAAACCAGAAGCTTCACCAATGGCTTCGATGGTATAATTCTTGAAGGCCGGCAATTGCATGATTTTCTTCGCGTAATTGATTCGATATTCATTTCTCATATCCACAAAACTCACATCGCTGTGATAGCGGAAAAAATAACCCCAGTGGTGTTTGGGGATTTTGGTTGCATGCGATAGGTGTTCCAAATTGAATTGCAACTGTGTGTATACCTCAGCATTGTGCTCAAAAAAATCAGTCAGTAACTGTTGGTAGGTTTGGATTTGTTGTTCAGTCAAAACCCCGGAAACGAATGCTTCCGTATTCTCTGCTCCATCTGCGGATGCATCCATACCGGGTTGAATAATACGAATATTTCTCGCAAAGTTGGGCAATCCCAATCGCAGTCCATCTGAATAAACGATCATGGCTATTGTAACAGTAAACAGCAGAAGACGGAATTCGTAAAATGGGCCAAAAAAGACCAATTGTTTCACATCTTTGACTTCTAACATCGTTATAACCGCATTCATCAACATGAAGAAGGCCATTGAAACTATAATTGATGTCACAGTAAATGTCCACCTGAAGACATAGCGGTTGTGTTTAGACGCAGAAAAATGTTTACGCGTCTTGAGTTCTCGGAAACAAAAAATGGAGTAGGTTAGAACCGATAAAAATACAGCAACAAAGAAAATTTTGTAGGAAATACCATTGAACGACGCCGAATTCATAAGGTTGTTAGAGTCGCTAATCGAACGAACAATGGTCAATTTGTGAACGTTAGAACTAAAAATGTATTTGAGACTAAGAAGGAATTGAACAAATGGGGCAATAAAGTGCACTAGGTCTTTTTTCTTGAAATAATCTTCATCGTGGAGTATTCCTCGCATGTACAAAAAAGTCACGGGGGGTGCCAATAGGTAAATCATAGAAAATGAACCATAAACCCATGGTGCTTCCATGATCCATCCAGAGGAAATCAAAAAATTTCTGATGAAGTGAAAACAGCTCGAAAGAATAATGACCGATAAAAGGTTGTTTAGGTATTGGTTGTCATTGCTTTCTCGATTGAAAATCAAATACATCGCCAATAAACCTCCAAGAATGGAGATGACGAGGCTGTAAATTTCTATGAATTCGTTACTGAACAATGAAAAAAAAACGTTGCAAATTACTTTTTGTATGTTACACCAATGAGTCGTAGGAGAATTAGTTGGTAAACAGTCGAAATTCACGCATGAGTGACTTGCTTTGAACATGCGTAGCAAGTTCAATTTCGTTGCCCATAGCCATTGAAAAACCGTTAAAAATGTGGGTAATGAATAAAGAAGCCCCCTCGCTAATGGAGAGGAGGCTTCGTGTGGGCCCTGCTGGGTTCGAACCAGCGACCCCCTGATTATGAGTCAGGTGCTACTAACCAGCTGAGCTAAGGGCCCGGTTCTCAGCTCCATTTGGAGTTGAAAGGGCTGCAAATTTAGTCAATTTTACATCGCTAAGCCAATGAATATCCAAAATATTATTTCCCCATCTCCGATGTTTTCAATCACCGGAGTATGTAAATTCGCTCTGTGCAAGTTTCGAAACTTCC
>JBEEMF010000081.1:0-9961 GCA_041192805.1 Bacteroidota bacterium | reverse complement strand
TGTGTGCAATTTCAACAAGGGATCAATCCATCACAAATCCTTGGGCCTTCTTTACAAAACGCTCCAATGATTCACCTTGCAACTGACCGCGTTGTAGCATCGCCAAGTCCATGCAATATTGCAACAACTCGTTTCTGCCTTCGCCGTCTTTGCCTAATGCTTTTCCGGCCAATGGGTGATTGGTATTCACCACCATCGTTTGCTTGTTTAAGCCCATGTTGCCGTATGGAAAACCGTTACCCATCTTGGCCATATCTTCCATCCTGCGCTCCCATTCGTTTCTATGAACCGAAATGAAATCGTCTTGCGGTGGCAATGACTCCATTTTTACTTCAAAAGCCAATTCGTTCACTACGCCTTTTACGCTTTCTTCCAATGCTTTGCGTTGGTCTTCGCTCAATACAGATTCAATGGTAACTTCCTTTTCGATCAACTGATCCATCGGACCACCATCTACGCAACGGAATTTTACCTTTTCGAACTTGCCTTCTACCCAACCCGCAAAATGTGTATCCAAAGGACCGTTCAAAACAACCACTTCGTAGCCTTTGTCTTTGGCGGCCTTGATGTTCATGTGTTGCACATTGAGATCCGTAGTATACAATACAATCGTTTCTCCGTTTTTGTCGGTTTGATTGATTTTCGCATGATCAATCCACTCTTGAATGGTATTCAATTTCCCATCGGTGGTCTTTAATAAGCAAATGTCTTTGGTACGCTCAGCAAATTTCTCGTCGGCAACCATACCATACTTGACAAACAAATCGAGGTATTCCCACTTACTATCAAAATCGGCTCGATCGGCTTTGAATAATTCGTTTAATTTATCGCTCACCTTTTTGCTGATGTGCTGGGTGATTTTCTTCACATTGGCATCGCTCTGCAAGGAACTACGCGATACGTTCAACGGAATGTCTGGCGAATCGATAACACCCTTCAATAACACCAAATACTCTGGCAAAACATCCTTCACATCCTCGGTAACAAAAACCTGGTTGCAATACAATTGTACGCGGTTCTGACGGTTGTCGATGGCCTCATTCACCTTAGGGAAATACAATACACCCGTTAGGTTGAAAGGATAATCCGTGTTGATGTGGATGCTAAACAAGGGAGCTTCTTGGCCCGGGTACAATTCCTCAAAGAATGTCTTGTAATCCTCAGTTTCTAAATCCGCTGGTTTTTTGGTCCAGATTGGCTGCGTGTTGTTGATGTCTTCGCCATCGAAAGTGATAGGGATGGGGAGGAAACGACAGTATTTACGGAGTAATTCGCGCAATTTCCACTTGGATAAATAAGTTTCCGCGTCTTCGTCGGTTAAATGCAAAATCACATCTGTTCCGCGTTTTTTACGCTTTCCTTTACCGATGTTATAGCTGGTAGCGCCGTCACAATCCCAATGAACTGCCTGCGCACCTTTTTGGTAAGATTTTGTTTCGATGGTAACTGTTTTCGATACCATGAAAGCGGAATAGAATCCCAATCCGAAATGACCGATCATTTGATCCGGATCTTTGTCTTTCCATTGCTCTGCAAATTCGCGGGCGCCAGAAAAAGCCAGTTGGGTGATGTATTTTTCCACCTCTTCCTCTGTCATTCCAATTCCAGAATCTGAAATAGTTAGGGTTTTGGCTTTCTCATCATAACTTATTTCTACTTTACAGTGGTCGATGGGGTCTTCAAACTCCCCAATACGGGATAGTGTGCTTAGTTTTTTGGTAGCATCCACTGCGTTGCTTACCAATTCTCGAAGAAAAATTTCCTGGTCAGTGTAAAGGAATTTTTTAATAATCGGGAAAATGTTCTCTGATTGAACTGAAATCTGTCCTGTTCTCATGCCGGTTGATTGTCAATCTGTGTACCAAAGCGACCGAACTGAAATTTTGTCATACTGATGTCGATGAGCGACGGGTTTTCTTTGTGAAGCAACTACTATTTGACAGAATTTGGCAAAAATTCAGAAATTTTTTTGACTATTTAGATTCTTCGCAACGTCGATTGGGCTGGCTCTTGTGAATGTCGAAATTTGCAAAATGATTTTGCAAAATAACATGTACGTAGAAAAATTGTGTAAATTTGTACGTATGAAAAAGAAACTGACTTTGTTGGTAGATGGGGAGTTAATCGACCGGATGAAGGAACATGCTGCTGCGCGTGAGCTTTCGATGTCTTTATTGGTTGAGCAGTTTTTTGCGCAGCAGTTATCACACAAGGAAAGGTTAGAGGGCTCAATTGAACTCAGTGGAGAAGATCGATTTATTTTCAAATTTGGTGGCATTGCCTCTGATTTTGGATCGATGAGTGATGCGGAGATTAAGGAATTGGTATTTTTGGAGCGCTTAAAAAAGCATTCGTAATTTGTAGTTATATGGCCGTTTTGATTGACACCAATGTACTGCTTGATTTTTTTCTAAAGCGCATTGAATTTTATAGCGATGCGAAGGAAATCGTCCGTTTGGCAAGGAAGGGTGAATATGAATTTAAGATAACGCCAATTACCTTGGGCACCACGTATTATTTGATCCGAAAGCAGTTTTCTCATTTAGATGCGATGGCCTTGTTGCAGGAATTTAGCTCGGTTTTTCCCTGTGTAAACTCATCTAATTTGGCATGTCAGGATGCATTGTTTATGGGTTTGGGCGACTTCGAAGACGCAATGCAAGTAGCAATGGCCAAATCGACTTGTGAGATGATTATTACCCGGAATGTGGCTGATTTTAAGCATTGCGGGATGTTGGTGATTTCGCCGAAAGATTTTTTGCGCATGCAAACCAAAAACGATTGATTTTTGCATTGCAGTATGGACCAGGAAGGAATAGGATATCGAAAAACGCTTACCCCCAAGCAGGCTAAACCCAAGATTGAGAAGTATTGCGACTATCAGGAGCGCAGTCATCAGCAGGTAAAAAGAAAACTGCAGGGCTATGGCTTGAGTAGTATGGATGCGGACCTATTGCTGGTGGAAATGATGCAAGCCAACTTCTTGAATGAGGAACGCTTTGCAATGGCCTATGCACGGGGAAAATTCAAAATCAAGGGTTGGGGAAAGGTCAAGATTAAGCAAGGACTAAAACGTGAGGGTGTGGGTGAAAAGTTGATTCAGCAAGCATTGGCATCGTTGGGCATGGATGATTACGTGAAGACATTAGAAACCCTCGCCGAGAAAAAGTGGCCTTTGATAAAAGGCGCATCGCACTTAGAAAAGGTTTTTAAACTAAAGCGATACTTGGTGGGGAAAGGCTATGATTTTGAGGCGATTGATCGAGCGATTGAGGGGGTAACGACCAAGAAATAGTTTACCAAATCTCGGTTGTTGATCACTACTTGAAATGCGATAGCGGCATGTTGAGCCATTCCAAGGCGGAAGAACCTAGCATCATCGACTTAATATCATCGGAATAGTTCGATAATTTGATGAGTTCACCGGGATTGTCCTCGCCCAACGGGAATGGGTAGTCTGTGCCTAAAGTGATTCTGTTAGGGCCTACTAGATCAACGACAACCTCTAACATTTTGGGATCGTGAACCAGGCTGTCGAGCCAGAATTGACCCAGATATTTTTTTGGATTGTGTATGTTATCTACGGCAACCAAATCGGGGCGTGCTTGCCAACCGTGTTCTATCCGGCCTACAGTTGCTGGGAATGCTCCTCCGCCGTGGGCAAAAGCCACGCGTAAGCGGGGCAATCGTTCAAAAATACCCCCAAAGATCATTGAGCAAATGGCCAATGATGTTTCCATGGGCATTCCAACGAGCCAAGGCAGCCAATAATTTTGCATTTTTTTGTTGGCGGAATACCACCACGGATGAACAAAAAGCGCCATATCCAACTCTTGCATCGCCTCAAAAATGGGGAACAGAGAGGGGTCGTTTAGGTTCATGTGGTTCACATGCGAGCCAATTTGAATTCCTTTGAGTCCAATTTCTTTGCATCTGCGCAACTCTTGAATGGCTATATCGGCGTGTTGCATTGGAATGGTGCCAAGTCCTACGAAACGGGTGGGGTAGCGATGACAAACATCTGCGATATGATCGTTTAGATACTTAGAAATTTCCAGACAGTCTTTGGGTTCTGCCCAGTAACTAAACATCACAGGTATTGTACTAATTACCTGAACATCAACATGATGATGTCCGCATTCTTTGAGTCGTTGTTCGGGATCCCAGCAATTGCTTTCGATTTCGCGGAAGAATGCATCGTCCATCATCATTCTAGCGCAGCAGGGTTTGTGGTGCTCGAGTTGAACAAATTCTCCGTAGCCAAATTTCTCTTTCCAGCGGGGGAGGTTTTCTGGGATGATGTGTGTGTGTATGTCGACCGTGAAAAAATTCTGCGAGGAAAGCATGCAACAAAAGTACACAGATTCCGCGAAATGCTTTTTTCATCCGTAATTTCGCTGCTTTAGGGGTTATTCATGAGCAATTACAAGAAAAGAAACGTTGATTTATTTGGGGCCATGAGCATTGTGGTTGCCAATATGATAGGTACGGGGGTCTTTACCAGTTTGGGTTTTCAATTGTTTGATATCCAATCGGGTTTTGGCATTATCATGATTTGGTTGGTTGGCGGAGTATTGGCCCTTTGTGGCGCATTTTGCTATGCCGAGCTCGCCACGCGATTGCCAGAAGACGGTGGCGAATTTTACTTTTTATCCAAGATTTTTCATCCGGCTTTGGGTTTTGTAGCTGGGTTTGTGAGTTCTACGGTGGGGTTTGCCGCGCCAATAGCTGGGGCGGCCATTGCGTTGGGGGCTTATGTACATGGCGTTTGGCCTGGGGTGAACGAAATGGCGTTGGCTGTTGTGATTATTGTTGTTATTAGTGCAATACACTGGTGGAATGCACGGTTGGGTTTAGACTTTCAAAAGGGCTCTACGGTGCTAAAGGTGTCGATGATTCTGTTATTTATTGGGGCAGGTTTTGCATTGGGGACGCAGCCTGTGGATTTTCTTCCAAGTGCACAGAGTTTCCGCGAAATATTCGGATCCGCGTTTTCGGGTTCGGGCGGTGCGGGATCAGCTGCGGCAGATGGGAGTGATTCCGGAGGCGGATTTTTTGGTCTTGGCAATCTCATTACTCCTGCTTTCGCTACCAGCCTTATTTGGGTCAGCTTTGCCTACAGCGGTTGGAATGCGAGTACTTACATCGCTGGATCCATCGAAAATCCCAATCGAAATCTATCGCGCAGTATTTTGATGGGAACCCTTGTTGTCACAGCATTGTACGTGCTATTGAATATGGTCCTTATGAAGTCGACCGCAGTGGCCAATTTGGTGGGTGTTAAGGAAGTGGGTTTGGTTGCGGCCGAAGCCATTTTAGGGACAAAAATCGGACAGTTGATGGGCGGAATTATTAGCCTTTTGTTGGTGTCAACCATTAGTTCGATGGTGTTTACTGGGCCGAGAGTATTGGCCAAGATGTTTGAAAATATTCCGAGTATGGGATTCATTTCAAAACGCGAAGCCGATGGAAATCCACGTACCGCAATTGTGGTTCAGTTGTTGGTGTCGTTGATTTTACTGTTTGCCATGGACTTCCCGCAACTCATTTATTATATTGCTTTTACACTGAGTTTATTTACGATGCTCACCGTTTTGGGGATGATGATTTTGCGATTCCGCGAAGGCAAGCCCGAAGGTTACAGCGCATGGGGTTACCCAGTCACACCCATATTATTTTTGGTTACAACAGGAGCCGTTGCAATTTTCTTTGTACAAGACAAGCCCACTGAAAGTTTATACGGACTGTCAACTGCAGCAGTGGGATATATCTTTTATCTGCTGAGCAAAAAGAAGTTTGGGTGATTTTGTAGAACTTTGTAAAATGGAATTTAAGGATTTGGTATTTCAGGTAGAGAAGGCCATTCACGATGTGGGTGTTGATCCGGTGGCCGCGCGTGGCGATGAAGAAGGTCAGTGGTTGTTGATGCGCAACGATACCCCCATCTATTTGGATGCATGGGCCGCGGAGCAAAGGTCGCCTTGGAACTATTTTATCTTTGAAGAGGACCCTACCACAGTTCAAATGACCATCCCATTTTGTTATGCGCCCACCTTGCAGCGCGAAGCATTTTTGGAGGAGTTACTTACGGTGAACCTAAATTTACTGTACGGTAAGTTTACCTATAACGCCAAAGACAATGTGGTTGCGTTGATTTATCGTTTGCCGGGCTTGAGCTTTCATCCCGCTGATTTACCTCGAGTAATCGATGGTTTGATGTACTACAGCGAAATGGCTTACCACGTCCTCAAGGATGAATTTACCCTCAAGCGTGTGTTGGTAGAGGAGTCCTAAGACCCATCCAATTATTTCTTTTGACCTTGCTGCTGCGCGTAAGCTCTTTGTAAATCAACGATGCTTTGCTTTGCCGCGTAAAAGTCTTTTTCGATTTCTAATGCCGCTTGCAATGCATTTGCACAAGACATGATATCTCCAGTGCTGCGGAGCATGAGTGCTTGCAAATAGATATAGGCTGCTTTGGCATTGACTTCTTCCTTCATTCCGGCTGCGATATGCTCCATGCGCACTTTTTTATCGGTAATTTTAGGATCGGCCAGGGCTTTGCTCACCATCGAATCGCAACCCATCATGTCGCCACGTGCCATCTCAACAAAGCACATATCCCACCAGAAAGTCTGGTCCTTTGTTTCATCCCACAACTCTTTGAATATCACAATGCTCGCCGTGTCTTTGCCTTCTTCAAGTAGCAATTTGGCTTTGATTTCACGCAAAAAGGTGTTTTTTGGTTTGATTTTTAGTCCGCGATCAACAAAAAACATGGCAGTTTTTGGGTTTCTCACGTTCTGATCAGTGGATGCGGTATGGAAGTAATGAAAGTGCGCTAAACTGTCGTAGGCCCAGGTTTGAATGGTAGAGTCTTCGGCCATCCAAAGTTCTAACGTAACGATAGCAGAGCGATAATCGCCGGCCGCTAGGTTCATTTCATAGGCTTTTTTAAAGCTCTTTGAATTGTTTGTGCAACTCGCCACTAAGGAAATAGCGAAGGCGAGAATGAGAAGATTGCGTAATTTCATTAGAACAAAGGTAATTGGAATTTTTGAACCGATGAGGGGATGCTTTTTGTAACTTTGCAAAACCTATGTTTGAGAACCTACAAAACCGGTTAGAGAAGGCGTTTAAATCGCTCAAAGGACAAGGACGCATCAATGAATTGAACGTGGCCGATACCGTTAAGGAAATTCGTCGTGCCTTGATTGCGGCCGACGTAAGCTTTAAGGTTGCTAAGGATTTTACGGATATCATTTTAGAGAAAGCCAAAGGCCAAGATGTAATTAAATCTGTTTCGCCAGGTCAATTGCTTACCAAAATCGTTCACGACGAATTGGTGATTTTATTGGGCGGTGAAAAGATTGATTTGCAGTTGAATGCCAGTCCAACAGTGATTTTGATTGCGGGTTTGCAAGGATCGGGTAAAACTACATTCACTGGAAAATTGGGTAAATACCTGAAGGGTTTGGGTAGAAATCCGATGTTTGTTGCGGGCGACGTATATCGTCCGGCGGCTAGGCAGCAGTTGAAGGTTTTGGGTGAACAGGTTGGCGTTCATGTTTACAGCGAGGACGACAATAACAATCCAGTATCGATTGCGGAAAATGCCATCGAATACGCAAAAAAGAACAATCACAATGTAGTTGTAGTGGATACTGCGGGTCGTATTTCGATCGACGAGCAGATGATGAACGAAATCGCGCAGTTGAAACGCTCGGTGAAGCCACATGAGATTTTGTTTGTGGTAGATTCAATGACAGGTCAGGATGCAGTGCTTACGGCAAAGGCGTTCAACGATGTGTTGGATTTCACGGGTGTGGTATTGACGAAGTTGGATGGTGATACCAGGGGTGGTGCGGCGTTGAGCATCAAATCGGTGGTAAATAAACCGATCAAGTTTGTGAGTATGGGCGAGAAGATGGAGGCATTGGATGTCTTCTATCCAGATCGTATGGCGGGCCGGATTTTGGGTATGGGCGATGTGGTTTCTTTGGTTGAGCGGGCGCAGATGGCCTTCGACGAAGAAGAAGCCGAACGATTGTCGAAGAAAATTGCGAAAAACAAGTTTGATTTCGAGGATTTCTTAGCCCAGTTACAACAAATCAAAAAGATGGGTAACATCAAGGATTTGTTGGGTATGTTGCCGGGGGTAGGAAGTCAGATCAAGGATATGGACATCGACGACAATGCATTTAAAGGCATCGAATCGATGATACAGAGTATGACGCCACAAGAGCGGTCCAAGCCGGAAATTTTGAATGCAAGTCGCAAGCAGCGTATCGTAAGGGGAAGCGGACGGAACATTCAGGATTTGAATAAGTTGCTTGCTCAGTTTGAGCAAATGCGCAAGATGATGAAGATGATGAACAATTCGGGTGGTAAGATGCCGAAGATGCCAAATATGCCTGGCATGCGCAGGTAATTGAGGTATTAAAACGTAAATATCAGAACTCATGAAAAACATCGCTGATCTCCGCAAAGAATACACCAAGGGTGTTTTGGAGCCTCGCGAGATGGGTGCGGACCCACTTTTGGAATTTAGGGCTTGGTTTCAGCAGGCTTTAGAAGCGGAAGTTTTGGAAGCCAATGCAATGATAATCAGTACGGTGAATGCAGAAAATAGGCCATCGTCGAGGGTGGTATTGTTGAAAGAGATCACGGCAGAGGGCATAGTGTTTTTTACCAATTATGCGAGTCGGAAAGGGCAGGAAATGTTGAATAATCCTGCTGTTTCAGCGGTCTTTTATTGGGCTGAGTTGGAGCGACAGGTGCGGGTAGAGGGTATCGTGAGAAAAATTAGCGAGGCCGACAGCGATACGTATTTTTACAGCAGGCCAAGAATTTCTCAGGCGGGTGCGGTGGTTTCGAAACAGAGTGAGGTGATTGAGGATAGGAGGGCTTTGGATGCTCAGATGGAGGCATTGTTAGCCGACGAAAGCATACACATTGAGCGCCCGGAGCATTGGGGAGGCTATGAAATTGTGGTGGATGGAATGGAATTTTGGCAGGGCAGACCTGGCCGAGTTCACGATAGGGCGCGTTACGATAAAGTGGCTGGCGCTTGGGTTAAATCAAGGCTTTCGCCTTGAATAGTGCTGAATTTTTATTAGTAGTCTCTTAGATTTCGCAAAAAATGACATCTAAGAAAAGTTGGTTTATTATCCGATGTGTTTGACGGTGTTTGCATTTTTTTAAATGGGCAACCAAAATATTTCTTTCTGCGTCTTATTTTGCACTTAATTTTTAGCAGGATGATAAAAAACTTTTTCAATCAATACAGAAATATTTCGTTGTTTTTGATGGGCCTTTTGCTGGTAATTCCAGCCGTTGCTCAGCCACCGGCGGGCGCCGTGGCCGCCAAACCCAATATCATTTATTATGCCGGCGGTAAGTGTGATTTTTATGACGCCAACAGCAATTTACTCTTATCCGTGGACGCAGCGGAGGCGGGATGGTCTGCAACACCTGCAAAAGCGGTATGGGTGGTTGTAAGTCCAACCAGTGGCGGGTATTATGAATTCCCCAACTATAGCAGCAATGCCCCTACGTGTAGTACTCGCGAATATTTGCAACCTTTTTGGAAATCGGATACCATATTTAGTGAATTGGTTTTGCTTTCAGGTGTGAACAGCACGGCGAATTTGATGTTCAAGGCGAAACAAGTACTTAAGGTTACCAATTATGATTTTTCGAAATCGTTTGTGTTGAATACGGATTATTCGGTGAGTGGTAAGACAGTTACCCAAAAATCATCGGCAGTATCGGCCACTTATGTTCTTAAAGGGGGAGTGAAAGGCAATGGGCAATCGAACGGACTGATGAATACCAACCCCACGTCCTGGACATGTGTTACATATATTCCAGATCGCGGGGATTGGGGTGGGAAAACGATTTTTGGATATAAGGGTAATTTGTTGCCAAAGACCATGTCGAAATTGAAAAACAAGCAATC
>JBEEMF010000080.1:0-42728 GCA_041192805.1 Bacteroidota bacterium | reverse complement strand
TGGTATCCATCGGGGAAAATGCTGTGCGGCACTACAAAACCAATCATGCCGTAACTCATTACTTGCTGAAATCCTTCGGGCAGGTTTTCGGAGAGGGTGTTGGCGATGGCTTCAACGATTTTTTGTCGGTCTGCCGGCAACTGCGCGATATATTCTGCTGGGGTTTGAATGATATCTTTGGTCATGCTGTGGTTTTTAGAAACAGGAATAAAAAGAATGGATAGTAAATCGCATCGTTTTGTGGCACTTCAAATATCTAATTATTTTGGGCAAGTGAGACCGCGAATAAGCCGTATTTTTGCGGAATAATTGCTGCTCATTGGAGCGGTAGTGCAAAAACATGAATTATTTATCGGTAGAAGGACTCAGTAAGAGTTGGAATGAAAAGGTATTGTTTGATCAAATTACCTTCGGATTGAGTCGTGGCGAAAAGGTGGCTTTGATCGCCGGAAATGGTTCAGGAAAGAGCAGTTTGATGAATATTTTGGCCGGGTACGACAAACCCGATGCTGGGAATTTTAGTATTCGAAAAGACATCAATTGGGAGTATTTGCCACAAGATCCGGCTTTAAATGAGTCGATTTCGGTCTTGGAAAACCTATTTGTAGGTACTACACCCTCGATTTTGGCTTTGAAGGAATATGAGGCGGCTTTGATTGCGTATTCTGATGCGCCATCGGAGGAAACGGAAAAGCGATTGGACTTGGCAACCACGGAAATGACGATGTCGGAGAGTTGGGATTACGAAGCCAGGGCGAAGCAGGTTTTGGGCAAATTGAATATCCATGAGTCGGACATGGCCAAGCCAGTGGGTGTGTTGAGTGGCGGACAAAAGAAGCGTGTGGCTTTGGCGAGGGTTTTGATTGATGTACCCGATTTGTTGATTTTGGATGAGCCTACCAACCACTTGGATTTGGATATGATTGAGTGGCTGGAGGAGTATTTGAGTGATAAAAATTTGACGTTGTTATTGGTTACGCACGATCGTTATTTTTTGGATCGCGTTTGCAATAAAATATTGGAGTTGGACAGGGGCGTTTTGTATTCTTATCAGGGGAACTACGGATATTTTGTAGAGAAGAAGGCGATGCGCGAAGAGGTTGAATCCAGTGAGAGAGAGAAGAATCGAAACACCTTTAGACGAGAGTTGGAATGGGTAAGAAAAATGCCAAAAGCGCGTACAACCAAGAGTAAAAGTAGGGTTGATGCGTTCGATGATTTGGCCGAGAAGGTGAAAGGTCCCTATGTGCAGCAGAAGGTTGAGTTTGGGGTGAAGATGGAGCGTTTGGGATCCAAGATTTTGGAGATTCAGCACTTGGAAAAGGCATATGGTGCGCAACCCATTTTGGGCGATTTTACTTATACGTTTAAGCGCGGTGAGAAGATTGGCATTGTGGGTCCAAACGGCGTTGGTAAGAGTACGCTGTTGAATATGATTATGGGCTTGGAAAAGGCCGACAAGGGGAAGATTACGGCGGGGGAGACTTTGGTTTTTGGATATTTTTCACAGCAGGGGATTCCCGTTGCGGAGGATAAACGTGTAATTGATGTGGTAAAGGATGTTGCCGAGTATTTGCCTTTGGCCGATGGTACCAATCTATCCGCATCCCAATTTTTATTGCGATTTGGCTTTGCTAACGAGACCCAATACAACGCAGTGAGTCGTTTGAGCGGCGGCGAAAGACGTCGTTTATTTTTGATGATGGTGCTAATCAAGAACCCCAATTTTTTGATTCTGGATGAGCCTACCAATGATTTGGATATTTTGACATTGGCGACGTTGGAAGCGTTTTTGATGGATTATTCGGGTTGTGTTTTGGTGGTAACGCACGATCGTTATTTCATGGACAAGTTGGTTGATCACGTATTTGTGTTTGAGGGCGAGGGTAAGGTGAGGGATTTTCCCGGGAATTATACGGAATACAGAACTTGGAAAGAGTGGGATGATGCGCAGGCGAGTGGAAAGGGTTCTGGCAATAAGAGTCAGGCGGGTAAGGCAGCAGGGTCTTTGCAAGGTGAATCGGACGCTGGGAAGAAATCGGGAACGTTACACGGTGCGAGTTCGGCGGTTGATGCTGGGTTGACAGACGGCGCTTCGGGGAATGCCAAATCGGAGGAGAAACGTAAGTTGACCTTCAAGGAGAAGTTTGAATACGAGCAATTGGGGAAAGATATTGAGGCGTTAGAAGCGAAGAAGAAATTGCTTGAAACCGAGTTAGGGGGGTTGAGTACTGAGTTTGAGCGAATTTCATCGGCGAGTGCGGAATTGCAACAGGTGAATGATGATTTGGATGAAAAGGGGTTGCGATGGTTGGAGTTGGGTGAATGGATTTAAGTTTTGGAATTGAGGGATTCGATTTTCGGAATGGCGGGGAGTGAATTTATGTCGCGGCGAGAAACGCCTCAGATCTTTGATTTTGTATACTGACAGAAAATGGTAACCTTGCAGTTCGGATGGAAGGCAGAAACCGGAATATTGATGGACTGAAGGGCTTTTTGATTGTAATGGTGATCGTGGGTCACATTCTGCAAGGCAAAGTCCTCGACAATTTTGGTCGTTATGTGATTTACAGTTTCCACATGCCACTTTTTGTGGGATTGTCGGGCTATTTACTGAATATTGATTCGATTCGATCCTTGAGTATCGGTCAGTTTTTTGGCAAATACGGCTCGCGCGTGCTTTTGCCTTGGGCCATTGCGATGTTGGTGTACGCCATTTATTTGGGGGCTTTTGGATCGCATCCCACTCCGTTGTGGAAGGGTTGGATAAATTACCTACTGAATCCATATTATCATTTATGGTTTGTGGTGGGCTACATTTTTTGGAGTTTTATTGCTTGGATTTTGTTGCGTTTCGGTTTTGATCGACAGGTTTTTTTGGTTGTTGCGATTTTGATGGGTCTGATTTTTTATTATCTCAAGAACAACTTGGAAGGCCAGCTGATTTTGGCTTTGGGTGGCGAAGTGGCCGGATTTATTCGAAATATCTTGCGACCTCAACTGTTTTTCTTTTTTGGATTGGGCGTGTATTTGCGCGGTGAGAGGTCGACCACACAATCTTGGGTCTTTGCTTTGGGCGGGGGAACAGTGATGATTTTGTATTGGGTGTTGTTTTATTTTCATCGGGGTTTGGATTACAATACGGAGGATTTCTTGGTGGTGATGGCGAATGCATTTTTTATGGTGCCATTGTTCCGCTGGATGAATCAAGAGAAATTGCCAAAATTGCATGTGATTGAATGGGTTGGGAAAAATTCGATGGGAATTTATTTGTGGCATGTCTTGCCTTTGTTGTGGGTTAAGGATTGGGTGGGAACCAAATATCTGTCGCGGTTTTACGGATATATTTCGGTGGCTGAGTTGCTTTTTCTGGGCGCTGTGTATTTATTACTTCGATATGTGCGCGGATCTCGATGGGTTTTGGGGTGATAATTGCGAAAAATAGGATTAATTTTGCCTCATTATGAGCAAAGCAGCATTCGTATTTCCAGGACAGGGTAGTCAGTTTGTAGGCATGGGAAAAGACCTCTACGAGACCAATGATAAGGCCAAACAGATGTTTGAATTGGCCAATGAGATTTTGGGATTCAGGATTACTGATTTGATGTTCGAAGGAACGGATGAAGACTTACGTAGGACCAATGTTACCCAGCCGGCCATATTTTTACACAGTGTGATTCGGGCAGCGGTGATGGGCGATGAATTTAATCCATCCATGGTTGCTGGCCATAGTTTGGGTGAGTTCAGTGCATTGGTAGCGGCGGGTGCAATGAAATTTGAAGATGGTTTGAAATTGGTTGAGCAGCGCGCTTTGGCGATGCAAGAGGCTTGTGAATTGGAGCGCGGTACGATGGCTGCGGTGTTGGCTTTGGATGATTCTAAAGTGGAAGCGATTTGTGCAGAAACAGCAGGTGTAGTGGTTCCAGCGAATTACAATTGTCCAGGTCAGTTGGTGATTTCTGGCGCATATGAGGCGGTTGAAGCGGCTTGTGAGGGAATGAAAGCGGCGGGTGCAAAACGTGCATTGATATTGCCGGTGGGTGGTGCATTCCACAGTCCGTTGATGGAGCCAGCCAGAGAAAAATTGGCCAAGGCGATTGCGGCTACGGAATTAAATTCACCGATTTGTGCGATTTATCAGAATGTATCGGCTTCGGCTGTGATGGACAAAGACGTAATCAAGGAAAACTTGGTGGCGCAGTTAACAGCTCCGGTGAAGTGGACGCAGAGTGTGCAGGCTATGGTGGCAGACGGTGCAACGCATTTTACTGAAGTAGGGCCTGGTAAGGTGTTGCAGGGTTTGGTGAAGAAAATCGCGCCAGAAGTAGAGGCAATCAGTATCGCCTAATAGATTATTATCGAATCAAATTAGCGGAGCCCACCACATGTTTTGGCGTTTTCATAAATGGACTCTTTATGATGTCCAACTGATAAAAATAGGTGCCGGAAGGCAGTTCGGGACCCGTATTGTTGACCTTTCCATTCCAGCAATTGCTTAGGTCCTTGGAGTAATAAACACGCTCTCCCCAGCGATTAAAAATTCGGATTTCAGCCTCCTCGCAATCAGGTGCGATGCCAAAAACCCGGAAGCAATCATTTTTTCCATCGCCATTGGGAGTAAAAACATTGGCAATTTTCACTTCGTGGGTACTATCTGTGTTGACTTGCACTGGAATTTTTAGTGTGTCTGTGCAGCCCGAGCTTCTATTTTTTATCACAAACTTGGCTTCGTATTGACCGGCGAAATATTGGTAGTTCCTTTTGAGTACGCCATTTCCGTCGAAGTACTTTTTCAGGTCAACCCCACCCGTCCTTTCAATTTTTGA
This sequence comes from Bacteroidota bacterium, assembly GCA_041192805.1. Taxonomy (GTDB): domain Bacteria; phylum Bacteroidota; class Bacteroidia; order NS11-12g; family UBA955; genus UBA955. The sequence continues at coordinate 37,902 of JBEEMF010000080.1, read as the reverse complement.
ACCATCATCAAAATCCCAAATTATACTATCGTAATTGTTGATGTCAAAAACGAAGTCGACCCCCGGTTTACATGGAGTGATTTTGATGTTACAAGCGCCATTTGGGGCAATCGACACCCTAATTTTTTTGCTGTAGGTGGCTCTCGCGTTGCAAGAATTTGTATCTACTACGGTGAGCGTTACGGTGTAGGTCCCGGTGTCTTTATACACGTGATTTGGACTGAATTGATGGGAAGTATCGCCATCGCCGAAGTCCCAGAGGTAGCTACCATCATATTTGCGCAGGGGTTGAAAGGCGTTGGCTGATTTGAGGCAAACGGTTTCGGGGGTTACAGTAAATATCGCATCAATTGAATAGCCGAGTCTAAAGTCCAACTTGAAACTGGCGTTGGAGCATCGAATGCTGACGTTGTTTTTAAAAACGACATTGGCTGGTGAGGTTGGGAAATCATTTAAACCTGGCGGGCTATTGGGGCAGCTGGCACATACGCTTTGGTAAATAACGCCGCGGTTATCAAATCGGGAGGTGCCGCCATCTACGTGATCCCTACTATTATTGCCCCCAAAATAGGATGCATATTTTAGGCTTTTTGCATCTTTTCCAAGTACGATGAGATAAAAATCGTGGTTGTCTGTGGTTTTTTGATGCGCATCGGCGGTGATAGGCAAACCGCTGGTTGTACCATTATTTCCGACACCAATGACCGAGCCCCAGCCACTGAAATAGATATTGTAACAATTATCGACCATGAAGGCGGACGGACAAAGTTCGGGGACGCTGTTGGTGCGGTTGCCAAAGGTGGTAACAAATTCTTCTTTGCTTAGGTCATTGCTTAGTCTTCCAATAAATTGGGTAGTATTGTCTTTGCCATATGAGCCCGCTGTACGTTTGAATTTGCCTTCGGTTTGGCCGGTGAAATAGACTTTGTTGTTGATGTCGAGATCGATGAAATAAATTTGCTCATAATCGACGCTACCCCAATAGGTGCCTACCTGATAAGCGCCTGTGGTTTGACTAAACCTGGCGATATATCCATCGATGTTTCCTAGTCCAGATTGCATAAAGCCTTTTCCGGTCATTGGAAAATCAGAGCTTACGGTTCCCCCGCCAACAAATACATGGGACGAGTCATCCACTTTTATGGAATAGGCAGCATCATCGTCTAAACCGCCAATGAGTGTGGCCCATTTGATTCTTGAGAGTTGGCTATTTAAGCAAATTACAGCGGCATCTGTTTCGCCGGTGGGTTTGGTTTGCAGTGCACCTGTGGTACAGGGGAAATTTGTTGAACGCGTACAGGTTGCGATAAAAACATTGCCTTGGGGATCCGTAGTAATGTCGCCACGATAATTATCTGCGTAGTTGTAAAGTAAAAGTGTAAAGGGGTTTTCCGTTTGAAATCCGTCGGCATCGTTTCCGCCGATGTATGTCCCCCCCAGCAATGTGGTTCCATCAATACTGAGCTTATTGATAAAGATGTCGTAATCATTTTGGTGAACATCGTTAAACGCAGAGTCCGGGTGAACGGGAAAATCTGTAGACAATGTGGTTCCAAAAACCAGCAAATTGTTGTTGGGGTCAACGCAAAGGCTATGGGGATATTCATCGTCGCTGCCACCCATATAAGTTGCGTAAAGCAGTTTTGTGCCATCTGAGCTGTACTTACTAATCGAAATATCACAAGGTAACTGAACTGGGGCCCCGCCTAAGCCACTTCCGCCGTATGTGGTTTGAAATGCACCTGTGGTTACGGGGTACTTTCGTGTGTCGGCTTCAACGATACCTCCTGCATAGAGGCAACCTGCGGTGTCGTAAGTTGCGGTGAAACCAAAATTGTCGCCCTGTGAACCGCTATAAGTGCTAAAAACGAGAACTGGATCGATGATTAAGGTTTGTTGGGGATCGTATTTGGCGACATTTAATCTAATGAAATTCTGGGAATCAACGGAATAGGAAACGTTTACGGGCTTGGACTTCTTCTGAATCGGATTTTTCTGCGATGCGATGGGTTCTTGAATGATAAAGGCACCCACCGAATTTTGAATATGAATTTGCTTGTGCAGTATTTTCCATTGATTGGTTTTATCCAATTCCAGCGCGATCAGTTTTGGGTTAGCACCTGGATGCAAAATCCAATCGAACTCTAAATTTTGATTGTTGAAATAGATGGCGACATCGATGCGTGGGTAGATGTTTTCCATCACAACTTTTGAAATGGGCTGAACGGCTGACTTCCAATTCTCAGGGTCTTGGCCTAAGAAGTAATTTTCGTAAAAAGGCGCAGGATCGAGGAATTGAATTTTCGATGGCGATTGTCCTCCTGCAAATATGATATCGCTAATATGATATCGAACGCTAAATTGGGTATCCTTTCCTCTGTAATGATGTACTTGGTGTTTATTGCCAATGTCATTAGGGTGGTCCATCCGGATACGGATGCCATTTTGTGTAATAAAAACGGCTCCTCCAGGTATAACGGCCTGCGCGATACTCGGATTTTCAACGCCGAACTGCCCTAGATTGGGGGTGAAATAGAGTTGTGGAAGCGCGTGCTGCTTAGGTAAATTAACACTGAATTTTGCCCCCAATAGCATGGGAAAAAAAACGAGCGCAACCCAAAAAGCTTTTTTCACGGTGTAACAAAGTTATTGAAAACAAAAGTTGTTTCCGCGTTGCACGGTGAGTGGACTTATTTTACTTCAAATTGCAATCCTAAGGCAATTTCGATGGTTTTAACTACAGTACTGAATTCGTCGGTATTTTTAAATATACCAGTAAACTGTAAATCAGAGGTTTGGTTAGAAGCTTGAAGTTTTTTACCGTAGCGCGTTTCGATGGCATTCACCACATCGGCTATTGGGGCATTGGTGAAAATCAAATTGCCAGACTCCCATTTCACGGCCTCCAAATTTATATTTGAATCAACAGCGAAGATTTGAGAACGTTTGTCTGCTGCATTGGCTTGATTCAGATTCTCGCGAACTCTCATTCCTTTTGTAAGAATTACTGATTCTAACGTAGTGCTGTTTGATAGTTTCTCCACCTTCACTTTTCCGTGATTTACGGTTACTTGGAGTGGTTTTCCGTTGTATGACTGAACGTCAAATCCGGTACCTAAAACGGTGACTTTATTGTTGTTTGACTCAATAACAAATGGGGCGTTTGGATTTTTTGCAACTTCAAAATGCGCCATCCCTTGTAGTTTGATTTCACGGGACTTTTCGGTCACTTTATATTCTACGCTGGAATTGGCATTGAGTGTGATCACACTACCATCTTTCATTGTGATTTGTTCAATTTGACCCGCATTTGTGGCGAACTGACCTGCGTCCAATGTTTTATTTAACGTGGTAAGCCAAAATGCCCAGCTGCCAACGGCAAGAATTGCAATGGCAGCAGCTACACGCAACAAGCGCGATGTGTTTTTGTAAACTTTAAAAGGAGTTGGGATTTGTTTTTCGGCCTCACGAGCGGCAGAAAACTTGTTCCAGGCTTCATCATTGCTAGCCTCGAACGAATATTTATAATTTTCCGAAACCTTTAGAATCTGATCAATTTCGGATTCGGGATGGGATGTATTATTTGGGTTTGACATGTTGATTAGTGATTAAGTTGTGGCATCATTGCTGATACCTGTTGTTTGATGATGGCCAAAGTGGGTTTGAATTGTGGGTTTTTCTTTAACCATTCTTCAAGTTTGCGCAATTCTTCGTCTTGCATTAAGCCTGCAGCGTATTTAGTGAAGGTGTTGCTTTCCAGTTGTTCTTTTGTCATGATATTTACCGGTTAGGGTATGGGTATACCGAGCCAACAACACACATTTCTTCGCGTACCCCCAAAAGAATTTGAAAAAAATCTAAAAATAATTCACGAGGTGATTTAAATCGTTGAAATTCAACAAAATGAAGGAGTATTATTTTTTCAACAAATGGATATTTTCGATAATTTCTACCACAGAACGTCCGTCTTGAGAGGTTGTAATACAAGGGGAATTGTGGTTGATATTATTCACCACCTCATCAATTACAAAATGATGATTTGCGGCACTCCCTTTATACTGTCCGTAATCGTTTGGCGGTGAAGACGGCGGTAAAGTTGGCATTTCGTAGTTTTTGATATCGCAATAGACGACATCGTTCATGTATTGACCACCAAGTTTGACAGTGCCATTTTCGGCGATGATAGTTATCGAGCTCTCGAAATTTTGGTTGTAAAGGCTGGTGGAAAAGCTCAAACTCCCTTTGCCGCGTTCACCAAACGAAAACAATACCTGCCCGCTATCGTCGAATTCTGTCAAGGATTGGTGATTGAAATTGGAGAACTCGCTGTAGTTAATGGCAAGGGGCCCTAAAAGCCAATAGACCATGTCGATGAAATGAGAGAATTGGGTAAATAGCACACCGCCGTCTAAATCCTCAGTTCCATGCCAATGTCCTTTTTTATAATAGCGATGGTCGCGATTCCAATAGCAAACCACTTGCACTTGAAAAATTTCGCCGAGGACGTTATCGCTTATGATTGATTTTATCCATTGTGAGGGCGGCGAAAAGCGATTTTGCATCACGCAGAAGATCCTTTTGTTCCGTTTCTGTGCCTCCTGAATCATCGCGTCGCAGTCCTCTATGGATAGGGCCATCGGTTTCTCCACCACGACATCGCAGCCCATATTTAGGGCTTGGATTGCGTGTTGACAGTGATAACCGTTGGGTGTGGCGATGCAAACCACTTGGATATTGCTGTGCCGCATGAGCATCTCTTCCACATTTTCGTAAAGGGGCACTTGAAAATCTTGCACCGATAAATCTTCGCGATTTCTGATATCGGCGATGGCAATGAGTTCTGCACCTGGATTGGCTTGAATCATATGCGCATGTCGAGCACCAATATGCCCTACGCCAATGATACCAAATTTTATTGTTTCCTCTGCCATTTCCGAATTGTGGAAGGCAAAAATGCGGAACATTTGCCATAAATACGCATTCATTTGTGAATCGGGGAGAAAAAGGTTTGGTAATGTGGGTTGAACCGCCAAAATTTGCGGAAGTATGTCGACAGAAACAGTATTGGTGATTGGGTCGTGCGGGCAGTTAGGCACGGAATTGGTTGAAGCGTTGCGCGGAATTTACGGCGATGCAAATGTGATCGCGAGTGATGTCAAAAAATCCGACAATCCGGTATTTGAGGGCGGTCCGTTTGAAACATTGGATGTTTTGGATGCTGCAGGATTGAATGCGGTAATTCAGAAATACAAACCCACTCATGTGTATCATTTGGCGGCGTTATTGAGTGCAACGGCCGAAAAAAATCCAGAATTCGGTTGGAAATTGAACATGGAAGGTTTGTTTCACGTGTTGAATGCGGCCCGTGATACAGGCATCATCAAAAGAGTTTATTGGCCTAGTAGTATCGCGGCTTTTGGACCAAATACAGAACGTTTTGGCACACCTCAATATGGAACAATGGACCCTACTACGATCTATGGTATCAGTAAATTGGCGGGTGAGCTCTATGCACAATATTACTATAACCGTTGGGGCGTTGATACCCGCAGTTTGCGTTATCCCGGCTTGATTGGTTATAAGAGTGCTCCGGGCGGTGGTACCACTGATTATGCCGTTTCTATCTATCACGATGCGTTGCAGACCGGACACCACACTTGTTTCTTGGGTGAAGGAACGGTATTACCGATGCTTTATATGCCCGATGCGTTAAAGGCTACTTTGGATATCATGCACGCACCTGCGGAGAGCATTAAAATTCGTACCAGCTATAACTTGGCCGGGATGAGTTTTGGTCCGGATGAAATCGCCGCATCGATTGCCAAATTTGTTCCAGGTTTCACAATTTCCTATGAACCAGATTCTCGTCAGGCAATTGCCAACAGCTGGCCAGCCGTGATCGATGATGGTCGTGCAACGGAAGATTGGGGTTGGAAGCCAGATTACGACTTGGATCGAATGACAGAGGATATGCTCAAGAATTTGAGGCCTCAGTATTCGGTGAAGGGTTAAAAATTCCGCGAATTATTCTACTTATAACGATGCGTAACCAATCGCTTTGCCAATCATGGCGGTAGTGGTGGAGCGTTCTATTAGCACTTGTACTAAATCACCGGGTTGGTAGGATTCGCAAGGGAAAATGGTCACCGAATTTTGGTCGCTGCGCCCTTTCCAATCCAAATTACTTTTCTTTGAATGGCCTTCGATGAGGACGGTAACGACCTTGCCGATGTACGATTCATTTTTCTGCCTCGACTTGCCGTTTTGAAGGGAAATGATTTCGGTCAACCTACGCGATTTGACATCATCAGGAACATCGTCGGCCAATTTCTTAGCTGCCGGAGTACCAGGTCTTTCACTGTAAATATACATGTAAGAGAACTCGAAGTTGGCCCATTCTATTAGGCTTAATGTATCTTTATGTTCTTCTTCTGTTTCGGTGCAAAATCCAGAAATGATGTCGCAACTGATACCGCAATCGGGGATGATATTGCGGATCATACGAATTTTGTCCATGTACCATTCACGCGAATAGTTTCTCGACATAAGGTCTAAGATTCTGGTGTTTCCGCTTTGTGCGGGCAGGTGGATGTAGTTGCAGAGATTGTTGTATTTGGCCATCGTGTGCACCACTTTTTCGTTGATGTCGCGCGGATGACTTGTGCTGTACCGAATTCTCATATGTGGAACGGCCAGGGCACACATTTCAAGTAAATCAGAGAAATCTACCGATGTATCTTGCTCTTCTTGGGTAAGTTTTTTGAATTCTTTTTTGGGTCCGCCGCCAAACCAGAGGTAGGAATTAACATTTTGGCCAAGGAGGGTTACTTCTTTGTAGCCATTTTTTGATAACTCTAGGATTTCTCTGACGATACTTTCGGGTTCGCGCGATCTTTCTCTGCCACGAGTGAAGGGCACTACGCAGAAAGTACACATATTGTCGCACCCTCTCATGATCGACACAAAAGCGGTGATGCCATTGGAGTTCAATCGAACGGGGTTAAGGTCGCCATAGGTTTCCTCGCGACTTAATAGAACGTTAATCGCACGTCCGCCATCGTCTACTTCGGCTACGAGTTTGGGTAAATCTCTATAGCTATCGGGACCGGCAACGATATCCACGAGTTTTTCTTCTTCCAATAATTTCTCTTTCAATCGTTCGGCCATGCAACCGAGCACACCGATGATGAGTTCTTTGTTGTGCTTTTTATTGCCGCGTAAATGTTTTAATCGCTCACGAATTCGCTGTTCGGCATTGTCGCGAATGGCGCAGGTATTGAGGAAAATGACATCGGCATTGAGTTCGTCGTTGGTGGAGGTGAAACCATGTTCGCCCATAATAGAGGCAATAATTTCACTGTCGCTGAAGTTCATGGCACAGCCGTAACTTTCAATATATAGTGTTCTTGTAGCGGTTGCGGTGGGTGGAATAATGACTTCGGACATAATCGGTCTACAAAAATACGGGCTTTTTTGTTTCTTTGCAGTGAATGAGACATTTCAGTATCGTGGTGTTGCTTGTCCTGTTGGGCACATGCAATTTGGCATTGAGTCAGAGCAAGGATTCGGATAAGGGTCAGTTTTCTGGCAATTTGTTGATGACGTATCAAAAATATGTCCGCGACGACAGCATCGGGGCGACTACAAAAGTTTACAAGGAGAACACGGCCAGCGCGGATGCTTGGTTGTTTATGCAGTATCGAATCAAGGGATATTCTTTTATTTTGCGATATGATGCGTTTAACAATTCGCCGTTGTTGGACCCTCAGGATGCTTATACAAATCACGGGATAGGGTTTTGGCAGATTAACAAGAGCGTTGACAAGTTGGACATCACGATGGGGTCGTTTTACGATCAGTTTGGTACCGGAATTTTGTTTAGGGCATACGAGCAGAGGCAGATTGGGATTGATTATGCGATTCAGGGTATGCGTTTGAAGTACAATATCAACGATAAGTGGGCAGTTAAGGGTTTTGCGGGCAATCAGAAGGGGAACATCAAAAATCGGTTTGGGTTCGCGAATCAGGTGATTAGTGGTTTGAATATTGAGGGGAATATCGACTTGGGAAAGGACAGTAAATATGGTGCTTTGCAGGTGGGAGCATCGGCGGTGAATAGGACTTTGGATAGGGAGACGATGGATCGATTGGTGGGGACGATTAATACGTATGATTTGGCGGATCGATTTTATCCCAAGTACAACGTTTATGGCGGGAATGCTTATTTCACTTACACGAAGGACAATTTCAGTTGGACGGTTGAGGGGAATGTGAAATCCAAGGAGGCGATTATGGATGATAATACTAAGTTTTATCTAAGGAGCGGTAAGGTATTGTATTCTTCGATGAGTTGGGGTAAGGGCGGTTGGAATTTGGGGGGACAAAAGGCATCGATTGGTTTGAATGTTCAGGCCAGGCACGTAGATAATTTTTCATTTAGGACGGCACCCACGGAGAATTTGTTGAACGGATTGGTGAGTTACTTGCCATCGATGACACGTCAGAATACCTATAGATTACTAAGTAGATACAATGCGCCGGGTCAGGCCATGGGAGAGGATGGAATTCAGGGTGAGATTGAGTTTAAGCCACGCAAGGGAACGCAGATTTTCTTTAATGGAAGCTATGTTCAGACTTTGGCGAGCAACGGGAAATTGAATACAACAACTGGGGTGAAAGAGGCGGAGAAATTGTTTAGTGAGAATTATATAGAGGTGGTGCAGAAGATTGGGAAGCACGACAAATTGAAGTTGGGCGTTCAGCGGATTGTTTACAATCAGACGAGGTATGAAAGTGAGCCGGAGTATGTTCCTGTGAAGACATTTACTCCTTTTGGAGAGTGGTTACATACAATGAACCAGGGCAAGAGTTTGCGGGTTGAGTGGCAGTATTTGAATACGAAGAACGATCAGGGTTCATTTGCCAACTTGATGATTGAGATGTTTGTCAATAAGAATTTGAGTATTGCGGTGGCGGACATGGTGAATGTGGTGCCGCATCGATATGAGCGGATGATTATTGCGGATAAGGTGTTGCATTACCCTACGTTTTTTATTGGTTACACTGAGAAGAACACGGTATTTACTTTGGCCTTCTTAAAGCAGCAGCAGGGGGTGAATTGTTCGGGGGGTATTTGTAGGGAGGAGCCCGCTTTTAGTGGGGTAAGATTTACGGTAAGCAGCAATTTTTAATGGGTTACAGGGCCAGATAGAATTCCTTTAGGAGTTCTGTGGCTTGCGACGATAGTTGTCCGTCCGCCTTGTAGTGGGTGTATTGGATTATGTGTTGCGGATTTTCGGCGACGCATTGGTTGGGGGGATTTTTGATGGCGTAAACGGCGATCAGGTGTGGTGGTTTTGATGGGGTGGCTTGGATGGATGTGATGGTTTGTGGGGCGAATTGATTTTGTTGGAGGGTTGCAAGGATTTGATTTTGGGAGGAGGCTGGCAGCAGCAGCAGGAGTTCTCCATTGGGTTGGAGTAAGCGAGCGCAGCGAGCGGTTAATGTGGCTAGGGTTAATGACTGGGTATGTCTGGCAAGTCTCCGCGTTTCATCGGTTGAAGGCAAATGATTTTCGAAAAAGGGTGGATTACAGATGATACCGTCAATGGTTGTCGATGGATCAAATTCTAGAACATTATCGTGGGAAAATGAAACGCGATCAGCAAAGGGGCTATTGATTCCATTTTCGCTGGCTTGTTCAACGGAGGGAAGGTGAATATCGATTCCTTTTATTTTGGCTGATGGAAATTTTTGGGCCATCATCAGCGATAAAACACCGGATCCGCTGCCAATATCTAGAATGTTTGTTGCATTCTGGAATGCTGCGAGGGCGCCAAAAACACAGGCATCCGAAGTTACGGGTAGGGCCACCTCGCTTTGGTCTATAGAAAATTGCTTCATTGCAAAGGGTTTTCGCATGAATCGAATGGTTTAGGTTATGCGGTTTCGGGGAAAATATTCTGGAGGTCGATGTCTGATGGATTTCTATAATACAGAAATTCCGATTGAGTAAGAGCCATCACTTGGTCGCAATATTGGAGCGATAGATGCAAGTCGTGGCTGCTATAAACGATGCATTTATTTTCGTTTTTGGCAAGTTGATGCAATAGTTTCAGAAATGTGGTTCTGGACGGGTAGTCTAAAAATGCGAGGGGTTCATCAAGCAGAATGATTTGACTGTCTTGGGCCAAGCATCGGGCCAGCATTACTTTATGTTTGACGCCATCGCTCAATTCGGCAAAATTCTTTTGCTGTATATCGGTAACACCCGTTTTTTCTATCGCTTTAAGGACTTCGGAAACATCTTTTTCTGTTGGATCGCTCCAGCCTTGCAGAAAGCGCTGACGTCCGCTCATTACCATGTCGTAAACGCTTAAATGCTCAATTTGTGGCGGTGTGGCAAGCAGAATGCTACTGAGGGAAGCTCTTTTTTCGGGTGATGTCTGATGAATATTGATTTGGTTGATAAGGACCTCACCATTCATTGGCGGTATCAAGCCACAAATCGTTTTCAAGAATACTGATTTCCCCACCCCGTTGGGCCCAACAAGCAGAATTAAACCAGGGCCGAGTCCTTCAACTGCGATGTTCTGGTGCAGGGTGATGCCTTGTTTTTGGATGCCGGTGGAAAGGTTCTTCAGTTGAAGCATGAGATATTGCTGCAAAAATGCGAATTTCGAAGGGTGAATTTACTGTTATCTCCTCTTCAACCGGATAAAATTTCTTTGATTCAGCAAATGGCTCGTAGAATTTGGGACGTCCATTACACTCCTATTATTGGCCAAACCCAAGTAGATTATATGTTGGGTCGGTTTTACACCACTGAACACATTACTGGTCAATTGGAGGAAGGGCAGCGATTTTATTTTGTGTTGCTCAATGGCGTTGAGGTCGGTTATACCGCGATTTCAGAAATCCGCGAGGGGAATTTTTTCATTCATAAATTGTATTTAGAGATCGATAAACAGCGCAAGGGTATGGGTTCTGAGGTGTTTCGTCAGCTTTTGGCGTTGATGTGTAACTTGGAGGCGTTGCGTTTGCAAGTGAATCGACAGAACATGAAGGCGATCAATTTTTATTTTAAAATGGGGTTTGTGATAGAGCAGGTGGCTGATTTCGACATTGGCGATGGATATTTTATGAATGATTTTGTGATGGTTTATCGTCCCAAATAATTGTGTGATTTATTGATTCTCATTAGGGCGATTGGCCTTGTATAGCCTACCTTTGCGGGGTGTTAGCACTGAATGACTTTTCTTTTGAATTTGCTGGTAGATACCTGTTTAAAAATGCTTCTTGGCATATCAAACCCAACGAAAAAATTGGGTTGGTTGGCTTGAATGGTACAGGAAAATCTACTTTATTGCGATTAATTTCTAGCGATTTTGAATTGCGCGAGGGTACTCTGTCCCGGCCTTCGGATTTGCGAATTGGATTCTTGAATCAGGATTTGTTGAGTATGGATGTGGGCGATTGTGTTCGCGATGTGGTTTTAAGTGGCAGGGAAGATTTGGTGCATTTAGAAGTTGAGATTAATCGATTGATTGAAAAAATCGAAGTTGAATACGACGATGTTACGATGCAGCGTTTGGCCGATGCGCAGGAGCGATTTGGTGCTTTGGGCGGTTATGAGTGGCATGCAGAGGGCGATAAAATTTTGGAGGGTTTGGGCTTTCCTACGAGTAGTTTAGGTAGACCGCTGAGAGAATTTTCAGGGGGATGGCGCATGCGTGCAATGTTGGGTAAGTTGTTGTTACAAGCCCCAGATTTATTGCTTTTGGATGAACCAACAAACCACTTGGATTTGCCTACCATTCAGTGGTTAGAGGAATATCTGGCAAATTATGAGGGAACTTATGTAATCGTATCGCACGACCCTTATTTTTTAGATCGAACTGTAAATCGAATTGCGGAAGTGGCGCATCAACAGGTTTTCCATTACAAGGGAAATTACAACGAATTTTTGGAGCAAAAGGAGGAAAGGGATGCTTTGATGATGCGGAAATACGAGAATCAGCAGGATTATATTCGTCAGCAGATGAAGTTTATTTCTCGTTTCCGTGCCAAGGCGAGTAAGGCAACTGCCGTGCAGAGTCGAGTGAAAATGTTGGATAAAATCGAGAAGATTGAAGTGAGGCAGGATGAGAGAAAGGATTTCGATATTCGATTTAATATCAGAGTAACACCAGGAAAGGTAATCGCGGATTTGAAGGATGTCACCAAGTCGTACGATGAGTTGGAGATATTAAAACCCTCCCAAGCACAGATATTGCGGGGCGATAAAATCGCATTGGTTGGAGCAAATGGAAAGGGTAAGTCTACGGTTTTGCGCATGGTTCATGGATCAGAGCCGAGTGGCGGATTGATCGAACAAGGATGGAACGTGGAATCGGCATTTTTTGCCCAGCACCAGTTGGAGGCGTTGAACCTTAAAAATGATTTGTTGAGTGAGTTAAGTACGGTGAGTGCTGAATATACCGATTGGGAATTGCGGACCGTTTTGGGTTGCTTTTTATTCACTGGCGATGAGGTATTTAAGAAAGTGAAAGTGCTGAGTGGGGGTGAAAAGTCGAGGTTAGCATTGGCAAAAACCCTGATCACCCAATCCAATTTTTTGTTGTTGGATGAGCCCACGAATCACTTGGATATGTTTAGTACTGCGGTGCTGGCTGAATCGTTGATTGATTATGCGGGTAGTTGTTTATTTGTGAGTCACGATCGTACTTTCATTAGTAAGGTGGCCAATAAAATTTGGTGGATTGAGGATGGTGTTTTGCGTGAATATCCAGGAACGTATGAGGAATACAAGGAATGGAATTCGGTGCGAGTGGCTGAGGATATGCGTTTGGCGAAATTGGATGATGGCAAGAAAAAGGGTGGAAATCAGTCGAATTCATCTCAGGCTAAGGGTGCTGCACCTGCTGGGATGATCAATCCTGCGGCAATTGCATCGGACAAAGGGAATAAATCGTACAGTAAAAACGAAATTAAGAAGGTGGAGGATGCAATGAATGCCAAGGAGCTTGAAATGAATGCGTTGGGTGAAAAGCGGTCGGCGTTTGAGAAACAATTGCATGACCCTTCTGTTGCCAGTGATTTTGAGAAAGTGGCCGGCATTACCAAGGATTATGATTTGATCAATGCTCAGTATTTGGTTGTAAAAGCTGCCTACGAATCTTTGTTTGAGGAGTGGATGTTGATGCAAGAATCTTGATATTGGCCCCGAATTTGTTAAGTTTGTTCTGATGAGAAAATTAATTGTCCTTTCTGTTGCTTTATTGCTAGCTGGATTTACCCAGTTGGAGGCAACAACTGATAGCACCTTGCGGATGAGCAATGTGATTTATGAAGGCGATGTAAGGGCGGTTCGATTGTATCAACAAAACAGTGGATTTTCTTTTCCGATACTTACTCTAGGTGGTGGTGAATCATTGGTTTTGGAATTTGATCAAATCAAGAGTGAGCGAGATTTTTATCAATATACTTTAGTTCATTGCGATGCGCAGTGGAACCCTACGTCGTTGTCTAGAACTCAATTTTTGGATGGGATGGGCTATGAAAACATCGAAACTGCGAACTTTAGTAATGGGACGTTAACTCAATACACGCATTATTCTGTGTCGGTCCCTGGTGAGCAAACAAAGCCGAAAATAGGCGGGAATTTTATTCTATTGGTCTATCGCAATTTCGACGAAAAAGACATTGTTTTATCGAGAAGATTGATGGTTTTGAACAGTCAGGGCGCGGTAAATATGCAAATCAAGCAGAGCGGTCAGGTTGAGTTGAGGAGTACGCATCAGCAGATCAATTTTAGTTTCACGAAGAACGCCAACTATTTTATGCCCAATGCGATGCAAGATGTGAAGACGGTGGTTTTGAGGAATGGCGAATGGGATTATTCCATTGATGACTTGAAGCCGATGTTTATTGTGGGCAATGAAATGCAATACAATCAGACTTTGGGGAATCAAATGGATGGGTTGAACCAGTATCGCTTTTTTGATATTCGGAGTTTTAGGAGTTCTACGGCGGGTGTTCGTCAGCGTTTGAATATTGCGAATCAGAAGCATGTGATATTGGTGAACGACAAAACGCGAAGGTTTGAACGATATTTCAATTGGGCAGATTTCAATGGACGGGTTTTGTATGATAACAAGGACTTGCCGATGCCAGCGGGAACTGCGTTTGAAAGCGATTATTGTTTCGTGCACTTTTCTGTGTCTGCGGATGCAGAATTGCCGGATCCAGTTTATGTCTACGGCGAGTGCAGTGATTGGAGGGTATTGGAATCACACAGGATGTTCTATAATCCCGACAATAGAAGTTACGAGGGTATAATTCCATTGAAGCAGGGATATTACAATTATGTGTATGGGGTTTTGAATTCGGAGACAAACCGATTGGATTTCCGTGAATTAGAGGGCCAGCACAGCGAGACGGAGAACAATTATATGGTGTTGATTTACCATAAAAATCCGGCCATGGGATTCGATGAATTGATTGGTTATGGATTGAAAAATTCCACTTCTTTGAAGTAAGAATTAATGTCCGCTCGTGATTTTGAGAATCGCAGGACTAGTTAAGATTTTCCAGGCATCTTCAGTTTGAATCTTGTACAAATACAGACCATCATAGGTATGTCCCAATTTTTGCGTGAAGTTGAATTGGGGTTTGATGATTAAGCTATCTTTAACGGTTAAGAATGGCAATTGGTTGGGGGTTGTACGCGAGAGAAAATATCGGGGTTTTTTGGGATTGAAAGGAAAGTGTTGGGGGTAGAATTCAAAGCCGTAGGTCCATTTTTTTGGATTGGGGGATTGGGCGAGCCAATAATTGGCGATGGGTTCTCCTAGGATTTCGCCGGCGGGGAGTGAATTGAGGTTTTTGTTGAGGAATTCTATGGCGGTGTTGGGGTTTCTCTGGTTGCGTTGAAGGATTGCAACTGAATGACGGATTGTCCAGGGTGTTGCCAAAGAAATGACGAAAATCAAGGAAATCCAGGGTGTAAAGCGATTGGAATGATTGTTTTCTGTAGGGATGGCAGATTGGGTGGATTTTAGAATACGCCTAAAGTGATTCAAGGGATTCCAAGGAAGTTGGTATTTGAAATTTTGCAAATAAACGGCGATGACCAAAAGTCCCAAAAGATGTTGTACGGGGTAGTAGCGGTGTTGGGGGGTAAGAAATATGGCAGTGGGTATAGCAAATGAAAGGTAGAGTATGGGGATGAGTAATGTTGTATCGCAGGGGTTGAAAAAGTGTTTTTTTTGGGTCTTAAAGAACGTACTCCAGAGGCTGGGCCTAGGGTCATAGAACAAAATCAGCAAACGAAGTGCAGCAATCCAGTAAAGCAGATGTAATAAAACGGTATAAGGTTGTTCGATGTAGTATGGAACAAATCTGCCAATGAAAAATCCATAAAGGTTGGAGCCCATGGAAGTGCCACTGTGGTCCTCGGCCTGCATAAATAGTTGGGTGGTTAAATCGTGTAGTTCGGGCTTTACGACAAGCCAAAATATCGTAATTGGGGCGATTAATCCTAGCAGAAATGTGAAACCATGTAGTAGGGATGATTGTTTTTGGTAACGAATAAAATGATTCAAAATCAATACTGTTGCAATCAATACCAAAGGCCAAGTATATAGATGCGCAATTGCGAGGCTGCCTAGGCATAATCCCAGAAATGGCGGGATATGGAATTTACATTGATGGATTAGTTTTGGTGCAGTAGACAAAAACATTGCCAACAGAAGCATGACGGGCGTTTCCACGCGAAGGCTTCTGGCGATCTCTCCGGTGGATTTATCGAACAGAAACAATGCAGTGATTAACAATGCCAGTTGCTCAATGATTTTAGGCGAATAGGGTTCGGGCTGTTTTCTTGTTGAAGAGGGCGCGGAGAGCAGTTGACATACCAATCGATAAAGAAGTTGGGCGGTAAGTAGGTGGAAAATCAAGAAAGGCAATCGAACGATCCATACGGATTGACCAAAATAGAGCCAGAGGCAGTGCCATGCTTCCAAAAGAGGGGGATAGCTGAGAAACTTAGATTCGGCACCTGGATTCGGCCACAATGGCGAGCAGTAATTTCCGGTATGGTGCCAAACAAGGGCGGGATCGAGATTTTGAATTTCATCATTCCATGCAATTGGCAGGCGATCTAAATTGACGAGTCCCGCAATTAGATAAATTCCTATCAACAGAGATATCCGAGGGAAGTTGAGTTTGCCGATGGAAAGTGTTTTGTTCATGGTTTCAATGCCCAAATCCAAAGGCGATTTTTTACGATGGATATTACTCGAATCGAATCAAAATGTAGTTTTTTTCTACGGCCTGACCTCTGGAAACATTGATAGAGGCAACGACACCTGCAGTGGGCGATTTGATGGCGTTTTCCATTTTCATCGCCTCAAGAACAAGGATTCTTTGTCCAATTTCTACTGAATCGCCGGGAGAAACCAATACATCAAGAACCAAACCTGGCATAGGCGCTTTGACTTCAGAAATCTTTTGAACCAACGCATTTTCAAGACCCATAGATTTTAGAAGTTCGTCCATCGGCTCGGTGATTTTGGCGCTATATTTTTGGTTGTTATAGAGTAAGGTGACAGTTTTATTTGCCTTATCGATACCGATACATCTTACCTGAATGGTTTGATTTTGTGTCTGTATGAGAAGTGTATTTTCGGATTGGGGGATGAACGACACGTTTTGGTTTGCCTGGGCTACCCATTGGTTATCAACTTTTACCAATTCGATTTTGCTATTTTGAATGTCGACTTTCATGATTTACACATTTCTATCAATGACAAAATTCACCAAATTTTGTAGTGATTGTTTGTCTTCCTTATTTGCGGGAATAGATTCGAGGATTTCAAAGGCGCGATCGCGGAATTCGTTCATTTTGATTTTGGCGTAAGACATGCCACCATGAACGGTGATGAATTCTACTACATCGGCGAGTTTTTGTTTTTCGTTACTGTTAGATCGGATCAACTTTTTGATCTTACGAACGTCGGATGGTGTAGCTTTTGAGAAAGCGTGAATGATAGGAAGTGTTAGTTTTCGTTCCTTGATGTCAATACCAGCGGGTTTGCCCGATTTGTTATCGCCAAAATCAAAAAGGTCGTCCCGAATTTGGAAAGCGAGTCCAATCTGCTCACCAAACTGACGCATTTTCTTTTGAATCTCACTGTCTGGCGTGGTTGATGCGGCACCAATTTCGCAGCAGGCAGCAATCAGTGATGCTGTTTTTTGTTTGATGATTTGAAAGTATACTTCTTCGGTGGCATTCATGAAGCGCGCACGTTCCAATTGCAACAATTCTCCTTCGCTCATGTCTTTCACGGCGTTGGAGAGTACTTCGAGCATATCGAAATCGCGGTGTTCAACGGCCAACAGTAATCCTCGGGACAGGAGGTAGTCACCTACTAGAACGGCGACTTTATTTTTCCAAAGTGCGTTGATGCTAAAGAATCCACGTCGTAAATAACTCTCATCTACTACATCGTCGTGAACCAGGGTGGCTGTGTGAAGTAGCTCTACCAAAGAGGCCCCGCGGTAGGTGCGGATATTGATATCGCCGAATAATTTGGCGGTATACATCACAAATAAAGGACGTATTTGCTTGCCTTTTCGCTTTAGGATATAGTTTAGGACGATATCTAACAAGGGCACGCGTGTTTTCATGCTCTGTTTGAACATGACTTCGAAGGCGTTTAGTTCCTTTTCGATGGGTTTTTTAATCGCCTCTAACGATGCACTCATGACGTTGTTGCGAAGGTAATATTTTCTTTGGGTGTATTGAATATTTGGCAGTAATTTGCTGATATGATTTGGAAATTGATTTCTGGATGTTTGATATTGGGAATCGCCTCTTGTGGGTTGTGTAACCAGAAAAAAAAGGATCAAAAGATGACTAATATGAATGAAGGCAAAGGTGTTCAGCTCGAAATCGTTGATAATGTATCAAATGAACTGTGGAAGTTGCATCCCACGTTGCATTTTATGCGTGGAGAGTTGATGTCGATGGCTAAGTCTACTGAAGATTATGCTCCGGGTCTTGGCACTAAGTTGAACGACTCAGCGATGCAGGCCGATGCGCAATTGTTTTGGGATGATTTTGAAACTGAGTACATGATGTATTCGCCGAGTGAGGCTTTGTTAAAACAATTGGATAGTATACTGCGGTCGAAGGTATTGGATGCGGGCAGCGGTCTAATTACCTTGCCTACTTTTCGAATGCTGATGATTGGAGGAAATTGGTGTTCGGATACTAGAATGGGGTTACCTCGTTTGTGTAGGGTATTGGATCAGTTGATGTTGACATCAGAAGGCAATGTGGTAATTTCAAAAACAGAATTGGAAGTGAGCAGTGTCCGTTTGGTCCTGGATTATTTGCGCGTAGATCGCGATAAAAACTTTATTGAGTCTGAAAAGGCCCATAAGTATGTTTTACATGGGGGTTTGTCTAATGTTATGGATGGCAGTACTGGGGGAATCAATTTGAAACAGGAAAAAGCAGGACGGGTGCCGGAGGTGGTGCTTTCTCAAAAATTCGTATCGAAAAATAGCGTAGAGGTATTAGTTGATCAGGTAGACGACAGCTGGGTTTTTATGGGTAGCATCGTTGAAACGCCAATAAAAAGTTGGGAAGCTGATATCCTAAAGTTATTTACAGAAACGGTGGATGCTTCTTTTTACCAAGACACCCAATTCAAAAAGTAAGTAGGGGTTATTGAAAGATTAAAGGCACTCGATTTTTCTCGATGGTGGTGGCTTGCCATAAATCAGAGAAGAAGGAAATGCTGCTCAATAGACGTTTTTTAAACTGGGTTGCTTTTACATAAAGAGCTACGAACAGGGATATTCCACACAGCAAAAAGACGTAGGCCAAAGAGGGTTTAAGAGCTGAAATAATTGCATGGATTACATCTGACAGTTCGGATTGGACGGGGATATGAACTTGATTGGCTACGGCAAGGATAAATCCGACAAAACAAGCTATTGTAGCGATGGCGTAAAGCAGAAACACCCGTTGATGCTGCCAAGCACCCAATTGAATTCTCATGTACATTTCATTTTCGGAGCCTCTAAAGTCGCCAGTTATGAAATTCACCAAACGGTCTCCTTTTTCGATAGTCTCCAGGGTAAAATCTTGGTTGGATAGTTCACCAAAGAACGCCCTCGGATTATTGTCGGGCTTGCGAAAGCCTTGATCTGAAAGGAAAGTATGATTTAAAAGCTGATCGTGCAGCATTTGCCTTGTTTGTCCACTCTGCAGGTAAACAATTTTAAACGGATAAATAAACATGTTTTAACAGAGCGTATTTTTAAGCAGTTCTAATACCAAACCCATTGTACAAAGTAAGTGAATTTCCCTGGGACTTGAGGAATTGTGAGTTGTAGGCGTTTTTTTTATTTTTTTGTGCAATGTCTACTTTTTATGTCAGGTATAACTAATTGATAGTGAGTTTGATACACGCGAAGCCCCGTCGTTGTTGGGTTGACATGTTTTCAACAGCCTAAAGCCAAATTTATCAAGGGTTTGAGGCATTTATGTGGAAAACATGATTGTGTGGGTGGCATTTGCGAGAATAGATTTGCTATTCACAAAAAACTTTTAAATCAATAAAATCATCACAACCCAATTATAATAGCCATGAGCCAACAAACCGTTAACACCAAGGGGCTAAATTTTGCCCGCATGAACACCGCCGATGGTGTATCTCCTTTCGATCTATTCAAGTACGATTATCGCACATCAGTTATTAAGAAGCCAGACGGTAGTGTGGTTTTTGAAATGAAGAATGTTGAGGTACCAGAAGGATGGAGTCAGGTAGCCACCGATATTTTAGCGCAAAAGTATTTCCGTAAGGCTGGGGTTCCTCAAGCGGATGGCAGTTTAGGATGTGAAAGCTCGGTAAAGGAGGTTACTCATCGTCTTGCTGCATGTTGGAAATCTTGGGGTGAAAAGTATGGTTATTTTGAAAATGCATCTGATGCTCAGGTGTTTTATGATGAATTGATTTATTCGTTGTTGAATCAGGAATCGGCTCCTAATTCACCACAGTGGTTTAATACTGGCTTACACAATAGTTATGCAATTGCAGGCAAGCCACAGGGTCACTATTTTGTAGATCCTGATACTGAGAAGTTGATGAAGAGTACCTCGGCTTACGAGCGTCCTCAGCCCCACGCCTGTTTCATTTTGTCGGTTGACGATGATTTGGTAAACGAAGGTGGTATCATGGATTTGTGGGTTCGTGAAGCGCGTATTTTCAAATATGGTTCAGGTGTAGGAACTAACTTTAGCAAGGTTCGTGGATCGGGCGAGAAGTTGAGTGGTGGCGGAACAAGTTCTGGTTTGATGAGTTTCTTGAAGATTGGCGATCGTTCTGCGGGTGCTATCAAGAGTGGCGGAACTACACGTCGTGCCGCTAAGATGGTTTGCTTGGATTTGGATCACCCAGATGCCATGGAGTTCATCAAATGGAAGAGTACAGAAGAGCGCAAGGTGGCTGCCTTGATTGCTGCTGGATATTCTAACGATTACGAAGGCGAGGCCTATAATACGGTGAGCGGACAGAACAGTAACAACTCTGTACGTATCCCACATAGTTTCTTCCACAAGTTGGAGAAAGGCGAGAGCTGGGATTTTATTGCACGTTCTAACGGTGAGGTGATGAACAGCATCCCTGCCAAAGAAGTTTGGGATGCAATTAGTGATGCGGCATGGGCTTGTGCGGATCCTGGGGTTCAGTACGACGATACAATCAACGAGTGGCACACTTGTCCAGAGGGCGGAAGAATCAACGCTTCTAACCCATGTTCTGAGTATATGTTCTTGGATAACACTGCTTGTAACTTGGCTTCATTGAACTTGAGAAAGTTCTTCTATGAGGACAGCAAGACGTTTGACATGGAGAAGTTTGAGTACAGTGCACGTTTGTGGACGACAGTATTGGAAATTTCTGTGTTGATGGCTCAGTTCCCATCAAAGGAAGTGGCTCAGTTGAGCTATGATTATCGCACATTGGGATTGGGTTATGCCAATTTGGGTTCTGTATTGATGAGCGCGGGTATTCCTTACGATTCTTCAGAGGCTACAGCGATTTGCGGAGCGATCACAGCAATTTTGACAGGAACGGCTTATGCGACATCAGCGGAAATGGCGGCAGTAAAAGGTCCATTCCGTATGTACGAGAAAAACAAGAAGCATATGTTGCGCGTTATCCGCAACCACAGATATGCGGCATACAATACGCCGTTGGCATTTGAAGGATTGGGAATTAAGCCCGTTTGTTTGGATGAGAAGCATTGTCCTGATTACTTATTGAAAGCAGCTTGTAACGCTTGGGACAAAGCAGCACAGTGGGGTGAGAAGTACGGTTTCCGTAACGCTCAATCTACCGTTATTGCTCCAACGGGAACCATCGGATTGTTGATGGATTGCGATACTACAGGTATCGAGCCTGATTTTGCTTTGGTAAAATACAAGAAATTGAGCGGTGGTGGATACTTTAAAATTGTAAACCAAACGGTGCCAGTGGCATTGAAGCATTTGGGCTATGATGTAAAGCAAACGCAGGACATCGTTGATTATGCAAAAGGTCACCAGACTTTCAAGGGTGCGCCTCATATCAACCACGATAGCTTAACAGCTTTGGGTTTCAACGATGCAGATTTGGCGAAATTGGAGTCAGAAGCGCCGATGGCATTTGAGATCGGATTTGTATTTAACCAATATTCATTGGGCGAAGAGACGTTACAGCGTTTGGGCTTTGATACAGCGCAGTACAACAACCCACGCTTCAACATGTTGCAGGCTTTGGGCTTTACTAGAGAGCAAATTGCCGAGTGTAACGATTTTGTGACGGGAACCATGACCATTGAGGGAGCACCACATTTGAAAGAAGAGCATTACTCGGTATTCGATTGCGCTAATAAATGCGGGGACAAAAGCGTTCGTTTCATCCATGCCAATGCTCATATCCGTATGATGGCGGCTGCCCAACCTTTCCTTTCGGGTGCAATTTCAAAGACCATCAACTTGCCAAATGAGGCATCCGTTGATGAGATCAAAGAATGTTACCACTTGAGTTGGTCATTGGGATTGAAATCTAATGCTTTATATCGCGATGGTAGTAAGTTGAGTCAGCCTTTGAGCAATAAGTCTGAGACGGAAGAGGACAATACGGAAGAGAAAGCAACGGCTTCAACCGACAGTGCTGCTGCACCGAAGGTTGCAAGTGTGGGTGAGTTAACCCCAGAGATGGTTTTGGAGGCCGCTAAGCGCATTTTGAGTGAGAGTCCTGATACCAAGTTCAAACGCCAGTTATCGAATATCGTAGAGAAGAAGCGTTTGCCAAATCGCAGAAACGGATTTACCCAAAAGGGCCGTGTGGGAGGACAGACAATTTTTGTTCGTACGGGAGAGTATGACGACGGAACGTTGGGAGAGATCTTCATTGATATGCACAAAGAGGGCGCGAGTTTCCGCAGTTTGATGAATTGTTTCTCTATTGCGGTATCGGTTGGATTGCAGTATGGTGTACCATTGGAAGAGTTCGTAGACAAGTTTGCGTTTACTCGTTTTGAGCCAAGTGGTATGGTTGAAGGTCATCCTAACGTGAAAAACGCGACATCAATTGTAGATTATATCTTCAGATTGTTGGGCTTTGAATATTTGCGCAGGGAGGATTTGGTACAGGTGAAGCCAAGCGATTTGCGTGCACCTGAGGCTGTTGAGGTACCGGTTGTTAGTGAGTTCCGTCCGGTATTCAATCCAGAGCCAGCACCATCGGTTTCAGCGGCGCAAGCAGTGGTTTCAAGCGAGCCTTTACGCAGCAAGTTTGATATGCAAGATCATATGAGAGAGATTCAGAGCGATGCTCCGGCGTGTAATGTTTGCGGTCATATTACGGTTCGCAGCGGAACATGTTACAAATGCTTGAACTGTGGAAACAGTTTGGGTTGTAGCTAAGCGAAGCGAGGATTTGCGAGGATTTGCAATTCTTGAAAAAATTAGATAATGTGGGGACCCCCAGCGGCGCAGCCGCTGGGGGTCCTTCTTTTAAAAAATTTCCCATCCCCCCAACCCAAAACAATTTAACTTTGTAAATATTACAATTATGGCTTTCGAAAAAGTAAAACGCAGCGAGAATTACAGTGAATGGTATAATAACCTAGTTAAAAATGCCGACCTAGCAGAACATAGTGCCGTGAAAGGTTGCATGGTCATCAAACCCTATGGCTACGCCATCTGGGAGAAAATGCAACGACAACTCGATGATATGTTCAAAGAAACAGGTCACGTGAATGCCTATTTCCCGCTCTTCGTCCCCAAAAGCCTCTTCGAAAAAGAAGAAAAAAACGCCGAAGGATTCGCCAAAGAATGCGCGGTGGTAACCCACTATCGACTCAAAGCAAACCCCGATAAACCAGGTCATCTCATGGTCGATCCCGATTCAAAATTGGAGGAAGAATTGATTGTTCGACCTACCTCAGAGGCCATCATCTGGAATACTTACAAAAATTGGATTCAAAGCTATCGCGATCTTCCAATTCTTATTAACCAATGGGCCAACGTGGTTCGATGGGAAATGCGCACGCGATTGTTTTTGCGCACCGCCGAATTCTTATGGCAAGAAGGTCATACCGCTCACGCAACCAAAGAGGAAGCATTGGTAGAAGCCCGTAAAATGTTGGATGTGTATTCTGAATTTGCCGAAACCTTTATGGCTGTGCCTGTGATCAAAGGCGTAAAAACCGAAAAAGAACGCTTTGCCGGTGCCGATGATACCTACTGTATCGAAGGTATGATGCAAGATGGAAAGGCACTGCAAATGGGAACAAGTCACTTTTTGGGACAGAATTTTGCCAAGGCCTTTGATGTAAAATTTCAGAGTAAGGAAGGTAAGTTGGAATA
Source organism: Bacteroidota bacterium (assembly GCA_041192805.1). GTDB lineage: Bacteria > Bacteroidota > Bacteroidia > NS11-12g > UBA955 > UBA955. The sequence goes on along the minus strand of JBEEMF010000080.1, from coordinate 13,970 downwards.
CGTTTGGGCGACTAGCTGGGGCGTTTCTACGCGATTGATGGGTGCTTTGATTATGACACACAGCGACGATGAAGGGTTGGTATTGCCACCAAAATTGGCTCCGATTCATGTCGTTATTGTCCCTGTATATCGCAGTGATGAAGATTTAGAGAAGATCAAAGAGGCCATGAAGCCGCTATCGTTGCAACTCAAAGCGTTGGGATTGACCGTTAAATTTGATGATCGTGACACTTACAAGCCAGGTTATAAGTTCGCAGAATGGGAGCTAAAAGGGGTCCCGGTTCGCTTGGCGGTGGGTATGCGTGATTTGGAGTCTGGCACGGTTGAAGTCGCTCGCCGTGATACCAAGGAGAAGTTTGTTGTCGCCATGGAAGATCTCCAACCTCGCATCGTTTCGTTGATGGATGAAATACAGCAGAATTTGTTTGATCGCGCAGCAAAATATCGTGAAGAGAAAACCCAGAAGGTCAACAGTTGGGACGAATTTTTGGAGGCAATCAATGTCAAGGAAGGATTCGCAATTGCGCATTGGGATGGAACGGGAGAGACTGAAGAGAAGATCAAGGAGTTGACCAAAGCCACCATTCGTTGTATTGCGATTGATCAGAAATTGGAAGATGGGATTTGCGTTTACTCAGGAAAGCCAAGTACGGGCAGAGTGGTATTCGCGAAAGCGTATTAATTTTTTTTACTCGACAGATATGCTTGGGTAAAAATAGCACCTAGGATGATGGATGCGCCGGTGTAAAACCAGATATTGAGGTCTTTGTTTTCGTTGAAAATCACAGCACCTAGGACGATTCCATAGATGGGTTCGAGGTTCACTGTGAGGTTCGCGGTAAAAGCGCTTAACTGATTTAGGGCATAGGTTCCCAGGTAAAAAGTTAGGTTGGTACATAGCACGGCGAGCAATAAAATCCAGATTAGATCCCAAGGACCTGTTGCGATGTTTTCTAAGGTGAGAATACTAAAATCGATGGGGGGTAAAAAGACGATGGGATCGGAGGAAATCAGGGGGATGATCAGCGACAAAACCAAAGCACCTGAAATCATTTCCAAGGTAGATATGGCAAGGGGTTTGGCGCGATGAATATGGGCTTTATTGAGCGTTGTAAAGGTGGCAGCGAGGGCTGCACTCAATAGACCGGTGATTATGGCCCATCCATAAGAAACATCGCCGACTTTGGTCACGTGACCCGGTTGATTTTCGGGCAGTGAGAAATAGATAAACAAGATGCCAAGGACCACAATCAAGCCCATATAAATATCTCTTTTGGAGAAAGGCTGTTTGAGTAGGAGTGGTTCAATGATGGATGCAAAGAAAGACGCGGACCCCAAGCACGCCAGGGTTACCGAAACGGAATTGCCCAATTTGATGCTACCATAAAAGGTGAGCCAATGCGCGCAAACCAGAAGTCCTATTCCAAAAAACGTCATTGCTGTTTTTAAAGAAAGTCCCTTTAACGATTTCCAAACAGCAGGCATCAACAAATAAATGATGGCTGTTAACATCATGCGATGCCAAACCAGGGTAATTGAACCATAAGAAATGAGCTTGCCAAGGATGGCGGTAAATCCCCAAAGGAACACGGCTATATGCAGTGCGATAAATGCTTTGGTTCTAGGTGAAGTTTCGGAAGCCATAACCTGTTTAAAAAATCAAGGCCGCTGATTAAAGCGGCCAGGATGTTGGTATATAAAAGCGCGTAACAGTTGGCGTTATCGAAATAACCGATAACAATACAAATATAACGATTTTGGAAAAAATTGCAAAATAATTTAATTGAATTTTCCTTTGTAACGGTCTTTGATTTCGTTCACAATGGTGCGCAATTCTTGTTCTTTGTCCTTGTTCATCACCAACAAAACCTCGTCTGATTCTACAATCACAATATTATCAACTCCGTTTACTACGATCAACTTATTGGAGTTGTTGAATACCATGGATTCCGTTGTGTTATAGGTATGAATATTCTTACCAATGAGCGCGTTATTTTTATCATTTCTCGCACTCACATCCCACAAACTTTTCCAAGTTCCTAAATCGTTCCATCCAAAATTGGCGGGCATCACAAAAACGTCCTTCTCTTTTTCGAGTACGCCATAATCGATGCTAATGCTCGGAGTAAGCGCATAGGCCTGTTCCAATTGGTTGTTATATTCGGGACTGTCTGGGTGCACATCGGCAAAAATCTGATAGATTTCAGGTAGATGCTTTTCGATGCTATTATTGATGGCTTTGATACTCCAAACAAATATGCCTGCATTCCATAAGAACTCTCCACTTTCTAAAAAGCTCTTGGCGATTTCTTCGGTGGGTTTTTCGGTGAAAGTTTTTACGCGATGTAAACCACGAGGATCTAATTCAGGATTGAACTGGATGTAGCCGTAACCCGTATCAGGTCGGGTTGGGTTGATACCTAAAGTGACCAAAGCATCGTTATTGGCCGCAAAATCCATGGCTTGTAACGAAGTTTCGATAAATGCCAGTTCGTTGCTGATAAGGTGATCGCTGGGCGCAACCAAACAAACGGCATCTGGATTTAGACTCTGTATATGTCGGTTCGCAAGGGCAATACAAGGTGCGGTATTTTTTGCTAGGGGCTCATGCAAAATCCTAGAAATATGCATTTCGGGGATGTGCGACTGCACCAAGGGGACATAATCGGTATTGGTAACCACAAAAATATTCTCTTGCGGTACCATATGATTAAATCTGTTATAGGTCTGTTTGATGAGGGATTCCCCGGTCCCCATAATATCAATGAACTGTTTTGGGAAACTTTTTTTACTCACGGGCCAGAATCGACTACCGATTCCGCCGGCCATTATCAAAACGTAATTGTTTTTGTTTAGACTCATAAAATACCCTCTTTGTAAAGGTCGTGCAAATGTACCATTCCAAAGTAAATAGTTTGTTGTGTTATAATAATTTGGGTGATTTTCTTCTCTTGCATGATAGCAGCAACTTCGGTTGCCATGATATCGGTTGCCACCGTAATGGGTGATTTGCCCATAATTTGATCTGCCGTTAGATGATCAAAGGTGTCGTGGTTTTCTAACATCCTACGGATATCACCATCGGTCACGATGCCTATCACTTTGTTATTTTCATCCACCACGGCAGTTGCGCCCAATCGGTTTTTGGTGATTGTAAGAATGACTTCTTTCCAGGGTGAAGATTTTAAAACGTTAGGCTTAGCATTTTGTTCGGCGATGCTTCCACATTGTAAATACAATCGCTTTCCCAAGGCACCACCGGGATGGTATTTAGAAAAATCGTCGCTAGAGAACCCCCTCATTTGAATCAAGGCAACGGCAAGTGCATCGCCCATAATTAACTGTGCAGTTGTACTGGTAGTTGGGGCGAGGTTGTTGGGGCAAGCTTCGCGATTAATGGTAGTATTGAGGACAAAATCCGAAAGTTGAGCCAATCTGCTGTTGGTATTTCCTACCATGGCAACCAATGTGTTGTTGAATCGTTTTACCAATGGGGCTAGTGCGATAATTTCTGGCGTAGTTCCACTTTTGGAAATGGCAATTACTACATCGTTTTGTTGGATCATGCCCAAATCGCCATGGATGGCATCGGCGGCATGCATAAAAAGTGCAGGCTGACCGGTACTATTGAGGGTGGCCACAATTTTTTGGGCTATGATGGCGCTTTTGCCAATGCCTGTAAAAATGGCACGACCTTGATTGGAAAGCAACAATTGAACTACAGAAATAAAGTCGTTATCGATATAGTTTTTTAACGATTGCAATGAATCCAATTCATCGGTAATGGCTTGAACTCCGTATTTTTTGATCAAATCGGATGAATTTGAAGGGGACGACATCAATTTTTGTTGCAAATTAACCAAAAATATTAGCAGCGTTTGGAAAAATTGCAACTAGGGGGTGTGGGGATGAAAAATTCTTTGTAAATTCACATATTGCTTTAGGGTAAAGCAATCATCATTTAAACATTGATTAATTGAATTTATGCAATCAGCGGCGACGGTCCCAATTTTGGAACCAAGGAAAGTATTGAAGGAGTTTTTTGGTTTTGATGGATTCAAGGGCAATCAAGAGGCCGTAGTAAACAGCGTATTGGCTGGTGAAGATTGTTTTGTGATTATGCCCACAGGTGCTGGAAAATCCATGTGTTATCAATTACCAGCGATGATGATGGAGGGAACGGCGATTGTAATTTCTCCTTTGATTGCTTTGATGAAAAACCAGGTCGACAACATTCGGGGATTTGCTCAGAAAAGTTCACTGGCTCACTTTCTAAATAGTTCTTTGAGTAAGGCAGAATTGAATCAGGTGATAGAGGATATGTTGAGTGGTGAAACAAAGTTACTTTATGTTGCACCTGAGACACTGAAAAAGGAGGAAACAATAGACCTATTAAAACAAGTCAAAATTTCTTTTGTGGCGGTGGATGAAGCGCACTGTATATCAGAATGGGGTCATGATTTCCGTCCGGAATATCGCAGGATAAAGCAAATGGTGAAGGCCATTGATGATGTGCCTGTGATGGCGTTAACAGCCACGGCAACACCCAAAGTGCAGCAGGATGTTCAGAAGAATCTGGGTATGATGTCGGCCAACCTATTCAAAAGTTCATTTAATCGCCCGAATCTATTTTATCAAGTAAGACCGAAGGGCCGGAAGGATATCGTACATAAAGAAATCATTTCCTTCATCAAGGCAAGAAATAATAAGAGCGGCATCGTTTACTGTCTTTCACGCAAGAAGGTGGAAGAGATCAGTGAGATGTTGAATATGAATGGTATCAAGGCGTTGCCATATCATGCCGGGTTAGAGTCAAAGGTTCGTGGGCATCATCAAGACGCATTTTTGATGGAGGATTGCAATGTAATTGTGGCCACCATTGCGTTTGGAATGGGCATCGATAAGCCTGATGTGCGGTTTGTGATTCACTATGATGTGCCGAAGAGTTTGGAAGGGTATTATCAGGAAACGGGTCGTGGTGGTAGAGATGGTTTGCAAGGTGATTGTTTGTTGTTTTATAATCCATCGGACATCGAGAAGTTGGAGAAGTTCATGAAGGACAAGCCGGTGGCGGAGCAAGAGATTGGTAGTTTGTTGATTGCGGAAACAGCTGCGTTTGCTGAGAGCAGTCATTGTAGGCGTAAGATGCTTCTTCATTATTTTGGGGAGCATTTTCACGAAGAGGATTGCAAACAGATGTGCGACAACTGCGCAACACCCAAACCAAAAGTGGAGGTTACGCAGGAATTGGTTGCAATGCTAAAGGCGATAGAAAGCCTAAAGAGCGAGTTGGGTATGAGTCACGTGGTGAACTTCTGTGTTGGCAAGCGGTCTGATAGTGTTAGGGATTATGGCCATGACTTATTATCAACCTTTGGCTTTGGCAAGGAAAAAGTCAGTTTGTTCTGGAAGTCGTTGATGCGCTTGGCGTTGGTTCAAGGATACCTCAATAAGAATATCGAAAAATATGGTTTGATGAGTATTTCGGAGCAAGGCGAGGCATATATTAAGTCGCCTGTTTTTCATGAAATGGCGGTGGATGCAGAGTTTGATAGTGTGAAGGACGAGGATTACGACAACTTCAAGGCGGAAAGTGCTTGTGATGAAGAGTTGTTTGATCATTTGAAGGATTTACGACGTAAAGTTGCCAAGGAAAAGGGATTGCCACCGTATGTAATTTTCCAAGATCCGAGTTTGGAAGATATGGCCACCAAATATCCAATGACGATTGACGAGTTGGTCAATATCAACGGGGTTGGAAAGAACAAGGCCCAGAAGTTTGGAGAACCATTTGTAGCCTATATCACTGAGTTTGTAAAGGCGAATGATATCGAACGAACCCAGGATATCGTGTTAAAAGGAAATTCTGACAAGTCGGCTAAGCGGGTGAATATCATCTTGAATATTGATAAAAAGGTTGATTTGCCTGATATCGCCAAGCAGTTGGGTATTTCCTTTGAAGAGTTGATTCATGAATTGGATCAAATTGTGAATTCAGGGACCAAATTGAACTTGAGATATTTCTTAAATCAATTCATCGAAGAAGAATTGCAAGTGGAGGTGATGTCGTACTTTAAGACGGTGGATGTTGCTGATATGGAAGGGGCGAGCGGTTATTTCGATGGAGACTTCAGCATGGAAGAATTGGAGCTTATGCACATCCAATTTTTGAGTGACGTAGGAAATTAAGCATTGAATTTATTTTTTGTAGTGCGTGTTATGTTATTTTGTAATGATTTATTGCGGACCTAGCATTGAAAGAGCAGCCATCCTTTGAGTTGATTTACAAAAAATTCCGTCCGGCGTTGATGGGATTTGCTATGTCGATTACACGCAGTTTGCCCGATGCGGAAGAGGTCGTAAACGATGTATTTGTGGGCATTTGGGAACGACATAGTGCAATGTTATCGGATCCAGGATTGAAGAGTTATTTGTTTCGTTCGGTGAAGAATCGTTGTTTGAATAACATCAAACGCCAGCGATTGCCTTTTGATGAGATCCCTGATGAAATGCCGGTGGCGAGTAAAGATCACGGGGCTTTGGATCAGCTGGAGGCCAAAGAAATGAGTGAAAGAATTACTTTAGAGATTGATAAGTTACCCACCAAGTGCAAGCAAGTCTTTTTGTTGAGTCGCATGCATGAGATGAGCTATAAAGAAATTGCCGAATTGATGGATATTTCTCCCAAAACAGTTGAAAATCAAATTGGAATTGCGCTTAAGTTTTTGCGCGAAAGTTTCCCCGGAAACTAGTTTGTGGTGATTACGCGATTGTAGATTGCTTCGTATTGCAATAAAATTTCTGCCAGATCAAATTTGTGCGCTTGTTGAAGTGCATTTTTTCTGAATTTTGCGAGTAATTGTGGGTCTTTAAGCAAGGTTATGGCGTTTTGGGCCATGTCGTTTACATCGCCAACATTTGACAAATAACCGGTGACACCATGGATATTCACTTCTGGAATTCCGCCCGCGTTTGAGCTGATTACAGGGACTTCACAAGCCATGGCTTCTAATGCTGCAAGGCCGAAGCTTTCAGATTCACTAGGTAATATGAATAGGTCGCCGATGCTTAAAATTTCTTCGATGGCTTCTTGCTTTCCAAGGAATGTTACCCAATCACAGGTATTAAATTCTCTAGAGACTTTTTCGATATGTGAGCGTTCGGGCCCATCGCCAATGAGTAGCAATTTTGCTGGGATTTCTTTGATGATTTGGGCAAAAACGGCAATGACATCCTCAATTCGTTTAACTTTTCTGAAATTCGAGGTGTGAATGATGATTTTTTCACCATTTGGGGCGATCATTTGTTTGAAATGCTCTCGGGGTTTCTTGTTAAATCGACCAAAATCTATGAAGTTGGGTATGACATCTATATCGCGATTGATTTTGAAGTGCTCATAGGTTTGTTTTCTGAGATCTTCGGAGACGGCTGTAACGGCATCGGATTGATTGATGCTCCAACTTACAACATGTTCATAGGTCATTTCACGTCCAACAAGCGTGATATCGGTACCGTGAAGGGTTGTTACCACCGGAATTGTGATGCCCTGCTGGGCGAGTATTTGTTTTGCTACTAGTGCGGCAGAGGCGTGGGGAATCGCATAGTGTACGTGGAGGATATCTAAGTGGGCACTTTGGACGATATCTACCATTTTGCCGGCCAGTGCTGTTTCGTACGGGGCGTATTCGAACAAGGGGTATTTGGCGATATTGACTTCATGATAGAAAACATTTTCGCTAAAGAAGTCTAATCGAGCGGGTTGGTTGTAGCTAATAAAATGCACTTCATGACCTTTCACTGCCAGGGATTTACCCAATTCCGTGGCCAATACACCGCTTCCACCAAAGGTGGGATAACATACAATTCCTATTCGCATTATTTAAGTAACAAAGTTCCGCAAAAAATGTAGGTTTGCGATGTTAAATAAGTGATTAATATCTATGGAGGTTTATAGCGACGAGTATTTCATGACGAGGGCCTTGGATTTGGCGATGCAAGCCTATGAGGAGCAAGAAGTTCCAATAGGGGCGGTTGTGGTGCACAATAATAAAATTATTGGCAAGGGCTATAATCAAACCGAGAAGTTGCAAGATGTAACGGCGCATGCCGAAATGTTGGCGATTACTGCGGCTAGCAATGCGGTAAATGGTAAATATTTAGATGAGTGTACTCTGTACGTCACCATCGAGCCTTGTTTGATGTGTGCTGGAGCCATTCAATGGTCGAGGTTTTCGCGTATCGTATTTGGTGCGGGTGAACCCAAATTTGGCTTTGAAAGAATTGATAAAGGTATGTTGGGTAAGACAGAAGTTGTAGGTGGGGTGCTGTCTGAAGAGTGTAGTGAAGTGATGAAGCGGTTTTTTCGTGAACGGCGCAAGAAAAATAATTAGGGGAGTTTTTCGTAGCAACCCAAATCAGGCAGGGATTTTCGGGTTTTTCCAAGTAGATCAATGATCACTGGAGAACCGAAAGTTCCAGCCTTTTTGTATCCAAAAGCGGTGGAATCTGTTTGATAATTTCCTCTTTGCACATCAACAAAGCCGGCGGTCTTATTAAAGAAATTGGGGTATGTGATGATTGATTTGGGGTTGAGCGATTTTAGTATGTTGTTTTCGAGACGGATATTGAAAACGTTTAGAGTGGTTTGGTCGAACTGTAATTCTTCTTTGAGCGGACCATCTACGATACAATTATAAACGGATAAATTTAGTGGTGCGTGGTTGAGTAATTTTCCATTGCCGTCGCGCAGTGTATTGGTTGCGGCAAAGTGACCATCGGTGCGTGAAGAGAAACCGGAATATTCTGAAAATGTGCAGTGATTAAACGCATAGTTTCCTCCAAGGAGGGCTAGAAAGCTATAGCTGCCTGCATCGGCAAACAGACAGTTTGTTGCTTGGATATCGGCTGTGATTCCGGCCAAGCTTGCTTGGCCGGAATATTGTATGCGTGTATTTGAAATTTTTAGTCCAGTACTTCCATTCACAGGCAAAGAATCAACGCGTATACCAATTGTTGCGTTTGTAATATCTGCGTATTGGATGCTGTTATTAACACTACCCACAAGGATATGAATACCACCCCATTGGTTGGGAAGAAACTGCGGGTCCCAAACGGGTTTGTCACCCCGGATTGAAACGCGTTGTGTTGCCGACCCCCGAATATCTAGCGTTCCAGCAATATAAATTTTGGTTTGAGCCGATGCAAAAAGTTGAACTCCAGGTTTGATAGTTAGCGTTGCCCCTTGATCCACCCCCATGTAACCCAAAATTACCGTGGGTTTTTGATTGTCTGAAAGGGTAATATTACTTTCAAAAATGGTATCTCGATAATAATGTGCATCCCATCCGTAAGCCGCCAATTTAACATTGCTTCGATGTCCGCCCACACTGGATATAATTGAGTCCATCACCAATAAAGGTTGGGTATTGTTATTGGCTTCTAGTTTGCATTGCACAAAAACAAATACCGAATCCGATGCACCAATTTCGATTTCGTTGATTTGGGTACCAGAAATCCCATCAATACTCATTCGATAAGCGGAATTGGCACCTCCACCCAATTGGAAATTTGCGTTAACAGGCAGTTTTTCTGGGTTTTTGATGCTAAAAATCTGTGTAACTGATATGGGATAGGTCGACCCCGGAACCCTCGTAAAAACTGTATCGAACCAAACTGTATCAGCGGAATATGTAAGGCTGTTTTTAGCCGTGAAAAAATCGTTGTTGTTTCTGCAACTCGATAAAAACGCCATCGCTAAAACAAGCATCAACGCAGCTACCATGCCGTTGAGTTTCCCCATGATTTGATATGTTGCGTTTTTGTTTTGCATTCGTTTATTCGAAGATATCCTCGTTGTTTAGAATACCCAAATAACTTTGATAGCGCTCATCGGCAATGTCGCCCTTTTCCAAGGCTTCAAGCACAGCGCATTCGGGCTCATGGGTATGAAGGCAATCGTTGAATTTGCATTTGGATAAATAAGGACGCATTTCGGGGAAATACTGGGAAATTTCTGTGGGTTCAAAATCCACGACACCAAAATCTCTAATACCTGGCGTATCAATAATCTGCGTATTGTCGGCAAGGGTAAACATCTCAGCAAACGTCGTTGTATGTCGGCCCTTGGCATGATGGTCTGAAATTCTACCTACTTTGGCATTGGCTCCGGGAAACACGGCATTGAGTAAAGTGCTTTTACCCACTCCAGAATGCCCTGCGAGCAACCATCGCTTCCCCTTCAGCATCGCGGAAAATGCCTCTAGTGCTTTGCCTTCTGTGGCCGAACCCAAGAGCACGCTGACATTGGCATTGCGGTAAATGTGCTTGATATCTTCTACTACCTCTTCGCCCCGTTCGCCCAACAAATCCATTTTATTAAAAAAGACCATCGCGGGCACGTGATAGGCCTCACAGGTAAGGATGAATCGATCAATAAAACCCAAACTCGTTCTCGGCGATGTTAGGCTTGCAATAAGAGCGGCACCATCTAAGTTAGTTGCCAAAATTTGACGGCGGGAACTCAATTTATTCGCCCGTCGGATCAGGTAATTATTTCGGTGATAAACCTTTGAAATGGATCCCGTATCGGCGTAGTTTTGGTCCTCCATTAACTCTACTCGGTCTCCAACGGCCACAGGGTTGCTCGTATCTAGGTCGTTCAATCGCATCTTGCCGCGCGTTCTTGCCATCCAGACCTTTCCATCGTCTGTAAGTACTTGATACCAGCTGCCAGTGGATTTGGTGACCGTTCCCTCCATTAGAAAATGGCTTCGCAGATTTTTTTGGTTTGGGTGCTTTTACCCATGGTATAAAAATGCAGTACTGGGGCGCCATTTGCAATTAATTCTTTGCATTGTTCGATGGCCCAAGCTACACCAATATCGGCGATTTGCTTGTCATCCTTACACTGGTCGATTTCATTGGTCAGAGCAAACGGGATATCCATGTGAAATAACTTCGGCAGGATCGACAACTGTTTTCTTGTGGTAATGGGTTTGATGCCTGGGATGATGGGGACGGTGATTCCGGCGGAACGACAGCTTTCGACAAAATTGAAATAATGTTGATTGTTGAAGAACATCTGCGTAACCAAGAATTTAGCTCCGGCATCCACTTTTCTTTTAAGGAATTTCAAGTCCGATTCCATATTTGGCGCATCAGCGTGCTTCTCTGGATAACATGCAGCACCGGTACAGAAATTAGACTCATTGGAATTGCTGATTTCTTCATCCAAATAAATCCCGGCGTTCATATTTTGAATCTGATGAATCAAATCCAAGGCGTTTTTATTTCCGTTATTCTCTGGCTCAAAGTGAGCATCCTCTTTCCGGTTATCACCCCTCAAGGCTAAAATATTGTCGATTCCCAAAAAGCTCAATTCAATCAATGCATTTTCAGTGTCCTCTTTGCTAAACCCACCACAAATTAAGTGTGGAACAGCATCAATCTTATAATGGTTCTGTAATGCGGCGCATATCGCAACGGTACCCGGTCGTTTTTTTGTTGAAATGCGATCATAACTGCCATCGGCACGCTTCTTTAATACATAATCCTCTCTATGATAAGTAACATCAATAAATGAGGGTTGGAATGCCATCAAGGGATCTATGCTTGCAAATAGTTCTTTGATGCTTGCGCCTTTTAATGGAGGCAAAATTTCGAACGAAAAGAGCGTTTTGTCTGCGCCAGAGATATGTTCAGTGATTTTCATGAATTATTGGAATGTAATTGGAAGTGTGAGGGTTTCTGTGCCGCGGAGTACAACTACTTTGGAAGGATTTTCTGGGTTGATTTTTCCCAAACCCACCATATAATCTTCGATGCCATTTACTGGCATATCGCCCAGCATCAGAATGATATCGCCTTTTTGAAGTCCGGCTTTCTGAGCAGGTTTGCCATCGGTTACACCATCAATGCGCATGCCTTTTCCGCTGTAACTATAATCAGGCATCACACCTAAAGTTACCTTGAATTTGGTTCTTCCAGCAGTTACATCTTGGGTTTTAGTAAAAACTAATTTGCCGCGTTTGTTATTGAGCGAAACCAGCTGTTCCATTACGTTAAGGCTGTTTGACATGCCAACATAATTGATGAGATTCTCATCGTCGCTTGGTTTGTGATAATCCTCATGCTGTCCGCTGAAGAAGTGTACCACGGGAATATTTTCGATATAGAACGAAGCGTGATCGCTTGGTCCTAGACCACTCTTTGTTGTGATAATTCTGATTTGATTGGTATCGGTTTTGATCATCGAGATGGCCTTTTCGAACTGCGGAGAAGTACCAACACCGTTGAGCGTAAGCACTTTTTTGGTAGTGTCGATTCTGCCTAGCATGTCGATGTTAATCACATAATTGATCTTCCCCAATTTGCCTTTGTTATTCCCTGTAAGGGTCACTGGAGGGTTTTGCGTAAAAAATTTAGATCCCAAAAGTCCCAATTCTTCACCGCTGAATGCGATAAATAGGTAATTGTTTTTCTTGTATTTGCCTCCTTTTAAAGTTCTTGCCATTTCTAACATGGCTGCCACTCCCGAAGCATTATCATCGGCTCCGTTATGAATTTCTGCTTTGCCGGTATATCTACTGTTTTCGTATTCGTTGATACCTATGTGGTCGTGGTGCGCACAGACTACAATGGTATTTTTCTTGCGGTTATTGCGGAAAGCGTAGACGTTATGACCTTGGGCTTTAAGGACATGAATATTGCTAATCAAGGTGATGGGTGCAACGGGGAATTGACCCGTCTGATTGCAAAAGAAAACAGGTATGCTCAAGGTTTTCTCGTCGCGTTTAAGATTCCCACTGGGGGCGATAAAACTGGTGTAAGGTTTGATAAAAATAATTCCCACAGCACCGCGCTTGGTGGCTTCAGCGATTTTGTTTGGAATTTCCGCGACCTCTGAAAGTTCACTTTTGGGGTTTTCTTGCATCCCTGGGAAACCCAATCTAATCAATGCAATTTTCCCTTTGATGTCGAAAACGTAATCGTCTCTTTTTGTTTTTTCCTGAACCAATCCATAACCACAATCAACCCATGGGGCGGTGACGCTGTCTAGGTTTGCACTTTGCGACAGTGGATAGAATTCACTGAAAAGTGTGAGTTTTCTGATAACAGTATCGATGCCAGGAGCACGAACGCCAACAAGACATTTGTTGCTTGCCAAACGCAATTTTACGATATCAAATTCTTGGGTTTGAGGCTGAAGCTTAGCCGCAATCAATTGTTGCTTAATATATTCGGCACTCATCATTTCGCCCGGTGATCCGGTTTGACGGCCTTGAAGTTCATCACTTGCCAAGTAACTAATGTCCTTTTTTAATCGCTCAGCTCTTGTTGCTGGGACTTGTTGAGCTTGGGCTATGGTGGTACTGCAAAGAGCAATAATAGATAATGAAATCAATCTCATGAATATAGTTCTAAAAGGGTTTTTACCAAAATGAAAGCAGAAAGTAGTGCAAATATAACACGGAGCCAAACAACGGGTACTTTGGTCGCCAATTTTTGTCCAAGAGATGAGAAAAAAATCACTCCAAGTAGCATTGGGATGAGCATAATCCATAAAAGGTAACCCGTTTGATAACTAGAAATTTGTTGGGCGGGGGTAATGCTGATATATTTTATCAAAGCGGAAATCGACAGGATTGGAACTATGGAAAGCGACAATGCCGTAGCGCTGTGCATCGATTTCTTTAAAATAATGAGGAACAGGGGAACCATGATAATGCCGCCACCCAAGCCACTCAGGGCTACAATTGTGCCGGCGAAAATTCCCACCAGCAGGGATGGCCAATCTTGAATCAAACTAAACTGATACGGGGTGCTTTGTTCTTCGATTTGGGGGTTGCCATTGCCATCTTTTGAGCGAGAAGATTTTGACTTCCCAAAAATCATGTTGAGAATGCTCAAGCCTAAGAATCCCAAAAAGACGCCTTGAAAGACTTCCTTTTGATACCAGTCGCCGTCTTGAA
>JBEEMF010000079.1:0-5302 GCA_041192805.1 Bacteroidota bacterium | reverse complement strand
TCCCATGAACACGCTTTATTCTGCTACCCAACGCATGGATGCAGCGGGAAAACTCGAACGTCCTTTCATTGGAGAGCAAGCCCTTTCGCGCAAACAAGCCCTTTGGGGGATGACATTGTGGTCCGCCTACGCCAATTTCGACGAAACACGCACGGGGTCTTTGGAGGCAAGCAAAATGGCTGATTTCATTGTAATGGATACCGATTTGATGACGGTAGCTGCGGAGAAAATCCCAAAAGCCAGGGTCTTTCATACCTTCATTGGCGGACAGCAAGTGTACAGTCGCTAAAATAATGCTGCAATTCCCAATTTGGGTGATGTGAGTCATGGAATGCACTGAATTTTCTGCTTAATTTTGAAGCACCATGAAATTCAGTCATTTGGGCTTCGTTGCCTTGTCCGTTTTAGCCCTTGGCTGTAAAGACAAAAACCAATCCATTCGACCCGCTTACCAACCCATCATTGAATCTGTCTATGCAAGCGCAACCATCAAGGCTGCCGCACAGTATACCCTCTACCCTGCGCTGTCGGGAAGAATTCTCAACTTTGCCGTTGCTGAAGGCGATGTGATTACTGCCGGACAACTTATCGCCCATTTAGACAACACGGGGGCAGCGCTTTCTGCCAATACTGCGGGAGAAGCCGTTGAACTATCAAAGACAAGTGCTAAACAACTTCTAGAAATACAGGCGCAATTGGCCACCGCCCAAGAGCAAGCCAAATTGGATTCGCTCAACTACAAACGTCAACAAAACTTATGGGCCCAAAATATTGGCAGTCAAACACAATTGGAAGCCAAGAAACTAGCCGCCGCTGCGAGTAAAAATGCGGTGAAAGCCCTCCAATCAAAGCTATCCGTAGCCCAAAGCCAATTGGCATTTAACCAAAAACAAGCGCAAAACAATCAAGGAACAGCCGCAAAGAACTTGGCTGAATTTGATGTAAAGTCTGACATCGGCGGACAGGTATTTCAGTTATTGGCGGAAAAGGGTGAATGGGTATCGCCCCAGAAACCATTGGCCATTTTGGGCAACAGTGGTGATTATTTGGTTCACCTGGAAGTTGACGAGGTGGATATCGCCAAAATAAAGGTGGGACAAACTACAGTGATTGCCTTGGATGCATACAAAGGAAAATCGTTCAAAGGACATATCACCCGCATCATACCCATCATGAATGCAAAGTCGCAGTCGTTTGAAGTGGAAGCAGTATTCGATGAAAAACCTGCCCAATTGTATCCGGGCTTGAGTGCTGAGGTAAACATCGTCATCGCCCAAAAAGAGAAAGCCCTGTTGATCCCCATTGCGAGCATCGATAAAAACAATGTGGTAAAAACCAGGGGTGGCGATGTGACGGTAAAAACGGGATTGAGAAACTTAGAATTCGTGGAAGTGATCGAAGGCCTTGACGAAACAGCTGAGATTTTGATTCCCAAGGCAAAATAAGGAATGAACAACGCGGTACTGATTCAGATTGCCAAAACGCATTTGCTCACCCGCAAAAAGCAAAGTGCTATCGCCAGTTTAGGAGTAACCTTTGGCATTGGGACCTTCATTGTATTGGTGAGCTTCATGACCGGATTGAACGGATTGCTCGATGGACTGATTCTGAATCGCACCCCACACATCCGTATCTACAACGAGGTTCAACCCAGCGAAAAACAACCAATACAGCTACATCCAGATTTTAAGCGGGCGGTACACATGGTTCACTCCATCAAGCCCAAACAAGAGAAAGCAAGTGTATACAACAATCAGCCATTGATGAACTTGCTCAAAAAGAACTCCTTGGTCATGGGTGTAACGCCTCAGGTTAGCGCAAGAATTTTCTACCAATCGGGATCGGTGTTGTTAAACGGAAACGCGATCGGCATCAACGCGATCGAAGAAGATCGCTTGTTCAATTTCAAACAGTATATTGTTGATGGTTTGCCGCTTGACCTAGCCAACAACGAAAATGGCATCGTATTGGGTATGGGTGTGGCAAAGAAACTCAGTGTTGGCATTGGCGATCGCATACAAATTCTTAGCAGCACCGGTGCCACTTACCGATTAAAGGTGGTAGGATTCTTTCAAAGTGGATTGGCCGATATCGACAAATTGCAGAGCTATGTAAACATAAAAATGGCTCAACGCATTGCGGGCGAAGGAAATAATTACATCACCGACATCAGTGTGAAACTGTTCGACATTGAAAAAGCCAAGGGCCTTTCCGATGAAATTGCTCAAACCTATGGGGTGAACAGTATCGACGTGAAAGCCGCCAACGCACAATTTGAAACGGGCAACACCATCAGAAACATCATTACTTATGCGGTATCGATTACGTTGTTGATTGTGGCGGGTTTTGGCATTTACAACATTTTGAACATGGTGATTTACGAGAAGATGAACGACATCGCCATTTTGAAAGCCACTGGTTTCTCAGGGTCAGATGTGAAGCGTATTTTCATTTACCAAGCGATGTTCATAGGCATTGTGGGCGGTATAATTGGTTTGGGTATGGGTGGCATTTTGAGTTTTTTGATTAGCAAAGCGCCTTTTGAAACCGAGGCCATTCCAACGGTGAAGACCTTCCCTGTGAATTTTCAACCCTTATTTTATGTAATCGGCGCCGTTTTTGCCATTGTGACCACCTTTTTTGCGGGGTATTTGCCTGCGCGAAAAGCCAGTAAAATTGACCCGGTTGAAATCATCCGTGGACAGTAACATACAAATCCCATCAGCGCATCATGAATCGAATCAAACCCATTCTTCGCACCGAAAACATTAACAAATACTTTGTTGATCCGGTAAAAGTGCAGGTATTGAAGCAAGTAAATATCGAAGTGAACAAAGGTGAATTTGTTTCTATTGTGGGCAAATCGGGCTGCGGAAAAAGTACGCTGCTGTACATTTTGAGCACCATGGATACCGCGTATGAGGGGAATCTATTTCTGGGCGATCGCCTATTGACCGGATTAAATGGCGCAGCACTGTCTGAGGTTCGAAACCAACACATTGGCTTTGTATTCCAGTTTCATTATCTGTTACCTGAGTTTACTGTACTGCAAAATGTAATGATGCCCGGATTGAAATTGGCCAAAAAATCCAAAGATGAGGTTGAGCACGATGCCATGAAAAAGTTGGCATTGTTGGGGGTAGACGACCAAGCCTTGAAAAAAGCGACGCAGATATCGGGCGGACAAAAACAGCGGGTAGCCATTGCGCGGGCGTTGATTAACGACCCCACGATCATTATGGGCGATGAACCCACGGGCAACCTGGATAGCAAAAACGCAGGCATTGTATTTGATATTTTCAAAGAATTAACCCATGAACTTGGCACTTCTCTGCTGATTGTAACCCATGATCCCGATTTCGCGAAGAAAACCGATCGTATCATTGAAATGGCAGACGGCGCTGTTATTTGAGAATTATTTTTTGTATATTTGCACTCCTTAAAAAGGTCGGATGGCCGAGTGGCTAGGCACGGGTCTGCAAAACCCTTTACAGCGGTTCGAATCCGCTTCCGACCTCCAAAGCAAGCCCCCTCGTTTGAAACGAGGGGGCTTTTTTATGTCGTTATGGATTGATTATCAACTGCTCTTTCAGGAAAACCCCTCCAGCTTCAAACTCCACCTGATAGGTTTTGGTTTGGTTGGCATCGTAAAGCGGCAAGGCAAAAACACTCTCGCCTTTGGGCAATCCACCCGGAAATTCGTGTCTCAGTAACAATTTGCTGGACTCATCGCGCAGGGTTAATGTGCAAGGCCCTTCCTCTGCCATCTGGATGATGAAATAAACTTTCCCGTTCTCGGTATTGGTAAACGCTTGAAAATGAATTCGTCCGTTGTTGCCTTGCTCAACCCATTGGGCCTCTTTGAGCGATAGTTTCCGTGCAGGATCGCGGAATTCGTTGTTGCGTTTCCAATACACCGCATAAGCATGGGCTTCGGCCTTGCTTTCATTGGCATCATTATCGAAAAACACATTGGGCGCTGTGGTAGAAAATCCGCCCACCAGATGGCCGAGGAGTTGTGAATCGCCTTGCAAGGATTCCAGATCGATCACTTCAGTTCCTTCCATCCGCGGAACCGTATTCGCCGGTATAAATTCGGTGCCGGCCCCTACCCCTTTGGGCAGTTGAATGGGCAAAGCATATTCGCTGTACTCATTGGCCGCCGTGCGTTCAATCACCGATACCGTGGATACCACAGGCACATCTGGGTCTTGGGTTAACAGGCCCGAATCATTGAAATAATACTGGGCGATGCCCCCAAAAAATAGAAAAAACTGCGCATCCACTTTATAGGAATAGAACGATGTGTGGGCGCTGTGGTATTGGTTTAGCAGCTGATTGAATTGGGGCACGGGTTTAATGGTATTGGAATCTGCATTTATCTCCAGCAAATTGGTATAGGGAATGTTTGCGCGTTCTTGAAACACCCCTGAAAACACCATTAAATCTTGGCGTAGATGGGGAAAGGGTGAATCATTGGCAGCGTCAACATGATGGAGGGATTGCATCACATTCACATCCCGGCGGCGAAATTGACTGTCGGTAAGCGATGAGTACCAGACGACAAACTCTTTTGTTGGCGTTGATTTTTTGCGGCTTTTGCGCTTTTTGCGAGATGTAACGGTTTGCTGAACCAGTTGAAAACGACGCACTCCATGGTGGTATTCCTGTTCAAATCCAGGTCCGTTTTGCGGTCCCATGGGATTGTACAAGCCATCGAAACGATGTCCGCCCACCAAATAAAACCTGCCTGTTGGCATGCGGTGAGGAAAATAGTCAACTTGGTAAAACATGGCGCCGCCGGTGAGTGCAAATTGGGTATCGGTCCATTGTTCAAAGGCCGATGAAGGTGTCGCCAACGGGAACGGTTTCTGTTTGATTTGGTCTTTGCGCGAATTGAGCTCGGATTGTTTGGCGAATTCGCTGCTGAGCTTGGCCAAATCCACCTTTGTGAGGTAGGGAAAGGTGCGATGCGCTTCGGGGTCTGTATATTTTGATGGTGGTGTAAACAGGGCTTTGTCTTGCCTACAGGGCAATCCGTAACCTCCCACGAGGAAGAGAAATTTCTCTTCTTGATGGAACAACATATTGGTAGAAGCCAATTGCGATTGGAGTGAGGGGTTTAGGTTTTGGATGGGCATTGAATCTACGGTTCGGGATTCCGGATCAACACACCAGATATAGCGATTGGCGTGGGCGGAATCGAAGGCCCGGAACGGCTGCCTTCGATGGAGCCCGTCGCGGCGGCCACCGAACAAATACCATTTCCCTTGATATTGGGCCGCCGCAAATGAATGCAAAC
>JBEEMF010000078.1:0-8275 GCA_041192805.1 Bacteroidota bacterium | reverse complement strand
TTGGCTTGTTTGCGCCTGCGGCTTTTAGTACTGTTATATAACTGCTCTTCGTGACAGAATTACTCCCCTTTGTATTTTGAACCGTCAACGAAACCGGATAAACCCCTGGCGTTTGGTATGTCACCGTAGGATTCTGAGTCGATGCACTTGGCTGAGATGAGCCTGTAAATGACCATGACCAGGCAGTTGGGATCGACTTACAACTCAAATCATAAAACTTCACTGATTGACCGGCGCAAATCACTTGAGCACTCGATGTGAATGTTGCCACAGGTGCTACCGATGATGGTGTTATTCCCGTTGCAATTAAATTACTCGTCGATACATTCGTCGTTCTAGGACTTGTTCCCGAAGTAAGGTAGGAATGCATACGCGTCTTTTGTAATTTGGTAAACAAACACTGGCAAGAACCATTGGAGTAATCCATGTAATCTTCCCACAAATCCAATTTATCAGGGGAATCTGTACTGCAACTATTGCCTGCCGCTGGACAGTTTGCATTGGTAAATGGACCCGTTGCCGGAGGCGTATCGTCTACTTTGTCGCCGTTATCACAATCGTCTTGAAATACATGATACAAACCCAACCAATGTCCTACTTCGTGGGTGAGGGTACGTCCACTATCTGATGACACTGATGTTCCGATGGTTCCCACGCGATCCGATTTCATAACAATCCCGTCCTTACTAAATTTGGCAGTCCATGGAAAAACGGCGTATCCTAATATTTCACCGCCACTAATTCCTCCACTGATTGAAGAAACAACCCAAATATTCAAATACTTTGTATAGGGCCAAATAATCAACGATTTCACAGGCTCGGTAGACATATCCATTTGGACACCCGCCGAAGAATAAACACGATTTATCCCATCTGTACAAATGCCGTTAGGGTCGATTTTTGCCAACTCAAATTTGATCTGACAATCAGCTGCTAAGCCCGCAAATGCTGAACGCAATTTGTTGCGATTGCTATTTAACAAATTGAAATCCTCATTCAAAACGCGCATCTGATCCAAAATTTGATCGCGGCTAATATTTTCAGCCCCATTGGTGTGTATGACATGAAAAACGACAGGAATAGTATAGATCGCAGCTCTTGACTCGACTTTCTTGGAATCCGCCTCAGCATTCATCTGGTCTTCTAGCAATTTTGCTTCAGGATGCTCTTGTAAAATGCGGTCATAATGCATGTCGCTACCACATTTATGTTGTGATTTTGCGATATTTACAATACTTAAAAAAGCGAAGGCCGCGGTTAAATTAATCTTACTCAGTCTCATTTTCGTTCGCAAATTAAATTCAAAGTTTCTAGGGTTGGCTTAATTATATGTAAAATCACTGACATCAATTTTCAATAAAGGGTTGTCTTTGAACGATCAAAAGCATCTTTAAAGTGCATGATTTGCTTGCAGTAAGGCGTAATTGTCACTGCCAAAATATCAAACCGAAATTTTCCAAAATATTTATTTTTAATCATATAATCCGTTGCCGCTATCCCGATGTTCTTCCATTTCTTGGCATTTACCGCTGTTTCTGGAGGTGCAAAAATAGATGTGCTTCTACATTTAACCTCAATAAATATCAACACATCTCTTTGCCTACCGATAATATCTATCTCCTTATGCCCACTTCTCCAATTATGATGTAAAACTTCAACACCCTGCCTAACCAACCAATCACACGCTTGTTTTTCGCCCCATTCTCCTACCCGCTTTTTGGATCTACTCATCTCCCAAAAATGTTCCATACGCTCAATTTCCACATTCACGATTTCAAAAATGTCACCCTTATTTCGAATTATAAAATGCATCCCTCCGTTTTGGCTAAATTTGCAAAATGTTGAATTGTCAGTTGCATTTATTACAAAATCAGACCTACGAAGAAACCTGGGACTTCCAGCGATCTCTTTTTGATGCAATGATTCAAAACAAATCCAATCAACAACCAACAGAAACCCTACATCTAATCATGATTGAGCACCCGCACGTGTATACGTTTGGAAAAAGTGCAGACCGAGAGAATTTGTTGGCGACCGATGAGGCGCTCACGGCAATGGAAGCCAAGGTGTACGACATAGAGCGCGGGGGCGATATTACCTATCACGGACCGGGGCAATTGGTGGTTTACCCTATTTTCGACTTAGAGGCACTCAATATGGGCGTTAAGCGATTTGTAGAAGGCATCGAAACTACAATTATCAAAACCCTAGCGGATTATGGGATTGAGGCGGGTATTATTAAGGACAGAATTGGCGTATGGATCGACATCGACCAACCCACAGAAAGAAAAATTGCCGCGATTGGTATCAAATGCAGTCGTTTTGTCAGTATGCATGGCCTCGCTTTAAACGTAAATACCGACCTCGGCATGTTCAATCATATCGTGCCTTGCGGCATTGTAGACAAGGGCGTTACGAGTATGGAAAAGGAATTGGGCGGAAAAATTGACATGTTTGCCGTAAAAGAAAAAATGGGCAAGCATTTTGAGAGTACCTTTGGCCTAACAATAACAAAGAAATGAACAGTAAAACCATTCGCACCCTCATCATCGTAGGAGTAGTATTAATCGCCTTTTTATGGATCAGAGGAAGTTACAACGGCTTGATAAATCAAGACGAAACTTTATCTAACGCTTGGAACAACGTAGAAGTTGCTTACCAAAATCGCGCAGACAAAATCGCTGAAGTGGCAGAAGCCGTAAGCGCAGAAGCCAAATTCGAGAAATCCACATTAACAGAAATCACCAACGCAAGAGCCAGTGCCGGTCAAGTCAAATTAACCAGCGACCAACTTACGCCTGAAAATTTGAATAAGTTTGAATCAGCCCAACAGTCTTCATTCAGCAGGATGATGATTGTGTTGGAGCGTTACCCCGACTTGAAGGCCACAAAAGGCTATGAGAATTTGCAATTTGAGATTTCTGAATCAGAAAACATGATTCGCACAGCACGTAGCGATTTTAACTCTGCTGTTAAGCAATACAACCTTTCTGTACGTCAATTCCCAAGCAACATCTTTGCAGGTATTTTTGGATTTGAAAAGAAATCAGGATTTGCCGCAGACAAAGGCTCCGAGAAGCGCGTAAATATCAAAGACGCACTGAAAGATTAATAATGTTGTTCCAATTTTCCTCTCTTTTTAATGGTTTGATGCATGCCACCGGCCTAAAAAAACGCATTAAACTCTTCACAGAAACAGAGGAATCTGAAATCGTTGCGGCTATTGTTGAAGCTGAAAATCGGACATCTGCCGAGATTCGAGTTCATATCAGCCATTCATATCAACCCACCGACGCGGTGATTGCGGCTACCAAAACTTTCAAAAAGTTGGGAATGCACAAGACCGCTGACCGCAATGGCATATTGATTTACCTGGCTCCTTACACCAAGCAATTTGCCATTTTGGGCGATGAAGGCATCAACAACAAAGTCGCTCACGGTCAATGGGATAAGATGCGCGATGCGATGCAGAATCATTTCCAACAGCATCAATTCAAAACGGGCGTTTTGCTAGGCATCGAAGAGTCAGCGACCCTATTATCACAATATTTTGCCCCTGGCGATATCAATCCAAACGAACTAAGCAATGAGATTTCCAATGGCAATTGAGGCAAAGATCTTAGCGGACGTATCAAATACGGTGAAGTTGGCGATACTTGCCCTATTCATCAGCTGCATGGGTTCACTAAAAGCAGAGCAAACCCTACCTGCCTACAAAGGTCACGTGAACGACTATGCCAACGTACTAAGTGCGGCGCAAATCAAACAACTGGACGAGATACTTTTTGCTTACGAAGATTCTACATCGTCCCAAATCGCGGTGGTGCTTGAACCCAGTGCCAACGGACTTGCCGCAATAGATCGTGCAATGTTCCTTGCCAGAGGTTGGGGCGTAGGACAAAAGAACAAAAACAATGGTATCCTGCTGTATATCGCAATTAACGATAGAAAATTCTTTACAGTTACGGCAGATCAAATGCAAGACAAACTCGGCGCAAGCCGTTTGGGTCAGATCGAAAACGATTTTCTCGTTCCTAACCTACGAAACCAAGATTATTTTACTGCCATAGCCCAAACGACGCAAGCATTTGAACAAGCCTTGATGGGTAAATTCAAGGGCAAAGCGACAAGAAAAAGGAAAAGTGGTACCCGCGGTTGGGTAAGTATTGTGGTCGCTATTGTATTGCTAATTATCATGTCGCGCGGTGGCGGTGGCGGCGGCTATCGCAGCAATGGTCGCTACAATACCGGACTCGGCGCTTGGCCCCTATTCATGGGTGGTTTTGGCGGCGGTGGTTTTGGCGGAGGAGGCGGCGGAAGTGGATTTGGTGGCGGAGGATCTAGCGATTGGGGTGGATTTGGTGGTGGCGGTGGATTCAATGGAGGCGGTGCCGGCGGAAGTTGGTAATCAACCCGCGTTTCCCCTAGGAATTTTCTGAATAAATCTTTCTTTCCGATGCATTGTTTTGTACCTTTGCAAATCCATGAAAAACAATGTTTCTGAGCACATTCACCAGCCCGATGCCAATCAACCTAGCATCGAAATTTTGGGCGCTCGGGAACACAATTTAAAATCTATCGATCTAACCATTCCTAGAAATAAACTCGTCGTTTTTACGGGACTTTCAGGATCTGGAAAAAGTTCACTTGCATTCGACACCCTTTTCGCGGAAGGTCAGCGACGTTATCTCGAAAGTTTTAGCGCCTATGCCCGTCAGTTTATTGGGGATATGAAGCGCCCGGATGTCGATAAAGTGCGAGGCCTCAGCCCCGTAATCAGCATCGAACAAAAGACCGTTAGCAAAAATCCAAGAAGTACCGTGGGTACAGTTACAGAAGTATACGATTTTCTTCGACTCCTGTTTGCCCGTGCCGGAGAAGCCGTGAGTTATATCAGCGGTGAAAAAATGGTAAAACTCACCGAACAGCAAATCATGGATGCCATGGTTCAAAAGTTCGATACCCAAAAAGTTGCCATCCTCGCACCTGTTGTGAAAGGACGTAAGGGAAATTACCGCGACCTATTTGAGCAAATCAAGAAGAAGGGCTACAATAAGGTTAGAGTGGATGGTAAAATCACCGACATTACAGGCAGCATGCAGGTAGATCGATACAAAATCCACGATATCGAAGTGGTGATAGATCGCTTGCAAGTGCAAAGTGGATCCACGGGTAGACTCACCGAAAGTGTGAAAATTGCCATGAAAATGGGCAGTGGAAACATGATGGTGTTAGACGCAGACGATCAGCTTGTACATTTCTCTCGTTTCTTGATGGACCCCATTAGTGGCCTCAGTTACGATGAGCCTCAACCAAACTCATTCTCCTTCAATTCACCCTACGGCGCTTGTCCAACCTGTGAAGGCATGGGCGAAACTGCGGAGGTTAATATCGATTTCATCATCCCCGATCGCAGCAAATCCATCAATCGCGGCGGGATTGTTCCGATTGGTGAGCTCAGAGAAAATTGGACGTTTAGCCAACTTCGCGCCCTTGCAAAAGTGCTAGATTTTAGCCTCGCCGATCCAATCTCAAAACTTAGCGATCAGCAAATTCAGTGCATACTTTATGGCTACGATGAACCCATCATGGTCAGTCATATCAACCATCAAGGTCAAAAGAAATCCTACGAATCTCAATACAAAGGGGTCGTTCATTACATCACAGAGAATTATTTTGAATCCGAGGACGACAAACTGCGTCAGTGGGCAGAAGAATTCATGCACCAAAAGCCCTGTGAAACCTGTCACGGCGCCCGATTGAAGCAAGAATCACTGCATTTTATTATCGCCGAAAACAACATCGCGCAGCTGAGTAACATGAATATCGATGTGCTCACAAACTGGTTCCATGCAGTACACGATAAACTTACGGAAAGACAAACTACCATTGCCACCGAACTGATTAAGGAAATCAAAAGTCGTCTGGATTTCTTGGTCGGCGTTGGCCTGGGATACCTCACCCTAAATAGCCCCGCAAGAACTTTATCGGGCGGAGAAGCGCAGCGTATTCGTTTGGCAACCCAAATTGGTAGCAAGTTGATGAATGTGCTTTATATTTTGGATGAGCCGAGTATTGGATTGCATCAGCGCGACAATGAGCGATTGATTCAGAGTTTGCGGGATTTGCGCGACATGGGCAATACGGTTTTGGTGGTAGAGCACGACAAGGACATGATGCTTGCCAGCGATTGGTTGGTGGAGATTGGTCCTAATGCCGGCGTTCATGGCGGTCAGATCGTTGCCAGCGGCGAGGTCAAAGATTTTATTCAGTCCGATGCAATTACGGGCAAATACCTTCGCGGAGAAGACAGCATTCCTGTCCCTCAAAAACGAAGAAAGGCATCGACAGAAAAACTCAAATTAAAAGGATGCACAGGCCATAACCTCAAAAACGTGGATTTGGAAATTCCTGTCGGCTTGTTTGTGGCAATTACCGGCGTAAGTGGTAGCGGTAAATCCAGTCTGATCAACGAAACCCTATTCACTGCAGCACACAATAAAGTCTATGCCTCCAGCTATAAACCCTTGCCTTTTAAGAGCATTGATGGGTTGGAACACATCGACAAGGTAATACGCATCGATCAGAGTCCAATTGGACGTACGCCTCGAAGCAATCCAGCCACTTATGTGGGTGTTTTCCAAGAAATTCGAAACCTATTCACCAACTTACCGGAAGCAAAAATCCGCGGTTACAAGCCCGGTCGATTCAGCTTTAACGTCAAAGGCGGACGATGCGAAGCCTGCGGCGGCGGCGGAAAAAAGGTCATCGAAATGAACTTCCTTCCAGATGTTGAAGTCCTGTGCGATGAATGTCAAGGCAAGCGCTACAACCGTGAAACCCTCGAAGTACGATACAAAGGCAAAAGCATCAACGATGTCTTAGAGATGTCGATCGATACCGCCGTAGACTTCTTTGAGAACATTCCTTTAATCCAGCGCAAGGTTAAAACGATGCAAGACGTGGGTTTGGGTTACCTCACCTTAGGACAGTCGAGCACAACGATAAGCGGCGGAGAAGCCCAACGCGTAAAACTTTCAACCGAATTGAGCAAGCGCGATACGGGGAAGACGCTTTATATATTGGACGAGCCCACAACGGGACTGCACTTCAACGACATTAAGCAATTGCTGGGCGTATTGAACATTTTGGTCGACAAAGGAAATACGATTGTTGTCATCGAGCACAACATGGATGTGATTAAAGTAGCGGACTGGGTGGTTGACATTGGACCTGAGGGTGGATCCGGCGGTGGTGAGATATTGGTATCGGGCACACCGGAACAGGTGGCAAAACACAAAGAAAGCCATACGGGCCGATTCCTGAAAATGGAATTAAAATAAGGTAAAACCCAAGTTGCGTTGTATTTTTGCAGTATGGATGCCAGCCCCCTGTATGCAATTTCACCCGTAGACGGTAGATATGCCGGCGGAACTAAAGATTTAAAACGATTTTATTCAGAAGCCGGACTCATTCAATACCGCATCCGCGTTGAGGTCGCCTATCTTTTTGCCTTGGCAAAGGTGATTCCAAATGTAGATTGGAGCGAGCTTCTCAAACATCAAAATACCCTTACCAGTTGGTGCGAAAATCTTCCAGAAGTAGACGTTCAGCGCGTAAAAACCATCGAAAAGACAACCAACCACGATGTTAAAGCGGTTGAATACTGTATTAAGGAGAAAATGGATGCTCTGGGTTTACAGGCATACAAGGAATGGGTTCACTTTGGCCTTACGTCTCAAGACATCAACAACACTGCGATTCCTTTGAGTTTTAAAGAAGCGAGCAATGCTGTGATGATGCCGGCCCTTGACGAAGTGATTCAGATTCTAATTTCTCAGTCACAGGCTTGGAAAGATATCCCACTATTGGCGAAAACCCACGGTCAGCCCGCCTCTCCTACCCGCTTGGGCAAGGAATGGTATGTATTTGTGGCCCGTTTGGAAGGTCAGATCAATCTATTGTCGAAACTCCCGTATTCTGCCAAATTTGGCGGCGCAACGGGGAATTACAATGCTCATCACGTGGCTTTCCCTGATACGGATTGGTTGGCTTTTGGCGACAAATTTGTGGGCGAAGATTTGGGCTTGTATCGCGTGCCTTTTACTACGCAAATTGAACCTTACGATTACTTGGCGGCTCAGTTCGACAATTGGAAGCGCATCAATACGATATTGATTGATTTTTCGCGCGATGTGTGGACCTATGTAAGTATGGACTACTTCAAACAGAGAATCAAAGAAGGTGAAGTGGGTTCTAGTGCGATGCCGCATAA
>JBEEMF010000077.1:0-15116 GCA_041192805.1 Bacteroidota bacterium | reverse complement strand
GACCGTCCCGCAAGGCTTGCAGGACTGTCGGTCGGGCAATTGTTTGATACGTCATTGGACAATGGTGCGGATGATAGCGAGGGACCGCCACTCGGCCTCGGCTTTGCCCTGCGGTTGGTCGACAGAATGGCGACGGCAGTTGGTGCGACATTTGAGATACTGGAAGACGCGTTCCTGCTGCGTCTTCCGACCGGCGCCACCAATGGAGCGGCCGAACGCGGCGCTTGATTGGCTGACAGCTGAAGCATGGCGGGCAATTACTGGGACCTGTAACTACTTGCGTGGCGGGCCGCGGGTCCGCTATCGGACGGAGGCGTGGCGCGTGGGCCTGTAGCTCAATGGTAGAGCCGGCCGCTCATAACGGCTAGGTTGCGGGTTCGAATCCTGCCGGGCCCACCAAAACGTATTTGCCGTTCGGGAAGGACCCGTCTATGGCACCCGGGTCGGGGAGTGGCGCAGGCTGGTAGCGCACCTGGTTTGGGACCAGGGGGTCGCAGGTTCGAATCCTGTCTCCCCGACCACTTTCTACAAAAAAGCCTCAAAGAGATTTGGGGCTTTTTTATGCCTCGAATTGATTTTTTTTATATGTTTGCGTTATGAAATTATATAAAATGCTATTTGCTGGTCTTGCTGTTGTCATGTTTGCGAATTGTGAAGAACCAATCACGAAGAAGGAATGTGGAATCATAGTCTTTAAAGGCGCCGATGGTCATGGCTTGGCTTCAGCCCCAACTGATTTGCCATTCTCAGACTGGAACGTTGCTAAACAAGCTTGTGAGGATTTGGTATTAGACGGTTGTAGCGATTGGCGTTTGCCTACACAAGAGGAACTCAATCAACTTTATTTGAATAAAGATAAAATTGGCGGTTTTGGTAAATTTAACAGTTATTGGAGTTCCACTGAAGTTGGCGGTAATAGTGCCTTTACGGTTGAATTTGACAATGGCGTAAATGCGGCAGCACCCACGAATACCAAATCTTCTGTTAGAGCTGTTCGGGCTTTTTAACTTCGTATCTCACAACTGTCAAAATTTTTGTAACCCTATTTGTTAAAATAGGGTCCTTACCTTGACTTCCGATTAGGTTGTTTCAAGATGCAATCGAAAAAAATAGTGGTCCATTCCAACCGAAACTAATCGTATTGACCCCTAAAACTCGAAACATTTTAATCAATATGGCCAAACGACCTTGAATTCTATGTTGTAGAAACGCTTATTATTGTCTATACCATGATAGCCTTCGCCATTTTTTAAATAGGAAACGAATTTCCCATTTTCACGTTTTAACTCATAAGTACCTTTCACAATAGTTATTGATGGTGAAGAAGACATAGTACCCCATCTAATTGTGGATGTAATAAATCCGGGATCACCAAAACCAGTTGAATCAATCTTGTACGAACCTACTTTAACCTCATTTTTTTGATGACTTATCCAAATGATGGTATCTGAAGAACCTGTTCCAGACCATTGCAATTGAGAATCGTTTTGGTTTCTTTTTACATATAATGAACTTGGTTTTGCACAAACAAATTTCACACCACGAACTATGATATATGGTTTTACCGAAGCTGAGTTGTCCACTGGTGGAGTTACAGGGTCTTTTTCACAAGACTGAAGAATGAAGAGTCCGCAAATCGCGACAATAAGGGATAGTCTAAAAATTGTACTTTTTTTCATGATTTATTATTTTATTTCTTTATTCTTTAATAATACGAATTACTGCATTTTTATTGCCTGATTTAAATTCAATGATATACATACCACTTGGCTCATGGATATCAATTTCTAAAACCTGCGAATTGAATAGTTTTTCAGATTGAATTACTTTTCCGTAAATATCCGAGATCGACATCTCAGTGTTTACCCATTCATCCCCTAAATCAATGGTAAAATTACCATTTCCAGGATTAGGGAATACTTTCAAATTCCTCCCAAATTCCTTCTCTTCGAAGCCAGTGGATGTGGCATTTTTGTATATGTAAATTGAACCTGCATTACGAATGGTTACTCCACCTTTTTCATCCTCATCTTCATTCCAAGCTCCAACCATTGCATAATTCCCATAAATGGCAACGGATTTTCCAAATCGATCATCTGTATTTCTGTCGGATGCAACAATTTTATTGACTTGTTTCCAACTTCCTGCATTATTTTTAAAAATGTATGCTGACCCAGATGATGTGAGAGTATTCCCTCCTGCGGCGTCCTGCGATTCAAAAAATGCACCTACAATTGCATAATCGCCAGAAATTGCAACTGCTTCTCCAAAACGATCCACATACGACCTATCAGAGGCAACAATCTTGTTTAATTGCACCCAATTGCCTGCATTGTTTTTGAAAATGTAAGCAGATCCCGAACCATCAAAGGTGTTTTTTCCGGTCGCGTCTTCATCATCAGCATAAGCTCCAATGATCATATAGTTCCCGGAAATTGCAACAGAACTTCCGAATAAATCTTCAGCCGCGCGATCGGAGGCTACGATTTTTTTCACCTGAGACCAGTTGCCAGAGTTATTTTTGAATACATATGCCGAACCAGAGTACCACATTTTGTTTCCGCCTGCTTCATCTTCAGATTCGAACAGAGCGCCAACCACCAAATAGTCACCCGATATAGACACTGCAAAACCAAACTTATCCTCCGTACCTCTGTCACTTGCAACGATTTTTTGTAATTGAGCCCAAGTCCCTGAGGTGTTTTTGAATACATATGCAGAACCTGCATTTTGCATTGAATCACCTGAATTAACATTTTCATCCTCTTGGTGTGCACCAACAACGGCGTAATCTCCGTCAATAGATACAACTACACCAAATTGATCCGACTCTTCACGATCTGAAGCAATAACCTTTTGAATTTGGGTCCATACACCATTTTTATTTTCGAAAATATAAGCGGATCCCGCTGCACTGCGATAACCATTCCCAGTTAAGTCATGATCTTCATGATGAGCACCTACGATTGCATAGTTGCCCGAGATAGAAACAGAATGACCAAAAAAATCACCTTGTGTCCTGTCATTGGCTACTATTTTCTGCTGTTGTGTCCATTTTCCAGCAATATTTTTAAAAATGTATGCCGATCCTGCATTAAGCATAGGACTTGCCCCTTTATCATCCTCATCTTCAAATTCGGCACCAACTATAGCATAATCACCAAAAATTGATACCGCACAACCAAATAAATCCTCCTCCAAACGATCAGTCGGTACAGATTTTTGCACTTGGCTCCAATTTTGTCCAAGAACACTATTATAAGTCCCAACAACAAATAATAATAGCAAGACAATCTGTTTACATAAGTTGTTATAAACGCCTTTTTCATGATTACAACTTCCATTAGTCACAATCAAAATAGGCGACTTTGAATTGATCAAAATGCAATATTTCCCTAGCATTTATCAAAAATATTTTAAACCAATCAGAATTCAGTCATTAAAATGTAAAAAAAATATGAAATGTAATTCTTCTATTACCCTTAGGAATTGGAGCTAAAATATGAGTTTTTATATTTTAATCAATTTAACAGGCGAAGTTAATTCCCCAATCAATCTAAGAACATATGATCCACTGGGAAAATTCCCCAAGTCAACTACCGTATTTTCTGCAAATAGTCTTCCTGATTTCAATATCTTACCCATCATATCGGTCACAACATAGGCCTTGTTAATTAAATCTGGCTTCACAGAAATTTCTATTTGGGAAGATGAAGGATTTGGACAAACTGAAATATCCAATTCTATTTGATTTCGTTGTGTAGAAAGCAAATCACCAAAACCAAATACTCTGACATGGCCAGCAAAAGCACCATTGCCTTTATTATATGGCGCTCCAACAGCAACAACACTGCCATCGGCGGAATTTGCAACAAAAAAACCACATTGATCAAACACTGCTTCGCCAACAATGTTATTCCCCACTTTGTTCCATTTCCCATTCAGATATTTGAATATTCTTACATTACCTGCAGATGCTATATTTTTACTCAAAGGCGCCCCATCAACAAGGATATTGCCATCATCAGACAATGAAACGGCATACCCACAGTAGTCGCCGGGAAACTCTCCGTTGATATTATTTCCCAATTGAGTCCAAGTACCAAGATTGTATTTATATACCTGTATTTGCCCTGAAGATGTTCCGCCCACATTATAGAGATATGATCCAATTGCAACTACGAGACCATCTGCGGAAAGGGAAACTGACCAACCAAAGAGATCGAAAGCCGAAATGCCATCAATATCTCCACCCAATTGACTCCAAGAACCATTTGAAAATTGAAATATTCTTACGTGTCCGGTTTCTGGGACCTTCCCACTGGCATTTTTAGCTCCTATAGCAACAATATTTCCTTCCTTAGAAATTGACACAGACCAACCACTGTTATCGTCCTTTGACTCCCCATCTATATCTACACCCAATTGATTCCAAGTCCCAGCATTATATTTAAAAACTCGAACATGGCCTGCCGATGGATCCCTGCCATCATTGAAAGGGGCCCCAATGGCCACCACACTCCCATCATCAGACAGAGAAACAGAATAGCCAAAGTAATCATAGGCCGCCTCCCCGTAAATATCTGGCCCAAGTTGAACCCAAGTACCAGAATTATACTTATAAAGACGCACTAGACCAGCATCTGGCCCGGTTTTGTTATTTGCACTTGAACTGATGGCAACAATACTACCATCACCAGATAGAGAAACAGAAAAACCACAATAATCGACAGCAGAATCCCCGTCGATATCTGAACCTAATTGAGTCCATATACCCGAAATGTTTTTATAAATCTTCACACGTCCTGCTCTCACTGCCTTATAACTATTCCAATATGCCCCAACAGCCATGATGTTTCCATCGTTTGAAAGGGCTACGGAATTACCTAAATTATCGCCAATGGAATCACCATTGATCTC
This sequence comes from Bacteroidota bacterium, assembly GCA_041192805.1. GTDB lineage: Bacteria > Bacteroidota > Bacteroidia > NS11-12g > UBA955 > UBA955. The sequence continues at coordinate 10,196 of JBEEMF010000077.1, read as the reverse complement.
ATTGCCAATCTGTATTTGTGAATACCCTTGAATCGCAAACACTGAAACGAGAATAATAAAAAAATGCTTTTTAATTTTCAATTAAGTGGGGTTATTTAGAACAAATGGGCTGGAATTAAAATAACCGCCCAACCCCATGTGATTTTTTATCGTTATAATTTTATTTAATCAATATGGCCAAACGACCTTGAATTCTATGTTGTAGAAACGCTGATTATGTTTTAAACCATTATAGCCTTCGCCATTTTTTAAATACGAAACAAATTTTCCATTTTCACGTTTCAACTCATACGTGCCTTTCGCAATGTTAATTACTGGTGAAGAAGACAGAATACCCCATCTAAATGACGTTACAATAAATCCAGGGTCACCAAAACCAGTTGAATCAATCTTATACGAACCTACTTTAATCTCATTTTTTTGATGCGCTATCCATATGATTGTATCTGAAAAACCTGTTCCAGCCCACGTCAATTGAGAATCGCCACCTGTCCAAGAAACATATAAGGAACGTGGTTGTGCACAAACAAATTTCACACCATTAACTAGAACATAAGGTTTCACAGAAGCGGAGTTGTCCACTGGTGGAGTTACAGGGTCTTTTTCACAAGACTGTAGAATGAAGAGTCCGCAAATTGCGACAATAAGGGATAGTCTAAAAATTGTACTTTTTTTCATATTGAGTATGTTAAGTTTTGCTATAAAACGATTATTAAATGTTCAATTATAGCAAATTCAAACGATTTTTCAAAACTGTAAGATTTATCTAGGAGATTCAATTTCAATATTTACGTATGAGCTGAAAGGTGCCATACTTTTGTATCTTTGAAGAGGAATAATTGCAATCAAAATTATAAGCGTATACTCCTTCCGGACAATCTACATTATCAATTTTACCATCCCAAGTTGGATTTTCGCCCTGAGATCGATGGATTAATTGTCCCCAACGGTTATAAATTGTCAATACGGAATAATTCATAAGACAATTACTCTTAAGCCCAAATCTATCATTTATACTGTTGTCGTCAGGTGTGAAAGCATCTGGGATCCAAAATTCGCAATTGGGATTTTCAGAGCAAGGTTTTACTGTAATTCTAATAAGGGTATCTCGCTGATCGGATTGACCTTCATTGACGACATACCTAATTACTTCTTGTTTGTTTTCTTTGGTATTGTTGGAGTATTTCAGAATTAATTCATCGTTGTTTCTGTCATGAAAATTAGAGGTTAATGACTGATAATATGTCTCAGTGTTCATAGAGAACTTCATTAGGAAGAGTCCTTCGGACGCTGAGATAAAGAGAGAGTATAGTGTATCATTGAATCTAAAAGCAGGGGACATATAAGCATATTCCCAATTAACGTTGTAAGGATTGCCCAAGGGTTTCACAACGGTGGGTGGCTTGTAGATACCATTTCCGAAATAAAAAAAGATCTGCCTGTTATTTGCATTGTTTAACCAAACGAAGGTTTTTCCATTGAATGTGTACGAAAGAATTCCCTTGTAATCGCCTCCGCCAATGCCAAACATACCTAGGGAATCAATCACTGGATTTGTATTCAACGGGTCCTTCCCAAATTTCACCAATACAAAATTGCCCGATTGGATGGTAGGAGCAAGTATCCAATGATTTCCAGATGCATCCATTCCCATGGTAAATGCCCTGAATTGACATTTTTTATAGGGTACTTTGATGAATTTGAATTCAGGTACATTACGTATGGTATTCCCAAACACGATTTGCGTAAAACCATTTTGAAATCGATTTACCGCATAACCGAAAAGGGTGCCATTGATTCTATTGAAATAGATTTGGCTCGACAATTCGGCCCCGTTATAAATCATGATCTCACTCGCTTTTGGAATGTTGTTGAGTGACTTTCCAAACTCCAACCGCACAATTCTAGTTCTAAGGTTTGTGCCAGCAATGAATACAAGACCAAACCATTCGTTGCCCTCTTTCATGACATGTACGCTGCTCGTACAACCCTTTAATTTATTGTCCAAATAACCCAAATCAAGTTGTTCGGGCTTTGCGCTAAAACTCTTTGGGTATTTATATCGATAAAGTCCATAGCAGATGTTTGGTAAAAACAAAAAAATATTCCCGGAATCCTCAGCAACTGCAAATTGATTAGAGTAGTCTTTGTATTTGATGAACTGATATTTAGGAACGGGATATTTAAGAAAATTCGAATCCTGCATCCAAGATTCAACGGGTTGCCAATAGTGGCTTTTAGCTGTTTCAAGGCTTTTGAAACGATTAGAATCCAAGCCACAATTCAACGTGTCGTTGTAATCAATTTTAAGTAATTGGGCGCTTGCAGTTGAGAAAAAACCAATGCAACCAATAATGATTCCCCATTTGATCCGTTTTCCAAACTCCATAATGGTTAGACCTCAAACTTCCCAGTCTTGTTGCCTTAAAAAAATGCCAGTACTTTTTTTATGATGAACAACATGATTATTTGTTCATCACAAACTCCTTACGGATCGTGCCCTTTGAAGTTGTAACGCTCACTATGTAAACACCAGCAGAATAAACTGTCATATCGATAGTTTCGTTCACAGTAGCACCCGACAAAGTTTTGCTGTATAATTTGTTGCCTCTAACATCATAAACAACAACACTCACTGTTTCTTTCTGTGTCAATCCCAAATTCAAGTTAATCAAACCTTGAGTTGGGTTAGGATACAAATTCATAGATGCGATGTTTACTTTGTTCAAACCTGAAGTTGTAGCGCAAGGAGAACATCTGTTCCAACAAACAGTAGCGATAGTTACATTTCCGCTCAATTTCACAAAACGATTGGTATAACCACCTGTTGTCTTTGTGCAAGAAGTTCCTGATGTTAAAGCCTCCTCAACCTTCCATCCATCCAAAGTGAATTTGTATTCGATAGAATCTGCTTTGATGTTGAATGTGCCTTCCCAAACACCATCTTTGTTGGCATCCGTTAAAGCATTACATGATCCACACCATCCATTATAATTACCATTTACAAATACCCCTGTGAAAGCGGTGCCAGTGTAACTATTCATGTCAACTTTAAAAGTGACATCTTGGGTAGATTGACCTATCGCGCTGAGCGCCAAAAAGCCAATCGATAAAAATGAGTACAATTTTTTCATTTGAGTATTTTCTAGTTATTGTTTAATTCCAGGCGAAGCATTAACAAACGTAAGCAACTAAAGTATGAAACCCAACTCCCTCTTGGCTAATTTAGAACTAGGGGTTTTTCATTTCCTTCAATTGCAATTACGGACGAACCACGGCCAACTGACCATGGCCAACAATAACATTCGATTGATCCTTTACGTTGTAGGTGTATACCCCAGCCGACCAATCAGAAACCCGAATCGTAGTAGAACCATCAAATGGCTTCACCAACATCAACTGACCCGTTGATGAATGAATTTCACAAACCAATGAATTTCCCTTAGTTGCTGTAACCGTAATCACATCCGTGGTTGGATTGGGATAACAAGCCACATTCAATTCACTCATCAAGGCGTAAGTCTCACTTTTAACGGTAGTATAGGTCACATCATCCACATACAAAGAACTATTTAACATGTTCGACTCAGTAGTATCATCCACATAGCTGCTCACGAAGTAGTAACGCAATAAATTGGCGGTAAGCGTTTTGTCCTCGTAATAAATTGGAAGATCAATTTTGGTAAAATTCGTAGTTCCAGCAAAAGTACTCATGCCATAACCAATGATAGAATCCACACCCAATGTAGTATTGATAACTTCAACGTACAAATTGGCTGAATCATAAACCGTGGCTGGCTTATAATTCACCATCGCACTGGCAACAATGGGTTTCGATGCCAACACCTCCCCACCGGAAAAATTGAAATCGAAATTTGCATTTATATTCAACTTGGCATTTGTCAAATATCCAGGCATCAAGCCCAAATCACTATAATTTGACGTCGTAACCTGCGCCGAAGAAAGTCCAGAATTTTTTATAGCCGTACTCTTTTTGACCTGTGAGGTAACCCGCGTATTCTGACCCGAAATAAAGTTAATAATATTAAACACCGAATCAAACGAGCTCCATCCTTGTGGAGTCTCCAACGTAGCTGTTAGATTAAACAACAACTTGCTTGTTCTCCAATTTTCTAATCCACCATTTTTAATGGTTGTTTGAGCGTTTGCAGCACCGAGCGAACCCAGAAACAAAGCCATTGCTAAAATTATTTTTTTCATATATTAAATCTCTGCTGTGTTAAACCTTTTCAATTATAACATATTTTATTGATTACACTGGCCTCAGCCAAGGCGGTTAAAAATTTATTTTCGACAGGTGTATCGATACATGATTAATTTTGCGCCATGATCACATACAACCCCAAGGATTGGTTCACCTTTGTTTTTAGAGTGCACAAAGCAGAAACGCTAAAACGCCTGTGGCCATTACTTTTGGGCGTTGGTACCTACAGCGCCGCTTGGGCCTACGTTGAAACAGTCTTATTCAAAGATTATAAATCAGTATCCATGGTTTCCAACATTGGTATCATTTATTCAATTTTGGGATTTACGTTATCGCTGTTTCTCGTCTTTAGAACCAACACCGCCTACGACCGCTGGTGGGAAGGACGCAGACTGTGGGGCGAATTAACCAATGCCATTCGCAATCTCTGCATTCATCTCAATGCCATCTTGCCCCAAACAGACGTGCAACGCAGAGAATATTACCAATCCCTGCTCAGCTTATTTCCTACCGCGCTTAGGTTTCATCTCCAAGACCGCAAAATCCCCGCCCATTTTTTCTCGGAAAACCCAGTTCATGCATCGATTACCATGGATATAAATACCATTAAAAAGTCGCGCCACCAACCTCAAACCATCGCCAAGTTGTTTGTAGCAGGACTAAAAATGGATATCCAACATGGGTTACTGACGCATGCCGACATCGAACATTTCAAAGTAGAAATCAATAAACTCATGGATGTTTGCGGCGGTTGTGAACGCATCAAAAACACCCCCATCCCTTTTACCTATTCGGTATTTATCAAAAAATTCATCTTTTTGTATGTGATGATTTTCCCCATCGTTTACAGCACCCAACTCAACTTCTTGATTGCCCCCGTAACCATGTTTGTGCTCTACGTTTTGGCAAGCATCGAACTCATTGCCGAGGAAATCGAAGACCCATTTAACGGCGACGAAAGTGACCTACCCACAGAAGCTATTTCCAAAAACATCAAAATCAGCACCGAGGAATTGCTACTGAACCGCTGATTTATCGCATCCCATTCTCCGCAAACCTTTTCCCCAATCAATCCCCATTCATTTGGATTTGGCAGGGGTTGATTAACTTTGTTCTTTAAACCTCTTAAATGAATTGAATACACAAGATTTCATACAACAACTGTCCTTCGAACGTATCGATGTTTCTTTTGCCGTTGTGGTTGGTTTGTCGATGATTTTTGCGTTCATTTATTTATTTAGATTTTTTGCCAAAATAAAGCGAACTGAATCTCAAGCCGTTGTTTCATCTGCGCCGGGAATTAGCATCATCATCGCATCGCGAAATGCCCTACCCCTGCTAGAAAAAAACCTTCCCAACTGGCTGGCACAAGACTACCCGAACTTCGAAGTCATTATCGCCAACGACCGTAGCACCGACGATACGCCCCTGTTTCTTATCGAACAAAAAGAACTGCATCCCAAACTAAAAGTCGTTTCACTCGATGCAGATTTCGTGAAAATGGGTGGGAAAAAATTGGCACTGACATTGGCAATCAAAAAGGCGCAGTACGATCATTTTCTTCTTACCGATGTCGACTGCGTCCCCAGCAGCGACCAATGGCTTAAACACATGGCCACTCAGTTCACAAGAGAAAAGCAAATCATTTTGGGTACCGCACCTTTGAAAACTGGAACTGGCTTTTTGGGCGCATTGATTCACCATGAGAATTTGCTTACCGCAATGCATTACCTCGGCCTAGCGGCCTCGGGTAAACCCTACATGGGCGTGGGTCGGAATTTGGCTTATACCCGCAACATTTACAACGAAGTGAATGGTTTTAGCAGCCATCACCATATTCCCGCGGGCGATGACGATCTTTTCGTACAAGAAGCCGCAAACGCCAGTAACACCGCAATTTGCGTGAACCCAGACGCCTTCTGCTACAGCGATGGCCCTGCAAACTGGAGCGCTTACTGGAAGCAAAAGAAACGACATCTATGGGTAGGAAAATCGTATCAAAAAGGGGTAAAACAACTCCTAGCAATTTATCCTATGGCACAATTATTCTTCTGGACAACCATCATCCTTTGGTTCATCCTAGGCAGTCAGATTTTGTGGCCCATCATTGCCATGTTACTAAAATTGATTCCCGAATGGGTTGTTTTCTATCAAAAAGGGAAACTCCTTCAAATGCGGAAATCAACCACTTTTTACCCTGTTTTTAACCTTTTTGAATCTTTCTGGTACGTAGTCACTGGGATCAACGCATTTTTCACCAAAAAAATCAAATGGTAGGACCAGAAATTATATTCCAACACTTCCCCAATCTAACCGAGGAACAAAAAGTACAATTCACACAACTGGGTCCGCTTTACGCCGATCACAACGCGCGTGTCAATGTGATTTCTCGCAAAGACATGGACATGTTCTACATTCACCACGTGCTTCATTCAATGGCATTGGCTAAGACTTGCGAGTTCATGCCCGGACAGCATTTTATTGATATCGGCACCGGTGGCGGATTTCCAGGGATTCCACTAGCCATCATGTTCCCAAATGTAGAATTTACTCTCGTGGATAGCATCGGCAAGAAAATCGCTGTCGTTAAGGCGGTGATAGATGCTTTGGGACTCAAAAACGCAACAGCCATTCAAGAGCGCACCGAATTACTACCCATGAAATTTGATGGCGCCATAGCTCGTGCCGTAGCACCCGCAATCGAACTCTGGAAGTGGATGGAAAATCACTGGAGCGGAAAACCCCGTTTCTTCCTATTAAAAGGAGGTGATTTGGCCGAAGAAATCAACGAAGTGATTGAATATTCGCAAAAAACAAAAATCAAGTTGCACGCCATCGGCGATATTTACAACGATCAACCCTTCTTCGAAACCAAGAAAGTCGTGAAATTATTTCACGGTCAAGTTTGGAAGGAATAATCCAACCTTTCGTTTAAGCCCCTAGAATGCCTTTGGCCGATGCCAATGCCGCTGAAAGTCCGTCCGCATTTTTACCCCCTGCCGTAGCAAAAAACGGTTGACCGCCGCCGCCGCCTTGGATTTCCTTGGCACATTCACGAATCATCTGAGTTGCGTTCCAACCTTTTTCTGCAACCCATTTTTCATCGATATAAATGGCCAACCCCGGCTTTTCCTCAGCCAAGAACGCCAAAACCACCACCGGATTGCTCAACTCTTGCTTCAACTGAAAACACAATTGCTTGGCCGCATCCGCGCTAGGTAAGTTCAATTGCTCCAAAACCATTGACACACCCGCAACTGTTTGCACTTTTTGCAACAAACTCGACTTCAACGCCGAAACCTGCTCCGCTTCCATTTGCTCCAACTGCTTTCGCATCGATGCGTTTTCTTCCAATACCTTGCTCACCGCAGAAACAACGTCTTTTGGATTGCCCAAAGCGATTTTGACCTGCGACAACGCCTCCAATTCGCCATTGATGTAATCCAAAGCCGATTGCTGTGTAACCGCTTCAATTCTTCGAACACCGGCAGCCACACTCGACTCACCCAAAATCTTGAAGAAGCCAATCTGCGACGTGTTCGATACATGCGTTCCACCACACAATTCCATGGAATAGTCGGCATCGAACTCAATCACACGCACAAACTCCCCGTACTTCTCGCCAAACAAGGCCGTAGCACCCATTTTCTGCGCCTCCGCAATCGGAACGTTGCGATGCTCTTTCAATGCGATGCCTTCGCGAATCTTTTCATTCACCCTCACTTCAACCTGCGCGATTTCTTCGTCGGTCATCTTACCAAAATGCGAAAAATCAAAACGCAAAGCCGATTCATTCACCAAACTCCCCTTCTGGGCCACGTGAGAACCCAAAGCCTCTTGCAACGCGCTGTGCATCAAGTGTGTCGCACTGTGATTGCTACTAATGCTATTTCTGCGATTCACATCCACTTGGGCCGTAAATGCCTGATCCATGTTTTTTGGCAGCTTGTCGCAAACCAATACATGCAATTTATTCTCTTTTTGGGTATCTATAACCCGCACAATTTCGCCATCCTGACCTACCAACTGACCTGAATCGCCCACCTGTCCGCCACTTTCGGCGTAAAACGGACAAACATCCAAGACTACTTGGTACAAATTCTTGCCCTTGGCTATGATGGTTCTATGTCGGCTAATTTCCGTTACCGATTGCGTGGTATCATACCCACAAAACGACTCATCGCTGTCGGCCATAATAGTATGCCAGTCGCCCGTTTGTTTCACCGCATCGGCCTTAGAGCGATTCTTTTGTGCTTGCAAAGCGACTTGAAATCCGTCCATATCCACCGAACACCCACGTTCGCGGGCAATCAAATCGGTTAAATCGATTGGGAAACCGAAGGTATCGTACAATTCAAACGCAGTGGCACCATCCACAACACCCTTGGGATGCTGATCGATGAAAGCACCCAAACGCCCCATACCTGAGCTCAAGGTTCTGAAGAATGAATTTTCTTCCTCCTGAATCACACGCTGAACAAAACTCTCTTGGGCTTTTAGTTCTGGGAAACTGCCGGCAAAATAATCGGCCAATCCGGGAACCAACTGGTTAAAGAACGATTCCTGGAATCCCAAGTAAGAATAACCATAGCGAACTGCCCTTCTCAAAACTCTACGAATGACATAGCCCGCACCCGTATTCGATGGCAACTGTCCGTCTGCAATACACAAACTCACCGCCCTCAAATGGTCGGCTATCACTCGAAATGCAATATCCTGTTCCTCATCATCGCCGTAATTCTTACCACACAATTTAGCGGTATTTTGGATGATGAATTGAAAAACATCGGTATCGTAATTGCTTGATTTTCCTTGAATTCCGCGCACCAATCGCTCAAAGCCCATGCCGGTATCCACGTGTTGAGCTGGCAAACGATCTAGGCTACCATCGGCTTTGCGGTTGAATTCCATGAACACGAGGTTCCAGATTTCGATCACTTCGGGATGGTCTTGGTTTACCAGGGTTGCGCCATCAACGGCCTCGCGCTGCTCGGCCGAACGCATATCAAAATGAATCTCGGAGCAAGGACCGCACGGACCCGTATCGCCCATCTCCCAGAAATTATCTTTTTTGTTGCCCTTCAAAATCCGGTTGGGATCAATGAACTGTGCCCAACGATCATGCGCTTCTTGGTCGAACAGAATATTGGCAGCTGCATCACCCTCAAAAACAGTGACATACAATTGATCTTTGGGTAAACCGTACACTTCGGTCATCAATTCCCAAGCCCAAGCAATGGCATCTTGCTTGAAGAAATCGCCAAAGCTCCAGTTACCCAACATTTCAAACATGGTATGGTGGTAGTGGTCGTGACCAACTTCCTCCAAATCATTGTGTTTTCCGCTCACGCGCAAGCATTTTTGTGAATTGACAACCCGTTTATAGGGTGCTTCGGAATTACCCAAGAAATAGTCTTTGAACTGATTCATCCCCGCGTTGGTGAACATCAGGGTTGGATCGCCTTTGACAACGATGGGTGAGCTTTGAACGAAAGTGTGTTGCTTTGATTCAAAAAACGACAAAAACTTCTGTTTGATTTCGTGACTACTGAGCGCCATGGCGCAAAGATAGTACAGAATGGGTCAAAAATGAGAGGCCGCGCTACGCGCGGCCTCTCATTTTATCACTCTAAAGTTCACAATACTCAAAGTTCAACGTTTCCGCCAAACCCCTTTAGCGTTAAATACAATTCAGTTCGCTCAATCAACCTACAGCACTCACCTTTGGCCCTGCATTCTTGATCTCTTCGCTGGCACCGTCTTCAAACTTCTTGAAGTTATCATTGAACAAATGCGCCAACTTCTCACACTGCTTGTCGTAAGCTTCTTTGTCGGCCCAAGTATTTCTTGGATGCAACAACTCCGATGGAACGCCTTCGCAAGCATCAGGCATCATCATACCAAACACGGGGTGCTCGGTAAAGCTACCATCTAACTTGCCTTCCAATGCCGCGGTAATCATGGCACGGGT
>JBEEMF010000076.1:0-14727 GCA_041192805.1 Bacteroidota bacterium | reverse complement strand
TAGTGAACGGATGCATTTGGATTATCGTCCCAATATAAAGCAGTTTGCAGGTTGGCGGGATTTTTCGCATTCACTGTATCATACACCTCTTTGGTAATACGGTAAAAACGAGACTTTTTATCGGTTGAAAATGGTTCGGGTTGTTCCCATGTGAAATCACGGACCGACTTAACCAATACGGGTCTAATTTTACCCCAATTGGGTTCGATGGCTTCCATGAAGTCGGGTGGTGTAGGCTCCCAAGAACCTGGCTTGTTGCGAGTTAAGAAAAATTCGCGTCCTCTAAAGTAGGAAAATGAATCCTTTTTTGACCATTTTACGATATGATTTCCCACTGAATCTCCATAGGCGATGGACGATTCATACATCGAGTTCGACATCTGAGATTTATATTCATCAAGCATACGTTTTCTAAAGTTGATTATGCTGTCTTCTTTATAAACCAATTTTTGACTGACATATGTATGTGCAGCCAAGGCCACTAAATCCAAGCAGTATCGTTTTGAAGTATCCGGCGATGGGGCAGATTTTAATCCATTCATCATGGGTGCCGCGCTTTGATATTCAGAATAGAAAGGCACAAGGGCCTCATAAGCAGCAATAGAAGCGTACACATAACGTCTAGAACCCACTGGAGCCGCTACGTGATCAACTACAATCGCATTTTGGATAGCAAGGTTGCAAGTCGTAAGAATGTCGTTGTGTATGATCTTATTTTCCTTTTCAGCGGGCTTTCCGCAAGACATGGCTAGGAAAATGATGGCAATGGTTAGAATAGGGTAGATTTTTTTCATGACTCTGAGATGTAAATATATAAAAAAAAGGCACGCAAAGTTGCGTGCCTTAACTATCTAAAACAATGACATTTATTGGTTTTCTTGATCTTCCAAGATAATTCCTGAAACGCCTTTGTAAGGAGAAGCAATGTTAGTAACCATTTTTAAACGTTTGATGTTATCAACGCGCTTGGTCATTCTGCTTCTGTTTTTTGCTTCTTTTCTTTTGAGTTTAGTAACAGCCATTTTCTTAAAATTAGGACGCAAAAATAATGAAATTCATTGAAGAATGCAATTTTATCGAATAATTACCTCGATTAGATTCGTTTGCCATTAGAGTTATAGAATTCAATCTTGGAAACCCCTTTTGTTTTATAGACTCCAGGAGCTTGGGATGATAAATATCCTTGTCCTTGATTGAGGTTCACCAACTTGATAGAACCGTTCACAGTAACTTTAGCGTAGGACGCGAGGAAAGGTGCTTTTACGAATTCAATCGCTGCCGTTTTGCCAGATCCCCGAAGTTCAAAACCTTTTGCAGGTCCATTGTTATTGGCAATCATAAATCTTACCGCTTTCCCCTTGGTTGGTAATGTTATTAATGATTTCCCATCGCCTTGATTGTAAAGCCCCAATTGAGCTCCAGACTTATATTCAAAGCTTCCGCCACTATTCATCAACACAAAGGATGGAATCGCATCGTCTCTGCCATGAGGTACTCGTGTATTGTAATTATTACCCGTGCAAACGATATCATCAAAACCATTCCCGTCCACATCAAAAGCGGTCATTCCAAACACGGGTCCTGCCTGAGCCCACATTGGAAGTTCTACCATGCTGAATTTCCCGCCGTTATTTATGGCGACAAAACTCGAGAAGTAATTGACCGTTAATTGATTCTGTTTAAGAACGTCGGTACCAAAAATCTCATCCATCGTTTTGCCAGCAAAATCGCCATAGGTAGTAAATTTCTTATTAATAAAAAATGGATAGGCTTTCCCCATCTCATCCATTGTGAAAATAGGGTAGTCGCCTCCATTGTATGAATAGCTCATTGTTACATCTTGACTTCCATTGCCATCAAAATCGGCCCAATATACTTTGGTAGGACTGCCTGATTTGGCTTGGATAAAGCTGTTGTTTCCTTTGTTACCGACGATGTAATCTAAATCACCATCGTTGTCGATGTCTACGGGTAAAATACTATTCATCCAACCCGACAACGACATATCACCGACATCGCCTGTCTTGTTAATGAACTTCCCGCCGGTATTCTCCATAAATATCAATGGCATCCATTCTCCAGCAAGAATTAAATCGGGTCTGCCATCTCCATTGTAATCTGAAAATACCGCAGAACAAATCATACCTGCATTTTCTAAGTCGGGGGCCAATGCTGTTGTGACATCTTTGAATTTCCCTCCATTGTTTTGAAGCAAGTAACTGCGAACGCCTAAGGCTGGCCAATTGCCTGGCATAATTCTTCCTGCTACAAAAAGATCTAAATCGCCGTCGCCATCAAAATCGGAGGAAGTCACTGAGCTGGCGCTACTAACTACGCTTGGTAAAGCGCCCTTAGACTCCGAGAAATTCCCTTTACCATCATTGGAATACAATTTATGTTCATATTTATTGGATGGCCAACTAAATTCTGAACCGCCAACCGCAACATACAAATCTTGATCATTGTCGCCGTCGGCATCAAAAAAGACAGCACCCATGACATCGACATCCAAAGTTTTCCATGGTTGTGATCTTGCAGGACTCAACTTTCCTTCAGGGCTATTATCTTGAAGCAACAGAGAAGACCCACTGCTTTCTCGGGCTGCACCAATGAAAACATCTATCGTACCATCGCCATTTACATCAGCAGAAGCCATTCCTGGACCCAAGGTGGTGTATCGATGAGGCAGTAAGGGTTCACGCTTGAAATCTGGGTTTTCCTGCTCAGAATGAACAAAATTTAGATTCCATTTGGATGCATTATCATCAAAATAATTCACTTTGCCTTGATTGCTGTAATTGACCCAATTAAACTTTGTATTGGCATCCGCTGATTTGACCGTTAACGTTTGATTTGCTTTGATGTCTGTTAAAATCTGAGAACCACCATTGGGCCAAACCACTGTAAGTTTTTGTAATTCCGTTTGAGCGCCTAATCCAATGTGAACCATATGCTCCGAAGAACTTTGATACCCTTTGCTTGGCTGGACTTCGAACTTGCGAATTTTTCCTGCGCTGTCTTCAACAATCAACTGACAACCAACGCCAAAGTGGTTTTGATTCTTTTCACCGCGGCATTGAACATTCAAGTAATTGTTACTCGTATTGACATTCTTGTAGATAAAAGGTTTTTCACCTTGGTTACAAACTACTAGGTCGAATCTGCCGTCGCCATCTAGGTCGCCAATCGCAGACCCTGTGCTTGAACTTAAATCTTCCAGACCCACGTCCGATGCTCTATTTGTAAAGCCTTGACCTGCGTTGTTGAGGAAGAAGAAATTTTGGATTTTTTCATACGGCAGTTTTTTGAGTAACTGCTCATGATTCAGACCTTGTTTCTGTTGCTGTTCATATCGTGACTGATATAAAATGAAATCCAAATTTGTCACATCTCTGTAATATCCATTAGAAATGAATAAATCGACAAAACCATCATCGTTGAAATCCGATAATAAAGGACTCCAGCTCCAATCCGACTTAGCCACGCCATACAAGTAGGAGAGGTCGGAAAAATGACCATTACCCAAATTCATTTGCAAGTTGTTTTTCATGTACTGATGCTTGTACCCGTTTTTGATGCCTACCATCGTGTAGTCATAATCCTTGGGACCCATCAAGCCCATGTAGCGCCTTGGACTTTCAGAAAGCATATCCACCGTAATCAGATCGCTCCAGCCATCGTTGTTCACATCAGCAACATCCGAACCCATTGAATTGGTACTGGAATGTTTAAAGAACTCATCAAATTTATCCGTAAAGGTTCCATCTCCATTATTGATGTAGTAGCAATCTGGCACATGGTAATCATTACAAACATATAAATCCATTAATCCATCATTGTTATAATCAGCGGCCGCAGCGCTCAGGCAATATCCCATTCTAACAACACCTGCTTTTTCTGAAACATCGGTAAATTTATTCCCGTCGTTGCGATAAAAATGTTGTTGGCTTGACTCAGTCATATTAAGCGTCCGCGAAAAAGGAGTATTAATATTGGAAAAGAACTGATCTGCGTGGTTTCCTAAGTAGAAATCCAAATCCCCGTCATTGTCGTAGTCAAAGAACGTCGCGCATGTCGCATTTCCGGCATCATCCACGCCCCATTCGGCACTCACTTCTTTGAAGGTCTCGTTTTTTTGATTCAAAAAGAGTCGATTTCGTTTCGAGTCTTTGCCTTTTAATGGCCCCGATGAACAAGCGTAAATATCTAGCCAGCCATCATTGTTAACATCCACCATCGTTACACCACTAATCCATTGCTTTGTGCCGGTACCACTTTTCTCTGTGATGTCTTCAAACTTGAAATCGCCTTTATTCAAATACAGGCGAGATGATTGTTCATTGCCGGTAAAATACAAATCGTTGAGACCATCGTTGTTTATATCGCCAATCGCTACGCCGTTTCCGTTGTATAGATAATGGTAAATAAATTGGTTCAACGTGTCGTTTTCGGGCACCGTATTCACGAAATCAATGCCTGTGACATCAGATTCCATTTTTTCGAAAAGCTTATCTAAATTTTCATCTGAAGATTTCCCACAGGAAACCATCATAGACATCGCCATTATACCCAATAGCGAAAAGCCACACCAGTGAAACTTATTCATAATTTATTCCTACAATATTAATGATTTATCGATTTACTTCCTTACCTGATCTACCCTTAAAAAGGTAAATAAAAACAAGGTAAATGCCCATAAACTACTTCCTCCGAAAGAAATAAATGGGAGAGGGATACCTATTGTGGGGACCAGACCAATTGTCATTCCGATATTAATTGACAGATGGAAGAAAAGTACACAAGCCAATGAATACCCTAATACCCTGCCAAAGGTTGTAGATTGACGTTCTGCCAAAATCACAATCCGTGTCAGCAAACCACAAAAAATCAACAGAAATACTATTGCACCAACAAAACCCCATTCTTCTCCAATGGTATCAAAAATAAAATCTGTATGCTGCTCGGGCACGAATCCCATTTTGGTTTGGGTGCCTTTTAAATAGCCTCGGCCCCACATTTCACCCGCACCTATGGCAATTTTAGACTGACGCAAATTGAAACCCAAACCGCGGTCATCGGATTTCAATCCAAGAACAAGTTCAATCCTGTCACGTTGATAGGGTTGTAAAATGCTAGAATAAACTGTTCCTACAATGGTATAAAATGCAGCAGATACAACGGCAATGAATGTAATAAGACCGCTAATACCTCGGTCTTTCCTTGCAAAAAATACCATGATACTACCCAATCCCAATAGCAATCCATAGCCATAATAGCTTGAAATGCCTGTTGCCTCACTCACAATTCTACAAATTGCCAAAAACATCAACCAGACCGCAGAGATCAAAATAAATCCAGGTAATCCTTCGCGATACAAGACTAGAAAGAAGGATAAGAAAACCAATGCACTTCCCGTATCGTTTTGGATCAAAATTATCGCCATGGGAAGTAGGAAGATCAATAAACAAATGGCGATATTTTTGGCGCCTTGAAAGCGAATTCCATAGGTTCCTAAGTATTTGGCAAGTGCCATTGCTGTTGCGACTTTGGCAAATTCACTCGGTTGTATTCCTATACCACCAAATCCAAACCATGATTTAGCACCTGAGACCTCCCGACCTAGAAATAATACGGCTATATTCAATAAAATTGCGACCGCATAAAATCCATAGGTGAAGTAATCAATTACCACAACATTGGAATATAAAATGGTGAAAATGATAACGATAGACCCACCTATCCAAATCAACTGTTTAATTGCGGTTGGGGATAGGGAATAAAATTCCTGATTGACATCCGAGGTTGCGGAACTGATGCTTAAAAAGCCAATAATCACCAAAACAATGAACAGAAAAATAGATAGGCCATCTATTTTTTCTTGCGAATTGTTGTTGAGTGGTGAGTATTTCAAAGCGGATTATTTAATTACGCTGGTTTTTAGTCGCTCTTCCATTGCCGGTTTGGAAGTTTCCACACCTGGTTTGAGGTATTTTTCGATCATCAAATTCGCAATTGGTGCGGCCCAAGTAGCCCCAAATCCGCCATTTTCAACCAATACAGCAATGGCTATCTTTGGGTTGTCCTTGGGTGAAAATGCCATATAAATGGAGTGATCCTTGCCGTGAGGGTTTTGAGCAGTACCCGTTTTGGCACAAATTTCAATATCAGTGATGCCCGTGCCATTTGCTGTGCCGCCTGGCTTGGCGACATCGCTCATACCATCAATAATTGTCGCAAAATAGGTTGGGTTTATCGTTGTGAATTTTTTGATTTTATACTTTCGGTCCCATCCCGTATCCTTGTATCCGTCAATCTTTTTAACCAAGTGAGGCGCATAGTACCAACCTCGATTGGCAATAATGGCGGCCACATTGCAAATTTGTAAGGGTGTTAATAATATTTCACCTTGGCCAATACTCAAAGAAATTACAGTGCTACTTTTCCAACGATCACCATGTCGACGGTTTAACTGGGCCACCGATGGGATGTTTCCTCTTGATTCGCCCAATAAATCAATATTGAGCTGACTTCCCAAGCCAAAAGATCGCAGGTGCTTTTCTAAGGCAGCATAACCCAACTTCACATCGCCATATTTCGGATTGTCGATAATGTCTCTAAATACCTGACAATAGTAACTGTTACATGAAATTCTAATTGATCCGCGAAGGTCTAGCGGTCCACCATGCGGGTGACAACCTACGCGAATGCTTCCTAGTCGATATCCACCTGCACAACCATGGGTAGTTTCCGGCGATAAAACACCTTCTTGCATTGCGATTAACGCCATTACTGTTTTAAAGGTAGAACCAGGAGGGTAGATGCCTTTCACGGCGCGATTGTACAAAGGTTTTTGATCATCTCTCAACAAAGATTTGAATGTTTTTGCCCGCTCTCTTCCAACCATAGTGTTTGGATCGTAATCGGGATTATTTATAAACGCTATCACCTCTCCAGTACGAGGCTCAATTGCTACAATACTGCCTTTTTTTCCATTTAACAACAATCGTCCGTACTCCTGCAAATCAAAATCCAGTGAACTAATCACATCAGGTCCTGCCGTGGAGGGATAATTAAACTGCGTATCTTGTACAACGCCACGTTCCGTATACGTTCTATCCTGCCAAACCGTTTTAACACCTTTGATACCCCTAATCTGTTTTTCATAATATCGCTCAATCCCAGTAATACCTACCAAATCACCCGGTTGATTGTAATCATCCAACTCAATTAAAGATTCATCTGCTTCACCCAAATATCCCAATGCATGGGGCGCGGATGCAGTTGCAAACTGTCGGTCTGTACGCGACTCAATATAAAAACCTGGCAGTCGGTAAATATTCTCCCGCAACAGAGTGAATTGCTTATTGCTCAAATTGGCATAGAAGAGCGCACTGTTGTTGAAAGCATTGTTTTTCTGTCGTTTCTTGGCCCTAATTCTAGCATCTAATATCAAATGCCTCACTGTGGGCAAGTCGATTTCGAGGATCGAACAAAGTAAACCAGTATCTAGCTTCTTGATTTCATAGGGGAAAGACGATAAATCGTACATCTGCGTACTGTATACCATCAACTTACCTTTTCGATCAAAAATATTGCTTCGCGATGGGTATAGTGTGATTTTATTAAGGGCGTTATTGATTGCCATCTTTTTATATGGCACCTCTCCCAATTGAATACTCGCCAACTTTAGGGTATAGACAACAAAAACGAACGCGATTAACCCGATATAAACAATCTGACGCTTACTACCTTTTTCCATGATTATTATTTATGACCCAGGAGCAAACGGAATATTTGTATAAACAGCAAAGAAGCGATGGCACTGCAGACCGATACAAAAAGTATTGTAAATAGCGATGACCAACTAAAATAATCAAAAATGAAATATACCAGATGGTGAGTGAAGAGAATCGCAAAAGAGTAAATACCGTACCATTGCCAGCCCTTATAGTCGATTTGTATATACCTCATACCTTGTAATTGCATGGAATTTTCATCTAAGAAATACAAATCAATATAATTCTTGACAAAAACGGTAGTTACGCATGCTGCGGTGTGCATGCCCAAACTGCCACCAAACGCGTCAATCGTCAACCCAAAGAAAAACGCCCCAATCAATACACCAAACCGGTTGGAAGAAAGAGGTAATATCAAAAATAAGTAGACATAAGGCATTGGCTTAATCCACCATGCAATATTTACTTCTTTGAAAATCAGTGTTTGAATCAGCGCAAAAAAAAGTCCGCCTACAATAAATCTAACAACTTCAATCATTGGCGCCTCCTTCTTGAGTTGGTATGATTTGGTTCAACACGTCCAATTCGTTTTGATGGATGTTTTTTATGACTGTTACGACATCTAACTGACTAAAATCAGTAGCCAATTTTACTTTGATGCTATAAAAGTTTGATTTCAAATTGGATTCGGATTTTTCAATTGTACCAATTGGAATGCCGGCAGGGAACAACAATGAATAGTTACTCGTATAAAGTTTCATGCCATTTTTCAGTTTTACAAATCGATTCACTTCTTCCAATTCTACATAACTGGGATCATCACCATCCCAGGAAATTACACCTTGGCTGATTTTTAGGTTATAAAAATAGGGGGTAATTTCAAATTTAGAATTCAATACCGACATCGCCAATGAGTAATGAGCGGCTGATTCTACAACAACTCCCACAATTCCCATAGGGCATATAACCGACATGTGCTTTTTGATACCATCCTTGTACCCGCGATCTAGAACGATAAAATTGTTTTGCTCATTTACTGAGTTTCTAATTACACGGGCGGGAATATATTCGTACTTGATAAGGGTATTTGTGAAAGTATCCTTGTAGGTGGATGCTCCCTTAGGTGAATTGCTTGTGAGATTCCAGTTTAACTGATTTCGTAGTAAGCCATTCTCTTTAACCAACTGCTCATTCGTAGTTCGCAATTTGAAATAACTTGTGATGCCGGACTTCCAAACATCGATACTTCGGTGAATGCTCAGGGCATGACCAAAATATATACTGTGTTGGTAAAAATGATACCTAAAAATCTGTGTAACCGCACTCAACAGCAGTAAAACATAGAGTAGGGGGTATGCTTGATTCCGTATCCAACGGAATATCACCAACATAATGGACTAAAATTAAGCTGTCATTAAAAACTTGAAACGACCGATGTTCTTTAATGCAGTACCAGTACCACGAACAACAGCACGAAGAGGGTCTTCCGCAATATGCACTTTCAATTTCGTCTTGGCTGCAATTCGCTTGTCAAGTCCTCTTAATAGAGCACCACCTCCGGTAAGCCAGATTCCATTTGTCAAAATATCAGCGCTTAATTCTGGTGGAGATTGCTCCAAAGCACGTAAAACCGCTTCTTCCACTTTCATAATGCTCTTATCCAACGCTCTTGCTATCTCACTGTAGCTCACGATAATCTGTTTCGGAATTCCCGTCATTAAATCTCTACCAAACACAGCGTAGTCTTCAGGTGGAGTATCTAATTCTTGTAAAGCCGATCCAATATGAATTTTGATTTTTTCTGCAGTACGCTCACCGATCAACAAATTGTGCTCTCTGCGCATGTACTCCAAAATATCCAAGTTGAATTCATCCCCTGCAACGCGAATGCTTTCATCGCAAACAATACCACCCAAAGCAATAATTGCAATTTCAGTAGTACCACCACCAATATCAACAATCATATTTCCTTGAGGCTGGGTGACATCGATTCCAATTCCAACCGCCGCCGCCATGGGCTCGTGTATCAAATATACTTCTTTTGCGCCACTGCGCTCCGCACTGTCCTTCACGGCACGTTTTTCAACTTCAGTGATACCAGATGGAATACAAATAACCATTTTAAGCTGAGGTGAAATCCAGCGTTGTTTCTGATTCATCATCTTGATCATTCCACGAATCATATGCTCGGCTGCTTGAAAATCCGCAATTACGCCATCTTTCAATGGCCTTATTGTCTTGATGCCCTCATTTTCCTTTCCAAACATCTGCATTGCATCTTTGCCAATGGCAATCACGTTGCCCGTATTTCGTTCAATTGCGATGATACTAGGCTCGTCAACAACAACCTTGTCCTTATGGATGATAAGTGTGTTCGCTGTACCTAAATCGATGGCAAGTTCCTGGGTTAGAAAACTGAAAAAACTCATGGTGTATATATGATCTGCAAAATAAACACAAATTGGCTATTTTAACACATCATTTCGTGAGTATTTAATTAAAAAAACCACGACATACAAACTTGTTGGATTGGAGGCATCAATTTACCTTCTTTCAAACCAAAAGCCAATTCATAGCGTATTGGCGTTCGAAGTACATTTGCACTGACTCCTAGCCCTGTACCAACCAAATAAGGATTGCGTTTTGAGGTAATCGACATCCAATAATTGGGAGTTGTTATAGCCACAGTATTAAAAGGATTCATCGGATTGGCCGGCGAATTGCCAACAAATGCAGTCCCGATATCTAAAAATCCGTACAAAGTCAGCGATTCGTAAAAATGCTGCTTGATGATTTTTTGACCAAACTGCTTGAATGGCTGCGTCAGAATTTCATTTTGAATTGATACGGAACCCGTTCCAATCCGCTCACCCGAAAGAAAACCTCGAACAAAACCACCGTTGGCCCGATACAAATATTTCGTATTTGAATATTCTGTAGAGATATCAGTTTGCCACATATCTTTAGAAATCCAACCTTCAGATCCGCCAACCCAAAATAAAGTTAATGCATTTCCTGCCGATTTGTTTGCCATAATGTTAGACTTAAAGTAAATACCCCTAACCAATTGTTTATCAATTTTTAATGCCAAATTAAATAGATATGATGTCCCCAAGATATTGCCGTTGACATACACTCTGTTGGGTATCACGTTGGCCGTACTCACTTGATTGATTTTAATGCTGGACTTTAAAGAAATGAGCCATGAATTTTCCAATCGCATTGCTCGCTGTCGATTATTCCAATCAAGCCCAAAGACAAGTCCAGCTGTTTTGAATCTATAATTCTTAAATGACGAAAATCCGGGATTCACTATCTTATCGAAATACATGTCTTCCATGATTTGAATACCAGATGATAAACTAAAATTCGAAATCCAATTCCTTCGAATCGAAACTATGAAAAAATTGGTTGCATTTTTCTTTAACGACATCTCGTTCAAATAAAATGTTCGACTACGCGTAAGAAGTTGTTGATCAATTTGATATTTACCCCAATTCAATGTCTGCTGCATTCTGAGACCCAAGCGATTCAATGCTAAGTTTGATAAGATTCCAAACGACATCCGATAATTGTGATTCTTATCTATCAAATAGAACCGCATTTCAGGGGTAAATGGCTGATTATAAAGTAAATATTGCTTAATTTCATTCAGATACGGTAGAGGAAAATCGGCATTGCCAAAATACAGACCGCCTTGATTTAAATAATACGAATTCCTGCCCTTTGAACTGTCGTATTTACCCGAATAATGTGGGGTCTTTTCATTGTTTAACGTTGATGTCCATGTTCGCTTAGGGAAGGCAACCAAATACTCCCAAGTACTGTGAAGAGAATCAACTTCTACCAAATTGATTGAGATTTTGTTTGGAACATCTTTTTTCTTCCGATTTTCAATGCTATCATTTTTTGCTAATAGTTCCAGTTCCCTGACAGTCTCTTTTGCGGGGTCCAATAGACGAACCAATGATCGTGAACTCCCAAAACTCGATTCGATAATATTCTCCAATCCACCTGCAGCAGACTGCGTATAGAAACTGTTTTTCACTTCCGATTGCCAGCGATAATCAGAATTGTCTTTAAAATGATAAAAGCGTAGTCGCCAAACCTCACCCTCGCTTTGAATATAGCTCAACTGTCCTTGGCCTTCAATAACCAATCCACGAACGATAGGTTTTTCTGTCAATGTATCCACACGAAGTGTTTTTGTGGCGTTACCTATCAACTGGTCAAAAAGCATGATCCAACGATCTTTATCAATTTTCTTTATATCGATTGCGTAATAAATTGAATCATTCTGTTGATGAGCAATATCCAGACGTTCCATGAGCGACCTCTCTATTTTCACTTCTCCTAAATCCACCGAGTTTCTTCTTTTACCTGCGCTATCAATAAAAATAAGTGTTCGATGGCGATTTACTACAAACTCCAATGATAGCAATTCAACTGCAGAGTGGGGCAGGCTTTGTGATGATTTATCCGTAACAAGAAACCCCACCAAATGTATTGGCTGAAAATTCAATTCATCAAGCAGGGCAGGGTATTCATAACTGATTACATCGTAGAGTTTTTTGGAAATTGAATTGTACATCGAAACCTTGAATAATCCGGGAGTATACCATTGGATTGCGAGTTTTTCATGGTGCTTTACAATCTTCTTGATGGGGATGGATCTATACTTCAATGGCAAATCAATCTCGGTATTAATAGGCGTTCCCAATGGTTGATTTTGGCCAGACAATCTCTCCTTATCCCAAACATCAAATGACTTTCCAGTGACATACTCAATAGCCGATTCCGCATTCCCGGTATACTTGAGAACAAACATCATCGTAGAAACGACGGACTTCCCATAGGTTTGAAACAAATCACGCCAGATTTTCTTACCATAAACTTGCGCACCCATAGGTGCAATTTGATTTGGAGATTTAAATCCGCCCTTACATTCATAAAATGCATACTCATCGGCTGAATTCGCATTCCATCCAGATGCCAAATATGCGCTCAAGCCTTGTAGGAACCAATTTGGAATGGTATGGGAGCCTGTTTGACTTAGTTTTTGACGTACACTGATACCCAGTAAAAACTCATGGAATACAAAGTGAGAAAGAGAATAAATAAATTGTGATCTTATCTGATCGTAGGTACAGTTTGCATATATCGGATAATTGTACTCTTGAGAATAATTTACGGTACTAGAAATCCGCTCTAACCAAACGGCATTTACCTTGAGTGCTTCATGATAATCATTGATGTCGTTGTAAATCGTAGCGTTGAATTGCAAACTAGACTTATACCCCAACAAACCCTCTAATTCGTGATAGTTAAGTTCTGCAATTCTAAAAATTGAGTCTATAAATGGTTTGTTTTGAACGATGGCCGAATCACTACTATTGAAATTTAAATGGACTCTTCCATACGCTAGCTCAATTGATCCTGCCTTCGCATTTATTGATGAATGCGTTAACATAACAAAGAATAGCGAGATCAAATTCTTAATTGAATTCCACATAACGCGTTGTTGATATATTAAAAATAGGCCCCTCACAAACATCCGAATATACAATTGTTTTGGGGCAAAGACAAATGAGGATTCTTACTTACCTTCGTATCATGAATATCAAGAATAGTGCTGAATTCATTGCCCTTGAGAACCAATTCGGGGCACATAATTATCATCCATTACCAGTTGTTTTGCACAAGGGTGAAGGGATTTTTGTTTGGGATGTAGAAGACAAAAAATACTTCGATTTTTTATCTGCCTATTCCGCAGTCAATCAAGGACATTGTCACCCCAAAATCATTGAAGCACTTAACGTTCAAAGTAAAAAATTAACTCTTACTAGCAGGGCTTTCCATAACGACCAACTTGGTCCTTTTGAGCAATATATCACAAACCTACTGAGATATGATCGCGTATTGCCTATGAATACAGGTGTAGAAGGAGGGGAGACCGCAATAAAACTTGCCAGAAAATGGGGCTATACAGTTAAAGGGATTCCTACGAATCAGGCCAAAGTAATTTTTGCATCGGGGAATTTTTGGGGAAGAACCATCGCCGCTATTTCCACATCGCAAGATGAGGACAGTTATGCCGACTTTGGACCTTTCGTACCAGGTTTTGAAATCGTAGAATACAACAATATCGAGGCGCTTGAGCAATCGTTTCAAGATTCAAATGTTGCGGCATTTATGGTTGAGCCCATACAAGGTGAGGCAGGAGTGATAATGCCGAGCGATAATTATTTGAAGCAAGTTCGTGCGCTTTGTACAAAATATAACGTGCTGTGGATTGCCGACGAGGTACAAACTGGATTGGGCAGGACAGGGGCGATGCTTTGTTGCGACCATGCTCATGTAAAGCCAGATATTCTGATTTTAGGCAAAGCGTTGGGCGGTGGAGTCTTTCCGGTTAGTGCAGTATTAGCATCAAATGAAGTCATGGGTGTGCTTCATCCAGGTCAGCATGGATCAACATTCGGTGGAAATCCTTTGGCCTGTGCTGTAGCAACAGCTGCGTTGAAAGTGTTGGTAGAAGAATCTTTGCCGCAAAATTCTTCTGAAATGGGTGAGCTATTTAGAAAAGGGCTGAAAGAAATCAATTCTCCCATCGTAAAGACAGTAAGAGGAAAAGGCTTGTTAAATGCGATAGATATTGAACCATTTGGCAACGGTAAAACCGCATATGATGTTTGTATCGCTCTAAAATCAAATGGGTTACTAGCGAAACAAACACATACTCACACCATTCGATTTGCACCTCCTTTGACAATTAATGCGGGTCAAATCGAGGAAGCGTTGCAAATCATCAACTTTTCTATTCTCGAAACTGCAAAATAATCGGCTGTAATTTTCTATCTTTGCAGACCAGCTCGGGTGGCGGAATAGGTAGACGCGCAGGACTTAAAATCCTGTTTTCAGTAATGAGAGTACGGGTTCGATTCCCGTCCCGAGCACAAATGAAGAAGATTGTTTTATCAATCGTTCTAAT
>JBEEMF010000075.1:0-3414 GCA_041192805.1 Bacteroidota bacterium | reverse complement strand
AGACAAGGCTAGGCATGAGAATGACAACCTTGTTAAAATATAAACTCCTTGATAGCTCAGCTGGTTAGAGCAATTGACTGTTAATCAATAGGTCGCTGGTTCGAGTCCAGCTCAGGGAGCTCAAAAGAAAGCCTTACAGAAATGTGAGGCTTTCTTGTTTAAAGATTACACAAGGTTGCTTTAATTAATTCAAACCTATACATTTGAATTTCAGGAGAATACAACGAATTCGCAATTCTCTCTCTAAAATCAGACAAACAGCATGGCCATATCAAACCTCTTGGAAAACCTTTACCAAAGGCTTCTTTCTCAAAAGACAAAAGAAAAAAGCGAACTAGTTATTCTGTGGATTGCACTAGCTAGTTTTATCATTCACTTAATCATTATTGGGTTGGTTGATTTTAACATCATTTCCATCATTGAACCCTCTAACCTACTTACAAATCCTATTGCCGCCATTTACACCCCTTTTTCCTTCATATTGGTGTACGAGGTGTATCTGTTGATTTATTACTTACCAAAATCAACCTCTATTTACATATCAAAACAATATGAAATCATTGCGCTTATTATCATTAGGCGATTATTTAAAGATTTATCGGATTTATCACTGTCGGCCAACTGGTTTAAAATCAATAATGATCTACAGTTCACTTATGATCTAGTAGCTGCGGTGTTATTGTTCTACTTGATTTATTTGTTTCATATTCAGAGGACAAAAGCATACAAAACTGTTGCAAAAAACAACGAATATATAACGAGTATTTCAAAATTCATTACCGCAAAAAAATGGATTGCTGTAGTCTTAGTGCCTATTTTACTCGTTACTGCCTTGTATTCATTTCTCTACTGGAGCATTGGAATATTTCAATCACCGGAAACCAATGCTATTTCTTTTAAGAACATTAATAATATTTTCTTTGAACAATTTTTTAATATTCTAATTATTGCGGATGTAATTTTGTTGCTATTTTCATTTTTCCACACAGATGAGTTCCACAAGGTTATTCGAAATTCAGGATTTATAATTTCAACTATCTTAATCCGATTGTCTTTTTCTGTAAGCGGCATCATTAATGACGTACTGATTGTTTCTGCCATTCTCTTTGGACTATCAATGCTTTTCATACACAATAAATTTGAAAAGACTTTAGCCGCAGAATTTCAAGACAGTCATGAAATTGAAGAATAATAAAATTACAATACGATTTTGGCCTTCGAAGTGAGGACTCCTCCCAAAGGTTCAACCTAATTCAAATCCTTCACAAACCACAAATCCGTTTGTGGGGTAGACCCCAATGGGAAGTCGTTCTCAACCCCCGAATTCACAAACCCGTGCTTCTCGTAGAAGCCGCGTGCCCGGAAATTGTATTCCCAAACCGATAAATACATCCGCTCATATTCATTCTCCTTGGCAAAAGCGATGGCGAAATTCATCAATTCGTTGGCCACGCCTGCCCCGTGATACTCTTTCAACACATACAATCGCACCAACTCAATGCATTTATATGGTTTCAAATCCTCCAAGGAACATCCGTAAATCGTATTGATACGCATATACCCTTTCACAACCCCGCCTTCTTCCTGAAAAAAGAAGTTGTCCTGCGGATCCTGAAGCTCCGATTCGCACTGTGACGTGTTAAAATATCGCTCCAACACACCCCGCATATCCGCTAGCGTGCAAGTATTGCCAAACGTATCGTCGAACGTCTTTCTGCCAATGGTTTGTAGCAAAGCCACATCGTTCAAATCACCTCTTCTAATCATAGTTTAGTTGCTTTTCGGACAATGTCAATCGTAATCACACCGCGAACTTACAGCAGCACCCCACCATTTCCTTGTCCTACCCTCAAAAAAACCATCGAAATTCCCTGTATTTCATCGAATCTAACGAACCGTTTACAATCTTTCGCCCGCTTCTGTTTATTCTTGTAGTTGCTCATCTGATTCAACGATCGATAAAAATGTATATCTCAATCACCGGCCTCAAACCCAAAGGAATCATCAGCTTTTTCAGGTTTTGGCGATTGGCCATACCCTCCTTTGTACAAGCCCAATCGGCCGAAGGCATTTTGTTCTCCCAAGTAAAACGAAAAGGCGGCTACCAATGCACCCTTACCGCTTGGGAAAGTCGCGACCACATGCTGTCATTCATGCGCAGCGGTGCTCACCTCAAAGCCATGAAAGCCTTCCATCAAATCGCTACCGGCAGAACCTACGGCTACGAATCGGACCAAATTCCCACTTGGGATAACGCCTACACCGACCTCATTGAAAAAGGCAAAGTCTATTGATAATGTCCTTGCCCCAAAAGCTTCAATACCACGAAAACATCTTCGACGACCAGTCGCTTATCGCCCTGTTTGATTCGCTCAAACACGAAATCGCTTGGAAACAAGACCACATCAAATTGTTCGGCAAAGTGCACCCCACGCCTCGCTTGGTGGCATGGTACGGCGATCCACACTGCACGTATACCTATAGCGGTGTGGTGAACACCCCACTGGCTTGGACACCCACCCTGTTAACCATCAAAGACCGCATCGAACAACTGCTCTACCCCGCCAAATTCAATTGCGTATTGCTCAATTTTTATCGCGATGGGCACGACAAAATGGGGTGGCATTCCGACGATGAAAAAGAACTCGGCCCCAATCCCAACATCGCTTCGGTGAGCTTTGGCGCAACCCGCAGGTTCGATTTCAAACACAAAACAGACCCTAGCAACAAGTTTTCACTGGAACTGCACAGCGGATCTGTACTTTTGATGCAAGGCGATATGCAGCACCATTGGCTACACCAACTGCCCGCCCAAAAACGCATCCTCACACCCCGCATCAATCTTACCTTCCGATTCATTCCAGAACAAACCCACCCTCAACGCTAAAACGTTTGTCATTTTCCCACCTTGAAAATGTCTTTTTCCTTAAGAATCATTAATTTCCCACCATGTTTCAGAAAATTGGATTGATTGCTATTGCTTTTATGAATTGGATTGACTCAACAGAACAAGTCAAACAGCAAAACCATGACTAGCAAAATGATCATTAGAGAATTTCCACTCACTGGAAACAAACGCTGGATCGACATCCAATCGCCCAGCGCAGCAGAACTCGACCAATTTGCCGAAAGTCACAAAATCCATCAACAAAATCTCACGGATTGCTTGGAGTCTGACCACCTACCCAAATTCGAAGATACAGAGCCCCTGCAATTCCTTATCACCCGAGTGATTGTTGGCAACACACGTGAAGATCATACAGTACAAGAAATCAGCAGCAAGGTGGCGATGTTCTTTGACGAAAATATATTGATCACCGTTCACAGGTTGCCGCATGACTTCATCGAAGACATGGTCAAACGCTACGTAGAACCAAAAAAAATCCACCAACCCAAAGACATTGCGGTAAAATT
>JBEEMF010000074.1:0-4393 GCA_041192805.1 Bacteroidota bacterium | reverse complement strand
TTGGCGTGGCAAACTTCGCCGATCAAAAGATGATGGAAATAACCTAAAAAATGCTATTTTTGATCACTAATCAGTCAAACTGTTTTACGCTTTTTGTCCTGAAATTAGGGGGTGATACCAGCACCAACTGGGTTTACTTTGGGTGTAGTATAATCACCTAAGACAATATATTCGCGGTTTTCTATTATTGGGAAAAACGCTTACGATAAACCCTATTCGTCGCTGTAAACTGACTCCTCTTCATCGGAACTATTCACAACTAAAAAAACCCAATGTTACCAGTGTTTAACTCCTTATTATTCGTCATTGATTATCCTTTGCCGAGGGGGTCAATTTCAGTCCGACGAAGAGGGGTTGGTTTGTCCGATTATTCCATAAATATTCTTATCGGATTATTACGCCTTCCTTAATGAATTTGAAATTTTCATTAAGTCATCGGACAACACGTAAACTAAAGTTAATTGTACATACAAAATCAGCTAAAATCGGGCGCGGTGATTTGTAGAAAATAATCGTTATGACCAAAACCAAATTTTTCCTGTTCGCTCTAGTTGGATTGTGCGCTATCCAATCTTCAGCTCAAAATGCTTTTCCCATGCAAATCGACACAGCATGGAGTTCCAAAACTATCTGGATGCCCAAAAGTCCACTCGTAACTCAAAATCTTTTCATTGGAGGTGTTGACACAGTAATTACGACATCTACCTATGGTAATGCATCCAACGCAACTTTTGCCAAGCAATGGCACGATTTCATTGGTGTAATGAAAGATGTTGACGGGGATTATGTTATCGTGAATCACGAAATGACAGTGAAAAATGACAATATTGGCGATGGCGGTGGAATGACTGCGTTCAAAGTGAAGAAGGACGCAACTGGAAAAATCAATATCTTACCACAAACGCTTGCTGACGGTAGAAAGGGAAAATTCTTTAACGTTGATTTCGTGAATACTGTAGGAGAAACAGGGATGAATTGTGGCGGTATAAATGGTGGATCTAGAATATGGACAGCCGAAGAATGGATGCAATCTAGCAACAAATCTATCTCTACTTGGATGCGGGACACATCGGATTTCGTCATTGGAACATCATCTCCTGCCGGTTTTCCTGGATTTAATGGCAAGAAATTACCCAAGTATAAAAATTTAAACTGGATGGTAGAAATTAACCCAAAGACAGCAAAAGCGGTTCGTAAACAGTATAACTGGGGTCGCGCTGGATGGGAAGGTGGAGTTTTAATGCCAGATCGTAAAACTGTTTACCTTTTTGAAGACGGAAGCCCAGGAATCTTAGCAAAGTTCGTCGCAAAAACTGCCGATGATTTTACTGATGGTCAGTTGTATGTTTACAAACATGATGCGCCATCAAAATGGATTACCATTGAAAACAACTTAGATACTTTGTCAGAACTTAATACTGTGGCTTTGCGTAGAGGAGCGTCTATGTTCAATCGTCTGGAATGGGGTGCAACCTTAAACGGCAAAGTGTACATTACCGAAACGGGCAGAGATGCATTTACATTCAATAGCGGAGTTGCTAAATCCGGTGTAGTATCTCCATCATTGATTGATGGCTACAAAACAAGATTTAAAATTCAAACCGGCAAGCCCTTTACAGGTACCGATGCGATGGCCGCAGATTCAGTTCGATTGGGAAAATTCAATGATTATTATGGTAGAGTTATTGAGTTGGATCCTAATTCAAACACTGTTAAGAGTTTTATTGAAGGTGGTCCATTTACAACACAATCTGCTTCTAATAGCCGATTTAACTATCCAAACATTCACTTTTCAAATCCCGACGGACTTGATTTCATGAAAATTGGTGACAAAAATTACATGATGATTCAAGAAGATTTGAACGGCACAACTTTCAACAGAATGCCCAACGGTGTGTCGATCGTTTGCGAGTTATATTTATTGGATATGAGTATTTCTAACCCAACATTTAATGACTTAATCAGAATTACTGCATGTTCTCCTGGGGCTGAAGTTACAGGTGCTACTATGTTAGATGAAAAAACCATGCTTGTTAACATTCAACATCCTAACACCACGAACACCTACCCATACAACAACTCATTAACCTACGCGATTACCGGATTCGGTCAGGCGCCTTTAGCCAACTTAGGTGATTTAATGAATAATCAACAGATGTTCACTGTATACCCAAATCCAGCTTCTAGAACTATTCAAATCCTTAATGCTGCTGATATAGCGATCTACGATCAATTGGGTAAGCGTGTAAAGGTATCAAGAGGAATGGATACTGTAGACTTGTCTGATTTAAAATCAGGAGCGTATTTTGTGCGCAACGAAAAAGGAGAAACGGTTAAATTAATCGTGGAGTAATAAGATCTTTTTTTATTAAAGCCGGGACATTTTCTGTCTCGGCTTTTTTAATTATTATCCAATGAAAAATAAAATACTTGTTTTTATAACAATCTTGTTATCGCTATCACTTATGGCAGCAGTAACAACGATGAAATCAACCAATACAAGTAACGAATTAGAAATTCGATATAAATATCGATTGCAAAAATTCAAATCCGAATTGGCAACTTTCAAATCAGTTGTATTGAATAACCCTCATAAAGAAAAAATAGTAAATCAGTATAGAGCAGTTAGAAATGCATTCAAGCAATGGGAATACCTTGCGGAATGGGAAAATGGAATGCTCGTGAAAGAATTAATTAACGGTGCCCCTTTACCCAAATTAGAGAAAAATAGTTTTGCAAGTAATATTATTGAGCCACACGGGCTTCAGGTAATGGATGAATTAATAGGTGAATGGCATAATAATCCCCAGCAATCTGAACTTTTAAATGAAATAAATCATTTACTACAAGTTACCAATCAAATATCTGAATTTACAAAAATTTACGATTATGAATTTTTTGCAGCATCTAGAGTTGAATTAATTAGACTTTTCAGCTTGGGGCTTTCCGGTTTTGATGCGCCAGGAACATTGTCGTCTATAGAAGACGCAAAAGAAGTTTGGAAAACCTTAAACGAGGATTTTGAACTTTATAGTCCGAATCTCATGTCTATCAATAAGGATTTGGCAAATAAAATCAACACTGTATTAAAAAATGGTAAGTTATATTTCAAAAAAAATAACGATTTCAATCGATTCAATCGATTTGAATTTTTGACAGAATATTTGAATCCACTATATAAATATCTAGATATTGCCCGATCCGAATTAAGTATTGAGAAACTTTCCGAAACCCAAAGTGTTGGTGCTGCATGGAATGAAAATTCTCAGAATTTATTTTCAGATGACTTCTTTAATATTGATTATTTTTCCAAACTCCCCAAACAGTTTACTACTAAGGATTGTGAAAATCTTGGGAGAATGCTATTTTTCGACCCCTTGTTGTCAAAATCCGAAAAAATGTCATGTGGTTCATGCCATAAACCTGAATTAGCCTTTACTGATGGATATCCCAAAAGTATGGCTTCCATTGAAGGGAAAACGGTGAAACGAAATTCCATGACGTTGTATAATTGCGTAACAAGTGAGAGATTTTTTTGGGATTTACGGACCGAGAATCTGCAAAACCAATTAGAACATGTAATAAATGATTCTCTAGAATTCGCAACTTCTACAGCGGAAATTTTAAGAAAAATATCAAGTTCAGAAAAATATCCTCCGTTATTTAAAAAAGTATTTAACGAATACGAAGGAGAAGTGATAAATCCTCAAACTCTCTCATTCGCCCTAACCGCCTATGTATCCTCTTTGAAAAGTTATAATTCGTATTTCGACAAATTGGTTAGAAAAGAAATTTCTAGTACAAACAAAAATGTGATCGCCGGATTTAATCTCTTCATGGGTAAAGCAGCTTGTGGAACTTGTCATTTTGCTCCCTCATTCTCAGGATTAGTACCACCAGATTACAAAGAAAGCGAAAGTGAAGTACTTGGTATCCCTAAAAGTTGGCCCGCCCCAAGAGCAGAGCTAGATAACGATAGAGGCAGAATTAATAGTAGAATGAAGGAAACAGCCCCCTTTTACGATCATTCATTCAAAACAGTTTCCGTGAGAAATGTTAAATACTCGGCTCCATACATGCACAACGGGAGTATGTCTGACCTAGAATCAGTGATGGACTTTTATAACAAAGGGGGTGGGCAAGGCATAGGATTATCAGTTGATCATCAAACGCTTAGTGGGGAACCTCTAAATCTATCTAAAAGTGAAATCAATGAAATTATAAGCTTTATGGAGGCGTTAAGTGATATAGAAAATCGATAGTGCCTTTTGTCTGTTGCAGCGATTCAACCCCTGGTTGACTTCGGCTCGAATAAAAAAGCCCTAGACTTCGTCTAAGGCTTTTTTGTTGGTCGGGATGGCGAGATTCGAACTCACGACCCCTTGCACCCCAT
>JBEEMF010000073.1:0-24940 GCA_041192805.1 Bacteroidota bacterium | reverse complement strand
TTCCTGGAGGGGGCATTCCGCCTGGAAAGAACATCTTCATGTCTTTGCCATCCTCGCCCTTGCCATTGAATTTGCGTAATTTATAGGTGAAGGTAATCATCAAGTAACGTGTCAATACCTTGGTTCTAACGTCTTCATAATACGTTTGGGTTACGTTACGTTGAATGCTCCTATTTTGATTTAAGATGTCGTAGGCCGTTAAGCGCAATTCACCCGCATTGCCTTTCATGAATTTGTAGCCTAAACCCGCGTTCCACAAATAGTATTGTTGATTAAAACTGCTCGATAAACCTTGGTATGCCTGATAAGTGACATCAGAGTTAATCACCCATTTTTTCGTGGGCATAAAATTGATTGCGAAACGACCGTTGTAATTGATATACGTTTGATTGTTGGTCTTTTGAATGCTATTGATCACCTGACTGTAAGCGCCGTTGCCAGAAACCGTAAAGTCGATTTTCTCAGAGATGTTACTCGCCAAAACTAGCCCCGCAGTGATGGATGGGTTGGTTGCATAATTTAAAATGGCTTTTGCGTTACCCATTTGAATCAAACTAGGAATGTGCGATGTTGTAATCCCGGCATTCGTATTGACATTTATTTTTTTGATGGTTTTGCCCCATGATCCGAACAATCGAAGTGAATAATAACCATTTACGTTCACTGGAATCGTGATTTGACCACCAGGAGAGAGAAGTACGCTATCTGATCCTGAATAACTTTCGCTGCCGGATTGAGGTCCACTA
Source organism: Bacteroidota bacterium (assembly GCA_041192805.1). GTDB lineage: Bacteria > Bacteroidota > Bacteroidia > NS11-12g > UBA955 > UBA955. Next base: position 24,194 of record JBEEMF010000073.1, on the reverse strand, counting down.
AAAACATTGGAATCCATCAAAATCCATTTTGCTTCTCTGCCGCCAAGAATGGTTTTATTGCTGATGTAATTGTTGCTGTATTGACTGTTGATCATCCAAAATACATTTTTTCCTGATTCGGGTGTCACAGAGAAATATCGCAGAAATAAGCTATGCTGATAGTCCTGAACCAACATGGGATTGCCAGAACTCAACTGCATGGTATTGTTGTTGTTTACTACCGGTTGTAACTGGTCAATGGAAGGGGCATTGTTTGATGTGTTGTAATTCATCCGCAAATTGCGTTTCATTCCCAAATTGTATCGAGCCTGAAAACTGGGCAAAAGGGAAGTGAACTGCCGTGACAAATCGCTGTTTTTTGGCATCGACTGCCGTCCGTCTAACAACGCCAACTGTCCGTCTAAACTAGTGGTAATGTTCCATTTGTAAGTTTGATAACGATAGCTTACCCCCGCTTTGTGCTGTGAATACCCATTGATGAATTTACTTGAAAAGAAAGTATCTAACCTCGTATATCCTAATGTTGCCGCATCCATTAAATACGCCAATCGATCATTGTTATTCTGGTTGATGTTGGTAGAAACCGTAGCCGCTATAAAATTATTGGAATCCAACGATTCGGTGAGGGTTACGTTTCCACTGAAAGTAGTGGTATTTTTCAAAATATCTGTTTTTTGATCTCGCAAAGAGGTATCGGAAATGAAAAAATTTGAGTTGGCTAGAATCGTATTTCCTGCTTGTCCGTTTATGCCTGGATTGATCTCAGTAGAAAAGGTGCGACCTTTCTTTTTGAATGAATGTCGATACAAAATACTGCTCGATGCCCTATATCCATCCGTCTGCGTATTGGTAAAATTCGATAATTTGGAAATCGTTTCGCCCAAACCATTGATTGTGTTCGCCGATAGGGGATTTTCACTGGTATTTTGCTGCAACGAAATCTTCGGCTCGATCAACAAAGAGTTGGTAGAATCCAATTTCCAATTCAAGCGGAAATTTGCACGATGACTTAAATTATCAGTATTACTTGGGTTGGTCTCCAAATAATTGATTGTGCCATTTGCGAGGTCGCCCACGATGTAATTACGATTTGTTTCAGTGCTATTGATATTTGCGGTGGAGGTTAGGAAATAACTACCGCTTAGTTCTACATTCTTACCCCATTGATTACTGTAATTCAAGCCAATCGCACGCGTTGTTGTAATTCCACTTTGGTTACCTGTAAAGAAATTGCCTCCGCCTCCCATGCCGCCGCGACTTCCCATACCGCCGCGACTTCCCATTCCACCCATACCGCCACTGCCCATACTTCCCATCAAATCTTCAAAGGAGAAATTCTGCTCGTTGATATTGTTGATTTGGCTTAGAAACGTGAGTCTACGATTGCCGTGGAATGAATTGATTGTAATCCCGCCTTTGTATTTTGTCTGATCTCCCGTTCCTTCGATGGATTGGCCAATGCCCGCGAAACCTCGACCAAAAAGGCCATTTCGAAACTGACTTTTGGTGATGATATTCATCGTTTTCGTGGTATTCCCATCGTCAATACCCGAGAATAAACTCTGTTCAGATTTTGCATCGTAAATTTGGATTTTCCCAACCACTTCTGCGGGAAGGTTTTTTAAGGCTGCATTGGGGTCCTCGCCGAAGAAGGGCTTGCCATCCACCAATACCTTTTTTACCGTCTCACCTTGGGCCTGAATTTGTCCGTTTGATGAACTCACACCAGGCATTTTACCAACAAGGTCCTCTGCCGTAGCATCTGGGTTAACTTTGAAGTTGTTTGCGTTGATTTCAGTAGTGTCGCCTTTCACCAACACCGCTTGGGTTTTGATTTCCACCGCACTCATCGATTCCTCTTTGTTCAACAAAATCATGTCGGGAATATTGAATTCAAAACCGCCTTCGGGTGGGGGCATTTGCTTCAGATTGACCAAACTCAGCAGATTAAGCCACTGACTTGTGATTTTGCCATCATTTTGTTGGGCCACCAATAAGAAATAGAACGCTTTGGAATCGGGGTTCTGAAGCTCCGACATCATCCAAGAGAAATCGCTGCCTTCCGGTGCAAAGGCTCTTAGGTTGACATTTATTTGATACTGTCCTTGTTCGTTGGTAAGGGTTGACTTTTTTCGTTTAAAGTTGATCGTATCAGCCCAGGAAAAATTGGTGGCATTGGATTTTTCAATCTGTTCGATGCTTTTCGGATATAAAATGGTGACGGTGACGGTGGCTGCGGATATTGGATTTCCGCTCGATCCAACCACTTTTCCCGTTCCAAGTACTCTAAATCCTCCGCGGCCCCCGCTTCGCCCTCCACCGCCTTGATCGCCTCTGCCCGCAGGTGGATTGTTATCGCCTTGAGCATTTGAAGTAACTGAGAATAAAACGGATAGACAGATCAATAAAAACCTTGAAATCGTATTGGCTGGAATAGGAAAGCGCATGTTCTACAAATATCGGTATTAATTAATTAGGTATAATCACCATTAGACGAAACCCAATGAACATAGGTTTAATCATCTTTTATCGAACCCTAAGCAGTCTACCAACGGCTATGTTATTGCTCCTCAAACCATTTAGTCGTTTTAGCGTTTCTACGTCCATGCCGTAGGCTTTTGAAATGGAATAAAGCGTTTGCCCCGGCTGAACTTTGTGATATTTAACTTTAGAGGGAATGTTGGTATGGACGGGGCTAGTATTGGGCTTAGGCGATACTGAGTTGTTTGAAGCAGTATCACTAATTTCCTTGTTTTGATTGGCCAAATTGGATTTTGGATTACTGATATTATCCGTTTTTGGTGTACTTTTTATTTGTGGTTTGCCGGACAATCCAATGGTTGAAACATCGGCGTTGGACTCTGCGTCGGTACTGTCTTTTGTTTCAATAGATTGAATGGGGTCCGACTTGGTAGCGATGGATATTTTTCCCACTTTAAGCCTAGTGCCAGCCGCAATATTATAATTTCGGAGATGATTCCATTCTTTCAACTGCACCACAGTGATTCCGTATCGCAAAGCAATTCTATAGGCGGTTTCACCTCTTCTAACCACATGGTATCGCCAAACTTCTGAGACCAATACGTGTTTGCTTAGGGTGTCTCTGGTTCTAAATGCCAAACGTTTGCTGCTGTCTGCGGGTAGGCTGAACTGACGGTAGCCGTTTGCATAACGCTGCTGGGTTTGCTGAAATGCCGAAACATAGCATTGTGTTTTTAGGCTTTCTCCAGGTTCTTCCAAATGCAGGCCATCGGGTTTAAATAATTGGTAATCAGCCCAATATTGCGCTGAATATTTTCCGCCGGCAACGCGGAACCAATCATAATAAGCACATTTTTCTGTTTTACAGAGATTGATCACGGCCTGTTCGAATTTCTCAAACGTCTGCAATGTACGTCCGCCACGAATACAATCTTGGGGAATACACACCACAATTTTGGCCGAGGGAACCGAGGCCTTTAGCCTCGCAAAGCAGTCTTTTAGGGGTCGTAGATAAATCGACTCACTTTCTTGGGCTCTGTAATTCTCATACAAACCGAAATCAAGTAATATGATATCGGGGTTGATCACGGGTAATTGTTCAAAGAACTGCTCCAATCGAAGTAAATCTGAATAGCCTGAACCTCTCATCCCGATGCTGTAAAATTGGAGTGTCGCGCTGTTAGTTAACGATGCGCCCCAAAGAGTAAAGCTCTGTTGGGTGGGTCGGCTTTTTTTGCAAGTGATTAGAATCTCCTTTGTTCCCAATGATAGAGTCAATTCAATGCTTTCCATTCCGTTCCTAAAAGCGGAGCCAGTGGGGAATTCTTTTTTTATTGGGTTGATAGGGCTGCCGTCTGATTTTCTGCCCGAACATGTTTGAACGATAATGTCGAAACTCATCTCGCTTCGCTCGCAATACAATATGAATCGATCCGAAACGCGCTGATAATGTGGCGGAATTTGTAATGTGATAGTGCTGCCGGCTTCGGAAGTCTGTGCGACATACCCCGTGATGCCAGCAGGTAACAAACGATTGGTTTCGCTAGGGGTGGCGTAAGTCCATAATCCAGTATGACTGGTATTTATATCTGTGGGAATCGAATAATTAGCCAAAGTACTGGGGAAAAATAGACCCGGTGTGGCTGCATTTCCCATCAAGCCCTTATGAAACCCCGTGGCTAAGCTAGCAACCTGCTCATCACCAATATGCATGATGGTCTGGCCACTCGAGGTCCGCGCTTCATAGGTCGCTAAAATATTGGCAATGTTACTGACCTGAAAGGACTGGATCAAATTCGACGAAGTATCTAAGAATTTCAGTGTCTTCAGATTGCTAGGTAGGATGTAACTGGCTTCTTTTGTGGAATCAATCGGTTGCGCCATTGTATTTCCGGCATTACGGTTTTGGCCGTGAATGGGTGCGCAAAAAAGCCAAATAAGGCCAATAAGATATGTTTGAGGCGCCCCCATGATTGTGAACTTAAATACTGTCCAACGCTTGTTTTACCAATGCATTTGCTGTTTTCGGATCGGCTTTGCCCTGTGATCGCTTCATCACTTCACCCACAAATAAGCCCATCAAGCCCACTTTTCCTGCTTTGTATTCAGTCACTTTTTCTTGGAATTCGGATAAGACCGTCTGAACAATCTCATCGATAAAAGAAGTGTCGGTGATATTGGCCAAGCCCATTGATTCAACCAAAGCGGTAGGAGACAAATCCGCTTGTTTTGTAAGGGCAGGGAAGAGCTGTTGCGTTGCAGCGGTATGACTGATTTTGTTGGACTCGATCAGTTCGATGATCTCAGCAATCTGACCAGGCGAAAGATGGAACTCATCCATGCTCAAAGCATTCTCATTCAAATAGCCGCGAATTGGGCCGGAAATCCAGTTACTTACCTGCTTATACTTTGGCGATATGCCAACAACCTTCTCAAAATAGAGCGCACTGTGCTTATCATCTACCAAAACCGAAGCGTCGTAATCGCTCAGACCATACTCACGCGTAAAGCGATTGTAAAGGGTAGCTGGCAATTCGGGCATCCCTGATTTTACTTGAGCGATATATTCTTTGGTGACAATGGTTGGCGGTAAATCGGGCTCCGGGAAATATCGGTAATCGTTGATGGCTTCCTTTTTACGCAAGCTAAACGTACTGCCGTTGAGACCGTTAAATCCGCGGGTTTCACCTTGGATTATGCCTCCGCTATTGAGGACTTCTGTCTGACGTGCAATTTCGAAGTCGATGGCGCGCTTGACATTGGAAATGGAGTTCATGTTCTTCACTTCCACCTTGGTACCAAACACATTGCTGCCCTTGGGCATGATAGAAATGTTTGCATCGCAACGAAGGCTGCCTTCTTCCATGTTTCCATCGCAGATGTCGAGGTATCTAACCAAACGACGAATTTCAGTAACAAACGCGTAGGCTTCTTCGCCAGATTTAACGTCGGGCTCGGTAACCACTTCAATGAGGGCTGTTCCAGCACGGTTATAATCTACTAAAGTGTCATACAAATCTTGGTCGTGCATGCTTTTTCCCGTGTCTTCCTCCATATGGATGCGGGTAAGACGGATTTCTTTGATCGTACCATCGCCTAATTTGATCTGTACGACACCGTTATCGCACAATGGGGTATCGAACTGTGTAATTTGATATCCTTTCGGCAAATCGGCGTAGAAATAGTTTTTACGGGAATAACGATTCACTTCGCGGATATCACAATTCAGTGCCAATCCCATTTTGATAGCATTGTCGATGGCGGCGCGGTTATGCATTGGCAGTGTTCCGGGATGACCGAGACTAATGGGGCTCACCTGTGTGTTTGGCAAGGCGCCATATTCGATACTATCCGAAGAGAAGGCTTTACTCTTGGTTTGTAATTGAATGTGAATTTCAAGTCCTATGACTACCTCAAATTGTGTTTCCATACTGCTAGATTACAAAGATAAGAAATCGCGTTATTGATGTAGCCTTGTGTTTTCCACCAAATTCGGTGTTACCTTTGAAACTTGGCAGTCCGTTCTATCGATTCGTAAAAGCGAATAGGAAAGTCCGGGCAACAAAGGGCGCCGTACTTCCTAATAAGAAGGCATTTTGGGCTTCGGCCTAGGATGACAGAAAGTGTCACAGAAAGCAAAACCGCCTCTTTCGAGAGGTAAGGGTGAAAAAGTGGGGTAAGAGCCCACTCGTTCTGGAGTGATTCAGGATTGGGACAAACCTTACGGGTTGAAAGGTCAAATAAACCTGGTCTTGGGCGGCCCGCTCAATTGCTTCGGCAGGCCAGGAGGGTAGACCGATAGAGGTGTTGCGTGAGTAACATCCCAGATCAATGATAGAAGCTCAGGGAAACCTGAGTACAGAACCCGGCTTACAGGACTGCCTTTTTTTCTTTTTTTTCGATTCTACTTGATGGAAAAGAAATATTGACGTATTTTTGCACCACGATTGAAGGATCAGCCTTCATGCGAGAATAGCTCAGTTGGTAGAGCACAACCTTGCCAAGGTTGGGGTCGCGAGTTCGAGTCTCGTTTCTCGCTCTAAGAGCACACAAAAGCCCCGGAAACGGGGCTTTTCTTTTTTTAGGTGTTTCGATATAGATTCCCCGGGTGCTCCTTAGATCAACCCTTTCCTATTTAATGTAATGCAGAATTATCCAAAATTTGTTTTGATTCAATGTACATAGAAGACCATATACACGAAACAAAAAGGGCCACTCATTGAGCGGCCCTTTTTGTGTTATTTATTAAAATCAATTATTTGCGACGCTTGGTCTTTTTGTCGATACCAGAGCTAGGCAAGTTGTTGTATTTCTTTTTGCCATTACCTACTGGAGAACCAATGCGAATCATTGCACAACGGAATCCAATATTAGACTGACTTTGCTTTTCGTCTAAGAAACGACGGGTTCCTGGAGATGCCCAATAGATACGATCGTTCCATGATGCGCCTTTGTAAACACGGGCTTTGTTGTTAACCAAAGAGGTAACACCGTACTCGTAAGTCATATCACCATTGTTGTAATTCTCTTCATCCTTGAAACCGATATTGTCGGATTTCTTATAGTTTCTGCGGTTTACGTTTTCACGCTCAGTTACATCACGATATACCAAACGACCCAATGAATCTTTTTGTTCGATTACGCCATACTGATCCAATACTAAAGTCTTGTAAACGTTACCACGGAAAGGCATGAACGCATCGAAGTCTTCTTGAGATAACGGACGGTAAACATCCATTGTCCATTCAGCTACGTTGCCTTCCATGTTGTACAAACCATAAGCGTTTGGCCAATATGAAAATACGGGAGTAGGTACGAAACCACCATCATTTAATGGACCACCGGCAACACCACCGAAATCACCTTTACCAACCATGGCATTCAAACGAATCTTACCACGATCTTTCTCCTGCTCTTCCTTGATACGGATTGTATAATCTGTCCAACCATAGATTTTCTTTTGATCGATGTTGTTGAATGTAACTTCACCAATGTTGGCTTGAGCAGCATATTCCCACTCAGCTTCAGTTGGTAAACGATATTCTGGCAACATAATTCCATCTTCCATCAACACCTTAAAGCGCTTTTGATCTTTCTTCTTCTTCTTGCTGAAGTCACTCAAAGGCTTTTTGCCTTTTTTAATGAAATCATACTGACCGGCTAAATAAGTGCGAGTGTGGAAAGTGTTATCGTCGTTGTTATCAGTTACGATATCAAACTTAACAACGCCTTCACGATCCAAAATCATTTCGTTCACACGCTCAGTTCTCCATTGGGCAAATTCTGAAGCTTGTGACCAATTTACACCAACAACAGGATAGTCTTTGTAAGAAGGGTGGCGGAAGTAGTATTCAACGAAAGGCTCGTTATAAGCCAATTTGCTTCTCCAGCACAAAGAATCGGGGAGTGCACGTTGATAAACTTCAGGGTAGCTGACATAAGTACGCATCAACCAATACACGTATTCACGGTACTGTAAGTTGCTTACTTCTGCTTCATCCATGTAGAATGAGTTTACAGTAACTGTTCTTTCAGCATTGTTATTGTCGAATTGAAGATCCTTTTCAGTAGATCCCATGGTGAAAGATCCACCTTCAACCAATACTAAACCAGGACCAGTTTCTTGTCCTTTGTACTTAGGATTGGCAAATCCACCCCATTTCGGATTGTTATATCCTTGGCCGGTGGTCTTGCTGACATTCTTAGTAGTACAGGCGCTAGTAGCCACAATGGCTGCGATTGCCCAAATCCAAGTGCGATTTTTTGTTAACACGGTTTGCATTCTTAGTTATTAATAACGACAGATATTGTGTATTATTTGCAAATATATATTTTTTTTCAACATTCTCGTCAGAAAAGCCACTGATACATTGGGCTTTTTCGATATCAAAATGTGGAAAACGTCTTTTTTGTTAAAATTCTGGACAGTGTAAAGGTTTGAAAGGCGTTCTTCCTGGAGGAACACACCAGTCGATTGTAGCACTGATTTCATGACTTGAAGGGATAGCGCTTCTACCATCACTCACAGTGAAGTCGTAGCTATATCCAAATTTGAAACGATTCTTTCTGAATCCAACCAACATAATGATAGCATCTGAGTTTTTGTATGCACCAAAAGTCTGGCGGAACCACAAACCGGTAACCAAAGGACCTTTGTTTGCGTAGAAACCCAAATTCAATTGAGTAAAATTCCTTTGCTTCATGAACAAAACGTTAGGAGAGAAATTGTTCTCTTCAAAACGACTTCTTGTCATTGGGATTACACCACCAGCATGAACAGTTAAACGCACCGGTAAAATTTCATCAGGGTTTTTGTAAAAACTCCAATTGGGCTGATTTACGTTGTGCGCAGCAAAACCCATATAAAATTTAGAGGTATACATAACCCATCCTGCATTAAAATTGGGATAGGTCACACTGCTTGAAGGCGTTTGCTCACCCGTTGGCAATACAAAACCTTGAGTAGGGTTGATTTGATCCGCAAATTTCAAACGACCAAAGTTGATTGATTTATTGGTTACTGACCCCTGAAGTCCAAAACGCATATACATTCTACCCCTGTCCAATGGCAAGAGGTAAGAATATACACCACTCACTGTGGTAGACGTTAATAAGCCTGAACCTGCGATGTCATGGAAAACCATGGCTCCCAATCCACCACCTACACTAGGGATGTGTTGATCCCATGATGCGCAGAAAGAACGGAATGTTCCTGGTAGGTTTGGCCATTGATTTCTGTAGTTCAATGAAACCCTTCCCGCTGCACCATAAGCGCACACGGCAGACCCTGCCAATGCTGGGTTTGTGTATACTGGAGCGGCATAGAACTGAGTGAGTTCGGGATCCTGAGCTTGGAGCTGAAGAGCAAGCCCTCCAAACAAACCAAAGCTAATTTTACGTATTACTCTTTTCATATGGTATGATTAACAAAACTACAAATAAAAACGATTCAATGCCAAATATATTGCAAAAACTCAAAAACTTTGCTTGGTTGATCGCAACGAGGTGTTGAAATTTTGTATTAAAATCGAAATTAATTGATGTAAATTTGATTTTTTACGTTACATCACTGTGAAGCTTCATTTTAAATTAATAGCCCTCCTTGTTTTTTTGCCAATTGTTGGCTTGAAAGCTCAGTCTTTCTTGGCTTCGGGGAAATGGGCGCAGTTGCAAATAGATAATTCTGGAATACACAAAATCTCAAAATCCGAGCTCGCCAAGATGGGTTTGGATGTGCAAAATTCAGATCCCCGTAATTTTCAATTGTTTGGTATTCAAGGGGCTGAATTGAGTCAGATGAATTATTCGTCGCCAGCCCCTCAAAGTCCTGAAATACCTATTTTTATCGAAGGTGAGTCGGATGGAAAATGGGACGACGGGGATTACATTTTGTTTTACGGACAATCAACCCGGGATTGGATTTTTTCTGCCGATGAGTACAGGAGTTTTAACAATTTTTATGCTGTCAACACTACATTAATACTAGGTAGTGATGCTAAAAAAGGCAAGCGAATTCAAGATCAACCCGGCTTTGTAGGTGCCATCACAACCACATACTCAGGGAATGAAATCTATTTAAAACACGATACAGACCTAGTAAATCCCGCTGGAATGGGTCGGACATGGTTTGGTGAAAAGTTTGGTAATGAGACAACAAATCGGAGTTTTATTACCAATGTCCCTTCTTATGTAGATTCGGTGTGGGTGAAAATTGCTTTTGCCGCTACAATGATCGACGATACGGGTTCTTTGGTTGTAAATGCCAATGGAAAGTACTTCCGTTACAATTTGAGAGCGATTTATGGCAGTTATGAAAATTATACATACCTAGAAAGAGTATTTAGAGTCCCCGTGGTGGGTGGTGCCGTAAATCTTCAGTTTAAACTCAATCGTCCCAATACCAAATCGTATGGATTTTTAGACTTTTTCGAAATCACGTCGTCTTCGCCAGATAAACAACCCTCATCCAAAATTACGATCACGCCCACATCTACTTCATTTATAAGGCATGCTCAAATGGCGTCTGACCCAAGCAATCTGGCCTATGAATTCGCATCAAGCAGCCTAAATTGTAAAGTCTGGAATGTGTCGGTCCCGGTTCTACCTGCCTCAATGACTCTGCAGCCGGTTTCGGGTAGTAAATTGTCGATGTTGCTGAAAAGTAAAACCGATCATCATACATTTATATGTTTCGATCCCAATGCAAACGATTTTTTGAAGCCTAAATTGATCAAAGTACTATCAAATCAGAATATTGCTTTTCAAGGGGCGTACGAGTTTGTCATCATAACACATCCCAATTTCACCAAGGCAGCCAATGCATTAAAAGCATTTAGAGAGGCGGCCCCAACCAATTTCAAAACGGTTGTAATTACTCCACAAGAAATTTACAATGAATTTTCTGGCGGAATGCAGGATTTGGTCGCCATCAGGAACTATTTGCGTTGGCAGTATAAATATTCGGAAAGTCTGGGTGTGAAACTGCGATTTGTGACGCTCTTTGGTGCTGCATCCTACGACATGCAAAATCGTTTAGTGGATAATACCAACTTCGTTCCCGTTTATCAATCATATAACAACAACGCCAATTTTTCCTTAGACGATTTCTTAGGTTACCTTGATTCTGCTGAAGGTGATCCAGAAATTATCAAATCAAAACTCACTATTCCGGTTGGAAGAATACCCTGTTATACAAATGAGGATGCTATGGGTGTGGTGGAAAAACTCAAGCGTTATAGTAGCCCCTTGGCCTTGGGTCCATGGAGATCGAATATTGCCTTTGCTTGCGACGATGCCGATGAGGGTTGGGAAACTGAATTCGTTCTGGAAAGTGAGAAGAATGCCCAATACATAAATCAGTTTTACCCCTATCTGAACGTCAATAAGCTTTATTCAGATGCCTTCAAACAGTCTACAACGGGCAACAATGAAAGTTACCCGGATATGAGTGCGGCAATTAATCGAAGTATGAAGGACGGCGTTTTGTTTGTTAACTATCAAGGTCATGGCGGTATTAAGGGCTGGGCACAAGAATCGTTTTTGGATATTCCAATGATCAACAGTTGGGAAAATGCCAATCGAATGCCCATCATGTTTACCGCTACCTGTGAATTTAGTCAATACGATGATCCAAAGAGCAAAAGCGCAGGCGTGTTATCGTTGCTAAATCCAAAAGGCGGTGCAATTGCCCTAATGAGCACTACGCGTTTGGTTTATGTGAGTGGAAATACACAAATCAACAGCGACTTCTGGACAAAATACGGATTTCCGAAACCCAACGAACCCATTCCTACACTGGGCGAAGTGTTTCAGAAAATGAAAAATCGACCGCCACCATACAATACAGAAGATAACAAATTTGCCCTTTTGGGTGATGCAAGTATGCCCATAGCTTTTCCCAAGCATATCATTGCCGTAGATAGTGTGAATGGCAAATCGCTGAGTGCCTTTCGCGATACAGTGAAAGCATTTTCTGTCATTACCTTAAAAGGACACGTTAATGAAAGATTGGTAGGCAAGTTTAACAAATTCAATGGTACGATGTGGGTGAAAGTATTCGATAAGCCATCGCAGAAATTTACTTTGAACAACGACAAAAGTACTTCGCCTGTTCCATTTTTGGAACAATCTGGTGTTTTGTTCAATGGCCAAGTTTCTGTGAAGAATGGGGATTTCCAATTGGTTTTTTCGGTACCCAAAGACATATCATACAACTATGGGATTGGTGTAGCCAAATTTTATGCCCATAATGGCGAAACGGATGCCGCCGGATCTTGGCAATTTATCATCGGGGGCAGTGAAGTGGGCATCAATCCAGGCACAGAGGGCCCAGTGGTTCGAGCTTTTATGCAGGATACCACATTTATTAGCGGCGGTAAGGTTGCTCGTGATGTGGATTTTGTAGCGCGTATCTTTGATAAGGATGGTATCAATGCAACTGGGGCTGGAATCGGTCGTGATTTGTTACTGGTAATCGATGAAGGGACGGAAGACCAACACTCTTATGTACTAAACGATTATTTTTCTTATGATGTCAATTCGTATACCACAGGAACAGTGAGGATTCCTCTCAATGGTTTGCAGCCTGGTAAACACTTCCTAACCTGTAAGGCATGGGATATTTACAACAATGGAGGCAAAGGTTCGGTGGAGTGTTTGGTGATACCGCCGCGGACATTTGAAATTACAGAATCCAGTGCTTTTCCGGTGCCGTTTGACGGTCGTGACGGTTCGGGGTCGCAGCCATTTACTGTTTCGGTACGACATACATTGCCGGGGGAGAATATTACTTCAAAGTGGTTTGTGTATGATGCTGCTGGGAGGGAAGTTCAGCAGGGTGGAGCGTGGCTCGAGTCGGCCCAAAACAAAGTTGATGCAATGGTTTGGGATGGACGGTCACACAGTGGTGGTCAGCTAATGGGCGGAATTTATTTCTATCAAATTATATTAACAACGGAAGACGGATTGAAACAAAGTGTGGGTGGGAAATTCATCAAACTATAGATAGAATGATTCAAGATAATATTCGTTTTAACCAAATATCTTTAACGTACCATTAGGATGCACAAAACCGATAACATATTTTTGCCAATAAGCATTATGAAAAAAACTGCAACAATAGCGCTTTTTACAATTTCTTCATGGGGTTTTTTGCAATCCCAAAATAGACCATTGAGTTCCAAAGAGTTGGCAGGTCAGTTGAATACAGTAACTACGATGGTTCCTTTCCTCACAATTACACCCGATAGTCGTTCTGCAGCCATGGGTGATGTTGGGGTGGCTCTATTTGATCCAGATGCCAACAGTGGTAGTTGGAATATGGCCAATTTGATCAATGCTAAGAATAAAACAGGATTTTCCATGTCTTATGCTCCTTGGCTTAGAAATTTAGTAAGCGATGTTGGCTTTAGCTATTTGACAGGTTACAGTAAAGTTGGTGCCAACAGTGCAGTTTCTGGCGCGATGCGATACTTCTCTTTGGGTAATATCCAATTCACCGATTTTGATGGTAACCCAACGGGTCAGTTTACACCCAATGAATTTGCTTTAGATGGCGGATATGCAACCCAGTTTACCAAAAAGTTCTCCATGGGAGTGAATTTACGTTTTGTATACTCTAATCTTACTGGTAACAGAGCTTATAATGGTATCGACTACAAGGCTGCGACTGGTGGTGCTGGAGATGTCAATTTGCTTTACAAAACCGAAGTGAAGTCGAGCAATGGCGGTTATGATAAAATCCAATTTGGATTGAATATTCAAAACATCGGTTCTAAAATGACGTATTCTTCAAAAGAGAAGCGTGATTTTGTTCCAACCAATTTAAAGATGGGTGTGGGTTACAGCCATAAAATTGACGATTATAACACCATCAATGTGTATGCGGACATCAATAAATTATTGGTTCCAACGCGCCCTTATTATTTGGTTAATTACAAAGGTGAAGATTCAGTAATATTTAATGGTGTTTCGGATGTTCGTCAGTATACTGGCAGTGATCCTGATGTGAACGTAGTTCAAGGAATGATTCAATCTTTCTATGACGCTCCAGGTGGGTTGAAGGAAGAGTTAAATGAATATATGTTGAGTGGTGGTGCAGAATATATCTACGACGATAAGTTTACCATTCGCGGTGGCGTATTTTACGAATCAAAGACGAAGGGTGGCAGACAGTACGGAACATTGGGTATTGGGTTGAAGTATCAAACATTTACAGTGAATGCCGCATATTTGGTGCCTTTTGCGAGTCGACATCCTTTGCAAAATCAAATGCGTTTTTCATTGTTATTTGATTTGGCATCGTTGAAAGATTCGCCAAAAGACTAATCTTGACAGTGCTACCTAATTTTTATTGGGTGGTTTAATTATGAAATTTATGGATTCTCGTAGACAAATATTAATTCAAAAACGCGAGGAAGCATCTTTGGGTGGTGGACAAACTCGTATTGATGCTCAACACAAAAAGGGCAAGTTAACGGCCCGCGAGCGTATTGCGTTGCTCATGGATGAAGGCAGTTTTTGCGAAGTGGGTGCTTTTGTTACCCATCGCAGTACCGATTTCGGTATGGAGAAACAGCAATTCTTGGGTGATGGTGTAGTGACAGGTTATGGGAAAGTGAATGGCAGAACTACTTATGTGTTTTCGCAAGACTTTACTGTTTTTGGTGGATCGTTGAGTGAAACCCATGCGGAGAAAATCTGCAAAATCATGGAAATGGCATTGGCCAATGGCGCTCCGATCATAGGAATGAATGATTCTGGTGGTGCTCGCATCCAAGAGGGTGTGGTTTCTTTGGGCGGTTATGCTGATATTTTTTATCGCAACGTTCAAAGCAGCGGTGTGATTCCTCAACTATCGGCTATCATGGGACCTTGTGCCGGCGGGGCTGTTTATTCTCCTGCCTTGACCGACTTTATCTTTATGGTTGAAAATAGCAGTTACATGTTTGTTACTGGGCCCAACGTGGTAAAAACGGTGACTAATGAAGATGTGAGTAGTGAGGATTTAGGTGGTGCTTCGGTACACGGTTCAAAAAGTGGTGTGGCGCACATGACGGCTCCCAATGAGGTGGTTTGCATACAGAATTTGCGCAAATTGCTTTCTTATGTACCCCAAAATTGTGAAGAAAAACCCATGCCATTGCCATATCACGGAGGGAATGAGACACGGGAGAGTTTGATGGATATTATTCCTGAGAATCCCAATCAGCCTTACGATATGAAAGAGGTGATTCAGGGGATTTTGGATGCGGATTCATTTTTTGAAGTACATGCCTCTTATGCCGAAAATATTGTTGTCGGGTTTGCCCGATTGGCAGGAAAAAGTATAGGAATTGTAGCCAATCAGCCTGCGTTTTTGGCGGGTGTATTGGATGTTCATAGTTCACAGAAAGCGGCTCGTTTTGTGCGTTTCTGCGATGCGTTTAATATTCCTTTGTTGGTACTGGAAGACGTTCCGGGGTTCTTGCCTGGGACCGACCAAGAATGGAATGCTATTATTACCAACGGTGCGAAATTGCTTTATGCCTTTAGTGAAGCAACGGTGCCAAGGATTACTGTCATTACGCGCAAGGCCTACGGTGGCGCTTATGATGTAATGAACAGCAAACACATCGGTGCGGATATGAATTTTGCTTGGCCCACGGCGGAGATTGCGGTAATGGGCGCCAAGGGCGCTGCAGAAATTATTTTTAAACGAGAAATCGATTCTTCTGACGATCGTGAAAGCGCTTGGAAAGAGAAGGAAAAGGAATACGGCGATCTTTTTGCCAATCCATACAGGGCTGCAGCGCGCGGTTTTGTAGATGAAGTTATCTTGCCAGAAGAAACACGTGCGCGTTTGATTCAGGCGTTTGATATGCTACAGAATAAGGTGAAAAATAATCCTAAGAAGAAACACGGTAACATTCCGTTGTAAAGCCATGAAAAAAATATTAGCTACTACCCTGATGTATTGTGCGGGTTTTTTCTGCTCCACAGCGAATGCTCAAACTAATCCTACGGATCAATCTAGGAATCCTTCAGAGAATCAGGCGCAAGTGGCTCCTGTCAACGAAAATTTTCTTACTGTGGCGTATGGGTATGGACGAGGTAATTTGATCTACGCGGTACTCAAATCTCTTGAAAGTACCATTCCAACAGATCCAAATGCAGAATTAATCAACGTGAAAGTGTCGAAATCGCCCATTAGCTTTTTTAAAGTGGAATATCGTTTAAAGCCCAGACATTCCTTAGGATTGAATATCGCGCACAACACTTTTTCGATCAACGGGGATGTGAAAGATTCTTTTTTTTTAACCGATATGGGTAGTATTGTACAGACATCGGTTGGGGTGAAATATAGTAGTACGAGTTGCAATATTCGTTATAATTATTTCTTTAATCCAGACGATAAACTGCAATGTTATATTGGAGTAAGCATGGGAATCAGAGGAAATAACATTTCGGTTAATAGTAACAATCCTTTTTTTGGAAAAAATATAAATGACTTAGGTTTAACTTTGGCCCGTGTTCCGTCTGTAGGCGGTGATTTTACTTTTGGCTTAAGAGGCGATATTTATAAATCATTGATGCTGTTTGGTGAGGTTGGGGCTGCAAAAGCAATTATTCAAGGCGGATTGGCATATCGGTTCTAAAACGAATTGACCAGTTTTTGACGTTTTTGACCATTTTTTAGGTCATTTTAGGCGATTATTGGTAAAAAACATGCCTTTTTTGGTCGTTTTTGCTCATTTTTGGTTTTATTTGCAGAATCATTTTATCAAAAAACTATGGACATAAAAGAGATTCAAGCACTGATTAAATTTGTTTCAACTGCAGGTGTAGATGAAGTAGAAATCAATCAAAAAGATTTTAAACTACTTATCAAAAAGAACCCGGCTCAATTTACCACTGCTCAATATACCCCAGCACCTGTCGCAATGCAAGCAGCGCCAGCGCCTGTTGCCATTTCAGCACCTGTTGCAGCAGCACCCAGTGCGCCGGTAGCTGAACCCAAGGCTGACAATTTGATTACCATCAAATCGCCCATGGTTGGTACTTTTTATCGTACTGCCAATCCTGATTCTCCTGTATTTGTAAATGTTGGCGATGATGTGAGCTCTGGTAAAGTAGTTTGTATCATTGAGGCAATGAAGTTGTTCAATGAAATCGAAAGTGAAGTAAGTGGTAAGATTGTTAAGATTTTGGTTGATAACGCTAGTCCTGTGGAATACGATCAGCCTTTATTCTTGGTTGAACCCGCCTAATCAAAATAATTATGTTTAAAAAACTCTTAATCGCTAACCGCGGTGAGATTGCTCTTCGCATACTCCGTACCTGTAAGGAAATGGGGATTAAAACAGTGGCCGTTTATTCTACAGCAGATCGTGAAAGTTTGCACGTTCGTTTTGCTGATGAAGCCGTTTGTATTGGCCCACCTCAGAGTAAGGATAGTTATCTTTCTATGTCGCGCATCCTAGCGGCTGCTGAAATAACTAACGCCGATGCAATTCACCCGGGATATGGATTTTTGTCTGAAAACAGCAAATTTTCTGCACTTTGTCGTGATCATGGTATCAAGTTTATTGGTGCCACACCGGAACAAATCGACCAAATGGGCGATAAGTCCAACGCAAAGGATACTATGAAAAAGGCCGGCGTGCCTACCATTCCTGGTTCGGAAGGTTTATTGTCTAGCTTTACTGAAGCCATCAAAATCGCCAATGAAATCGGTTACCCCGTTATCATGAAGGCAACTGCTGGTGGTGGTGGTCGTGGTATGCGCATCGTTTGGAAAGACGAAGAAGTAGAACCAGCATGGCATAGTGCGAAGCAAGAAGCCGGTGCAGCCTTCGGAAACGATGGTTTGTACATGGAGAAATACATCGAAGACCCACGTCACATCGAAATTCAAATCGCTGGAGATCAATACGGAAAAGTTTGTCATTTGAGTGAGCGCGACTGTTCCATTCAACGTCGTCACCAGAAGTTGCTTGAAGAGACACCATCGCCATTCATGACGCCAGAATTGCGTGAGAAAATGGGTGAGGCCGCAAAAGCAGCAGCTCAGATCATCAATTACGAGGGCGTTGGAACGGTAGAGTTTTTGGTTGATAAGCACCGCAATTTCTATTTTATGGAAATGAATACTCGTATTCAGGTGGAGCATCCGGTAACAGAGGAAGTGATTAACTATGATTTGGTGAAAGAGCAGATTTTAATCGCTGCTGGTGTTCCCATTTCTGGAAAAGATCATTATCCTACCAAACATGCCATCGAATGTCGGATTAACGCCGAGGATATTCATAACAACTTTAGACCTTGCCCAGGTAAGATCACCCAATTGAACCGTCCGGGCGGACATGGAGTTCGTGTGGATACACATATTTACGCTGGTTATACCATTCCTCCATACTACGATTCCATGGTCGCTAAGTTGATTGTATCGGCTCAAACCCGCGATGAAGCGATTGTGAAGATGGAGCGTGCTCTGGGCGAATTCATTATTGAAGGTGTGAAAACTACGGTTCCATTGCATTTGCAATTGATGCGCGATCCTGATTTTAGGGCGGGTAATTTCACGACAGCCTTTATGAATACTTTTGAAATCAAGTAATAGGATTCCCATTTAGGGCAACTATATCATCAACGCGAAAGGGCACCCATTGGGTGCCCTTTCGCGTTGATAGCCAATCAATCAATCAATCAATTCCCCACAAGATGATTCATTTTATAGGGTTTTCGATTCCAAGTTGAATCGTAATTTACATTATTTAAATTTTACCCCGTCGGCGTGGAATTTAACCACTGCTATTTTATCCTCAGTGGTATCGTTGTAAAAATGTCCCACCGCATACAAATCCTTGGCCCCAATGTTCTTGGGAACCGTAAATGCATCGCCAAAATCCACAGTGATATTTTTGGTTTCGGTTTGATAGGTGAACCAGCAACCTTCGGACTGACATACTTCATCCACTTTTCCGAATAATACGGCTTCGGCTTTGCCATCTTTCTTGAAATTCTCTAGACCCACATTCACAGACACAGCGTCGCTGGTATTCACAGGTTTGCCAATTTGATTTGCGGTTTGCGTGCAAGAAATCGCTAAAACGGCGACGAAAATGCTTAAAATGGTTTTCATTTCACAAAGATACAACAATCAATAAATACCCCATTCGGGTTGGTAAGGATAAAGTAGATAGGGCTTGCGTTTGATCAAAAAAGTATCGATTCCGGGTTGCCAACTTTGCAGAATTTCCATGGAGCTCTTGCCCGATATGATTTGCTGCTGTAGGCAAGCGTTTCCTGCGAGTTTATTGAAAAATGAATTGAAGAACAGCGACTTATTGGGACATTCTTGGTACAGCATGATCATCCAGTCGATGTACAAATTCCGATAGGATATCAAATATCCCGAAGCAAAGTCGCTCAGCAATACCCCTTTGCAATTTTCGCCAATGTAAGGAGGGTTCAAAGATTTTCCAGGAATCGCCCTTGGAACAAACGAATAGGTTCCTTGCGATAACCATGGCGCACCAAAGCACTCAAAAGGTTTGTCGGTTCCTCGCCCCATACTCACATTGGTGCCTTCGAGCAAACAAAGTGTAGGATATAGGTATATTGAGCTTTCTGAGGGAAGATTGGGTGATGGCGGCACGGGTAAGCGATAGGCTCTGTTGTGATTGTAATTGCCGCAGGAAATCACAGTGAGTTTGCAAGGTTTGATGTTTGGATGAGCCGAATCTTTCAACCAGCCTTCGCCATTGATCATTTTTGCGAGCTCGCCCAAGGTCATTCCGTGAACGATGGGTATTGGATGCACGCCCACCATGCTTTTGAATTTTGGTTCTAAAATGGGTCCGGCCACGAAATAGCCATTGGGATTGGGTCTATCTAGAATGATTAAGGGTTTGTTTTGCTCTGAGCAGGCCTGCATCACATAGTGCATCGTAGTTAAGTAGGTGTAGAATCTAGTGCCAACATCCTGAATATCAAACAGAACCACATCTAGCTGCTTCATATCGTTTGGGCTCGGCTTTATATGACTTCCATAAAGTGAAACCACTGTAAGCCCCGATTTTTGGTCCACGCCATTTTCGATGTGGGCGCCATTTTCCGCATCGCCCCTAAATCCATGTTCTGGTGCAAAAACCATCACGATTTTGACACCTAGTTTTTTAAGCGTGTCGACAAGATGGGTATTACCGATTTTTGAGGTTGGGTTTGCGACGATGCCCACTTTTTTGCCGCTTAGCATCGACAAATAGGCCGAAGTATTCTCAGCGCCAACGGAAATGGGGAGTGAAGTTTGGGCGTTGGGATTGTAAATGCTATGAGGCTTTGCGGCGGGAGACAGGATTTGTGCCGAGTTTGTTGGGGAATTGGGTTCGGTGACGGGCTTTGATTTTTGGGCTTGAACCAAGTGAATCCCCGTAAATACAAATAATAAAAGCCATGAAAATTGTAATGTCATTTTCAATCGATGCTTCCTACCTTTGAAAGCAATAGTGTCTTGGGTCAGATTCATAGCGTTTCGATTGATAAAGGAGGGTGATAATTCATTCTCCAAAAATATGATGCGTTTGGCAATTTCTGCAGTTTCGTTGAGCGTGGCGACCATGATTGTTACGATTGCCACAGTGAAAGGATTTCAAAATGGAATCAAGGACAAGATAGTGAAGGTTCATGGAAATTACATCATAGACCATGCGGCGAATATGGAAGGGGCGGATCCGTTGGTTGTGGGGGCGCAATTTGTGCCTGAATTTGTGAAAAACGCAAATGCTTCGGAGCTTAAGGTTATGGGCATTGAAAGGGCGGCGATATCTGCTAGTAAGGCAGGAATTATAAAGGGTGATGTGGATATTGATGGGGTTGTGGCGAAGGGGATGAGCTACGATGATTTTCATTATTGTATGAATGATTTTTTGCTGAGGCAATTGGATTCGGCTGTGATTGATAATGAGCCTTGGGTATTTATATCTAAGTCGCTTTCGGCGCGATTACAGTTGGATACTGGCGAAAGAGCCACGTTCGTATTTTTTGTGGAGGATTCGTCGGGTAGGGGGCGGCCGCGCGCAGCGCGGCCGCTCATCGCCGGAATATTTGAAACTGGGATTGAGCAAATCGACAACCAAGTGGTATACGCGGAGCTTACCCTAGTGCAGAAATACCTCAAACCCAAAGCCGGTTTTACAGAAATTGAACTCTGGGAGTCAAAATATTCTCCCATCAACCTTGCTGCAATCTCAATGCAAACTGCCGCGGGTGAATTGCGTATTTCGGATTCAAGACAGTTTCACCGACAAATCTATGATTGGCTGGCTATCCTAAACACAAACGTATGGGTCATCCTAACCCTTATGGCCTTGGTAGCACTTATTGCTATGTCGACAATCTTATTAATTCTGATGGTTGAAAAAACATCGTTTATTGGCATCGCCCAAGCCATGGGAAGTAGCATTGGTAGCCTACAACGCATATTCCTTTGGCAAAGTGCTTACATCGTTGGATTGGGTTTGCTTATTGGTGATGCCTTGGCCGTTCTACTCTGTGTGATACAACAGCAAACACACTTTTTAACCCTAAACCAAGACGTGTACTTTGTGCAATACGTAATGGTTGATCTCAATCCTTGGGCTATCGTGATTGTCAACTTGGGCGTACTTCTGGCAAGTGTGATGGCCGCTCTGATTCCGGTGCAGTGGATAAAAAGAATGACCCCTTCCAGGGCCATTCGATTTCAATAATTCATAAAGTATTTTATGGGAGAAAATCCCAAATCGTTATACGTCGATCTTGGCGTATTTCGCGTTTGCTTCGATAAACTCTCTGCGAGGCGGAACATCGTCACCCATCAACATACTGAAAATTCTATCAGCTTCGGCTGCGCTATCCAATGCCACACGCTTCAAAGTTCTTCTAGACGGATCCATAGTAGTTTCCCACAACTGTTCGGCATTCATTTCACCCAAACCTTTGTATCGTTGAACGCCTACGCTGTCCTCATTACCGCCTTTTGCCAAATCTTTAATGGCGATATCACGTCCGTTATCATCCCAGCAATATCTGCTTTCTTTGCCTTTCTTAACCAAATACAAAGGAGGCGTTGCGATATACAAGTGACCGTTTTCGATTAGTTTTTTCATGTGGCGGAAGAACAATGTAAGGATCAAGGTTCTGATGTGCGAACCATCCACGTCGGCATCCGTCATGATAACAATCTTATGATATCGTAAATTGGAAAGGTTTAGTTCCTTTTCGCCTTCTTCGTTGGTTCCAATGTGAACCCCCATGGCCGTGAACATATTTCTTACCTCTTCATTGTCGTAGATTTTGTGCTCCAAAGCCTTCTCAACGTTCAATATTTTTCCTCTCAAAGGAAGGATCGCTTGGAATTCGCGGTCACGACCTTGCTTGGCAGTTCCACCCGCTGAATCTCCCTCTACCAAGAATATTTCACAAGCTGCAGGATCGGTCTTAGAGCAATCACTCAATTTACCTGGCAATCCCATTCCGCTCATTGCACCTTTGCGCTGCACCATTTCGCGCGCTTTTCTTGCTGCGGCACGTGCTTGGGCGGCGATGATTACTTTGTCGACAATAATTCTAGCTTCTTTGGGATTTTCCATCAAGTAGTTGTCGAGCATTTCACCCACGGCCATATCAACGGCACCCATTACCTCGTTATTACCCAACTTGGTTTTGGTCTGACCTTCGAATTGTGGTTCTTGAACCTTAACAGAAATCACACCGGTTAATCCTTCGCGGAAGTCATCGCCTGAAATTTCGATTTTTACTTTTTCAAGCAACTTCATCCGTTCAGCATAGGATTTCAACGTACGCGTTAAGGCCCTTCTAAAGCCCGCTACGTGCGTTCCACCTTCGATTGTATTGATGTTGTTGACATAGGAGTGTAAGTTCTCTGCATAACCCGTATTGTACTGGAAAGCAATCTCCACTGGAATGCCATGCTTGTCGCTTTCAGCATATACTGGGAAGGGAATCAATTTCTCACGAGTTCCATCTATAAAGGTTACGAATTCTTTCAAACCGCCTTCGCTGTAGTATTCAACGCTGCGGAAAGAACCATCTTCTTCGGCTTCGCGCTCATCGCACAACGACAAACGGATTCCTTTGTTCAAGTACGATAATTCACGCAATCTATTTTGAAGCGTATCGAAGTTGTATTCAGTAACTTGGAAAATGGTATTGTCTGGCGTGAATTCAACCACTGTACCTCTACGATCAGAAACACCAATTTCCTTTACCGGATATTGAGGTTTTCCGATTTTGTATTCTTGTTGGAAGATTTTGCCTTCGCGGTAAACGGTAACTTTTAAATCGGTTGAAAGTGCATTCACACAACTCACACCCACACCGTGCAAACCACCTGATACTTTATACGTATCCTTGTCGAATTTACCTCCAGCGTGCAATACCGTCATTACCACTTCCAACGCACTGCGATTTTCCTTGGTGTGTAATCCGGTAGGGATACCACGACCATCGTCCTCAACGCGAATGGCATTGCCTGGCAAAATGAAAACTTTGATATTTTTACAGTGACCCGCTAACGCTTCGTCGATACTGTTATCAACCACCTCGTAAACCAAGTGATGTAAGCCTTTCGCGCTGATATCACCAATGTACATGGCAGGTCTTTTTCTAACCGCTTCTAACCCTTCTAATACCTGAATATTGTCCGCGTCATAATTCGCTCTACTTAAATCTTCCGTCATCTGACTTTGTTGTTATTAATTGATTCGTAAAAATACCTTAAAACCCCGCGATTACAGCGGAAATGGGATAGGTATTATCCACAAATTAACAACGAATTAAGGGATGACTTATCGCATTCTCAACCAACCCAAATAATACAAATAATTGATTCCCGATTCTTGTCGTTGAAAGCCATAATCTAATGCGGTTAATTGCGCGTCTAATAGGCGAATTGCATCATGTTTAGCTTGATACAAAATTAGGAAGAAAATGGTCTTATTTGCCTCGACCTTGAATCATAATCAAAGCAGTGTAAAGCATGATTTTGAAATCTAATCCCAATGACATATTTTCTAGGTATAAAATATCGTATTTCATGCGGTCGATCATCTCGTCGACATTGCTCGCGTAGCCATATTTAATTTGCCCCCAACTCGTAATCCCTGGCTTGATTCGTTGCAATCTTTGATAAATAGGCTCCCTGGTTACTATCTGTTCCTTAAAGAATTCAC